>JAFTUK010000032.1 GCA_017466325.1 Bacteroidaceae bacterium | reverse complement strand
TGTACAATGTAGATAATGACTAACTTTGAATAAAGGAAATTCTATATGATTGACTTTGATACATACATAGTTCAAGGAGAACCCGATTAAAGACATCATGGAGGTTGTAAATCTACTACACTTAGGAAATCGTTCAGAGCTTCGTCATTGGCTCAAAGAGAACCACAACAAGGAGAAATGCTGCTGGGTGGTGACTTATCGCAGTAAGTGTCCACCCGAGTGGCCAGCTATTCCGTACATCGAAGTAGTGGAAGAGGCGCTTTGCTTCGGATGGATAGATAGCACATTTAAACGGTTTCCCGATGGTCGGTTGGCTCAGCGCCTCTCTCCTCGCCGACCTAAGAGCCATTGGACTCAACTGAACATGGACAGATGCGTGGAACTTGAAGATAGAGGACTGATGACCGAGGCTGGTAGACGTGAATTCAATCGTATCGCTATCTCATTGAGCGGTTCCTAATCTCTAAAGTGATATCCATATAGCTGCGCTTGCCTTTGATGTAGTCGGCATAGAGGGTTTCGGGGTCACGGCCCTTGAGGATATGGCACTTGCCACAAATCTCGCAATTATGCAGGCATTTCCAGGCTTCGAGGACATAGGCATGCCTTTCCTCTCTGGTGGAGTTCTCTATCTGGGGAGGTTGCATGGTTTCTTATATAACAATTTTGATTCTAACCTTATCGTTTTGTTACAGAAATCATAAAGGTTACAGCAACAATGGCAATGCCGATGCCCAGAAGAATGTTCGTTGTCAAAGGTTCGGCAAACATCAGCGTACCGATAAGGATTGCCGTGATAGGCTCAAACACACCCAGCACAGAGGCCTTGGTTGCACCTATATTTCGGGTTGCTATGGCCAATGTGGCTGTTGAAACAATGGTTGGCAAGAGGGCTAAACCCGCTAAATTCAGCCAATCGCCACCTGTTGTAATCCCTGCTGAGATTGGCGCTTCCGAAAAAGATATTTTACCAAAAAATACGATTGCCCCGACCGTGAGAGAATAGAACGTCAACAATGTGTTGGATATCTGGGCAATGGCCTTGCTGCGGTTTATGATGACAATAAACAGAGCATATACCAATGCCGAACCCAAGGACAGGGCTACGCCGATGGGATTCAGCGAATCGCCACCACTCCCTTGTGTCATTATGATCACGCCGCCAAATGTTGCGGCAATGGAAAGCCACACGGGCCAGGAAGGAACGACACGCAGAAAGACCATGATAATAGCCACCAGCACAGGGTAAAGAAAAATCAGCGTAGTGGCCAATCCTGATGCAATGTAGTTGTATGCCTCAAAAAGGAAGATGCTGCTTGACGTATACAAGAGTCCGAGTGCGAGCAACACTCCCGCCTGCCGTGCGGTTATCCTGAAACTCTGTCTGGTTAGTATGAGGAATGCGGCAAGCAGAACTACGGCGAAGGTGTATCGAAAGAAGAGTATTGACTCAATGCTTGCACCGTTATTCATCAAAGGCACCGCAAACAACGGATTGAGTCCGTATGTGATACCGGTAATGATACCGGCCGGATAGCCAATAATGGCGTTTTTACTCAATGTTTTCATAGTTTATTTGTTCACTATCGCCACCTTAATCACACCATCCAACTTGTTCTCAAAGATGCGGTAGGCTTCTTCAATTTCACCCAACGGGAAACGATGGGTGATGAGCGGAGTGGTGTCTATCCTACCCTTTTCAATCAGGCGAAGGACTTCCCCGGAATCGCAACCGTCCACGCCACCGGTCTTGAAGATGAGGTTCTTGCCATACATCTGGGGCAAAGGAAGAACCTGAGGCTGGTCGTAGAGGGCTACCACGGTAACGATGGCATTCGGTCGGGCACACTCCCATGCCAGGCGGAAGGTGTCATCGGCTCCGGCCACTTCAATCACCCTATCCGCCCCTCCATGAGCGCTATTATCGAGTACGAATTCCTTACATGCTTCAGGAGTGGTAAGCAATACATTGGGATAATGTTCTTGCACAAAACGACGTCTTTCTTCCGACTTCTCACAAACAATGATGCGTTTGGGCTTATGAAGCATCACGCAAAGCAGGGTGCAGATTCCCGTAGGTCCTGCTCCTATGATCAAGACGGTATCATCCTCGGTAATCTCTGAGATGCGGGCCGCCCAGAAACCAGTGGCAAGGACATCGCCCACAAACAAAGCCTGCTCGTCGGTCACGCTATTGGGGATGCGGTTCAAGCCCTGACTGGCAAGCGGTACACGCACGTATTCCGTCTGTCCCCCATCAATACGGCATCCCAATGCCCAACCGCCATTCGGGTCGGTGCAATTGTTCACATAGCCATTCTGGCAGAAGAAGCACTCTCCGCAGAAGGTCTCCACATTCACCGTTACCCGGTCGCCGGGCTTTACGTGGGCGACCTCTGCGCCAACCTCCTCAACCACACCAACCATTTCGTGGCCTACGGTGATGCCCGGAACAGCACGAGGTACACTGCCGTGCTTGATATGCAGGTCGCTGGTGCAGATGCTGCTCATCGTCACCCGGACAATAGCATCGGTGGGTGCAATCAATACAGGCTTCGGCTTCTCCACCAAAGCAAATTTTCCTTTTTCTATGTATGTGTATGCAAGCATGGTTTATGTTCGATATAACTTTATCCAATTTATATGATTGTGTCAATAAATTCATAATTCATAGGGAGGAATTCTAAAAACAGTTGTTATACCCCCTACAAATTTGTAGCAATTTACATCAATCAAGTAGTTCTGTTATTTTATACCAATTGTCTTTGGATGGCTGATGCAATGTACTTTTATATTCCGGATGTAGTTTGGTTGCTTTTGAAGATTTTCCTTTCAACCATTCTAATTCAATACCTACGGGGTATTTCTTCTTCAACTTGCGATTATATCCGGTTGCATACCATTTGTTGCTTGAAGAAATAAGTTCAATCACTTCTTCTCTTGTTAGAATATAAAACTCCATATTTGACATTTTATCATCAGGCATATAAACAAACACCCAGGGACCAATGACTGAAGTTTCCAAATTAGGAATCGTACCATCCACTTCTGAAATATATCCAGTTAATATATTATGGGTTGTTCCTGATTTCACTTGAATCATTACACTCTTGCCATTGTTGGCATTCATGCAGATTAAGTCCGCATTTTTGTAATTTCTATAGACGGTGTTGATGTTGACAACATCCAATCCCATATTCATTAACTCCATTGAGACAAGAATTTCTCCAAGTTCGCCTTTTTGTTTGTTGGTAAGTTTCATATTATCCTACGATTTATAATTATATTATCTCCAATCAAATTCTATTCCCAATATCTCAAGTCCTTGATATTTCCAAAGTTCTTGATTGTAATTCGGAGTAAATTTTGCCATCAATACTTTCTGGTGCCTATCTTCCTCAGTATCTCTCCACCCATTAAAGTTCATAACGCGCTGATTGACGCCAATAAAATCTGCGACATCCAACTGATAAAACACCGTGCCAATGCGTGTCATCCGATAATGTTGGCTATTGCAATCAGCCAAACTCCAACTATGATTGTCTAATATAAAACAATATGTACCTATTCCTTCCTCAGAACTCAATGCACCAACCGCCAGTTCCTTTGTTATGTTTTGGGATTCTTCAACTTTTATAACGTCCCCTGTGTAGATTCTTTCTCCATTGCTGTCATTGAATTCTGTTTGCACACCGGCAAAAATAACTCTACGGGCATAACCTCGTCCCTCACATTCATCGTTGAACACTTCTTCCACTACGTCTTGATTATGGTCGTCTGAATATTTATCATCTTGTTCCCATACATAGAAGTCATCTCCAAAGAAAAAGAAATCGCCAAAATAAACATACGCAAACTTTTTGTTTTCTGATACGTATCTCACTTTTATATTCGGCAAATAGTGATCTATTCCTGCTCCGATCTCGTATAGATGCTGTTCGCAAAGACGTTTTAAGACTATATCACTTATAACAAGCGGCGCTGCCTCTTTCCCTCTCGGTGTCTTCAAACCGAGTGTGTAGTCAATAGTCATGTACGGCAACCACTGGCGAGGATACGCAATATTAGGAATGTCCAAAACATCTTCAAATAATTGCGCCATGTCTGAATCTTTGAATCCTGCAATACCACACCCTACACGTGTAAGCAGAAATCGATTCATTGGATGTGCCTTTGCATAGGCAATGAATTTCTCAGCGTATGGTCGTATATCTTCAAGTCCACCATGCATTGTTGGTATAGCATAACACTGTCCTGTAGGTCCATCACCACCCCCCCATTCTGCACCAAACATTTCACTAGCAAATCTTGCTGCTCCTCCCATATGTTCCCCCTCTAAATTACTGCCGAAAACAAATATCTCACATTTAGAGAGTCGTTCTACTCTATCAGGGGTGAATCGTTTGTGATTAATCTTCATAACAATATAGGCTTTTACATTGATAAAAATTTAATATCCTACCTCCCATTTCAGTAATGTATTCCTCACTAAGCTGCATAGGTAGGCTCAATGAGCGCAAGCGAACTTTCCTTTCTCTATATAGGTGTATGCTAACATGATTATCAATCAAAATTTTTCAGTTTATCAAAATTCAGGTATCTGTCATAGAAACGTTTAAAGATATTTGCATATTCTACCGGACCAATACTGATTATGCTTTCAACAAAATCTTCAAGTTTTATTTCCTTAACCTTATTCTTGTATTCTTCGCGCAATCCATTGGTCAAGGACTCAAGTTCTCTTTTGGTAGACGGATGCCTTTTAGGAGCGAGGATAATTGAGTATGACAACAATCCCTGTTCAAATCCATACATCTCGCTCAGCAGGAAATTACGATAAATCTGGGTAAGCGGAGTATTGCCTCCCATTATGCTTTTCTCTACATCGGGATTGAAGCATTGGAGTTGCTTTACCGCCTCGATGCTTTTGGCACGGGGAATCTTCATGCCATTCTCATCCCTATCATAAGCCACATTCGTACCGAGGTTTTCTGAATATTTAGTTTCCACGGCAATGAATCCTCCCTTGCCTTGTTCGTCTTCAAATCTTATGATTGCATCCATTGCACTCTTGTCACCTGTCAATTTCGGGTAGTCTTTGGGAATGAATTCCAACTCGACTTCCGTTACTTTGTGGATGCAATAGTCAGGCAGAGCAGCCTTTATGACTTTAGTTGCTATTTCAGGAGAATCCATACACATCTGTCGCAGTGGGCAAAACAAATTAAACGCCATGGGCTGACTGGAAAGGAGATTATTGAAAAGCCTATCGGATTCTATAGTTTCATATTCTTTTCTGTTTTCCACTCTGTATTCTGCATGCTTGAAAGCACATTCCGTCAAGAAGTTCTTCCAACAACCATCCTTGGGAATCTCCCCATTGCTGATGTAGTTCCCATAGCAATGCACATTACCATATCTATCGGTATACGGACGTATATTTTCTCCAATCTCTACACGATATATTGATTGCAATTTACGGCAATCTGCCACAAAACGTGAATCACCCTTATATTCTTCTCCAAGTATATTCTTCATAATTTGATTACTTTCATATCATCAACATTTCCGCACTTCGGCCGTTGTGAAAGTATCTGGGAAGCGACAGATTACCGCAGTTACCCACACAATATCGGAATTACTTTTATTATCCTGATATTTATAACACAAAACTACTCATTTCTTTCTTTTCACAGAAAATTTCAAGCAAAAAACATGATGTAAAAGTTGTCTATAGCACTTTTAGACATGTATTTCACATAATCCGTCCCTACATATGGGAGGAATTTCACATTTTTCAGAATATTTGCATAAAAAACATAGAGACCAAAATATTGCTGCAATGATTGAACTTGCTCTCATTATATATTTTGCTCTCACTTACCCGCAAGATTGATTCCTAAATGTTAGAAAAACTAAAGTTGTCTGTCATCCATAAATTGCACGTGAATGGTGGGGAGTAAAAGGATTACGCTATAATCCAGAACCACGAAATCAAATCGTCTTTATCACAATCAAAGAAAACAGTCCTCCAGAGGTCCCTGTCGAGTCCTCAATGGCGGTAAAATGAACCGCCCTCGGCGATAAAGTTCACCGCCAGTGGCGACTCATTTTACCGCCACCGAAGACAGAAACAACAGACAACAGGCACCTTTACCCAACAATGTGAAGAAACAGTGTTTTGCCATATAGGCTTGACAAAGTCCAACGAATATGAAACTTATTCTATAAGCAAACAAAAAAGTTTGTGAAATTAGTTTGCAATCTCAACTAAAACGACTATCTTTGCATTGCAGGAGACGAAAAGCAGAGGCTTTCTCGGAACAATCCACTACCCTGCTAAATTATCAGAATAAATCTACAGAGAGAGATATTGCCGCACTGGTTTGATCGGGATACTCATCAGTTAAATTCAGAAACCGAGACCAGCTCTGTACACCAATGGCGTGCCATCCCAATACGGCAGATGGATTACAGAGGTGAAACAGGCCCTCAAATCCTACCATAAGGAGTTTCATCACATCATCAGTGCGGCCCCTTTCAAGACAGGCCTCTATGGCAACCTACCATAGGGGCCTGTCTCTTAATAATAACATATTCACATTTAACCAATCATGAAAACATTATTGAACCTTGCCCTAATGACAATGCTTTTGTGCTTCACTTCTACCGCAAGTGCACAGTGCGACAAGAATAAGTGCGACAAGAAGCAAAAGTGCGAGCAAAAGTGCAACAAAACAGATAAGTGCAAGCATAAGGACTGCGCTACTTGTGACAAAAAGGAAGACTGCAAAAAGAAGTGCGAAAAAAAGCAAAACTGCAAGAAGCAAAAGGGATGTGACAAGAAGCAAAAGTGCAACAAGAAATAAACATCCGTTTCAATAGACATTCAAGTCTGGCTGAGTGACTCCAAACAGGATAATTCAGCCAGACTTTCTGTTTCTATATTATTTACACATTATATATATTTATAATAACGCAAGACATTCTCCACACCACATTACGAATAATATTGGCATCTATAAATAAAAAACAAGGAAAGCATTTGGCATTAGTCTAAATATTTCCTATCTTTGTATGCACGAATATGAATATTTATTAACATTAAATCTATAATTTATCATGGATCAGGAATTGATTTTGCGTTGTCAGGCCGAGGCTCAGAAGTGGCTCGACAGTGACAAGTATGATGCCGAAACAAAGGCAGAGGTGAAGGCTCTCTTGGACAATGAGGATAAGACTCCTCTGATTGACGCCTTCTATCAGAGTCTGGAATTCGGTACAGGTGGTCTGCGCGGTATCATGGGCGTGGGCACCAACCGCATGAACAAGTACATCGTTGGCATGGCCACACAGGGCTTTGCCAACTACATCAACAAGGCATTCCCCGAGGGAGGACAGAGCGTGGTTGTAGGTCATGACTGCCGCAACAACGGACGCATGTTTGCCGAGAGCGTTGCCGCCATCTTCAGTGCCAACGGCATCAAAGCATACTTGTTTGAAAGCCTCCGTCCCACACCCGAAATCAGTTTTGCCATCCGTCAGTTGGGCGCTGTTGCCGGTGTAAACGTAACCGCTTCTCACAACCCCAAGGAGTACAACGGATACAAGGCCTACTGGGCTGACGGTGCACAGGTACTGGCTCCACACGACAAGGGTATCATCGACGAGGTGAACAAGGTGCAGATTGAAGACGTCAAGTTTGAACCCAACTGGGACCTCATCCAGGTTATCGGCGGCGAAATGGACTATGACTACATGACCGCCGTGAAGGAGGCCATGATAGACCAGGATGTCATCCTGCGCCAGAAGGACCTGAACATCGTTTACAGCGCCATGCACGGTACAGGCCGTGTCATCGTTCCCTTGTGTCTGCGTTCATGGGGCTTCCAGAACATCAACGTTGTTCCCGAGCAGATGATTGTGGACGGCGACTTCCCCACCGTGGTTAGTCCCAACCCCGAGAATGCCGAGGCTATGACACTGGGCATGAACCTGGGCACCAAGTTGAATGCCGACCTCGTTGTTGCAACCGACCCCGACGCCGACCGTCTGGCCATCGTTTGCCGCAACCCCGAGGGCGAATGGCAGATTATCAACGGCAACCAGACAGCCATGATGTTCGTTTACTACATCATCAAGAACAAGATTGCCCTTGGCCAGCTCAAACCCAGCGACTTCCTCGTGAAGACCATCGTTACCACCGAGGTAATCGCCGAGATGGCAAAGAAGAACAACGTGGAACTGCGCGACTGCTACACCGGTTTCAAGTGGATTGCACGCGAGATAGCCATTTCCGAAGGCAAGCAGAAGTACATCGGTGGCGGTGAGGAAAGTTTCGGCTTCCTCCCCTACGACAAGGTACGCGACAAGGACGCTCCAGCCAGCATCTGCCTTATCTGCGAGATTGCAGCATGGGCCAAGGATCAGGGCAAGACCCTGTACGACCTGCTGATGGACATCTACAAGGAGTATGGCTTCAGTTTCGAGTACACCATCAACGTTACCAAGCCCGGTAAGTCTGGTGCCGACGAAATCAAGCAGATGATGGTAGATTTCCGCGGCGACAAGGCTCCCAAGGAGATTGCCGGCAGTCCTGTTGTCCTCACCAAGGACTACCAGACTCTGGTTGCCAAGGACGGTCAGGGCAACGAAAGCAAACTGGACTTCCCCGCAACAAGCAACGTGCTGCAGTACTTCTGCGAGGACGGCACCAAGATAAGCGTACGTCCCTCCGGCACAGAGCCTAAGATCAAGTTCTATTGCGAAATCAAGGACACCATGTCCTGTGCATGTGAATACACCGCTCTGGTAGAGAAGGCCAAGGCAAAGGTAGAGGAAATCAAGAAGTCCCTCGGCCTCTAATCCCTACCCTCATCTACTAAAGTAATTTAGACAAATATAGAGAGTATGTAAACCCCAGAAGTTTTTGCCTAACTTCTGGGGTTCATTATATATACCATCACAATATGCGGTTATGGCAACCTTGCTCATTTTAACCCCAATCGGCCATTAGGTTGTTACACGCTAATGAGGCCACCGACATGAACAAAGCGATGAGTGTAAATAGTTTTCTCATGGTGTTAGTGTTGTATATTAGTTGTTTTGCACATCAAAGTTACTGATATTTCTCTGCAACATACGTGTCGATGCCCTTATAATATGTTAAATTCTATAATAATCTTGCTGTAGGATGTGTAACGTGCATCATGTTACACATATATAAACCATTTAGCATGAACATGGTAATAACTAAAGCCGCATAAGCAAATGAATATAAAGCACAAACATGTGCACGACCAAGTTTGCTTGCGACAAGTAATTCTGTCTGTCCGGTCAAGCACACTGTTCTCACACCATATTTTTCACAGATACGGAGTTGTATAAATTGTTAATTCATGTGAATAATATAATATTTTCTACCCGATATTGTCACAACATGCAGTAATAATGCGTTATTATAAGTGAATGGTGCAGACATAAGCAAAACGAACATGTCACCATTTGATTGATAAGATCGTTATAATTTGTACAAAACACTAAACCAAACATATATGAACAACATGAAGAATTTCTCTGTCCTGTCACTGCTATTGCTGCTGTGTACCCTAAACCTGCATGCCGAAAAGAATTCGCATGATGCATTAAAACTACATGTAAAAAAGGCCGGAACATTGCACCGTCTTGTTGAGAAAAAACACAAGTCTCACATCTCCGGGTTGTCATTGTCCGGAGAATTAAACAATGATGACCTGCGAACTTTACGTTACCTTTGCGGTGCTGCCGACAAAGACAGCAAGACGCATGGAAAAATCAAAAGTCTGGATTTAAGCAACGTTTCGTTTGCCGCAGGAGGAAAGCCATACTATATTTCATCGTCTGGCCAAGAACATGGCATAAAATCTGCCACGACGTTGCCATACGCAATGCTATATAATTCCGACATAGAGCATGTGACTCTACCTCTGAGGATAGACAGTATAGCACCCTATGCCCTGTCGAGAACAGGTATAAAAAGTATCAATATACCGGATGGATGCAAAATAGCAGAGGATGCCTTTTATCGGGACAGCATGTTGCAAGTGGTGGAACTCGGTGACTTCTGTACACGGGATATCAGAAAAGAATTCAGAGGGTGTGACAACATTCGAAAGTTAACATTTCATTCCGTCGAATGTATTGTAAGCAACACATTCAACGGTAATGACTTTCCTAAACTTGAGAGCATTGACTTCAAGGGGTTCGTCGGCCACTGTGACGGGTATACATTTCAAGCCCTGAACAATCTGCAATACATCCGTTTCAGTGGTGACGTATACAGCATGGGCGGCCCTGTGTTTGCCATTGACTGCCCGAATCTGGACAGTCTCATAATTGACGGCATGGTATTGAGTACCGGTTTTGCATCAACAAATAACTGTCCACAATTCAAAGGGATAGCCGTCAACGGCACGATACTGAAGAGTGGCGATACAGAGGCATTACCGGAAACCAAGCCGGATGATTATGATAAAATCATTGATTTTGAGAGACGTTTGTCTGATATGACAGAGTGGACAAGCCGATGGTTATTATACAACGGCAAAAGCCCCATACAAACAGTACTCAAAAGAATCGCGGCACTAAACTACAGAAGGCTAAAAAACATATCCGCAGGAAGCAACATCCAAGGGCTTAAGGAAGCGCTCGATGAAATAGAGAGGCAGATAGACCCAGACCTGGTTCGCACGTACCAGGAAATCCTGCAGCACTCCGAACCTTATGAACGAACTGGCCAACAATACCCGGTGTTCTCTTATGCCCAGCCATCCGATTCCTTACTGACAAGAACACGTGAATACTTCAACCTTGACAGCATAGCAGGGAATGGCGACGATGTGTCACGTATAAAAAGGGTGATGTACTGGCTGCATGACAATGTCCGTCACGACGGCAGTTCACCATGGCCTAAGTGCAGGTTCAATGCCATTGACATATACAAGATGTGCAAACAGGAGAACCGTGGAGTTAATTGCCGTTTCCTTGCCATAATGCTTAACGAGATGTTTCTCTCAATAGGCATCCCTTGCAGATACCTGACATGCTTGCCGAAGGTATATGTAGACGATTGTCATGTGATAAACATTGCATGGAGTTCATCACTGAACAAGTGGATATGGATAGACCCCAGTTTTGCGGCCTACGTAACCGACGAAAACGGACTTATGCTGCATCCGGGCGAGGTACGCATGCGTCTGATAAACGGACAACCCTTATATCTTAATGAAGATGCAAATTGGAATAATGAAGTAAAGCAGACGGCCGCACACTATCTGTATGAGTATATGGCAAAGAATCTTTATCTCATCAGTTCATGCACAACAAGCCAAAGCGAGCCGGAGGGAGAGAGCAGTCATCCGCAGACTCCCCAAATCACACTCGTGCCTAAAGGGTTTAAGGGCAACAACAACCAGACATCCGACGATAAATACTTCTGGCAACCGCCAACTATATCCCAATAACAGATACATGTCTATTGGTTTCTTGCAACAGGCGTATTAAGGCATGCTGTCCAAAAACAAGGGAACTCCTGCTCAAATGAGCAAGAGTTCCTTTTTTGCTATCTTCAATTTCTCTTCGGATATAGAACAGTCTTCCTGCACCACACCGTGGCGTGCATAGGCTGCACCCAAAGCAGATGCCATCCTGTCAGGATCAGGCATGTACCCTACCCTAGGCAAATCCATTCTGTCTGCATCAAAGCATGCATCAATTGTAGGTACTCCAGTCCTCTCCGTTATGGTGTGTTCCATGCAGGCACGTCTGAGCATGCCGAACTCCTCGTCGGTAAGTCCCTCCAATAGAGTATGCCTAAGGTTGTCCATATTTTCTGCTGCCCTGGGACCATGCTCCAAATCCCATCCGTCACTGAGACGTTTATGGTCATGGAGATATGCAAACAGGCGGACAACATTGATATTGACATCCTCTGTTGCCAAGAGCAATCCGTTCCTTTCCACACGCTTCCAGTGTTCCATGCCGTGGACGGGACCCAACTGCCAACCCCTGCTTACATAATCTATAACTGGCTGTATGTCCATTGGGGAATGCATGTGACTAACGTCTTTCTAAAAGTACAACGTTCTCTACGTGTTGGGTATGAGGGAACATGTCCACGGGCTGTATGTGCATCACCTTGTATTGTGCATCAAGCAGTTGCAGATCCCTTGCCTGAGTGGCTGGATTACAACTTACGTAGACAATACGTTCCGGATTGGCAAACATGATGGTATTGACTACATCCTCGTGCATACCTGCTCGTGGGGGGTCTGTAATAATCACATCAGGGCGGCCATGCTTCTCTATGAACTGCCTGTTCAGTATGTCCTTCATATCCCCTGCATAGAACAGAGTGTTGTCTATGCCGTTAAGTTCAGAGTTCACCTTTGCATCCTCTATGGCTTCGGGGACATATTCTATGCCTATTACCTTTCGTGCATCCCTTGCCACAAAGTTGGCTATGGTACCGGTACCGGTGTAGAGGTCATAAACGAGTTCGTTGCCTGTAAGTCCGGCCAGTTCTCGTGCTACCTTATATAATATATATGCCTGTCGGGTGTTGGTCTGGTAGAAACTCTTTGGACCGACCTTGAAGCGCAGGTCCTCCATCTCCAGGAAGATGTGGTCGGTGCCCGAATAGGTCTGTACAGGAAGGTCACCAAAGGTGTCGTTGAACTTCTCGTTGTTTACCCAAAGCAATGAGGTGATTTCGGGATAGTTCTGCTTTATCCATTCCATCAGCGCCATGGCCTGAGTGTGCTCCTGCTCTGTCTTGATGCAGAACTGCACGAGAAGCATCAGTTCGCCACTATTGCTCAGACGTATCATTATGCTGCGCATAAGTCCTACGTGCTCTCTGGCATCGTGGAAGGCAAGCCCGTTGGTGTAGCAATAGTCGCGTATGCCATTGCGAATACGGTTGTTGACAGGATCCATCAGGTGGCATTCCTCGATGGGCAGGATCTTGTCGAATGCTCCTCCTGCATGAAAGCCAACTGCTCCCGGGGCGTCGTCAGGCACCTCGGCTACTACAGGACTCAAGCCTTCGGGGTGCTGGTCGGGGAAAACCTTCCACACTTTGTTGGCAAAACTGAACTCCACCTTGTTGCGGTATTCCTCGGTCTGTGCAGAACCAAGGATAGGAGTACATTCAGGCAACTCTATCTTGCCGATACGTGTAAGGTTATCCATTACCTGACGCTGTTTCCAAAGGATTTGTTCTTCGTATGGCAGACATTGCCATTTGCAACCTCCGCACACGCCGAAATGCGGGCAGACGGGCTGCTGGCGCAAGGGGCTCATCTTGTGGAAACGGAGCACCGTGCCCTCCATGAAATGATGCTTTTTCTTGGTAACTCTGATGTCGACCACATCACCTGGAACGGCGTATGGCACAAAGACAACCATGTTGTCAATGCGTGCCAGAGACTTGCCCTCTGCAGCCACGTCGGTTATCTCAATTGACTCCAAAACGGGGAGTTCTTTTCTTTTCCTGCTCATAAACTATGTAATGTTTGGTGCAAAATTACGCTTTTTTATCGAATTTCTTAAGTATTTACTACGTCTTTTCAATATAAATCCTTATATTTGCATGACGAGATTATACATTAACCCAATTAATAATTTAAATCACATGAGTCAGAAAAGAGTTTATACTTTCGGCAATGGTTTGGCTGAAGGTAAGGCAGACATGAGAAATCTGCTCGGTGGCAAGGGCGCCAACCTTGCTGAAATGAACCTGATCGGCGTTCCCGTACCTCCAGGCTTCACCATTACCACTGATGTATGTAATGAGTATTATGAAGTAGGCAAGGACAAGGTCGTTGAACTGCTGAAGGACGACGTGATGAAGGCTGTTGCCAACATCGAAACCCTGATGAACTCTAAGTTCGGTGACGTTGAGAATCCCCTGCTCGTATCTGTACGTTCAGGTGCTCGCGCTTCAATGCCCGGTATGATGGACACCATCCTGAACCTCGGTCTGAATGACGAGGTTGTAGAGGGTATGATCCGCAAGACCGGCAATGCTCGTTTTGCATGGGACTCTTACCGTCGTTTCGTTCAGATGTATGGCGACGTTGTTCTCGGCATGAAGCCCGTGAACAAGGAAGACATCGACCCATTCGAGGCTATCATCGAAGAGGTGAAGGAAGCCAAAGGTGTAAAGCTGGACAACGAACTGGAAGTTGCCGACCTGCAGGAGTTGGTTAAGAAGTTCAAGGCTGCCGTTAAGGAGCAGACCGGCAAGGACTTCCCCAACGACTCTTACGAGCAGCTCTGGGGTGCTATCTGCGCTGTATTCGACAGCTGGATGAACGACCGTGCTATCCTCTATCGTAAGATGGAAGGCATTCCCGCAGAATGGGGTACTGCCGTTAACGTACAGGCAATGGTATTCGGTAACATGGGCGACACCTCCGCAACTGGTGTATGCTTCAGCCGCGATGCCGGTAACGGTGAGAACCTCTTCAACGGTGAGTACCTGATCAATGCACAGGGTGAGGACGTTGTTGCCGGTATCCGCACACCTCAACAGATCACCAAGATCGGTTCTCAGCGCTGGGCAGAGCGTGCAGGTATCTCCGAGGAGGAGCGCGTAGCAAAGTATCCTTCTATGGAAGAGGCTATGCCCGAGATCTACAAGGAACTCGACATGCTGCAGAACAAGCTCGAAAACCACTACCGCGACATGCAGGATATGGAGTTCACCGTACAGGAAGGCAAACTGTGGTTCCTGCAGACACGTAACGGCAAGCGCACAGGTTCTGCCATGGTTAAGATTGCCATGGACCTCGTACGCGAGGGCCTTATCGACGAGAAGACCGCTCTTCTGCGTTGCGAGCCCAACAAGCTGGACGAACTTCTGCACCCCGTATTCGACAAGGCTGCCCTGAAGAGTGCAAAGGTTCTGACACGCGGTCTTCCCGCATCTCCCGGTGCCGCTACCGGTCAGATCGTATTCTTCGCCGACGACGCTGCCAAGTGGGCAGAGGACGGCAAGAAGGTTGTTATGGTTCGCATCGAGACCTCTCCCGAGGACCTCGCAGGTATGGCAGTTGCTGAGGGTATCCTGACCGCACGTGGCGGTATGACCTCTCACGCTGCCGTTGTTGCCCGTGGTATGGGTAAGTGCTGTGTATCCGGTGCAGGTGCTCTGAACATTGACTACAAGGCTCGTACCGTTGAGGTTGACGGTGTTGTGCTGAAGGAGGGTGACTACATTTCTCTGAACGGTACTACCGGTGAGATTTACAACGGCCAGGTTGAGACCAAGGCTGCAGAGCTCAGCGGTGACTTCGCCGACCTGATGGCTCTCTGCGAGAAGTACACCAAGCTGGTTGTTCGTACCAACGCTGATACTCCCCACGATGCACAGGTTGCACGCAACTTCGGTGCCGTTGGTATCGGTCTGTGCCGTACCGAGCACATGTTCTTCGAGGCTGAGAAGATCGTTGCCATGCGTGAGATGATTCTCGCTCAGAACGCTGAGGGCCGCAAGGCTGCCCTGGCCAAGTTGCTGCCCTACCAGAAGGCTGACTTCTACGGCATCTTCAAGGCTATGGACGGTTGTCCCGTAAACGTTCGTCTGCTCGATCCCCCATTGCACGAGTTTGTGCCCCACGATCTGAAGGGTCAGGAGGAGATGGCAAACGCTATGGGCGTAACAGTTCAGTACATCCAGCAGCGCGTTGAGAGCCTTTGCGAGGCTAACCCCATGCTGGGTCACCGTGGCTGCCGTCTGGGCAACACATATCCCGAGATTACCGAGATGCAGACTCGCGCCATCCTGGGTGCTGCTTGCCAGATCAAGAAGGAAGGCGGCGATCCCCATCCCGAAATCATGGTTCCTCTGACAGGTATCCTGTACGAGTTTGAGGCTCAGGAGAAGGTTATCCGCCAGACCGCTGCCGCTCTGTTCGCAGAGGAAGGTGTTGAGGTTGAGTTCAAGGTTGGTACAATGATCGAGATTCCTCGTGCTGCCCTGACCGCTAACCGCATCGCTTCTCGTGCCGAGTACTTCTCATTCGGTACCAACGACTTGACACAGATGACCTTCGGTTATTCTCGTGACGACATCGCCAGCTTCTTGCCCGTATATCTGGAGAAGAAGATCCTGAAGGTAGACCCCTTCCAGGTTCTCGACCAGAACGGTGTAGGTCAGTTGGTAGAGATGGCCGTAGAGCGTGGCCGCTCAGTTCGTCCCGAACTGAAGTGCGGTATCTGCGGCGAGCACGGTGGCGAGCCCTCATCTGTTAAGTTCTGCCACAAGGTGGGTCTGAACTACGTGAGCTGCTCTCCCTTCCGTGTGCCCATCGCACGCTTGGCTGCCGCACAGGCTGCAGTAGAAGAGTAATCCGAATACTCTGACATATTAAGCAGAGGGACCTGTTCAAGCGAACAGGTCTCTTTTTTATATTCCCATTAATGGTTCCTGACGATTTTAGTGCCTATTGTCATGATAGAAGTGCCACCTTGCTCGCGAGTTTGAGCGTAACGAAAACGAGGGAGCAAGGGGAACGGGGAGGCAAAGTACAATCAGCAATACAAAAAGAGGGTGTGTCAAATAGGCACATCCTCTTTTTGTTTACTATTGCTGTCAGACAAATCCTAAACTACTTATTTCATATAAATTCCGAGAGTTCCAGCCAGCGCATGGACTTCTCGTCCAGTTCGTCGTTCAGGAGGGGCAGGCGCTTGGACATGGCTGTAATCTCGTCCACGCTGGCAGTGCCGCTGCTGAGGGCACTCTCTATGTCGGTTTTCTCCTGCTCCAGAGCCTCGATGTCCTTTTCCAGTTGCTCGAATTCCTGACGCTCCTTGAAGGTGAGTTTGCGTTTCTTCTCCGTAAGGCGCGGCTTGCCGTTGGCGGTTGTCTGCACGGATGCCGTACCTGGCTTTTCCTTTGGCGTCTCCTCCTTGAGCGTGAGTTTCTCCGACTCGCGGAACTGGGTGTAGTTGCCGGGGAAGTCCTTCACAAGGCCGTTACCCTGGAATACAAGCAGGTGGTCCACCACCTTGTCCATGAAGTAGCGGTCGTGCGACACGATGATGACACAACCCTTGAAGTCCTGCAGATACTGCTCCAGAATCTGCAGTGTGACGATGTCCATGTCGTTCGTGGGCTCGTCCAGGATGAGAAAGTTGGGATTCTGCATCAGCACCGTACAAAGTTGGAGGCGGCGGCGCTCACCACCGGACAACTTGTAGATATAGTTCTGCTGTTGCAGGGGAGTGAACATGAAATGCTGGAGGAACTGCATGGCGGTGAGGTGCTTGCCCCCGCCCAGGTCCACATACTCCGCCACACGGCGCACGGCATCTATCACCTTCATGCTCTCGTCCACCTGCATGGGTTCCTGGCTGAAATAGCCGAACTTCACCGTCTCGCCAATTACGAAGCGTCCGCTGTCGGGCTGGACAAGGCCCAGGAGGAGTTTCAGGAACGTGCTCTTGCCAGTGCCGTTGTTGCCCACGATGCCCATTTTCTCGTAGCGTGAGAAGTTGTAGTAGAAATCCTTCAGGATGACCAATTCTTCACGTCCCTCACCGGCAGGGAATGACTTGCTCACGTACTCGGCCTCGAAGATCTTGCTTCCGATGTAGGTGCTGTTCACCTGCAGGCGCAGTTTGTCCTCCTCTATATGCCGCTTGGCCTTCTTCTCCAGTTCGTAGAAAGCCTCTTCGCGGTATCTGGCCTTGTGGCTGCGGGCCTGCGGTGTGGAGCGCATCCATTCCAGTTCGGTGCGGTACAGGTTGTTGGCACGCGCTATTTCTGCCCTGGCATTGTCTATGCGTTCCTGGCGTTTTTCCAGATAGTAGGCATAGTTGCCGCGATAGGTGTAGAGCGTCTGGTCGTCCATTTCAAGGATAACGTTGCACACACGGTCCAGGAAGTAGCGGTCGTGCGTCACCATGAGCAGCGTTATGCACTGGCGCCCCAGATAGCCTTCGAGCCATTCTATCATCTCCAGGTCCAGATGGTTGGTGGGTTCGTCCAGAATAAGCAGGTCGGGGTTCTGCAGGAGCACATTGGCCAAGGCCACGCGCTTTACCTGTCCGCCGGAAAGGACACCCATCTTGCGTGTGGTGTCGCCTATCTTCAACTTGCCCAGAATCTGCTTGCTGCGCACTTCCAGGTCCAGTGCCTCCTCGGTGTCGTTGCGGTCCTGGCATGCATGCCAGAAACAGGCATCCATAACGCTCATCTCCGAAGGGAACTCGGGCGTCTGGCTCAGGTAGCCCACCCTTATGCCGCTACGCAGGACCACCTCACCCTCGTCCGGCTCGTCCACCCCGGCCAGGATGTTCAGCAATGTGGTCTTGCCGGTACCGTTCTGCGCTATGAGTCCCACACGCTGTCCCTCGCCGATACCTATACTAATACCATGAAAAAGGGTCTTGTCGCCCACTCTTCTGGTCAAATCTGTTGCCTGTAAAAATACTTTCATACTGCAAAATTAACAATATCTTTCAAAAAACAGGGGCAAAGCGTGCGTTTTTACGCAAAATTATCGTAACTTTGCATTACGAAAATCGGAGAGAACCGTTTGCTCCGTATTCCCCTAACACATTTTTTATGCACACAAAGAGTCAATTGGAGTCCATGAGTATGGACGAATTGCATGCACTGGCCGCAAAAATTGGCGCAGAGCAGAGCGATGACCAAATTACACTTATTTATAATATTATAGATAAGGAGAGCGAAGTCGGTTCCATGGAGGTGCCGGCGGAAGCGAAACCCAAGAAGCGCGGACGCAAGTCGAAGGCAGAGAAGGAGGCCGAAGCGGCAATCCTGCAGGAACTTCCCCTTGAAACCACAGAAGCACAGGCAGAAACTCCGTCAGACACTCCTGAAGAGGCGCCGCAGCCCAAGAAGCGCGGACGCAAGCCAAAGGCCGAGAAGGAGGCCGAAACGGAAAAGGAACCGGCAGATGCAACCGCAGAGACAGTAGCCGAGGCAGAGTCCAAGGAACCCAAGAAGCGCGGACGCAAGCCAAAGGCTGAGGCCTGCGAGGCAGAGAATGACCAGCAGTCCGCCAAGCAGGAAGAGACACCGGCAGAACCAACCCCCACAGCCCAGCAGCCTGGATTCAGGATTACGCGCGACATACGCCCCACCTCCCTGATCCTCGCACAACTTCAGGCAGAAGGCCCTCAGGAAAGTTCTAAAGAAGAAGAAAGGGAAACTTCGCCCCAGGAACCTGTACTTGCCAGGGCTGAGGAGAAGACCTACTCCTTCGGCGACCTGCTGACGGCGGAGGGCGTCCTGGAAATAAGCACCGAGAATGCCAACGGATTCCTGCGCTCCTCCGACTTCAACTACATGCCATCGCCCGATGACATACAGATAACATACCAGCAGATAAAGAGTTACGGTCTGAAGACCGGCGACGTGGTGCGAGGTACCATCAACATGCCGTCACGCGGCGAGAAGTACTACACCATGGGCAAGGTCCTGAGCATAAACGGATGCGACCCGCGTGTCATACGCGACCGTTCCCCCTTCGAGAACCTCACACCGCTCTTCCCCGACAAGAAGTTCAACCTGTGCTCCGGCACAAAGGACCCCCTGTCTGTACGTATAGTAGACCTCTTCGCACCCATCGGCAAGGGCCAGCGCGCCCTCATCGTGGCACAGCCCAAGACGGGTAAGACCATACTGATGAAGGAGATAGCCAACGCCATAGCAAAGAACCACCCCGAGGCATACCTGATGATGCTGCTCATAGACGAGCGTCCCGAGGAGGTTACCGACATGGCACGCACCGTAAAGGCCGAGGTGATTGCCTCCACTTTCGACGAACCGGCCGAGCGCCACGTGCGCATAGCCGGCATAGTGCTGGAGAAGGCAAAGCGCATGGTGGAATGCGGTCACGACGTGGTAATCTTCCTGGACAGCATCACACGTCTGGCACGTGCCTACAACACCGTCACTCCAGCCAGCGGCAAGGTGCTCACCGGCGGTGTGGATGCCAATGCCATGCACAAGCCCAAGCGGTTCTTCGGTGCCGCACGCAACATAGAAGGAGGCGGTTCGCTGACCATCATCGCCACCGCACTCACCGATACGGGAAGCAAGATGGACGAGGTAATCTTTGAGGAGTTCAAGGGCACGGGCAACATGGAACTGCAACTGGACCGCATGCTTGCCAACAAGCGAATCTTCCCTGCCGTGAACATCGTACAGTCAAGTACCAGACGCGACGACCTGCTTCAGGACAAGATGACACTGGACCGCATGTGGATTCTGCGCAAATTCCTTGCCGACATGAATGCCATAGAAGCCATGACGGAAGTGAAGGACCGCATAGAAAGGACAGAGAACAACGAAGAGTTCCTCATATCCATGAATTCGTAACCCACGTCGTTCTCCAAAAACAGCAAACATGCATCCCCACCAATGGGGGATGCATGCTTTCTATATATGCATTATTTCCTTAAGGCAACATAATAGAACCTGTAGGGTAAGGCGAGTCCTTGTTTATGTCCTATTAAACCATTCTCCGAAGCGTCGGTGGCGGCTCATTTTACCGCCACCGAGGACTGGAATGGCAGCAAATGGAGGATGACGATATGGCACATAACAGTTAACATAAAATTAATGATATTCATAAATACAAACAAAACAATAGAACCTCGTTATCGAATTTTCTCACCAATCAAGGGGATGAAATGCTACGGTATGAATATATAATTTAGTAATAACTTTCCATTCTATAAAAAAGAATTATGCCATAACAGAGATATTAGAAATAAAAAATATATCTTTGTCCTACCATTATTTAAAAAGGATAGCTATGAAACACGGATTCGTAAGAGTGGGAGCCGGTATACCAGAAATCAGAGTTGCCGACACCCAATATAACGTTGAGGAAATAGAGAAACTTATACTGAAGGCCCAAGCACAAGGCATAGAAATTCTTGTTACACCAGAATTGGGACTTACCGGATATACATGTCAAGACCTCTTTTTCCAACAGACCCTGTTAGAGGAAGCGGAAGTCGCATTGATGAAACTCATGGACTTTACCCGCTCCATGGACATGATTATCGTGGTAGGAATGCCACTTGCATGCAATACTGGCCTGGCAAACTGTGCCGTAGTATTGCAAAAAGGCAAGATACAAGGCGTCGTTGCCAAAACATATCTGCCCAATCACAAGGAATGTGCTGAGAAGCGCTGGTTTACGTCAATACACGACTTTAAGGAGACCAAGCTATGGCTATGTGGCGACCTGGTAGAAATCACCCAATACAGAATATTCAATACGCCATCATGCTCCTTTGCCATAGAAATAGGACAAGACCTAACTGCACCTGTACCACCATCAAGCCAATTGGCTATGATGGGAGCAGATATAATACTGATTCTATCTGCAGAAAGCTGTCTTGCCGGAAAGGATGAGTATCTGAGAAGCCTGGTTGCAAGCCAAAGTGCACGATGCATTGGAGGATATGTATATGCAGGAGCCGGATTTGGAGAAAGCAGCACAGACCTTGTCTTCAGTGCTCAGGCTTTAATATACGAGAACGGCAACATCCTTGCCGAGAACTTGCCATTCTGCACAGAACCACAATTAGTATTCAGCGAAATTGATGTGGAACATATCAGAAATGAGCGCCGGAAGAACAGAATCTTCTCCGACTCTGCAAAGATGCAGGATACCGCTAATTGCATCTTCATTGACACCGACATGATGGCCAATCACTCCTTTGAACTGAGCAGACCTTACAGCAAACACCCGTTCATTCCCGAGAACAAAGATGCACTGGACAAGCGTACAGAAGAGATATATAACATCCAAACACTTGGTTTAGCCAAAAGACTCAAACACACTAATTGCAAGTCAGTTATAATTGGTATCAGCGGAGGATTAGACAGTACTTTGGCTTTGATTGTCGCAGTTGGTACATACGACCGATTAGGTTTGAACCGCAAGGACATCATCGGAGTTACCATGCCTGGTTTCGGCACCACCGACCGCACCTACACCAATGCCATAACACTGATGAAGCAACTTGGAATATCCATACGTGAAATCAGCATCAAGGATGCATGCCTGCAACATTTCAAGGATATCTCACACAATCCTGCCAAGCACGATGTGACATACGAGAATTCACAAGCACGTGAAAGAACGCAAATCCTTATGGACATTGCAAATCAGGTGAATGGAATGGTCATCGGAACCGGCGACCTGTCGGAACTGGCCTTGGGTTGGGCAACATACAACGGCGACCACATGTCAATGTACAGTGTGAATGGTTCCGTCCCCAAAACACTTGTACGCCATATAGTTGCATGGTATGCAGAGGTGCAAAAGAGCACCACAACCCGTGAGATTCTCAAAGACATCATTGACACCCCCATCTCACCAGAACTAATACCTGCACACGAAAGCGGAGAAATCAAGCAAAAGACTGAGGACTTGGTTGGTCCATACGAACTTCATGATTTCTTCCTTTACTATGTCCTAAGATGCGGTTTCCGCCCGAGTAAGATATATATGTTAGCACGCTATGCATTTGGTGAAAACGAATATGATGATGCAACCATAAAGAAGTGGTTATCTGTATTCTGCCGCCGATTCTTCAACCAACAGTTCAAGCGCTCCTGCTTGCCGGACGGTCCCAAAGTAGGCACCTGCGGCCTCTCTCCACGAGGTGATTGGCGTATGCCCAGCGACGCCTCATCGGCCAGTTGGCTAAAAGAATGTGAAAACCTTTGACACACATACCATGCCCACGGAACTTCCGTATTGCCGCAATACGCGAAATACGAATCAATATAACATGCCGGACCTGCCTTTGTGCAATTCCGGCATGACTTTTACATAACATTTAACATTCGCAAATCACAGATTTAATCTGTAACACTCCATGATTCCGACTTTTTTTCGTAACTTTGCGCGCAAATATTACGTAGAAACACAAGTTGTTGCCCATAACGGCACACAGAGTTTATACCCACATACAATACACAGATATGAAAACTGCATTACTATTCATTTGCTTGACATTTGCCTTTTCCATCGGAAGCAATGCACAGTCACAGAAAAGCGTTCAGAGCGAAATACGTCCTGATGGAAGTAGCAAGGCTGAGAACTACGTGGAAATCAAGTTTGACACACTACGCTGTAACTTTGGAACATTCCCGGCATCAGACCCTATACGCAAATATAGCTTTAATTTCACAAACGTAGGTACAGCACCGCTAATAATCAACCAAGCCTTCGCTTCATGCGGTTGCACAGTACCATCTTTCACCAAAGAACCGGTAAAGGCTGGCGAGAGCGGAACCATTGATGTAACATACAATGGAACCGGACTTATACCAGGCCGATTCTCCAAGACCATAACCGTCAGGTCCAATGCAAAGAACAGAATTGTACGCTTGGTCATAGAAGGAGAGATGACAGAGAAGTAACCATTGTGTGATAACACCAACAGATAAAACGTGGTCCAGACAAGCAATAAAGCAGAAAAGATAATCTTGGGCATTGATCCAGGCACCAACATAATGGGTTATGGAGTAATCCGAATATGCGGCAAGAAAGCAGAAATGCTGGCCCTTGGAGTAATTGACCTAAGGAAATACGGTGACCACTATTTGAAGTTGGGCCACATATTTGAACGCATAACAGGCATTATAGACTCCTACCTGCCTGACGAGATGGCCATTGAAGCCCCATTCTTCGGAAAGAATGTCCAATCGATGCTGAAACTAGGCAGAGCACAAGGGGTGGCTATGGCAGCAGCCATACAGCGTCAGGTTCCCATAACAGAATATGCCCCCATGAAGATAAAGATGGCAATTACCGGTGTGGGAACAGCGTCAAAGGAACAGGTGGCAGACATGCTCAGAAGGATGATGCATCTGGACAAAGATGAATTAGGCAAGTTCCTGGATGCCACAGATGCTTTGGCAGCAGCATATTGCCACTTCCTGCAAATAGGAAGACCAGAGTCGGACAAGAAATATTCATCGTGGAAAGACTTTGTAAACAAGAACAAAGACAGGCAGTCCTTCAAAACAACAATTCACGAATAGGATGAAAACCGTAATAAAGATAACAGACGGCATAACACGCCATCCGGATTGGCGTATGGCGGAACCCGTAAACCTGGAGATTCTGCCAGGCGAGCAAATAGCCATCTGCGGAGACAACTCTGCAGGCAAGAGTCGTCTGGTTGAAATCATAACAGGGCACTATCCACTGCTTCGCAACGAGGTACACTATGGTTTCGACAATACAGGTGCCGAGTCCGGCACACCGACACAGAAACGACTTGTCAGCGAACAACTGCGTTTCATATCTTTCCGCGACTCCTATGCTGACCAAGACGGGACGTACTATTACCAGCAACGTTGGAACCTGCACGACATAGATGAAAACACTCCCACGGCAGGGAATCTCTTGGAAAAGGTGCCTGAATTATATAGCGGTCTCAGAGAGAAACTCTATGACATGTTTGACTTGCACCCGGTTCTGGACAAGTACATCATTTCACTTTCCAGCGGTGAACTGCGAAAATTCCAACTCACACGTACCCTGCTCTCCGCACCTCGTGTACTAATACTGGACAACCCCTTCATCGGACTGGATGCAAACACGCGAGACCTCCTGAAAGGCCTTCTGGAAAGACTCACGCAGAAAACTGACCTTACCGTCATACTTATTCTCTCAAAATACGACGACATTCCTGAATTTATAACACACGTACTGCCGGTAAAGGACATGTGCCTCATGCCCAAACTGACAAGAGTAGAATTCCAGCATAGCATAGTGACAAGCGCCCATATCCTACCCCACAATCTGGCAGAATGGATCAAGGCTCTCCCACACAAGGACATATCATCCATTCCATTCTATCCACAGGACGGAGGGGAGATACTGAAACTCAACAACGTCAGCATAAAATATGGCAGCCGCACCATACTGAAGGATATCAACTGGACCATACGTGAAGGAGAGCGCTGGGCCCTGCATGGAAAGAACGGAGCAGGCAAAAGCACACTGCTTTCGCTGGTATGCGCCGACAATCCTCAAAGTTATTCCTGCGACATCCACCTGCTTGGGCACAAACGTGGCACGGGCGAAAGTATATGGCAGATAAAACGTCACATCGGATATGTATCTCCCGAAATGCACCGTGCCTATCTGCGCGACTTACCTGCCATAGACATTGTGGCCAGCGGACTCTCAGACAGTGTGGGGTTGTATTGCCGCCCACGCCTGGAGCAGAGAGAAATATGCCGCCAGTGGATGCATGTGTTCGGCATTGCAGACATTCAGGACAGGACCTTCCTGAAACTCTCCAGCGGAGAACAACGCCTCTGCCTATTGGCACGGGCCTTCGTCAAAGACCCTGAACTGCTTATCCTTGACGAACCTCTTCACGGCCTTGACCTGAAGAACAGGCAACGTGTCAGGGAAATCATCAAACTCTTCTGCCAGCGCCCTCACAAGACCCTGATAATGGTGACACACTATCAAGAAGAACTACCGGATTGTATAACACATAGTATGGTATTAAAGAAAAACCTATAGACATGAAAAAGTTATTTATAATTGTACTGCTCCTGACTGTAACCAAGGCAAACATTAACGCACAGGAGATTTACGATTACCTTCTGGACAAGTCCGAACAGGTAATAAACAATCCCCAAAGCAACAATTTCGATCTGAAAGTGGCACAATTCAAGGCAACAGCCATGCGCTACTTCCGTAGGAATATCATTCTACAGGAAGGAAGCATCAGCAGTACATGGCTGGACGAGCAGGCGTTGGCTCTGAACGAGTTTATAACTAATTTTCTCGTGGAATTATCACAGAACAGCAATGGCTCGGATGACGCACGCAAGAAGATAATAATGCGCTATTGTGAAGCCAGTGCCAATCACACTCTGTTCAAGAATGTGGACAAGGAAGAGGCAGAATCCTTCATATCCGACAAGGGAGGATACACCCCATTCTGCTTGAACACAAACTGGGTAAAAGCTCTTGCTGAAAGCAAAGACAAAAAGAAGGAATAGACACTGCGGGTATTCACACAAACAAATCCCTGTTATGGACGTAGCCATAGTAAAGTACAATGCTGGCAACATATATTCGGTCATCAATGCACTGAAGCGGTTAGGCATCGAACCTACACTTACGGATAACGCAGAACTGCTTGCCAAGGCCGACCGTGTCCTCTTCCCCGGCCAGGGAGAAGCAAGCACAGCCATGGCATACCTGAAGGAGCATGGTTTGGACCAGGTCATAAGAGATCTTCGCCAGCCGGTGCTGGGCATCTGCATCGGCCAGCAACTGATGTGCCGCCACAGTGAGGAGGGCAATACCGACTGCCTTGGCATCTTTCCCCTGGATGTTCTCCGTTTCCAACCGGAAAGACATGACGACAAGGTGCCACAGATGGGATGGAACAGCATATACCAATTAGTATCTCCCCTGTTCAATGGCATGAAGGATGGAGAATTCATCTATAACGTACACAGTTATTATGTACCATACCACAAAGACTACACCATAGCCACTTGCGACTACATCCTGCCCTACTCCGCCGCTTTGCATAAAGACAATTTCTATGCCACCCAGTTTCATCCCGAGAAGAGTGGCAGCGTTGGTGAAAGAATCCTGAAAAACTTCCTGGAACTATGATAGAACTGATACCTGCCATTGACCTGATAGACGGCAAATGCGTGCGCCTTACCAAAGGAGACTATGACCGGAAGACTGTCTACAACGAAGACCCAGTCAGCCAGGCCTTGGAGTTCCAGCGTCTGGGATTCCGTCGTCTGCACATCGTTGATCTAGACGGAGCCAAAAGCAAACACATAGTCAACGACGACGTTCTAAAGGCCATAACACAGGCAACGGACCTTATTGTTGACTTTGGAGGAGGCATCAAGTCAGAAGATGATATAGAGAAAGCATTCAAGGCCGGTGCACACATGGTAACGATTGGCAGTGTGGCTGTAACAGAACCGGACATGTTCATGAATTGGCTCGGCAAATATGGGGCAGAGAAGATAATCCTTGGAGCCGACGTGCGCAACGGCATGGTAAGCATAAATGGATGGAAGGAAGATTCTTCCGAAGAACTCCTGCCCTTCCTTGAGAAATACATCAGTGCCGGAGTACGCAACGTGCTATGCACGGAAATCAGCAAGGACGGCACTCTGGCAGGACCTGCCACTGACCTTTACCGCAAGGTTATGGCACAATATCCGCATCTGCACCTGATTGCCTCAGGCGGAGTATCATGCAATGCCGACATACACAGGCTACATGAAAACGGAATACCGGCCGTAGTCTTCGGCAAAGCATATTACGAAGGAAAAATCGACATCAAGGAACTATGTTAGCAAAGAGAATCATACCCTGCCTGGACGTCAAGGACGGCATGACCGTAAAAGGCACGAACTTTGTCAACCTACGTACCGCAGGCGACCCGGTCGCACTTGGAAAGGCATACAGCGAGAACGGTGCCGACGAACTCTGCTTCCTTGACATCACTGCCAGTTTCGAGGGACGCAAGACGTTTACAGATATGGTAAGCCGCGTGGCACAGGAAATAAACATCCCCTTCACCGTGGGTGGAGGCATACAGGAGATACACGATGTGGAGCGTCTGCTCAACGCCGGTGCGGACAAGGTCAGCATAAACTCCGCAGCCATCTACAATCCCTCACTCATAGATGAAATCGCCAGACACTTCGGTTCTCAGGTAATAGTTTGCGCCATTGATGCCCGTCAGGATCCCGACGGTTGGCACTGCTACACCAAGGGAGGACGTCAGCGCCAGGAACTTGGTCTTTTTGACTGGGCACATGAAGTACAGGAGCGTGGTGCCGGAGAAATACTTTTTACCTCAATGGACCATGATGGAGTTAAACAAGGCTTTGCCAACGAGGCGCTTGCACAACTGGCCGACAACCTTTCCATTCCCATCATTGCCAGCGGCGGTGCCGGACAGATGCATCACTTCCGGGATGCTTTTACCATAGGGCATGCCGATGCAGCCCTGGCTGCCAGTGTTTTCCACTTCGGCGAAATTCCAATACCACAACTGAAGAAGTACCTTAGGCAGGAAAACATATCAATCAGAATATAGAACGACAAATACAGATATATAATACCCAACACTACACCATAACGTCAATCATGGAGATAGATTTCGATAAAATGCAGGGCCTTGTACCTGCCATCATACAGGATGCCGACACCAGACAGGTACTGATGCTCGGTTACATGAACCAGCAGGCATACGACCTCACGGTAATGACCGGCAAGGTCACCTTTTGGAGCCGCACGCGCAAGACCACATGGACAAAGGGCGAGACAAGCGGCAATTACCTGCATGTAGTAGACATAAAGAACGATTGCGACAACGACACACTACTCATACGCGTTCATCCCGCAGGCCCCGTCTGCCACACCGGCACAGATACATGTTGGGGGGAGAAGAACGAGGCTGTGTATCAGGCATCTAGGCCTACCGAAGGAAATCCCCTACTTTTCCTCAGCGAACTTCAGGACTTCATAGAAGAGCGCCATCGCCAGATGCCGGAAGGTTCATATACCACCTCGCTTTTCCGCGACGGTCTGAACCGCATGGCACAGAAAGTGGGGGAAGAGGCTCTGGAACTGGTCATCGAGGCAGTAAACGGTACTGACGAACGTATGATATACGAAGGTTCAGACATGCTATACCACCTCCTTGTGCTTATGACCAGCAAAGGTCTGCGCATAGAACAGATGGCACAGGAACTGATGGAACGCCACAATCCCAACTGGAAAAAACACTAATACGCCATACCGCACACGGCCACATTAC
Organism: Bacteroidaceae bacterium; assembly: GCA_017466325.1. Lineage (GTDB taxonomy): Bacteria > Bacteroidota > Bacteroidia > Bacteroidales > Bacteroidaceae > Physcousia. The sequence continues at coordinate 23,792 of JAFTUK010000032.1, read as the reverse complement.
GGCTGGGTGCATGGCATTGCCCATAGAGACTCACACAAGATGACCATAAACTACACAGAAGTTCACCTACGCCACGAGAAAAGGACCATCCTGTCCGGTGTCAACCTGTCAGCACAACCCGGTGACATGATATACCTGACAGGACTGGTGGGAAGCGGAAAAAGTACCCTGCTGTCAAGCATGTACGGCGACACTCCCGTATACAACGGACGTGCCATGGTACTGAATCACGACATGCGCAAGATCGGACGAAGCAAGCTGCAATACCTGCGCCGACAGATAGGCATCGTACACCAGGAACTGCGTTTGCTTCCTGACCGCACAATATACGAAAATCTCGACTTCGTTCTACGTGCTACAGACTGGAACAAGAAGAACCTGCGTCGCGAACGTATTGAGGAGGTACTGAACTGGGTGGAACTACCTGACACCGCCAAATGTTATCCGCATGAACTCTCCGGAGGACAGAAGCAATGCATCTGCATAGCACGTGCCATACTGAACCATCCCGAACTGATTCTTGCCGACGAACCTACCGGACAATTGGACAGCGAAAACGGTGAGCGTGTCATGGCACTGCTGGACGAAGTACGCAGACAGGCCGGAAGCACAGTGGTCGTCTCTACTCACAACCTCCAGTGGCCGGACATCTTCCCAGGCACGGTCTATGTGTGCGAGAACGAGACACTGACGAAGAAATAGATAACAATATAACATACACGACAGAAATGAAAGTACTTAAATTCGGTGGTACCAGCGTAGGTTCACCAGAACGCATGAAAGACGTCTGCAAACTCTTCACCGCAGATGGAGAACAGAAAGTGGTAGTACTCTCTGCCATGAGCGGAACCACCAATTCCCTGGTGGAAATCTCCGATTACCTCTACAAGAAGAACCCGGAGGGCGCAAGCACCATCATCAACCAGCTCGAGCGCAAATACATGGGGCATGTGGAAGAACTCTATCAGACCGAGGAGTGGAAAGAAAAGACCCGCACCTTCCTGAAGGAGCAGTTCCGCTACCTGCGCAGTTTCACCAAGACTCACTTCACCTCCTTCGAGGAGAAGGTTATCCTGGCGGAAGGCGAAATCATCTCCACAAACATGGTGACAAACTACCTGCTGGAATGTGGTATCAATGCCATTCTGCTTCCTGCTCTGGAAATGATACGTACGGACAAGAATGCCGAACCCGACTTCCGCTACATCACAGAGAAGTGCATTCACTACATGAACGAGAACCCCGACTATCAGATCTACATCACACAGGGTTTCATCTGCCGTAACGCCTATGGCGAGGTGGACAACCTGCTACGTGGCGGTTCGGACTACACGGCATGCTTGATAGGTGCCGCCCTGCAGGCCGAAGAGATACAGATCTGGACCGACATCGACGGTATGCAAAACAACGACCCTCGCTTCGTGGAGGGGACGCATCCTGTGCGCCAGCTGCACTTTGCCGAGGCTGCGGAACTGGCATATTTCGGTGCCAAAATCCTGCACCCCACCTGCATACAGCCTGCCAAGTTCTCCGGCGTGCCCGTGCGACTGCTCAATACCATGGCCCCCGAAGCTCCAGGCACTATCATCAACAATGACTTCTACGAAGGGAAGATCAAGGCTGTGGCAGCACGCGACGGCAATACCTGCATCCGCATCAACTCCTCACGCATGCTCCTTGCCTACGGGTTCCTGCGCAAGGTGTTCGAAATCTTCGAGACATACCGCACAAGCATAGACATGATATGTACCAGCGAAGTGGGTGTAAGCCTCACTATCGACAATACCTCACATCTGGCAGACATCGTTTCCGAACTGAAGAAGTACGGTACAGTGTCCTGCGAGGAGGACATGTGCATCATCTGCGTGGTGGGCGACCTGCGCCCCGAGAACTGCGGTTTCGAGAGCATCGCCTGTGATGCCCTGCGTGACATTCCCGTGCGGATGATTTCATACGGCGGCAGCAACCACAACATTTCCTTCCTCGTCAAGGCCGAGGACAAGCAGCGTACGCTCCAAGCCCTCCAGAAGACTTTGTTTTGACGACATATTGCCGTAGGCAGGACAAAAGGCACCTGCCTGCGGCAAATACTTTACTATAACGAACACAACATGTTTCCCATAGAAGAATTCAAGAAACTCCGCACCCCCTTCTACTACTACGACACCGACCTTCTCAGGCAGACACTAAAGGAGATACGTGCCAACACCGACCCCTACATGCATGTTCACTATGCCGTCAAGGCATGTGCCAACCCCAAGGTTCTGGGTATCATTGCCGCCGAAGGCTTCGGCGCCGACTGTGTAAGCGGTGGAGAGATACAGGCTGCACTTAATGCAGGTTTCCCTGCCGACAGGATTGTATATGCCGGAGTGGGAAAGAGCGATTGGGAGATAGAATTAGGTCTTGATGCCGGAATCTTCTCCTTCAATGTAGAGAGCATACCGGAACTGGAAATCATAAACCATCTGGCAGTACTCAAAGGCAAGAAGGCACGCATAGCCCTGCGCATCAACCCCAACGTGGGTGCACATACGCATGCCAACATAACGACCGGTCTGGCGGAAAACAAGTTCGGAATAGACATGCAGGACATGGAGCGTGTCATCGCCATTGCCAGTGCTATGGATGGCGTAGAGTTCATTGGCCTGCACTTCCACATTGGAAGCCAGATTCTGGAGATGGACGACTTCGCCGCACTCTCCCGTCGCATCAACGAGATACAGGACCGTCTGGAGACCGCGGGCATCCCCACCGTGAGCGACATCAACGTGGGTGGCGGCTTGGGCATAAACTACATGCAGCCCGACCACAATCCCATCCCCGACTTCCGTTCCTATTTCAGCACATACCGCAAGAATCTCCGTCTGCGCCCCGGACAGCAGCTGCACTTTGAACTGGGACGTGCCATCGTCGGCCAGTGCGGCACACTTGTCGCAAGCGTATTATACATAAAGAGCAACCCCATAAAGAACTTCTGCATAGTGGATGCCGGCATGACAGACCTTATCCGCCCTGCCCTCTATGACGCATATCACCACATAGAGAACCTTACAGCAGAATCTCCCTCCGACTATGTAACGTACGACGTTGTCGGACCGATATGCGAGAGCAGCGATGTCTTCATCAAGAACTACGGCATGACCCGCACCAGACGCGGCGACCTCATAGCCTTCCGTTCTGCCGGTGCATACGGCGAGATAATGGCTTCCGGTTATAACTGCAGACCCCTGCCCTTGGGATACACCACAGAAGAACTGAAATGACAAGCCTGCTCATCATAGCGCACGAAGAACAGGAGAAACTCTCCATACACCTCCCTGCCCTGCTATCACAAGAGGGGGCAGAGTATGAGGTGGTGGTGGTGGACATGAACAGTGAGGACGACACCCTGGACCTGCTTAAATCTCTGGAGGCGCAGCACCCTCATCTCAAGCTTCTGTCCCTGCCTCCCACTGCACGCGACATCAGCCGCGAACGCCTTGCCCTGCATCTTGGCATGAGGGCGGCAGTATACGGGCGTGTCCTCGTCCTCAATGCCGACATGGAAATTCCAAGTCCGCATTGGCTGGCAGACATAGAAAGCAGATGGCGCCCGGATTGCGATATCATGCTAATACCCGCCAGGAGGACAAGAAGCAAGAAGTTGGATGACTGGCTGACATCAGGACACGAGGCGTGGCGCAACAGGCTCTACCGAAAGCAGGCTTTGGCAAACAGGCTTTTCCGTTCCGGCTCGGCAATAGTGGGACTGAACAAGGAAATTTTCCTTACTCACAACTCTCCCGCCAAACACCTTGCACTGAAGACCGGCACACTGGACATCTTCGTTTCCCATGCCGCCAGCAGGTACAACACCATTCTTCTGGAGGAAGAGGAACTCTATCCCACAGAAGACGACATCAAGTTTTCTCGTCTGTGGCGGCAAAAACGCCTGTTCGATGTGGAAACACGCCAGCATCTCAAAAGCAGTTTCAGAAGGCATCTCACCTACATTGCATACTGCTTTGCTACCATACACAAAGGGGCCATAGCATACTCCATGTTCGACATCTACGACTACCTGCGCTGGATGTTGACAAGAAAGAAAACATTTACTAAGAAACACTATTAGAACAAGAACATAAGTTTATGAAGAAAACCATTCATGCCATTGCGTTATCACTGACACTCTGTCTAAGCATAGTTCCCATTGCGGCCCAGGATAGTATTCCTGCCACATACACAACCGTGGTAAGTGGGGGAAGTACTGGAAGTATAGAAAGTAAAGAAGGTATAGAAGGTGTAGACAGTACAGGAATAGTTTCTGCCGGGGAGCAAAGCACTATGGAACGCCTTACCGCCTTCTGCCTTGACAACCTGAACTATGGTACCGTCGCCCTCTTCATGGCCATTGAAAGTTCTTTCGTACCCTTCCCCTCCGAGGCTGTTGTGCCCCCTGCCGCATGGAAGGCAACAGTAACGGGAAACATGAATATTTTTCTTGTTGTCATCTTCGCCACATTGGGTGCTATCATAGGAGCGCTGTTCAATTATTTCCTCGCCCTTTGGTTAGGCCGTCCCATTGTCTACAAGTTTGCAAACAGCCGTATCGGCCACATGTGCCTTATTGACGAGGAGAAGGTAAAGTATGCCGAACAGTATTTCGACGAGCATGGTGCCGTATCTACCATCATCGGCCGTCTCGTTCCTGCCGTGCGCCAGTTAATCTCCATTCCTGCCGGTCTTGCACGCATGGGCCTTGGCCGTTTCCTGCTATACACCACCATTGGCGCCGGAGCATGGAACATCATCCTGGCCATCCTTGGATACTGGATGTCCAAGATACCTGGCATGGACAGCGAAGAGGCCGTTATGGCTGCCGTAAAGGAGCACAGCACCGTCATCGGTTACGTATTCATTGCCATCGCCGCCTTCATAATCGGTTTCCTCATCTATAAGGGTACTAAAAGCGCCAGACGTTGAGCGCTTTGACCCAAATTGGTCAATAGTGAGCCCCCGTGAGAGGAGTCAAAAACAAGGCATAATACAAAACGACCACATCAACAAGTACGAAGAAATGTTGATGTGGTCATCGGAATAACTTTATGCGTTGACGCATTATTTACATCATAGTCTAAACCGTTTTACATAGTGATGTACTGCTTTAACGTCACGATAGAATGAACATAAAAATATAAGATGCAGATTATACTATAACTAAAACGATTGCTTGTTCTCTATTTATTGTTTTCCGGTCTTAGTACCTCTCACCCTCGTTGGGGAAGTCCTCTGTCTTCACGTCGGTGATGTACTGGCCGATGGCTTCGGTCATGACTGAGAAGAGGTCGGCATAGCGACGGAGGAACTTGGGAGAGAAACCCTTGTTCATGCCCAGCATGTCGTGGATGACAAGCACCTGACCGTCGGCAGGACCTGCGCCTATGCCTATGACGGGGATGGTGAGTTCCTGGCACACTCGCTGGCAGAGGGCTGCTGGTATCTTCTCCAGCACCAGGGCAAAGCATCCTGCTTCCTCCAGAGCATGTGCATCGGAAATGAGTTTCTCTGCCTCGGCATCCTCCTTGGCACGAACGGTGTATGTACCGTACTTGTTGATGCTCTGGGGCATGAGGCCGAGGTGCCCCATCACGGGGATACCGGCATCTAGGATGGCCTTGACGGTGTCTATTATCTCCACGCCTCCCTCCAGTTTGAGGGCATCGGCATGGGTTTCCTTCATGATGCGTATGGCATTGGCAACACCCTCGGTGCGGCTAACCTGATATGAACCGAAGGGCATGTCACAAACCACCAGCGAGCGCCTTACACCGCGTACCACGCTCTTGGCATGATATATCATCTGCTCCACGCTGATGGGCAGAGTGGTTACGTTGCCCGCCATTACGTTGGAGGCACTGTCTCCCACCAGGATGATGTCCATTCCTGCCTGGTCAACGATCTGTGCCATGGTGTAGTCGTAAGCCGTAAGCATGGCAATCTTCTTGCCCTGCTGCTTCATCTCTATGAGTCGGTGTGTAGTAACCTTTCGTGTGTCTTCTACTAAATATCCAGCCATAATAATTCTTCTTTTTTATCCTTAAACGAGTGCAAAGGTACGACAATTTGGTGGAAAATAAGTATCTTTGCGGGCATAAAACAAACTATGACGGCATGAATTCCACACTGAACATATACAAGGCTTCGGCCGGTAGCGGAAAGACCTTCACGTTGACCGTAGAGTACATCTACCTGATGGTGCGCCCTCAGGCGGAGAAGGAATACAGGCACACGCTGGCGGTGACTTTCACCAACAAGGCTACGGCCGAGATGAAGGACCGCATCCAGCAACATCTCTATGGCATCTGGAAGTCCCTGCCCAGCAGCGAGGACTATGTGGACAAACTGATGGAGAAACTCTCCCGTGAGGGAAGCGGCATGAGTGTGGAGCAGTTGCGCGAAAGGAGTGGCGAGGCACTGACCATGATCCTGCACGACTACAGCCATTTCCGTGTGGAAACGATAGACAGTTTCTTCCAAAGCGTGCTGAGGTCGCTGGCAAGAGAACTGGGGCAGAGTCCGAAAATGCAGGTGGACCTGAAGGACGGGGAGGTACTGGAACTGGCCGTTGACCGCATGATTGACTCCCTGGACATAGACAATACACTCAGAAAGATAGTGGTGCAGTACGTTACCGACGAACTGGACGAGAACGGCAGGTGGAACATACAGGCATCCATCAAGGACTTTGCAAAGTGCATCTTCAAAGAGGACTTCATGCAAAGGAGCAATGAGGAGCGTGACACCATTTCCGACTACACCAAGGTGAGGCAGTTCCGCACCGAGATGAAACGTCTGATGGACGAGGCCGTGGACGAGGTGAAGGCACAGGCAGAAATCATGCTCAGGGATGTGCAAGCCGCCTGCACACTGGAACTGGTGGGCAAGAAGACTCCCCCGCCCGCCACGTACCTGCAGAACATCCTAAAGGACAAGGGCAACGATTCTGTGTCCCAGGGAAAGGTATTCAATGCCTTTCTGGAGGACGGTTCGGAACTGCTGCTCAAATCGCAAAAGAGCGATGCAGGAGCCTGCTCGGCAATGCATGCACTGAGCGACAGGTTCTGCAAGTTCCTTGAAATGGAGAAGGAACTGAACCGCAAGTTCAACACCGCCAAACTGGCCAGGAACTATACCAACCAACTCCAACTCCTCTCACGCATAGACGAGATAGTGAGGGACATCAACGAGGAGAGGGAGACATTCCCCCTGTCGCGCACCCCCACCCTGCTCTCGCGCCTGATAGACGGACAGGACAATCCCTTCGTGTTCGAGAAGATAGGCACCGTGCTGAGGAACATCATGATAGACGAGTTCCAGGACACGAGCCGCCTGCAATGGAACAATTTCCGCGTGCTCCTGTTCGAGAACCAGGCACTGGGCGGCACCGACCTCATAGTGGGCGACATAAAGCAGAGCATCTATCGCTGGAGGGGCGGAGAATGGAGCCTGCTGAGCAGCCTGGCCGACAATATGGGAACGTGGAACCCGCGCACCGAGACGCTGGACACCAACTACCGAAGCGAGCACCGCATCATAGACTTCAACAACCGCCTCTTCCCCAAGGCGGCACTGCTGCTGGACAACATAGCGCCCGATGCCAGGTTCCGCATAGGAGGTGAAGGGGGAATATATGCCGACGTGGTGCAGAAGACCTCGCCCAAAAAGGCCGAGGACCCAAAGGGGTTCTGGAGCGTGTCCCTTCGTGTCAAGGGCACGAAAAAAAACGAGCACCCCGTGCTCAGTGCGGAAGAGGAACAGGAATGGATGTACGGCGACATGCTACACCAGATATGCTCCCTCCACGATGCAGGCCTGCCCTTGGAAAAGATGGCCATACTTCTGCGCAAGAACAACAACATCACCTCCATACTGGAATACTTCGAGCAGCACGCCCCTGAGGGCATACGCATAGCCAGCGACGAGGCCTACCTGCTGGGCAACAGTTCCATAGTGACGATACTCATCTCCGCCATGCGCATACTCATAGAGGACTACGAGGCAAAGCCCCTGCCCTACCACCAGTTCCTGATGCACTACATGCCCAGGATAAGGAAGGCGGACCTGAGCATGGACGACATCATGCGCACCAATGCCATGGGCCTGTTGCCGGCCTTCCTCACCGAGGAGCGAGACAGACTCAAACAGATGCCTCTCTACGAACTGGTGGAGGAACTCTACCGCAGGCTCAACCTGAAGGAACTATCCGAACAGGAGGCCTACCACTATGCCTTCCTGGACACGGTGCAGACATACCTGAGGGACAACCCCAGCGACCTGCATTCCTTCCTGAACGAATGGGACACCACCCTGCACAAGCAGGCCATACCATCGGGCAAGCAGGAGGGCATAAGGGTGCTGACCATACACAAGTCCAAGGGACTGGAGTTCCACACCGTACTGCTTCCGCATTGCGACTGGAACCTGGAGAAGGACATGGGCGACACCCTGTGGTGCGAGGCCGAGGACGGGCACGAGGAGTACAACACTCTGGGCAGGATGCCGGTGGCAAAGACTGGTGTCATGGCCAAGTCCTACTACCAGGGACGATACGACGAGGAACACCTGCAAAGCCGTGTGGACGAACTGAACGCCCTGTACGTGGCGCTGACACGCGCTTCGTGCAACATGTACATCTGGGCCTCGCACAACGGCAAGAGCGTGGTGGAGACACAGGAGGTGGGAAACCTGCTGAACGATTGCCTGAACCCCAAGGGAGAATACACTGACGGAGTGTGGCACGGACAGGAGGGCACTCCCATCACCGCGGTGGAACAGGAGAAGGCAAGCGACAACCGCATGCTGCCCGACTTCAGCCCCCACATCGTGAAGATGCAGAGTTACAAGGCACGCCTGAACTTCCGCCAGAGCAACGAGGCAAAGGAGATGTTCGGACACAGCGACGAGGCACGCTCGCTGGGCGTCCTGTACCACAATGTGATGGCTCAGATCAGGGATGCCTCCGACATAGAGCAGACCCTGGAAAGGAACCGCATGATGGGCATGCTCACACAGGAGCAGCACGACGAACTCCTCGCATATCTGGAACAGACAAGGACCGACGAACTCGTGGCCTCGTGGTTCGACCCGGAGAACCATGTCTTTGCCGAATGCGAGATACTGGACCCCACGGCACGCAGGCGCAACAAGCGCGACCAGCGGCCCGACCGCATAGTAATGAAGGACAGGCGGATAACGGTAATCGACTATAAGTTCGGCGACGAGCACGACAACTACAAGGGACAGGTGAAAAACTACATGCGACTGCTCCGCAAACTTTATCCCGGGCACAAGGTCGTAGGGTATCTGTGGTATGTGAAAAATGGTAGGACAGAAGAAGTATAGGAGTAAACGATGGAGACAAGCAATACAGACAACTGGAGGGAAACGACATTCCTGGCCAACGTGGCCAAGGACCTGATGGTGCGCTTCGGCAAGGACATGACCAACGTGACGGTGGTGTACCCCAACAAACGCGCACGCCTGTTCATGAACGAGGAGTTCCTTGCCCTGACCGACACCCCCATGTGGGCACCGGAGTATGCCACTATAGCGGAACTCTTCGGACGCATCGTGGGCGACAACGTGATGGAACCCATCCCTGCCGTATGCACCCTGTACAATATATATAAGGTGCTGATGGGCGACAAGGCCGAGACACTGGACATGTTCTGGGGATGGGGCGAGATAATAATCTCCGACTTCGACGACATAGACAAGCATCTGGTGAATGCCGATGCCCTCTTCCTCAATGCAAAGGAACTGGGCGACATGGAGAGCCTGGACTTCCTCACCGACAACCAGCGGGAGACTCTGGAGCAGTTCTTCGGCAGTTTCCAGGGCGAACACAGGACACGCCTGCAGGAGCGCTTCTCCGAACTATGGGGCATCATGTCCGAACTCTACCGCCGCCTGAAGGAGAGCATGCCCGAGGGGACACAGCCATATCAGGGTGCCTTGGAGCGCAAGGCCGTGGAGGGGAAGGAACTGCTTCACCGCCTTGAAAAGGAGAAGACGTATTGTTTCGTGGGCTTCAACATGCTCAGCGAGACGGAAAAGAAACTGATGTCCTATCTGCAGGACCGCGGACAGGCGCTCTTCTATTGGGACTTTGACAGGATGTATCTGGAGAACCGTGCCTTTGAGGCTGGCGACTTCATACGCGAAAACCTGCTCCGTTTCCCCAATGCCCTGTCGCATGCCGGCATCTACGACAACCTGCGGCACAAGGCCCGAGTGACCTTCGTGTCCACCAGTACGGACAGCATTGCCACACGCTACATACCCGAGTGGCTGAAGGACCACCTTACCACGGAGGAGAGGGAGACGGCACTGGTTCTGTGCGATGAACAACAACTTCAACCCGTACTACATGCCATACCTGATACTGAAATAGATAAACATGAAGGAAGTCCTGACAACGTGAACATCACCATGGGCTATTCCCTGACCGGCACGCCCATATACAGCCTGATGCTTGCCCTCATAGCATTGCAGACAGAAGGGTGGGACGAGAGCAGGAAAAGGTTCAGACTCCCGTTCCTGAGAACGGTCAATTACCACCCCTACTCCAAGTTCATGGAGAAAGAGCAATGGGAACGCAGGACAGACCCCTCCGACATACCGGCACTGGTGACGTACCTACTCGGCATACTGACCTCCTTGGCGGGAAAGATGCAGGACGAGAACCTCTTCGACGATGTGCTGATGGTGGAGAGCCTGTTCCAGACACACCGTGCCTTGCGCCAGTTCTACGACATTGCCGTGACATCGGAACCGGCCATGCATCTGCACCCCACCACGCTGAGACGCCTCCTGCGCAGAATTCTCGGAAGCCAAAGCATACCCTTCCACGGAGAACCGGCACAGGGTTTGCAGATTATGGGTGTGCTGGAAACGAGGTGCATTGATTTCAGGAACCTGCTTATGCTTAACGTGGGAGAAGGTTTCCTGCCCAAGAGCAATGCGGACAACTCGCTCATACCCTACACTCTGCGAACGGGATTCGGCCTTACCACCGTGCGCCACCGTATTGCCGTGTTTGCATACTACTTCTACCGCCTGATACAAAGGGCAGAGCACGTCACCTTCATATACAACGAGAACTCGGCCGGCAACGTGCGCCACGAGATGAGCCGTTTCCTTCGTCAACTTCAGGCGGAGACAGACATACCCATCCGTTGCCTGCGCCTGGAATCCGAACAGGAGTGCCTGTTCACCGCCCTGGACACCATAGCAAAGGACGGGGACATCATGCAGGCCCTTTACACGAAGTACGACCTGAACACAAATCCCGAGGCCAAGCCCCTGAGCCCCTCTGCCCTGAACCGCTATCTGGATTGTCCCATGAAATTCTATCTGTCCAGCATCTGCGGCATACGCGTGGAACCCGACCCCGAAGACGGCGTAGACGCACGAATGATGGGCAACATCTTCCACAACTCGGCAGAGAGGATATACCGCGAAATCATGTCGCACTCCGGAAGCAATGTCATCACCAGGGAGCAACTCTCGGCATACACCACGGACAAGGGAAGCCGTCTGCAACTCATCATAGACGAGCAGTTCCAGATAGATGCCGGCATTACCGAGTTCCGGGGCGAGAACATACTGATACGCGGTGTGGTGGAGCGATACCTGCTGAACCTCCTGCGCTGGGACGAGCGCCATGCCCCCATCGTCATGGAGGCCATGGAAGAGGACGTGGCCATGCAGATGGAAGTGGACGTGGACGGACAGAAGGTTTCCGTGCTGACCGGCGGACGCGTTGACCGCATGGACATACTCAAGGACGAAGACGGCAAAGAGTATCTGCGCATACTTGACTACAAGACCGGTTCGCACGAGAACTCGGCAAAGACCTTCAAGGGTATCTTTTCACGCGACACCAGGCATGCCGGCTACTATTTCCAAACCTTCCTCTATGCCCTGGTGACGAAGTACAAGAAAAAGCCTGCCATGCCAGTGAAACCCGTACTCTTCTACACCGCCAAGGCAGGTAGGCAAGACTACGACCCCACCCTGCACATCGGTTCGGAGGACGGAAGGAACTCCGGCAGCCCCGTACCCCTGGGAGCAGTGGAAGACATATCGCTATATGAGGCAGAGTTCGAGAAGGAACTGCACGAAGTAATCCGCGAGATATTCTCTCCGCAAACTCCATTCTGCAAGACAAGTTACCTCGAGGGATGCAAATACTGCGACTTCAGGCAACTCTGCAACAGATAGGCTCCCCAACTCCCTGGCAACACCCTCATCCGGTCTCCCGAACAACACGCAAAAGCCTCCCGGACAACAAGGAAGCGTCCTCCCGAGTGACACGCACTTGTTGTCCCGGGTGACGCGGACGTGTTGTCCGGGAGAATGTTTTTCACGTCGTGCCGGAGACAAAACCAGGCACTTCCGACGCCTTTTTAGCACCTTATTTAATATATAAGAGCGATATGTGGACGTATGTGCGTATTTTTTTGTAATTTTACGGCCGAAATATAAAAACACCAAAATAAGATGCTTACATTAAAACTGATTACAGAAGAGACCGAGCGTGTGATTGCCGGCCTTGAGAAGAAACGTTTTGCCGGTGCACGTGAGGCCATCGCAGAGGTGATGGAGACAGACAAGAAGCGCCGTGCCGCACAGACACAGTTGGACAAGAACCTGTCCGATGCCAAGAAACTGGCAGCTGAGATTGGCGGCCTCATGAAGCAGGGCAAGAAGGAGGAGGCCGAGGCCGTGAAGGCCAAGGTGGCCGAAATAAAAACCGCCAACGAGGCTCTGAAGGCCGAGATGGAGAATGCCGAGAAGGAACTGACAACGAAACTCTGCCAGATACCCAACATACCATACGACGAGGTGCCCGAGGGTGCCTGCGCCGAGGACAACTGGGTGGTGAAGTCCAACCTGAAGGAGTGCGTCCTGGGTGTGGACAAGGTGGGCAACTGGGATGCCAACCCCGATAGCGACAAGGCACTCCTCCCCCACTGGGAACTGTGCAAGAAGTACAACCTGATAGACTTTGACCTGGGCGTGAAGATAACCGGTGCCGGCTTCCCCGTATACCGTGGCTTGGGTGCAAGACTCCAGCGTGCTCTGATAAACTTCTTCCTGGACGAGGCACGCAAGAGCGGATACGAGGAGGTAATGCCTCCCACCGTGGTGAATGCCGCCAGCGGATACGGTACAGGCCAGTTGCCCGACAAGGAGGGACAGATGTACCATTGCGGACTGGACGACCTCTACCTGATTCCCACGGCAGAGGTGCCCGTAACGAACATCTACCGCGATGTCATCCTGGACGAGAAGGAACTGCCCGTCAAGAACTGTGCCTACACACAGTGCTTCCGTCGCGAGGCCGGTTCGTACGGCAAGGACGTGCGCGGACTAAACCGTCTGCACGAGTTCTCCAAGGTGGAGATCGTGCGCATTGACACTCCCGAGCACTCTGCCGAGAGCCACAGGGAGATGATTGCACACGTGGAGGGTCTGCTCCAGAAACTGGAACTCCCCTACCGCATACTGCGCCTTTGCGGTGGCGACCAGTCCTTCACCAGCGCCGTGTGCTACGACTTCGAGGTGTACAGCCAGGCACAGAAGCGTTGGCTGGAGGTAAGTTCGGTGAGCAACTTCGACACATATCAGGCCAACCGTCTGAAGTGCCGCATACGCCGCACCGCCGACAAGAAGACAGAGATAGCACATACCCTGAACGGCTCCGCACTGGCTCTGCCCCGCATAGTGGCCGCATTGCTGGAGAACAACCAGACGGAAAATGGCATACGCATTCCTGCCGCACTGGTGCCCTACATGGGATGCGAGACAATCGACTGATACATTGCACAGACATAATCCGAAACTCAGAATAAAACGATTCAACACGTTGTGCGACAAAGCACAATACTAACCAACGAAAAGATGAACAAGATAGTCAGCAAAGTACAATATAGCGAAAAGGTATTCCGCCTGGAAGTGGAAGCACCGCTCATAGCCAAGGCCCGCAAGGCCGGACACTTCGTTATCGTCCGCGTGGGCGAGCAGGGCGAACGCATGCCCCTGACCATTGCCGGAGCAGACACGGAGAAGGGCACCATCACTCTGGTGGTACAGAAGGTGGGACTTTCGTCCACACGCCTGTGCGACCTGAACGTGGGCGACGAGGTGACCGACATCGTAGGCCCTCTGGGCAAGGCCACACACATTGAGAACTTCGGCACCGTGCTCTGCGCCGGTGGCGGTGTGGGTACCGCTCCCATGCTCCCCATCATACAGGCACTGAAGGCTGCCGGCAACCGCGTGATAAGCGTTATCGCCGGACGCAGCAAGGAACTTATCATCCTGGAGGACGAGGTGCGTGCCGCTTCCGACGAGGTCATCATCATGACCGACGACGGTTCCTATGGCAAGCAGGGCGTGGTCACCGTGGGCATGGAGGAAGTAATCAAGCGCGAGAAGGTGGACAAGTGCTTTGCCATCGGTCCTGCCATAATGATGAAGTTCTGCTGTCTGCTGACAAAGAAGTACGAGATACCCACTGACGTGTCCCTGAACACCATCATGGTGGACGGTACGGGCATGTGCGGTGCATGCCGCATCACCGTGGGCGGAAAGACACGCTTCGTTTGCGTGGACGGTCCCGAGTTTGACGGTCATCAGGTGGACTTCGACGAAATGCTGAAACGTGCCGGTTCCTTCCGCCGTGTGGAGCAGGAGGAGATGAGCCATCTGGACGCTCCCATCCAGTGCAAGGCAGAGGCCACCGTCATTGCCGACGAACTGCTCTCACGCGAGGCCAAGGACATGGACATGGAAACTCCCCTGGAGGTACTGACCGACCGCAAGGCCGAGTGGCGCGAGGAACTGCGCAAGAGCATGAAGGGCAAGGAGCGCTCCGAGATAGAACGCGTGAAGATGCCCGAACTGGATCCCGTATACCGTGCAACAACCCGCACCGAGGAGGTGAACACGGGCCTTTCACGCGAGCAGGCCATCACCGAGGCAAAGCGTTGTCTGGATTGCGCCAACCCCACATGTATGCAAGGTTGTCCCGTGAACATCAACATACCTTCGTTCATTAAGAACATAGAGCGTGGCGAGTTCCTCAATGCCGCCCGTGTGCTGAAGAGCACCTCTGCCCTGCCTGCCGTGTGCGGACGTGTATGTCCCCAGGAGAAGCAGTGCGAAAGCCAGTGCATGCACCTGAAGATGGGTCACCAGCCCGTGGCCATCGGCTATCTGGAGCGCTTCACCGCCGACTTCGAGCGCGAGAGCGGACATATCTCCCTGCCCGAGGTGGCTCCCGCCAACGGCAAGAAGATTGCCGTCATCGGTTCCGGTCCTGCCGGCCTGAGTTTTGCTGGCGACATGGCCAAGTATGGCTATGACGTTACCGTGTTCGAGGCTCTGCACGAGATTGGCGGCGTACTGAAGTACGGTATTCCCGAGTTCCGTCTGCCCAACAAGATTGTGGACGTGGAGATAGACAACCTGTGCAAGATGGGCGTGAACTTCGTCAAGGACTGCATCGTGGGCAAGACCATCTCCGTGAAGGAACTGGAGGCCGAGGGCTACAAGGGCATCTTCGTGGGCTCCGGTGCAGGTCTGCCCAACTTCATGAACATTCCGGGCGAGAACTTCATCAACATCATGTCGTCCAACGAATATCTGACACGCGTGAACCTGATGGATGCCTCCAACCCCGACACCGACACTCCCATCAACCCTGCCAAGAGCGTTATGGTGGTGGGTGGCGGAAATACGGCCATGGACTCCTGCCGTACGGCAAAGCGTCTGGGCGCAGAGAAGGTGTACATCGTGTACCGCCGTTCCGAGGCTGAGATGCCCGCACGTCTGGAGGAGGTGAAGCATGCCAAGGAAGAGGGCATCGAGTTCCTCACCCTGCACAATCCCTTGGAATACCTTGCCGACGAGACGGGTGCCGTGCGTGCCGTGGTACTGCAGAAGATGGAACTGGGCGAACCCGACGCTTCCGGCCGACGCTCTCCCCAGCCCATTCCCGGCGCAACGGTAACCCTGGACATCGACCAGGCCATCGTGGCGGTAGGCGTTTCTCCCAACCCTATCGTCCCCACCTCCATCGAGGGCCTGGAACTGGGCCGCAAGAACACCATCGTGGTGGGCGAGAACATGCAGACAAACCTGCCCACCATCTTTGCCGGTGGCGACATCGTGCGTGGCGGTGCTACGGTTATCCTGGCCATGGGCGACGGCAGACGTGCAGCACAGGCAATGCATGAATACTTGACAAAGTAAACATCTAACCACTTCAAACCTTTGACATGAAGAAGACCATCATATTCTCACTTCTCATCCTTCTGGCACTGGGCGCATCTGCCCAGCGCAGAAGGAGAGCAAAGACACCGCCTGCACCAACACCGGAAGAACTGGCGGAAATGGCACGGCAGGAGAACTACGAACGCAAACTCTTGGTGACAGAGCGTGTTACGTTCATAGACTCAATACTGCTGAAAAAGAACGAGGTAATGGACTTTCTCTACCTGGGTAGCGAAAGCGGAAGCATAGCCACTTGTGCTGACTTCTTCAAGGCAAAGGACAAGGACACACTGGACTGCACCCTGTTCCGCTCGCAACTGGGCGACAAAATCATCTATGCCAAACCCGACACCTGTGCCGTCCTGCACCTCTATGCTAGCGAAATGATTGGTCAGAAATGGAGCGAACCTGTAATGTTGCCGGGACTGGAGGACACACTGAGCCAGAACTATCCCTTCATGCTCTCGGACGGTACCACATTGTACTATGCCTCAAAGGGTGAGGAGAGCCTGGGAGGATACGACATCTTCATGACACGATGGGATTCGGACAGCCAGCGGTTCTTCAAACCGGAGAACATAGGCATGCCTTTCAACTCCAAGGCAAACGACTATCTCTACCTGGTGGATGAGTATAACCAACTCGGATGGTTCGTGACCGACCGCGGACAGAGTGCCGACACGGTGTGCGTGTATTGCTTCATACCAAACGAGACACGCAAGATTTACGACACCAGTACCATGGGACGCGACACGCTGGTGGCTCTGGCAAACATCAGCAGCATACGCGACACATGGACCGACCAGGAACATGTGAAGGAGGGCCTGACACGTCTTGCCACGCTCCGCAACAAGTCCCAAAAGACCACAAAGTCGCACTTCCATTTCATAGTGAACGACCGCATCACCTACACCACCATTTCTCAGTTCCGGCACGAGGAAAGCCGCAAACTGGCCGGCAAATGGCAGAAGATGGTGGAAGAACGCAACCAGACATATGAGGAACTCGAAGGACTCAGACGACAATACTCCATGGCCAAACCCGAAAATAAGGCCAAACTGGCGGCAAGGATACTGCCTCTGGAACAGAAGTACGAGAAACTCATTGCTGACGTATACGCACTGGAAAAAGAGATACGCACCTTCGAGCAGAGATAAGTACGCCCTACCCTATCCTCTAACACCCTAAACACACACATACCATGATTTACCCGCCATCCGAACTTATCATAAACGCTGACGGTTCTGCATTTCATCTGCACATCCGTCCGGAACAACTGGCAGACAGGGTAATCCTCGTTGGAGACCCTGGACGTGTGGAAACGGTTGCATCGCATTTCGATTCGCAGGAATGTAACATATCCTCACGAGAATTCCATACCATCACCGGCACATACAAGGGCAAGCGCATCACCGTACTGTCCACGGGCATAGGGTGCGACAACATAGACATTGTCGTTAATGAATTGGATGCCTTGGCAAACATAAACTTCGAGACACGCGAGGACAATCCCACCTTCAGGCAACTCACCCTGGTACGCATAGGCACCTGTGGCGGCCTGCAACCCGAAACTCCTCTCGGCACATTCGTGGCCAGCGAGAAGAGCATCGGTTTCGACGGTCTGCTCAACTATTATGCCGACCGTGACAAGGTGTGCGACCTCGAACTTGAAGATGCCTTCCGCAAGCACATGAACTGGTCTCCGCAGAAGGGTGCACCCTATGTGGCCACGGCAGATGCCGGACTTCTGGAACAGATTGCCTCCGGCGACATGGTACGTGGCATTACCATTGCATGCGGCGGGTTCTATGGTCCTCAGGGCAGAAGAATCAGGATGGAAATCCAAGACCCCTGGCAGAACGCCAAGGTAGAGGCCTTCAGATACCACACCGCTGACAAAGGAAAGGTTCGGGAGATGAAAGTCTGCAACTTTGAAATGGAATCCTCAGCCCTGGCAGGACTTGCCTCCATCCTCGGACACCGTGCCATGACGTGTTGCATGGTTATTGCCAACCGTCATGCCCAGGAAATGAACACGTCCTACAAGAATACCATAGACAACCTCATATCTCTGGTGTTAGAGAGAATATAAGCCTCCCCATACAACAGGCATACACCTTATATATAATATATATATGTCAACCATCTGCGCACCTGCCACGGCTCCGGGTGGAGCAATGGCAATCATAAGAGTTTCTGGCCCCGAAGCCATTTCCATAACGTCACGTATCTTCTCCAAAGACCTCACCGAGGCAAAGGGGTACACCCTGCACTATGGCTATATCCGTACCCCACGGAGTGAATCGGAGGAAACTACCCGACATAGCGAAACCCATGCGAAGGCAGATGCAATCATAGATGATGTTCTGGTATCTGTTTTCCGCTCCCCTCACTCTTATACCGGCGAGGATAGCACAGAAATATCTTGTCACGGAAGCCGTTACATCGTCCAGAAGATTATCGAGGCGCTCATACAATCTGGAGCACGCATGGCCACACCGGGCGAGTTCACCAAGAGGGCCTTCCTGGCAGGAAAGATGGACCTTTCCCAAGCGGAAGCAGTGGCCGACCTCATAGCATCAAGCAGCGAGGCCACTCACCGCATGGCCATGTCTCAGATGCGTGGAGGCTTCTCTCGCGAACTGGATACACTCAGGGAACAGTTGCTACACATCACATCCCTTCTCGAACTGGAACTCGACTTCTCCGACCACGAGGACATCGAGTTTGCAGACCGCGCCCAACTAACCGAACTCACAGATGCTCTCTACAAACACATACAACGCCTTACGGATTCCTTCCGCACCGGCAATGCCCTGAAGACCGGCATCCCTGTGGCCATCATCGGTGCGCCCAACGTGGGCAAAAGTACCCTCATGAACGCTCTCGTGCACGATGAGCGTGCCATCGTTTCTGACATCCAGGGCACTACACGCGACCTCATCGAAGACACCATACAGATAGAAGGCATCACCTTCCGCTTCATAGACACCGCCGGCATACGCAAGACCACCGACCGCATTGAGCAGATGGGCATAGAGCGCTCCCTGCAGGCAGCACGCAAAGCGGACATCATCATCCTGCTCACCGAACCCAACAAGCAGTTCCCCGACATCCGTATCCCCCACTCTCCCGAAACTCCGGATCTTCCCATCGTCCTGCGTGTCATCAACAAGAGCGACCTTGTCATGCCCGACTCCTCTTTTCTCTATCACCGCAAGCAAAAAAATCAGGACATCTACATATCGTCCCAAACAGGAGCAGGCATGCCCATCCTACTTAGCACCCTGGTAAGTTCCGCCCACCAGGTCCTTTCCGTCAATCAAGGCAACGACTCCACCATCGTCACCAACCTCCGTCATTACGAAGCCTTCCATCACGCCCTCGAAGCCATTGCCCGTGTCCGTCATGCCATAGCCGACAACATCCCCGGTGACCTCATTGCCGAAGACCTCCGCCAATGCCTCCACCACCTTGCCGAAATCACCGGCGGCGAAATCACCTCCGACGCCATCCTCTCCAACATCTTCAAAAACTTCTGCATCGGGAAATGATTTGTTATAAACAACTGTAACTATTTAGAGTCAACCATAAGGAAGTCGCTGAATTTCAGCGACTTTTTTATTTTCTATATTCCAGATAACAACGGTTAAGACCCGTTTTTCACCATATTTTTCTACCGTATTTCTACCGCGGAACAAATACATGAATTACCGCGATGTCACACCGAAGTAGCCAACAACATGTGTTGACAGTGGTTGACATGGGAAGACAAAAAGCGAAATAAAAACTATATGGTTTCACTAAAAATAAGTAGAAAAAATGGAAGTAAAAAGAATCTGTAAATGGTGCGGGAAACCGTTCATTGCAAAAAAGACAACCACGAATTATTGTAGCCATCAATGTTCAAGTCAAGGCTATAAACATCGAATGAGAGAACGAAGAATTGAACTTCGTGAGATTCAAGATTTGATTGAAGTTAAGAGTAAACTTGACCATCAAGACTATTTTACTTTTGCCCAGGCTGCAAAACTAATGGGCGTATCACGTCAATACATTTACAAACTCGTTAAGGAAGACAAGCTAAGAGCATCAAGACTTAGTTCTAGAATGTCAATAATACGTAGAGCTGACATTGAGTTGATGTTAAAGGTTCGTCCTTATGAAAGAGTTAGAATCAAAGATGAACTTGATATTACCGAATATTATACTGCTGAGCAGATTGCAGAGAAGTATAAAGTCAATGAGAAGTGGGTATGGACTTATACTCGTGAGCACAATATTCCTAAAATCAAAATCCGTCAATTCAACTATTACAGCAAAAAGCATATCGATGCAGCTTTTGAGAAGTACAAAGTAGATAACGATATTACCGAATGGTATACTCCCGAAGAAATTCAAGAGAAGTACGGAATGACTCGTGTAGCCATCCGTTCACAGGTATATCGCAATAACATGCCATCAAAGAAAGAACACGGCCAGATATTCTATTCAAAATTGCATTTCGACTTATCCAAGTCTTCTGGCCAAGAAAAAGAGGCTGAATACTACACCGTGCAGGAAGCAATGAAGAAATTCAACCTCTCCAGAGAGTCCGTTTATAACACTCTCCGCTTCCACGAAATCAAGAGAGAGAAGAAAGGACGGTTCGTAAGGTTCCTGAAAGTGGACTTTGACCGTGTAATGGGCGTGAAAAAGTAGTCAGAATTTGAGTCAACTGCAATTATTTGAAAATTACTTTTCGCTGCACACTTACAGCGTACTTGCATTCAGGATATTTGCCGCAGATTCTAACAATCAACTTTTATTATTAACAATTAAAATTTTCTTTTATGGGACTAACAAAAACTGTAACACTAAGAATGCGTACAATTAAGAATGGTATGTTGTCATTGTATTTGGATTATTATCCTGGTTATCGTGAACAAGAAACAATGAGGACTATTCGTCATGAAGGATTGAACATTTATATATATGCCAATCCCAAGAATCAACGCGAGCGTGACTTCAACACTGCAATGTATGAAAAAGCTGAAGCCATCCGTTGCCGCCGCTTTGAAGCTATCGTAAACGAACGTTATGATTTCTTTGACAAGCATAAGTTCAAGGCAGACTTTATTGAATATTACCGCAAGGAACTCTCAAAGCATGATCAGAAGTGGGGATTTGTCTTTCAGCATTTCAACAATTTTGTTCGTGGCAAATGTACGTTCGAAGATATTGATGTAGAACTTTGCAATAAATTCCGAATTTATCTACTATCGGCAAATCAGCTCAGACATCCTAATAGAAAGGTAACACGAAACTCAGCTTCGGGCTATTGGTCTACATTCAGAGGATTTTTGAAGATTCTATATCGTGGGCGAATGATTAAAATCAATGTAAATGACTATTTGGAGAAGATTGAAACCGAAGATGTAATCAAAGATTATCTGAGTGTTGAAGAACTATACGCTTTGGCAGAAACTCCATGCAAAAAGCCGGTACTAAAAACTGCTTCCCTATTTTCATGTTTGACAAGTTTGCGCCTTGGTGACATCCTTTCCCTTCGTTGGGAGGAGATTGTAGATTTCGCAGCTGGAGGAAAATGCGTGCATACTATATGCGAAAAGACAAAGACCGAAGACATCATTCCAATCAGTGAAGAAGCTCTTCAATTAATAGGTTATTCACCCAAGAAAAGAGGTCGAGTCTTTGAGGGTTTGAAGCGAAGTTGGGTTCAACAACCAATGAAGGAATGGATTCGTTCAGCAGGCATCACCAAACATATCACCTTCCACTCCTACCGCAGAACATTTGCAACCCTCCAAGGTGCTGCCGGAACTGATATTCGTACAATCCAAAGCATGATGGCTCATAAGAGTATTACAACTACTCAGAGATATATGAAAGTCGTGTATAGTAACAAGCGTGAAGCAAGTAATAAAATATCACTGACTAGAAAGAAATAAAAGGTCAAAAACATCTGATTAAAAAGCTCAAAGTATGATTCAGAGTACCATTTCTGAGTACCATTTCATACTTTGGGCTATTTTTTGTTAAAATTCGAATGATTTATTGCGGTTAATTATTACTATCGAGAAACTGTAAATAAATTTGCCATAAAGAACAACATTAAATATCAATAGACTATGGCAGATAACTTACAAATTCAAGCAAAAAAAGCGAGTCATTATCTCGCATGGGGAGTCATCATCTATTCAATAATTTCGACTTTCCTTTATATTAAATTCCAAACAAATCTTGAGGATTATATTACATGGTGGATTGTAATATTTTGTGTTATGACTGTTATTTTGGCTTATACCAAAAGGGGTTTATATAATCTTTTAATAAACAACCCATATCTTTTCTCTTTTAGCAAAAAAGAGGAAGCTATTACTGAATCCATTAATGTGCCTGCTATTCATAATGATACTAGTAGTGAGGTTAACGACTCCACTAAAGAACAGGTTATTGATAATGCTGATAAATCAAATGGCTTTCTCTCTAATCTATCTGATGCTTATGAAAAAAGTCTCAAGGAACATAATGAAAAAAATACTGAGCGTAAAAAATTAATCTTTGAGGAAATTACGAAGTATTGCTTCTATATACTCGCTCCTTTTCTATCAAAAGAAGACATTTCAATACTATTGGAAAATATCAACCATATGATTGCAGGTAACACTGATTTATACAAACAAATACGATCAAATGCAGACAATCCTCTAAGATCTTCCGACATCAGACATCTAGGATATAATCTTAAATCAAGACTAAATATATCTAAAGGAGTAATTTCAATTTTCCTTAAAAAGACTTTCCCTTATGAACTCCGAGATGCATCTATTGAAACTATTGAGAGAAATCTAAGAGATACTGTATCTTCAACTATCAAAATTGATATACCTAACGATGGAGATTATCACTTCAAAACACTTAACAATAGTCATTTATAAGCAGTTGGTAAATTACTTTACGCTGTAGGTAAATTATATTTAAATGTAAATTTACAGCGTATCTACATTGAATTCATTTGCAGCATGTTTCACTTAATAACTATTGAAATATGCAAACAAAAGAATTTACTTTTAACGACCTACCAACAGTTGTAGGTGAGTTGTGCGAGAAAATCGCAAGTCTGGAAACGACGATTAAAGATAACATCAAAAATCGTAATGAGGTAAAGGAGAACACGCATGTACTCATGAGCGTACAGGAAGCGTGTGAATACCTTAAAATGCCTCTGTCCACCTTCTATTACAAGGTAAAGAATGATGGTCTTCCTGCTATCAAGCAAGGCAAGCATCTTTTAATCTATCGGGATGAACTCGACAAGTGGCTGGAACTCTCTCGTAAGAATCCTGTCCCATTGACTGCCGAGGAAGAGAATGAGAAACTTTCGGCATCGTTCCGTCGCAAGGCAAAACCTTTAAAGTGGTAGCATTATGGATTACAGAGAAAATACCCGTAAGATGCTGCCC
>JAFTUK010000031.1 GCA_017466325.1 Bacteroidaceae bacterium | reverse complement strand
ACAGATGAACATATTGGAGCGTGAAGTGAAAGAGATTCACCGAATCCGACAAAATGTACATGAAGCATACGTGCATATGCTCGACCTCACGATGTTCGGTGAGACGATCCTCGAATGGGAGGAGGCAGACACCGCACTCTACCGTGCCAAACGCATGGAGGTTGACAGCATTCTCTGCGAGTTCAAGAACTACTATTCGGGAGAACGAATAGATAGTCTGCGGCATCTGATGGCAGAGAAGTAAATCCAACTATTCAATATCTCCCACCTGTTTGATCGGCAAATGGAACTTGGCGAGGAACTTGCCGAGTGTGTCCCCGTCATCGCTTATGAGAGTACGCAGGAGCTCCCGAAGAAGAACTCTCTCTAAATGCGATAGTTGCGTTTGAATTTCAACAGTTTAGAACAAACAAAAAGAGAGTTCATTGCTGAACTCTCTAAATGTCATTTTTGAGCCTCTTGTCGGATTCGAACCAACGACCCCGAGATTACAAATCACGTGCTCTGGCCAACTGAGCTAAAGAGGCGGGTGGGTAAGCGATCTATATCGCGCCGCTACAACCAAGTACCCTTGCTGCGGTCAAGCCCTGGGGGAGTTCCGAGGGAGCATGCCGTACAGGACTTACCCGTGTTTGCGAGTGCAAAGGTATGACTTTATTTTGAATATGCAAAGGTTTTGCCAGACTTTTTTATAAAAAATATGTGTTTTCTATACCACACCTTATATATAATTATTAGTTTTTGTAACTTTGTCGCTTGTGAATATTAACAAATCGAGATACATGGAAAAGCAGAAAGATATTTCGGTGATAGTGCCTCTTTGGAATGAGGACGAAAGCCTGCGCCCCCTGCATGAGTGGATACAGAGGGTGATGACAGAGAATGGTTTTGACTATGAGATAATTTTTGTAAACGATGGCAGCACTGATGCATCGTGGAGAGTGATTGAGGAACTGCATGAGGAGAACCCCGACACGGTGCATGGCATCTGCTTCCGTCGCAACTATGGCAAGAGCCCTGCCCTGTTCTGTGGCTTTGAGGCGGCCAAGGGCAAAGTGGTGATAACCATGGATGCCGACCTGCAGGATTCTCCCGATGAGATACCGGAACTCTACCGCATGATTGTGGAGGACGGGTATGATCTTGTTTCGGGGTTCAAGATGAACCGCAGGAAAGGCGACCCTCTGTCCAAGACCATTCCCACGAAGTTGTTCAACGCTACGGCCCGTGCGGTGAGCGGAATACACAACCTGCACGATTTCAACTGCGGTTTGAAGGCCTACCGCCAGGAGGTGGTGAAGAACATAGAGGTATATGGCGAGATGCACCGCTATATCCCCTATCTGGCGAAGAATGCCGGTTTTGCCAACATCGGCGAGAAACCTGTGCACCATCAGGCACGCCAGTTCGGCAAGTCTAAGTTTATGGGGTGGAACCGCTTTGTGAACGGTTATCTGGACCTGCTTAGCCTTTGGTTCCTGAACAGTTTCGGTCTGAAGCCCATGCACATCTTCGGTTTCATAGGTTCGCTGATGTTTTTCCTGGGTTTCATTGCGGTACTGATAGTAGGCGGAACGAAGTTGTACTGCCTGAGTATGGGCATTCCCCACGCCCGCATCACGGACATGCCGTATTTCTACATTGCCTTGACGACAATGATCTTGGGCACACAACTGTTCGTGGCAGGATTCCTGGGCGAACTGATAAGCCGCAACTCCAGCGAGCGTAACAAGTACCAAATACGCACCACAATATGATGAAGGCAAAAATACTGGGGGCGCTGGCCGCAGTACTTATCATTGTGTCCTCGTGCGACCTGCTGAACTGCACGCAGGCAGACGTGAGCCTGCTGAGGATAGAGATATACGATACTGAAGGCAACAAGGTGATGCTGCCTGACACCCTTACCATCAGCACATGCGGAACGGACAGCATATTGATAAACCGCGACCTGAACACTACGGAAATACTCCTGCCTCTGAGTTATCATGCTCCGGTGGACACCTTCATCCTCAAATACTACGGCATGCACTACTCGCTTCAGGACACCCTGTTTGTACAGAAGACAAATGACGTTTTCTTTGAGTCGCCCGACTGTCCTACGGTGATGATGCACACCATACTTAACGCCTCATGCACGGACGAGTTCATTGGTTCGGTGGAGGTGGCCAACGAGAAAGTAAACTTTGAAGAGGTCACACACCTGAAACTCTTCGTCCAGGGAGAAGAATCCGCAAGCAGAATTTCTCATGAAGAGTAATATCATTATCATAAACCTCGCCCTTGCCCTCCTGCCCCTGACGCACACACACGGACAGACGGAGCATGGTTCGGAGAAGGTATTGACAGACACCATAACCACACCTACGGATTCCGTCGTTACACCTACAGACACCACCGCCGTGGACACAAACAAACCCACCGGCCGTCCTGGTGCCAAGAAATGGGAAGGACCTGCGGAGGAGAAGATATACTTCATCTCGGGCTTCAGTGTCAGTGCAGACATGGTAGGCCTGGTGATGAAGGCAGCCGGAAGCACCTTCTCCCAACTGGAGATTGCCGGCCGTCTGAACATACGCGAGAAGATATTCCCCATCTTCGAACTGGGTTTGGCTGAGGGCAACCGTGTGGGCAATTCCAAGGACAATGTGTTCCACACATCGGCACCCTATTTCCGTGTGGGTTTCGACATAAACGCCAACAAGAAGCGCAAGTCCAACCGCCTGATGGTAGGATTCCGTTTCGGTTACAGTTCTTTCGATTACGATTTCTCCGGTCCCTCCATAAAAGACCCTGTGTGGGGAGAGACCATACCCGTGGACATGAAGGACATACCGGCCAGTGCCATGTGGGGCGAAGCATGTCTGGGTTTTGAGGCCAAGCTATGGAGTTTCCTGCGCCTGGGATGGAATGCCAGGTACAAGTTCCGCTTCTCGCAGAAGCACTACGAATTCGGCCAGCCTTGGTATATCCCCGGTTTTGGTCCCAACGGCGCCAACTGCTGGGGTGGCACCGTGAACGTGATATTCGACTTCGGCCGCACGATGAAGAAGGGAAAGTGAGGAGATTAAAACGGAAATCTGCGAGTAAGCGAGAGCAGAAGCATGGTAGGGACACGGCATGCCGTGTCCGAAAGACAAGAACAAAGCGGACTCGGCATGCCGAGTCCCTACAACCCTGGACGTGATTAAATGTGAAAACGGAAAGATAAAACGGTGGTTTTATCATACCCGCTCAGCTTTGCTCGTCTCCCTGTCTCAGGAGGACAAAGAAAGTTAAAACGGAAAACGGAAAACTTTTTATGCCATCGGACTTCTCAGACTTCTCCGATAACTCATAAACAAACTACACAGAAGCAAGCACAACATGAAACTGAAGAAAAAACAAATAGCATTCCTCATATTCCTGATAGTAGGCACAGTATATGTGGCCATGCACCAGGAGCACACACCAAGCGCCACAACGAGGAAGTTCTCCGAACGCATCTTCAGCACGGTGATGAACGTCACCTACACCGGCACCGAGGACCTGCACGACACCATCATGACATGCCTCAAGGGGGTGGATGCCTCCCTGTCCATGTTCAATCCCAAGAGTACCATATCACGCATCAACCGTGGAGAGACGGACACTCTGGACGCACATCTGACAGAGATTCTGCCCATGGCACATAGTATTTCCGATGCCACCGGGGGCGCCTTCGACATCACCGTGGCTCCGCTGGTCAATGCCTGGGGCTTCGGTTTCAAAAGCGGACAGTTGCCCACAGACGTACAGGTGGACAGTCTCCGTGCCCTGGTGGATTACAAAAGCATAAGCATAGAAGAAGGCCTTATCCGCAAACAGAATCCCGGCTGCGTCATTGACCTGAGTGCCATAGCTAAGGGCTACGG
This sequence comes from Bacteroidaceae bacterium, assembly GCA_017466325.1. GTDB lineage: Bacteria > Bacteroidota > Bacteroidia > Bacteroidales > Bacteroidaceae > Physcousia. The sequence continues at coordinate 9,160 of JAFTUK010000031.1, read as the reverse complement.
CAGCGACCAGGTGGCCAACCTGCTCATGGAACGTGGCGTGAAGGACTTCATGGTGGAGATAGGCGGAGAGATTGTTACCCGTGGCAACAACCCCAAGGGCGAGGCATGGCACATAGGCATAAACCGCCCGGTGGAGGACAGCACCGGCATGAACAACGAAATCCAGGAAGTGATAGAGGTTCACAACCGTGCCATGGCAACAAGCGGAAACTATCGCAACTACTACACCACCGAGGACGGCAGGAAGGTATCGCACACCATAGACCCCTCCACGGGCCGCCCCGTCAGACATAGTCTCCTGTCCAGCACAGTATTGGCACCCACATGTGCCATGGCCGATGCCTTTGCCACCAGCTTCATGGTAATGGGCATAGAGAAAGCCATGGATATAGTCAATGCGCATCCCGAACTGCAAGTGTATTTCATCTACACGGACAGTACCGGCAACTACCGGACATGGCAGAACATAAAGACGGAAGAACAAGCACAAACACTCCAATAACACACCCTCTACCCACATGACATCCTCCGACTTCTACCTACAAGCCACTGCCCTACCCCTCCTGCAGGGTATCAGTGCCGAGCACATCCTGCAGATGCAGGAACGCAAGGCCATGCGTATCGTCAGCATGGAACCGGAGGAGGGCGACATAATCCAGGAGGGGCAGCATTGCCGCACTCTGACCATGCTCATGGAGGGCACGCTGGCATGCACCACTCAGGGCGAGGGCTGGACACTGGTGGAGGAGGTACATGCTCCGGCCATCATCGAGGAGGAGGCCCTGTGGAGTCTCTCGCAGAGGTACAACCACACCTATCGTCCCATTAGCGAAGGCAGATTGCTGGTAATCGACCGGCACCACGTAATGCAGACGATGCTTCACAACGAGGTCTTCCGCATCAACATGCTCACACGCATGTCCACACGTCTTGAAAGGACATACCTGTGCGGACAGTTGCATCCCACAACAAGCATCCCGCAGAAGATTGAACGTTTCCTCCTGTCCATTGCCTCCACACAGACATGGCCCAAGCGTCTGCACATAAAGATGACCACACTGGCGGAAATCGTCGGCGAGACACGCCTGCAAGTGTCAAGGGCATTGAGGCAGATGGAAGACGAGGGGCACATCTCCCTGACGCGCGAAAAAATAACGTTTTTAGAACGCTGAGTGCTTTAGTTTGATGAGCGCAGACGAATAACGATTAACGTTCAACGATTTAAGTACAGATAAAAGACAACATACAACAGATGGAAAATCCATTCTTTAACAAACGATACGACACACCACACGAGGTGCCCCCATTCGACAAGATACAGTTCGAGCACTACGAACCTGCCATGATGGAAGGCATGCGACTGGAAACGGAGGCCATAGAGGCCCTGTGCAACAATCCCGAGGAACCTACCTTCGAGAACACCATCATGCCCAAGACGGGCGAGATGCTGGAGAATGTTACCAGCGTGTTCTTCAACCTGCTCTCGGCTTGCAACAGCCCCGAGATGGAGGAACTCTCTCAAAAGATGGCTCCTTTGCTCAGCGAGCACTCCAACCGCATCACCATGAACGAGCGTCTCTTCCAGCGCATAAAACACGTGTGGGAGAAGCGCCACGAACTGGACACCGAACAACAGATACTGATGGAGAAAATCTACGACGGTTTCCTGCGCACGGGTGCCAACCTGCCTAAGGAGAAGAAGGAGGAACTGGCAGAGTTGCGCAAAAAACTCTCCCAACTATCCCTGCAATTCTCCCAAAACGAACTTCACGACACCAACGCATGGACCATGCACCTTACCGCCGAGGAGGATTTGGAAGGCTTGCCCGAAAGTGCCGTTGCCGCTGCTCGCCAGGAGGCAGAGACACGTGGCTTGGAAGGTTGGGTAATCACCCTGCAGGCTCCCTCCTACGGTCCTTTCATGCAATATAGCAAACGACGCGACCTGAGGGAAAAGGTGTACCGTGCCATGAACTCCATCTGCACGCACGAGAACGAGAACAACAACTTCGAGAACGTGCGCCAACTGGTGAACCTGCGCCAGCAACTTGCCCAAATCATGGGGCACAAGACCTATGCCGACTTCGTTCTGGAACGCCGCATGGCAAAGGATGTGGAGCACGTCACCGACCTCATGGACAAACTGCTGGACGCATACCGTCCCGTGGCGGAAAAGGAGGTGGCAGAGATAGAGCAACTGGCACGTGAGAAGGAGGGCGAGGATTTCGTGCTCCAGCCCTGGGACTTCTCGCACTATGGCTATCTGCTGAAGATGCAGCGCTACAACATAGATAGCGAAATGCTCCGTCCCTACCTCCAGTTGGAGAAGGTGCAGGAGGGTGTCTTCGGCTTGGCGACACGTCTCTACGGAATCACCTTCGAGCGTGCCACGGACATCCCCGTGTATCACCCCGACGTGGTGGCTTACCGTGTGAAGGATGCCGACGGTTCGTTCCTGGCCGTGCTTCTGGCCGACTTCCATCCCCGTGCCAACAAGCAGTCGGGGGCATGGATGACCACATACCGCGAACAGTGGGTGGAGGACAAGACCGGCGAGAACGTGCGTCCCATTGTGTCCATAGTGATGAACTTTACCAAACCCACCAAGGAACGCCCTGCCCTGCTCACTCTGGGAGAGGTGGAGACTTTCCTGCACGAGTTCGGTCATGCCCTGCATGCCATCTTCTCGCAGGTCAGGTACGAGGCCCTGTCTTGCACCAACGTATATTGGGACTTTGTGGAACTGCCCTCCCAGTTCATGGAGAACTATGCCACCGAGGCCGAGTTCCTTAACACCTTTGCACGCCACTACCAGACAGGCGAACCCATGCCCGAGGAACTTATCCGTCGCATACGCGAGAGCCGCAACTTCCAGTGCGGATATGCCTGTTGCCGACAGGTTAGTTTCTGTCTGCTGGACATGGCATACTACACCCTCAGCACTCCCCTCACCCAGGACATCCGCACCTTCGAGAGCCAGGCATGGGAAAAGGCCATGGTGCTGAAGACACTGGACGACAGTTGCATGAGCGTGCGTTTCGGCCACATCATGTCTGGCGGATACTCTGCCGGCTACTACAGTTACAAGTGGGCAGAGGTGCTGGATGCCGATGCTTTCAGCGTGTTCCAACAGGAAGGCATCTTCAACCCCGACACGGCCGCGCGCTTCCGCAGGGAGATTCTATCCCGTGGCTGCTCGGAGCATCCCATGACCCTCTACAAGAACTTCCGTGGCGAGGAACCAGGCATAGAGGCCCTGCTCCGCCGCAACGGAATAGGTAAATGAAAACGGAAAGGTCAAAACGGAAAACGGAAAACTCGTCGTTAACCGCTAACCACTAATCCGCTCATCCGCTAACATATAACCCCCAAATATGACACAGACAAAGAACACAATCCTTGACCGCCGCTACCTGCGCATGGCCACCATCTGGAGTGAAAACAGTTACTGCCAGCGCCGGCAGGTGGGCGCACTCATAGTGAAGGACAAGATGATAATATCCGACGGCTACAACGGTACGCCAAGCGGTTTCCCCAACGTGTGCGAGGACGACAACAACGTCACCCACCCCTACGTGCTTCATGCCGAAGCCAACGCCATCACCAAGATAGCACGCTCGGGCAACAATTCGGACGGTGCCACATTGTATGTCACCGACTCGCCCTGCATAGAGTGTGCCAAACTCATCATACAGGCAGGCATCAAGCGTGTTGTCTACGGCAGGGAGTACCGCCTGACGGATGGTGCCGACCTCTTGCGCCGTGCGGGTATCACCGTGGAATTCCTTCCAGAGGAATAAGGCCATAGGACACACAGGCACTATACAACAAGAGTACAACACTTACGACCCCATTACTCATTATATATGAAAAAGAACTCTCGCACGCCATTGCTCCTGGCCATAAGCATGGTCATAGGCATAGCCTTGGGCACCTTCACAGCCACACGCTTTGGCGAAAGCAAACTGAACATCATCAGCACAGGCAGCAACAAGATTAACTACCTGCTCCAACTGATTGACTACAACTACGTGGACACCGTAGACGTGGATTCGCTGGTGGAGGCGGCACTGCCAAAAATCATATCCGAACTCGATCCCCATTCCGTCTACATCCCCGTGAAGGACGTGGAGGCGTCCAACGAGGACCTGAAAGGCTCGTTCTCCGGCATAGGCATCAGTTTCCGCATGGAGCACGACTCTGTTACCGTGATGAGCGTAATACACGGAGGTCCTGCCGAGAAGGTGGGCCTGCTGGCCGGCGACCGCATTATCAGTGCCAACGGCAAGAACCTGTGCAAGATGCAGTCCACCGAGGTGATGAAGCACCTGAAGGGCGAAAAGGGCACAGAGGTGAAACTGGAAGTGATACGCCGCAAGGACAAGGACCCACTGACCTTCACCGTGGTGCGCGGCGACATCCCCGTGGAGAGTGTGGATGCCAGTTTCCTCGTGGACGACGAGATTGGCTACATACGCATCAAAAACTTCGGCGAGAACACCTTTGCCGAGATGCTTGCCACTCTGGCACACTTGCATTTCAATGGCATGAAGTCGCTCATCATAGACCTGCGCGGCAACCGTGGCGGATACATGCACCCATCCATACAGATGGCCAACGAGTTCCTGGACGAAGACCAACTTATCGTCTACACCGAGGGCAGCAAGGTGAAGCGCGAGGACTACAGGTCCAACGGTCTCGGTTCGTTCAAGCATCTGCCTCTGGTGGTGCTTGTGGACGAGATGAGCGCCTCATCCAGTGAAATCTTTGCCGGTGCCATACAGGACAACGACCGCGGCACCATCATCGGCCGCCGCTCCTTCGGCAAGGGACTGGTTCAGCAACCCATGAAGTTCAACGACGGAAGCGAGGTGCGGCTGACCATAGCACGCTACCACACACCCTCTGGACGTTGCATACAGAAGGCCTACGAGAAGGGACATGGCGAGGACTATGAGAACGAACTCCTATTGCGCTACGAGAGGGGCGAGTTCTACGTGGAGGACTCCATCCGCCAGGACGGTCCCAAATACCTTACCTCCATAGGCCGTACTGTTTTCGGAGGCGGAGGCATACGCCCAGACATCTTCATACCGGACGACAGCACCGGAGTGACTTCCTACTATAAGGAGGCTGCCTTCAGCGGACTGATAGCACAGTTCTGTTTCGAGGTGGTGGACCAGAACCGCGAAACGCTCAACGAACTGGAAACCATGGAGGACAAGGTGAAGTGGATGGACAGGCAGAACATGCTGGAGAGTTTCGCACGCTACGGACAGAAGCACGGATTGCCGCGCCGCAACCTCATGCTGCAGAAAAGCCGCCGACTCTTCATCCGCGCCATCTACTCGGGCATCATCTACAACAGCAGCGACATGAACGACTACCTGCGCTACCTCAATCAGGACGACCCCACCGTGCAGCGTGCCCTGGAGGTAATACGCGAGGGCAAGACCGTTCCTGCCAAACCCATAGAAACTGAAACAGAAGCAAAGGACAGCACATGCGTACAGTAATTCAACGTGTCACATCGGCCTCCGTAAGCATTGAAGGAGAGGTGGTGGGCCAGATTGGCAAGGGCATGATGCTCCTGCTGGGCATCTGCCCCGAGGACACCACGGCAGATGCCGACTGGCTGGTGGGCAAGATAAGCAAACTGCGCATCTTCGACGATGCCAACGGAGTGATGAACCTCAGCCTTATGGACATCGGTGGCGAGGCACTGGTTGTCAGTCAGTTCACACTGATGGCATCCTACCGCAAGGGCAACCGCCCGTCCTACATACGTGCCGCATCGCCCGACGTGGCCATACCGCTCTACGAATACTTTGTCCGCCAACTGGGACTCGCTCTCGGACGCGACATCCCCACCGGCCGCTTCGGTGCCGACATGCAGGTGGCCCTGACCAACGACGGACCAGTAACCATAACCATGGATTCAAAGAACCCCGAATGAAGAAAAGGATTGTCATAATGGGAGCCACCTCCGGCATAGGTCTGGAAGTGGCTCGTCTGTTTCACAGAGAGGGACACCCCGTGGCCATAGCGGGACGGCGCCAGGAGAACCTGCAACGTATCTCCGCCGAACTTGGCAACTGCCCGTATGCTCAGATTGACGTTACCGCCCCCAATGCACCCGCCCTCCTGCAGGAACTCATCGGGCAACTTGGCGGAATGGACATCTATCTGCACGTAAGCGGTATAGGCAAGCAGAACCGCCAGTTGGACACCACCATAGAACTCTCCACCGTGGAAACAAACGCCATGGGTTTCACACGCATGATAAACCATGCATGGCACTACTTCCGCACACAGGGGGGCGGACACATTGCCGCCGTCACCTCCATTGCCGGAACAAAGGGTATGGGTGCCGCACCCTCATACTCCGCCACCAAGCGCTATTGCAACACCTACCTGCAGGCCTTGGCACAACTGGCAGGCATGCAGGGACTTAAAATACGCTTCACCGACATACGCCCTGGCTTCGTGGACACCGAACTACTGTCCAAGGATTTCCACTATCCGATGCTCATGCAGACGGAAAAGGTGGCACATGCCATCGTCAGGGGCATCATGGCACAAAAGCGGGTCATCACCATCGACTGGCGTTTCCGCATACTGGTCCTCCTTTGGCGCATGATACCGTCCTGCATCTGGGAAAGGCTGAAGGTCGGGTAGCACACATATACCTTATTATATATAGGCACATTATTATTCATCAACCCAACAAATAAATCTACAAACATGAAAAAGACCTTATTGTTTCTCATGTCCATGTGTGCAATGGTGGCCCAGGCACAAGTGTGGGGCGACATCCAGGTGATGTACGACTACGGTCACAACTTCGGAACCCTGACCACAGAAATCGGTCACAATCACAAGAGCGGCAATGGTTATGGCTTCGTGGATTTTGACTTCGGAGACAAGGCCAACAACGGCATGTACTGGGAGTATGGCTATAATTTCAACATAAAAAAGGACTTTTATGCCCATGTGGAATACAACGGAGGAGTTCTTTTTGATTCTGGCATCACCTACGCCCACGGTATTTTGTTGGGTGGCGCATACCAGAAGATGATAAAGAAAACATTCCTTCAGGCACAACTCATGTACCGCATGGATGTGGACTACATAAACGGCACCACCGGCCACGGTCTTCAGGGTACCGGCGTATGGAACACCTCCTTCTTCAAGGACAAAGTCTACTTCGGCGGTTATGTCGACCTCAACTATAAAGGCACTCTCGACAAGTTCGAGTTCAGCACTGAGGTGCAACTGCTTTACTGCTTCGACCGCTTTGCCGCCGGAACGGAGGTGGAAGTGGAGAACTACTTTGGAGACGTGAAGGTATCCCCAAAGATGATGCTGAAGGTGAATCTGTGATAACCGGCAAAAGCATTGCCTAACATAGGGGTGTTGGTGTAGACACGCTTGTTATTGCGAATTGGCAAACAAAAGCACCTGCAGACAAAAAGTGTGTAAATACACAAAAATTGTCTCCGACTCCGTACTTAATTTGTGATTAAAGCATTATATTTGCAGACAAAAAGTGTGTAAATACACAAAAATTGTCTCTGTATGAAATTCGAAAGAGAACATTACATTAAAAAGTTGATAGGTAGCAAGCATAATCATTTGGTAAAGATTGTTACCGGATTACGGCGCGTTGGCAAATCGTATCTGCTATTCAACCTTTATAAGCAACACCTTTTAGATAATGGTGTTGATGCTGGTCATATAATTGAATTACAACTGGATTCATTTGCACACAGGAAATATCGCAATGCCGATACTTTATATGAATATGTCGAAAATCGGACACGGCAAGATACACAGATGTATTATGTGATGATTGACGAAGTTCAGATGCTGGAGGATTTCGTAGATGTACTCAATGGTTTCCTTCACATAGACAATCTTGATGTATATGTTACAGGAAGTAATGCGAAGTTCCTTTCTTCAGATATTGTTACCGAGTTTAGAGGACGAGGAGTTCAAATCCACCTCCAACCTCTGTCGTTTAAGGAAATAAAGGAAAACTCAAATGAGGACATCTCTTCATTGTGGCGGGATTATATTTATTATGGAGGACTGCCCATGGTTGTCATAGAGAAGGACAAAGCACGAAAGGCAGAAATTCTTCAAGAGCTACTTCATGAGACATATTTAAGTGATATTATCAATCGAAATAGCGTGAAAAATGACGCTGAACTGGAAGAATTGTTCTGTCTCTTGGCATCAAATATTGGTGCATTGACTAATCCCAACAAACTGGCAAATACATTCGTGAGTGAGAAAAAAGTGAAAATAAGCCACAATACAATAAAAACTTATATAGACTATTTTATTGACTCTTTCCTCATCAACAAGGCAGTACGCTATGACATTAAGGGCAAGAAGTATATAGACACTCCTTACAAATATTATTTTGCCGACCTTGGACTGCGTAATGCACTTCTGAATTTCCGACAAGTGGAACCAACTCATATCATGGAGAATATCATATATAACCATTTGATTGGCAATGGTTATAAGGTAGATGTTGGATGTGTTACCTTCTATCAAAAAGATGGTGAGGGTAAAACTACCAGAACCACACTCGAGGTTGATTTTGTTTGTAATAAGGGAAGCGAAAGGGTATATATACAATCTGCTTACTCTTTACCTGACGAAGAAAAACAGAAACAGGAACAGCGCTCACTAACCCTTACAGACGACTCATTTACAAAAATAATTATTACAACCGATGACATTCCGACGCATCTTATGCCAACTGGCATTACAATGATGAACGTCTTTGACTACCTTCTGAATTAGGATTTATAGCCATACATAAACATAGAGTTTCATTCCATTGCCGGGGTGAAACTCTTGCATTAGTAACAAAATGGAGAGAACCGGCACTGTTTTTTGCACTATCGTAACCACCGTTACGGTAATGAGTATTACGATAACCGGCACAGGCATCGCTTCTCTCCATTTCGTTTATTGCCTCACATCGGAGTGTTGATGTAGACGGGGTTGTTGCAGATTGAACGTCAGTTCGCTTTGCGGTCTTGAATCTGCTCTCGCTCGGCAATGTAGGGACTCGGCATGCCGAGTCCGCTTTTGCTATTGTTATCGGACACGGCATGCCGTGTCCCTACCATGCTACTCGCTT
>JAFTUK010000010.1 GCA_017466325.1 Bacteroidaceae bacterium | reverse complement strand
GCATGCCATCGGGTATTAATCTTCCTTTCAGAAGGCTATCCCCGAGTGACGGGCAGATTGGATACGTGTTACGCACCCGTTCGCCGGTCGCCATCAAACATAGCAAGCTATGTTCATGCTGCCCCTCGACTTGCATGTGTTAAGCCTGTAGCTATCGTTCATCCTGAGCCAGGATCAAACTCTTCATTGTATAATTTTTCTATCTTGTCCCATCTGAATGGGAAACGATAATCTTAAAGAATGATACCTCGGCAAAGGGAATCGACAAGTTTTTCTCTTTTACCCTCCATACATATCCTAAGGACATGCACGGAGCCTGTACTACAATTTCTGTCTATGAAAATCTGTCAAAGAACTCTTTCTTCTTAGCGCAAGAAAACATCCTCCATGATGACTCGTAGGAGGTGTTCCCGTTTTGCGAGTGCAAAGGTAAGACTTTTCTACAAACTGGCAAAGGATTGAAGAAGATTTTTTAAGAAATTTACGCAAAAAGGGTGTAGAATGGACAATAAATGGAGGAAGGAGGGAGGGGATACCTTATTTATAATATTAGAGATGGGATATGCCTTACTTTTTTCAGACATATCCCACCATAACGATCAGTGTTACCTGTTTTCAAAACAGCAACAACTAAGCCTTTACTCAAAACTACAAAGCAAAATTCATGCGCCAGATGTTGTAGTATTGTTCCTTGTTAGCGCGACTTGAAATAAAGAAAATGGCCTTACCGTCCTTACTCCAAACTGGAGACATGTCGGCAGCGGGGTGATATGTTAGCTGAGTCAATTGAGTTCCATCAACTCGAACAACAAAAATATCAGTATTCTGTTTCTTAGTAATCTGTGACTCAGAGTTACCCACAACTAACAGCCACTTTCCATCAGGAGAAAGCGAGGGATTGGTGAAACTTCTGTTCTTGTCAGACAAAACGATTGTTTCCTGACCAGTCACATAGTTTACATGCCAAATTTCACTTCTACCATCAGTAGAGTTTCTTACACAATAGAACTCATTGTTCTTGCCAGGAATAACACCGGGGCAGAAACCTCTTGCACAAGAAGACAAGGAACCATCCTTTAAATTCAATGCCCAAACAGATGGACCATATGTAGCCTGCCAACGAGTAAAGAACAGGATTGTACCATCAGAAGAAAGTGTCGGGAAGCAATCATTTACATTACCATTTGTGTGCTGAGACATAATTGAACCCTGATTAGCATCCATAGAGGAAATATAATAGTTGGGATGATTATTGTCTGCAAAATACAATCTGTCATTGCTTCCCCAAGCTATACCACCATTTACATTTCGGAAGCTACGCTGTGTTGCCATGCCCTGTGCAGAAGTGCTTCTTACCATAATGTTATCCTGATTGTTCAGGCGTGATACATAAGCCAACTTTGTTCCGTCTGGAGAAATTGCAAGAAAAGGATAGCAATACCATTTGAAATCGTTAGGTTTATGAACACCTACTATTTGCGTTGAGTATGTGACATATGAGTATGTTGGACCAAAACTACCGCACATAATACTACCCTTAGATTCTTCTGTCACCTTAGTCAGGTTAAGACCACTCTCTTCTGGAGAAAATGCTTCCAAATAAGTAGGGGTTTGAGTTGCACAAGAAGCTAACAACATAGCTGACGCAAGAGCTACTGCATAAAATTTAGTTTTCATATTGATCTAATTTTTAAGTAAAACAATCGATTATGACTTTACGTTATCAATATTAACATTGACATTCTCAATAGGCATTTCTGCTGCATCCTTACCAGTTGGGGCTGTTGCTGTCGAACTACTTGCACAGCATAATGACAAAAGGACAAAAACACCAAGCAGTAAAACTGAGCTAAATACTTTAATACTTTTCATGTTTTGTAGAAATTAAATTGTTAATTGTATATTAGTTTATTATTTAAAAATTATCTTTTGAATATGAGTTTGACAGATTTTCCTTTAACGCTTTCTTAGAGGCCCTTGTATAAGCAGACTCCTGACTACTTGCGCAACTTGATAATAGAGCAACAGAACTACCCAACAACAGGAACGTTACAATTAATTTAACCTTTTTCATACGTTTGAAATATTATTAGTAAAACTTAAAATATTACATACAATAAGATGAATACAAGATAGAAAACAATGTCAATAATGTCTCCTGTGCCAAAATAGAGCGACAGAAACTGCAACACTTCTATGGTTATGGCGAATACTGGCAAAACAGACAGAAATAATACCTTGATAACAGAGTTATCGTTATACCACAAACATCTAACAATAAGCATATATGCATACAACCACAACCCATCCGGCAGAGAATACAGGAACCAATCAGGCAGATGACAGCCAGCAAAAGCAAACCTTATCTCGTTTAAACTGCTCAACCCTCCACAAGCCTTTACAGGTAGGAACATATACATATCTGTACTTCTGAACAAGATATATATCATTCCAGCCAACGACAGGCTTATCAAAGCCACAAATAAAGATTGCCTCTTACTCATATACGTTCCTTTGTGATATAAAAAAAGCGTGGAGCCAGTCCTGTTGCCCGTTCCACGTTCTGAAGGCTCTCGCATTGCCCAATCCGTCTGAAACGAGCAACGCTGAAAGCCCCACACCGATGCATATACAAACACCGATATCTGCGGCGCCACTATAGCACACAGCACATACGATGCATATAAACATCACGTAGAGCGTTTCCCGTTGCTTTGTTTTCGACGGATTTTAGAACTTGCGAGATTCTCAGAACGTCAAAACCAAAGCGTACAGTAACGCCTTTTTATATTTATGTGCCCAACCCACCATCTGCCCATTGGGGCTTTCAGCATGAGCAAAGCGATGCAAAGTTAAGAATATTTCACATAAAATGCAATTATTTCCTAAATAAAATAACCATGAACATGTTTTTAGATTTCCTTCTCCCACTAAAAGCACGTATCAGGAATGAGAGAAGCAAAAGCGAAAACGGGTAAATGGCATTACAATCATCATATACCTTATTTACATATATAATACAGGGCACAACTTGACGGTCTTCCATAACCAGAGAGTCATACCATAGAGGAAAGGGAGGCCAGTGTCGTGTCCTATGGGACGGTAAATCTTTGTTGCACCGACAACACTGCTGTGTTGTAGCGTCAACACTCGAGTGTTGTCGTATCAACACTTTCCTAACATTTGAGATATGCCCCGAGAACCCCCAATTGGTCATTAGACTGTTTGCGCTAATGACCGATTTGGGTTTAAAGACATCATAACATATTCCCGACGGGACAAAATAAGGTGGCGGACCATAGACGGTCGCCACCTTATTTATAATATAGGGGTCTTAAGGGCCTTAGGGAACCACAGGCCTATGCCCCCTTTGCGAAGGGCAGAGGTTTCCTTAGTCTTCCTTGCCCAACAGAATCTTCATCATCTGCACGGCAGAGTATGCCACAGGAGTACCGGGACCGAAGATGGCGGCAACACCTGCCTGATACAGGAAGTCATAGTCCTGTGCAGGGATTACACCACCTGCGATGACCATGATGTCCTCGCGTCCGAGTTTCTTCAACTCCTCGATAATCTGAGGTACGAGAGTCTTGTGACCGGCAGCCAGAGAGCTGACACCAACGATGTTGACGTCGTTCTCCACAGCCTGGCGGGCACTCTCGGCAGGAGTCTGGAACAAGGGGCCCATGTCCACGTCGTAGCCGCAGTCGGCATAGCCTGTTGCACATACCTTTGCACCACGGTCGTGACCGTCCTGACCCATCTTGGCAATCATGATACGGGGACGACGGCCGTTGAGTTTGGCAAACTCCTCGGTCAATGCGCATGCCTCGTGGAAGAGGGCATCGCTCTTGCTTTCTGATGAATACACGTTGCTGATAGTTCTGATTACTGCTTTATAACGTCCTACGACAGCCTCGCAGGCATCTGAGATTTCACCCAAAGTGGCACGATGGCCGGCAGCACGCACTGCAAGGTCGAGCAGGTTCTGCTCGCTCTTCTTGCCGTCCTGGAACTCCTGGACACAGCGTGTGATAGCCTCCAGGTCGGCCTTGACCAGAGCCTCATCGCGGTTGGCCTTGAGGTCCTTGAGGGCTGCCTCCTGCTGCAGACGTACGGCGGTATTGTCGATTTCCAGGATATCGATGGGATCCTCGTGGTCCAGACGATACTTGTTCACACCAACGATGGTCTGTGTACCGCAGTCGATACGGGCCTGTGTGCGGGCAGCAGCCTCCTCGATACGCATCTTGGGCAGACCTGTCTCGATGGCCTTTGCCATACCGCCCAGTTTCTCAATCTCCTCGATGTGCGCCCAAGCCTTGGTGTAGAGTTCCTGAGTGAGTTTCTCCACATAGTAGGAACCTGCCCATGGGTCGATGTGCTTGCACACCTGAGTCTCGTTCTGGATATAGATCTGTGTGTTACGTGCGATACGTGCAGAGAAGTCGGTGGGCAGGGCGATAGCCTCGTCCAGAGCATTGGTGTGCAGAGACTGGGTGTGACCCAGGACTGCAGCCATGGCCTCGATACAGGTACGGCCCACGTTGTTGAAGGGATCCTGCTCGGTCAGCGACCAGCCGGAGGTCTGTGAGTGGGTACGCAGTGCCATGGACTTGGGGTTCTTGGCACCGAAACTCTTCACGATCTTGGCCCACAGCAGACGGCCTGCGCGCATCTTGGCAATCTCCATGAAGTGGTTCACGCCGATAGCCCAGAAGAAGCTGAGACGGGGAGCGAAGGCATCCACGTCGATACCGGCATTGATACCGGCACGGAGGTAGTCCATACCGTCGGCCAGAGTGTAGGCCAGTTCGATGTCGGCAGTAGCACCGGCCTCCTGCATGTGGTAGCCGGAGATGGAGATGCTGTTGAACTTGGGCATCTTCTGTGAGGTGAACTCGAAGATGTCGGCAATGATCTTCATTGAGAATGAAGGGGGATAGATGTAGGTGTTGCGCACCATGAACTCCTTCAGGATGTCGTTCTGGATAGTACCTGCCATCTCCTCGAGCTGTGCGCCCTGCTCCAGACCTGCGTTGATGTAGAATGCCAGTACGGGAAGCACGGCACCGTTCATGGTCATGGAAACGGACATCTTGTTCAGGGGGATACCGGCGAAGAGGGTCTTCATGTTCTCCAGAGAACAGATGCTCACACCGGCCTTACCCACGTCGCCTACGACACGCTCGTTGTCGGGGTCGTAGCCGCGGTGTGTGGGAAGATCGAACGCTACGGAAAGACCCTTCTGGCCGGAAGCCAGGTTACGACGGTAGAAAGCGTTTGACTCCTCGGCAGTGGAGAAACCGGCATACTGACGGATGGTCCACGGGCGGAAGGGGTACATCATGCTATAGGGGCCACGGAGGAAGGGAGGGATACCTGCAGCAAAGTCCAGGTGCTCCATGCCTTCGAGGTCTTCCTTTGTATATACGGGCTGAATGTCAATCTGCTCGGCTGTCTTCCAGTTGGCAGTGATACCATTCTCCTTTTGCCACTGCTGGCCGTTCTTTGCCTCTATGCCGGCAAAGATGTCTATGTTGTTAAATGATTTGCGTGCCATAAGATTAGATACCAAGTTTAGCGTTATACTCCTTGAGAGTCTTCAACTGGTCCACGCGGACATGGATGAAGTTCTCGATACCGGCCTTCTGCAAATCCTCGGTGCAGGCAAGAGCACCTGCCACAACGAACATTGCACGGCCGTTCAGATACTGGAATGCAGGAATTGCGTATTCTGCATACTCGTCGTCGCTGGAACAGATGACCACGATGTCGGCACCTACAGCCAGAGCGGCGTCAACACCCTCCTCAACGGTCTTGAAACCGAGGTTGTCCACCACCTGATAGCCGGCGGCAGCGAGGAAGTTGCAAGAGAACTGGGCACGGGCCTGGCGCATGGCCAGGTTGCCGATGGTGAGCATGAATGCCACGGGAACCTTGGCAGCCTTCTCTGTGGTGAGGCGCAGAGCCTCGAAGTCGCTGGCCAGACGGCTTACTGCAATGCCGTCGATAGCAGGCTTCTCGCCACAACCGCACTGACCCTTGCAGCAGCATGCCACGGGTTCCTTGCCCTCGCTCTTCTCGGTGAAGTTGGGGAACTGGTTGGTACCCAGCAGGAACTCCTTGCGCTTGCCGGCATCGGCATGACGCTTGGCATTGGTTTCGTTGATGACAGCCTGCACGGCACCAGCCTTGACAGCAGCCAGGAAACCGCCCTGTTCCTCAACTGAGAGGAAGAGTTTCCATGCCTGCTCGCTGAGAGACTTGGTGAGCTGTTCGATGAAGTATGAACCGCCGGCAACGTCCACCATGCGGTCGAAGTGGCACTCGTCCTTGAGCAGGAGCTGCTGGTTGCGTGCTATACGCTCGGCAAACTCGGTGGGAGTCTCGTAGGGAGCGTCGAAGGGCACAACCACCATACTGTCCACACCACCCAGGGCGGCACTCATGGCCTCGGTCTGGGAACGGAGCATGTTCACATAGCTGTCGAACACGGTCTGGTTGTAGGTTGTGGTGTAGGCGCAGACGTGCATCTTGGCAGCCTCCTTGCAGTCGGTGTACTGAGCCACGATCTGTGCCCACAGCATACGTGCGGCACGCAGTTTGGCAATCTCCATGAAGTAGACACCGTTGATACCAAGGTTGAACTTGATGCTCTGTGCTGCCAACTCGGCAGGAACACCGGCCTCGGTGAGCTGTGCCATGTACTCGTTACCCCAAGCCAGGGCATAGCCCAGGTCCTGATAACTGTATGCACCGGCATCGGTGAGTTTGTAGGCATTCACTGCCACTGCACGGAACAGGGGATAGCCGGCAAGAGTCTCCACAAGAGTCTTTGCCACGGGGAGCAACTTCTCTGTGTCCTTACCCTTCATCACCATCTTCTCCAGAGGATCGAAGCTGATGCTGCCGGCCAGACGGGCCTTGTCATAACCCTTGGCCTCGAAGTAGGCCACGAGAATCTTGGCCAACTCCACGCTGCAACGCTGGCAAGTGCGGAAGTTCAGTTCCACGCAGTCTGCCAGAATGCCGTCGAGCAGAGCCTCGACATACTCCTTGCCAACATACTCGCTGGGAATGATGAAACCCAGAGAGTCCACGCCACGGTTCAGGACATCCAGAGCCTTGGCATTGGCCTCCTTGGCACACTCGCCGCACTTGATGTCCTGGCGTACATACCAGGAATTGTCTGCAGCCTTGTTACCACGAACATAAGGATACTGGCCGGGAAGGGCATTCACCGTAGCCAGATTTTCCACATCCTCCTTACGGTAGAAGGGTTCCATGGAGAAGCCTTCGTTGGTTCTCCATACCATTTTCTTCTGATAGTCCGCGCCCTTGAGGTCCACCTCAATCTTCTCGCGCCACTCCTGGGCCGAGGGGGCAGTAAAATCAGAGAAAAGCTTTTCTTTACTATCTGCCATTTTTAATGAATTATGTATAGTGAATTATTGCTTATTCCAAGCAAAAGTACGCTTTTTTGGTTGGTTGGCAAAATTAAAGCAAGCAAAAGTGGCAGTGTTGTCATTATTTTAAGTAATTTTGCACGTGAAACACATATTTGATATATCTATATAGCGCTTATGGATTGGTTAAATTCACTTCTTACCACCACCGACAGCATCGGCCACATAGTGTTGCTCTATGCCGGAGTTATCAGCATCGGACTGGCACTGGGCCGCATAAAGGTGTTCGGCATTTCACTGGGAGTAACATTCGTGCTGTTTGCCGGCATCCTGGCAGGACACTTCGGTCTGACAGGCACCAGTTCCACCCTGACCTTCGTACAGGACTTCGGCCTGATACTCTTTGTCTACTGCATAGGACTGCAGGTGGGACCGGGTTTCTTTGAGAGTTTCAAGAAGGGAGGCGTGACGATGAACATGCTGGCAGTGGGCATAATACTGCTGAACGTGCTCTGCTGCATAGGTCTGTTCTTCCTGGTATTTTACGACGGCAACGGCATGGCCGGCGAGAACAGCCGCTCTCTGGCCATGATGGTGGGCGTACTGTGCGGAGCCATCACCAACACCCCGGGCCTGGGTGCCGCTACCGAGGCATGCAGCACCATTTTCGGTGCGGATGCGCCACAGATAGCCAACGGTTATGCCTGCGCCTATCCCCTTGGCGTAGTGGGCATTATAGGTGCAACGATACTGATACGCCTGCTTACCCGCACCTCGCTGAAGAAGGAGCAGGAGCAGATAGAGCAGGAGATTGCCGCCAACCCGCATGTCACCCCACACAGGATGACACTGGTTGCCACCAACCAGGCTCTGGCAGGCCGCACCATATTGCAGGTGAGGGAGTTCCTGGCCCGCGACTTCGTGTGCAGCCGTATTCTGCACGGCGGCCATGTGAGCATGCCCAACAGAGACACCGTCATACATCTGGGCGACAAGATGTTCATAAACTGCGCCCAGGACGATGCCGAGGCCATCAGCGCCTTCATCGGACCTAAAGAAGAAGTGGTGTGGGAGGAGCAGGATGTGCCCATGGTGACAAAGCACGTGCTGGTGACACAGTCCAAGATGAACGGCAAGACCCTGGCAGAACTGCACTTCAGCAGTGTGTACGGAGTGAACGTGACCCGTGTGAAGCGCGGTGGCATGAACCTGTTTGCCGAGAGCCACCTGCGCCTGCAGGTTGGTGACCGCATCGTAGTGGTGGGTCCCGAAGATGCCGTAAACCGTGTGGCCAGCAAGATGGGTAACTCGGTGAAGAAACTGGACCACCCCAACCTCACGGCAATATTCATCGGTATCTTTGTGGGTATCATCTTCGGTTCCATTCCCTTTGCCGTACCCGGCGTGCCCACGCCCGTGAAACTGGGTCTGGCAGGCGGTCCGCTGATTGTGGCCATTCTGCTGGCACGCTTCGGATACAAGGCCAAGATTGTGGCATACACCACCACAAGTGCCAACCTGATGCTCAGGGAAATAGGCCTGGCCCTGTTCCTTGCCAGCGTGGGCATAAAGGCTGGTGCCAACTTCGTGAACACCGTGGTGGAGGGCGACGGCCTGACATACGTTTGGTGCGGTTTCCTCATAACCATAATACCTATCCTTATTATGGGACTGGTGGGCAAACTGTACTGCAAACTGAACTACTTCACGCTGATGGGACTGATAGCCGGAGCCAATACCGACCCGCCAGCACTGGCATTTGCCAACCAGACAGCATCCAACGATGCACCTGCTGTGGGTTACAGTACGGTATATCCCCTGAGCATGTTCCTTAGGATACTGACGGCACAGTTGATAATCCTGCTGCTCTGTATCGCATGATAGTCTGCATTGCCGAGAAGCCATCTGTGGCCAAGGACATAGCCAAGGTGCTCGGTGCCAACCAGTCCAGAGACGGATACATGGAAGGCAACGGGTATCAGGTGACATGGACTTTCGGCCACCTGTGCGAACTGAAGGAACCGCACGAATACAACCAGCAGTGGAAGTATTGGTCGCTCGGGTCCCTGCCCATGATACCGCCCCGCTTCGGCATACGCCTGAAGCAGGACAAGGGGGTGGAACACCAGTTCAAGGTGATAACATCGCTGATGCAGAACGCCGACTCCATCATAAACTGCGGTGATGCCGGCCAGGAGGGAGAACTGATACAGCGATGGGTGATGCAACTGGCCGGAGCCAAATGCCCCGTGCAGCGCCTGTGGATTTCCTCGCTGACGGAAGAGGCCATACGTGAAGGCTTCCAGACCCTGAAGGACCAGTCGCACTACCAGAGCCTGTACGAGGCCGGACTGATGCGTGCCATAGGAGACTGGACCCTTGGCATGAACGCCACCAGACTTTATACGCTGAAATACAGAAGCAACGACCGCACTCAGGGAACCAACCAGGTGCTGAGCATAGGCCGTGTGCAGACCCCTACCCTCGCCCTCATTGTCCGACGCCAGCAGGAGATAGAGAACTTCGTGCCCACAACCTACTGGGTACTGACCACCCTGTACCGCGACACGGTGTTCAACGTGGTGATGGAGGAAGAGGAGAAAGAAGAAAACCCGACAGCAAAGACCGAGCAAACCAAGGCCAAGGAAAAGACTCCCAAGGGTTTCAAGACACGCGAGGAGGGCGAGGCTGTACTGGAAAAGATAAAGGACCTGCCATTTACCGTCAGCAAGATAGAGAAGAAGAAGGGCAAGGAGGCACCTCCGCGCCTGTTCGACCTTACAAGCCTGCAAGTGGAGTGCAACAGGAAATTCGGATACTCTGCCGACCAGACACTGCAACTGGTGCAGAGCCTCTACGAGAAGAAGGTATCGACGTATCCCCGTGTGGACACCACCTTCCTGCCCGACGACGTGTATCCCAAGTGCGGACAGATAATGAACGGGCTGAAGGAATACTTCCACCTGATGGACAGGATAAAGGGGCAGAAACTGAGGAAGGACAAGAAGTTCTTCGACAACAGCAAGGTGACGGACCACCATGCCATCATTCCCACAGGCCAGCCCATCGTGGGACTGTCGGAAGCGGAGAAGAAGGTCTTTGACCTGATAGCACGACGCTTCATAGGCATATTCTATCCCGACTGCCTTTTCGAGACTACCACCATAACGGGCGAGGTGGGCGACATCGCTTTCCGCGCCACGGGAAAGCACATCACCGACCCTGCCTGGAAGATACTCTGGAGCACTAACACAGAATCTGCCGACACACCTGCCGACGAGAAACTGCTGCCCGAGTTCGTCAAGGGCGAAAGCGGACCGCACACCCCTGACCTTGCCGAAAAGCAGACCACACCGCCTAAGCCATACACCGAAGCGACATTGCTCCGCGCCATGGAAACGGCAGGAAAGATGGTGGAGGACGAGGAACTGAGAGACGCACTGAAGGAGAACGGCATAGGCCGCCCCTCTACACGCGCAGCAATCATAGAAACCCTGTTCCGCCGTCGCTACATCCGCAAGGAGCGCACCTCGCTGTGGGCCACCCCCACGGGAGTGGAACTGATAGGCATCATCCACGAAGAACTGCTGAAGAGTGCCGAACTGACCGGCATCTGGGAGCGCAAACTCAGGCAGATAGAGCAACGGCAGTATGACGCACACCAGTTCCTGGCCGAACTGAAGCAGATGGTAACCGACATCGTCATGGAGGTGATGCGCGACAACAGCAACCGCCACGTGAGCATAACAGAGGAAGTTGCGAAGAAGAGCAAGAAGAAATAAAATAAATAGCCTGCCTTTTACGTTATCTAACTAGAATAACTAGAAATACTAGACAAACTAGATAGCCCCCCAGCGCCATGCTCAAATCAAGGACACTCCTATTCCCTGCCGGCATCTTTGCCCTGCTCCTTATCCTGAGCGGATGCGGAGCGGACAACTACGCCCGAAAGGCAGAGGAGTTCTATGCCATCGGAGAGTACTTCGATGCTGCCGAGGAGTTCAAGAAAGCATACTCCCACACTCCGGTCAAGGAAAAGGCCAAACGCGGAGAAAGGGCATGGAAGATGGCAGAATGCTACCGCCGCATAGGATACAGCGCCAAGGCTGCCGGTGCATACCGCAATGCCGTACGCTACAACACAGGAGGACCGGAGGCCGTGCTGCGACTGGCACAGATGCAGCAATGGATGGGCAAATACAACGATGCCATAAAGAACTATACCCTGTATCTGGACAGCGTGCCCTCGTCCTTAGAGGCACAAAACGGTCTGGAGGGATGCAGGCGGGCAACGATATGGAAAAGGAAAGGTTCGCTCTACACTATAAAGAAGATGCCTATCCTGGCAAGCCGGCGTGCCGACTACTCCCCAGCCCTGTACGGGGAAAATTGGGACCAACTCTATTTCTCTACTACCCGTCCGCAGGCCATGGGCAATGAACTGAGCGGCATCACCGGTGTGAAGATGGCGGACATCTTCTTCAGCCAGAAGGACGACAAGGGCAAGTGGAGCAAGCCAGAAGCCGTGCAGGGGGAGGTGAACACGGAATACGAAGACGGTGCATGCTCGTTCTCGCCCGACGGGAAGACGATGTACTTCACCCGTTGCACACACGACCCAAACTATCCGAGATATGCCACCATCATGTCCAGCAACCGCAGCGATGCGGCATGGAGCAAGCCTGAGGAGGTGAAGATTTCCAGCGACACATTGTCCACATTTGCCTACCCTGCCGTCTCGCCCGACGGCAAGTGGCTGTATTTCTCCAGCGACATGCCGGGCGGACACGGAGGCATGGACCTGTGGAAAGTTTCGCTGGACGAACATGGCATGGGCGCTCCTGAAAACCTCGGTCCCGAGGTAAACACCTATGGCGATGATGTGTTCCCCTCGTTCCGTGCCAACGGAGAGTTCTATTTCTCCTCCGACGGACATCCCGGTATGGGCGGTCTGGACCTCTTCCAGGCCGAGCAGGACAGCACAGGCCAGTGGACGCTGACAAACCTGGGCTACCCCATGAACTCTGCCGGCGACGACTTCGGTATGACGTTCGAGGGACTGCACAACCGTGGTTTCTTCTCCACAAACCGAGGCAACGGCCGAGGCTGGGACCAGATCATGTCCTTTGAGTGTCCCGAGATAGTGCAGAGCATCAAAGGTTGGGTGTACGAGAAGGACGGTTACGAACTGCCCGAAGCACTGGTGTATATGGTTGGCAACGACGGTACGAACCTGAAACTGTCCGTAAGGTCGGACGGTTCCTTCGTGCAGGAGGTGAAACCGCATGTGGACTATGTCCTGCTGGGTACATGCAAGGGCTACCTGAACCACAAGCAGGAGATTTCCATAGACACAAGCAGCGTGTCGCGCGAGCATGTGCTGCAGTTCCCGTTGGCAAGCATGACAGACCCTGTGCTCATACGCAATGTATTCTATGAATTTGACAGTGCCGAACTGACGGACAGCAGCACCATAGCCCTGGACAGTCTGGCAACGCTGCTGGAAGAGAATCCCGGTGTGACCATCGAACTGTCCTCGCACTGCGACTACCGTGGCAGGGACGAATACAACCTGCGCCTGTCCCAGCGCCGTGCAGAAAGCGTGGTGAACTATCTCATCAGCAAGGGTCTGCCTGCCGAACGTCTCACGCCAGTCGGATATGGCGAGAGCCGTCCGAAGATAGTTACTCGCCGTCAGGCAGAACAGAATCCGTTCCTGCAGGTAGGCGACACTCTGACAGAGGCCTTCATCCTTGCCCTGCCCGAAGAAGAACAGCAGGAGGCATGCAATGCCCTGAACCGAAGAACGGAGTTCCGCGTAATGCGTACAACCTTCGGATTGCCCTGAACAGGTTACAATCCGTTGTCTTTATCTATATTTTACCGGTGATGTAGCCTGTATATCGAGAAATAAGGCTACCTTTATCGCTGGTTATGGCAACATCACACACTAACATGAAATCACTTCTGCCAAGCGCCTGCGCTGTGGGTGCTCTGGGCGTGTTGTCTGTTGTTGTCGAGGTGTGCATGGGCAGTTTCCCTCTGGACATATTCCGCTTTCCGCTTAACGTCGTGCTACTGGCACTGTGGTTTGCCACAATCTCCATGCTGTATCGCAACAGAAGCGGCAATGCCTTTGCACGGTTTATGCTTTCGCGCGGTGCCACATGGCTGACGCTTGTCCTGATGGCCGTCATAGGCATAGTTCTGGGATTGCAGCGCAAGCCCTCTTCAACATCATGGCCGGTGGTGGTGTCCATCCTGTTCGTACTCACCCACCTCTGCTTTGTTGTCCTGCGCGGCTGGCGTGGTGCAAAGGGCATACGGTGGCGCTTCTGCATAACACACATAGGACTGCTCCTGGCACTTGGGGCAGGATTCTGGGGTGCACCTGACCGCGAACAGCGGCGCATGGCGGTTTATGACTATCCGTCAAACGAGGCATACACCATGACTGGCGAACTGAGACCCACGCCCTACCCCATAGAGTTGGTGTCGTTCCGCATGGAGCATGCCGACAACGGTGCCCCCACGCTATACGAGGCGAATATAAAGGTAGACAACAAGGATGTAACCCTGAGAGTGAACCACCCCTACGACCGTACACTGAGCGAGAAGTTATACCTTGTGAGTTTCGGCCACTCACTGATGGGAGAAACCTATGCCGTCATCGAGATAGTGGACGAACCATGGCAATGGGCTACCGCAACCGGCATCATAATGCTTATTGCCGGCGCGGTGCTGCTCTTCATACAAGGACCGAAGAAAGGTGAAAACGGAAAACGGAAAACGGAAAACTGTTAGGACATACCCCTCCGGAGCGTTGCTCCTCTGCCCCCCAAACTTAGAGGGACGAAGAGCGTTAAGCATTATTACCCACTTTCTCCCCCTGAGACAGGGGGAGTCCCGAAGGGGAGGGGGTATGATGAAACGGAAAGGTGAACCGAAGGTCGACGCCCGAAGGGGCTAAAGTCAAATCTGCGAGTAAACGAGAGCCATCAAACTCGTTTGAATTGCCGAGCGGGAGCAGATTCAAGACGATGAAGTCGGATTAAAACGGAAAACTAAGAACTAAAAGTAAGTAGCAGAAGTACGGTAGGGACACGGTGCCGTGTCAGAGAAAAAAAACAGAAGCAGACATACCGTATCCATACACATTAAACATTAAACGTTCATCAACATGACTATGGGATGGAACATATTTCCTATGTGGGCGGCGATTGTAGTGATATTTGCCGCCACAGGCTCTGCCGTTGCGGTGCTCAGGAAAGAGCGCAACGCCTGGGCCATGGCCATGATGTTGCTTGCCATTCTTGGCATGGCCGGATTCATAGGCATGCTGTGGACGACACTTGAACGCCCTCCCCTGCGCACCATGGGAGAGACACGTCTGTGGTACTCCTTCTTCCTTCTGGTGGCAGGCCTCTTCACCTATTACCGATGGCAATACCGATGGATAATGCTCTTCTCCACCGTACTTGCATCGGTATTCATCCTGATAAACATACTCAAGCCCGAAATTCACGACCAGACGCTGATGCCTGCCTTGCAGAGCGTGTGGTTTGTTCCTCATGTCTCGGTGTACATGTTCTCATATTCGCTGCTCGGATGCGCTACGTTGCTCTCCGTTGCAACCCTTGTGCACCGTCAGGCCGACTTCACCCCGGCCATAGAAAGGTTGCTTTATGCCGGCCTGGCCTTCCTCTCTGTGGGCATGCTCACCGGTTCGCTCTGGGCAAAGGAGGCATGGGGAGCCTACTGGAGTTGGGACCCCAAGGAATCGTGGGCAGTGGCCACGTGGGCGCTGTTCCTCTTGGCGTTGCATTTTCCCCTACAAAAAAGAGTAAAAGACAATGCTATATCTGCTCATCTTGCAAATGTAACCACTCCCCTCCCCTGTGGAGGGGTTGGGGGAGGGTCTGCCTATCTGTATCACATCATCATTGTATTAGGCTTCCTGGCCTTGCAGATGTGCTGGTACGGCATCAACTACCTGCCGTCGGCAGAGACAAGCATACATACATATAATCAATAACCAACAATACCAAAGTTATGAAAAAGCAAAAAAGAGGTCAGTTCCTGATTGGCGTTGCAATGCTGCTTATAGCATGTGGTTGGGTCACCTACCGTGTTATTACAGCATATTCGACACCATCCAAGGAGTTAGCTCCGGAGGCACGCGTTGCTGCTATTTTGGAGAATGGTGGCTGTATCAGTTGCCACAGTGCGAATGCCGAACTCCCGTTCTATGCCAACATACCCGTGGCAGGAGATATGGTAAAGACGGACATTGAAGATGGTTACCGGGCCTTCGACATAGAGGGCGTTGTGGAAAAACTGAAAAACGGCGGTTTTCCAAGTCCTGTGGACGTTGCCAAGATTGAGAAGGTGGCGCTGGACAAGACCATGCCCATGGCAAAGTACTACCTCGTACATTGGGGCAGCCAGATGACCGACAAGAAGGCTGGAATGATAGCAGAGTGGGCACGTGACTTCCGCACGGCATACTACAACGACGGGCTCTCCGGCGAGCGTGCCGGCGAACCGGTGCGACCCATCATCGCCAACCCTGATGTCAACCAGCAGAAGGTGAAACTTGGTTTTGACCTGTACCACGACACACGCCTGTCCGTGGACAACACCGTTTCATGTGCCACCTGCCACGGCCTCAACACCGGCGGTGTGGACAACCTGCAGTACTCCACTGGCGTGGCAGGCCAAAAGGGCGGCGTCAATGCTCCCACCACATACAATGCCGTCTACAACTTCGTGCAGTTCTGGGACGGCCGCGCCAAGACTCTGGCCGAACAGGCAGCAGGTCCTCCGCTGAACCCCGTGGAAATGGCTTCAACCTCTTTCGACGAGATTATAGCCAAACTGGCTCAGGATAAGAAGTATGTCGAAGAGTTCAATGCTCTCTATCCCGATGGTATCACCGAGGCGAGCATCACCGATGCCATAGAGGAATTCGAGCGCACCCTCGTTACCCCCAACTCGCAGTTCGACAAGTGGCTGCTGGGCGACAACGAAGCACTCACTGCCGACGAACTCCGCGGCTATGACCTGTTCAAGGCCAACAACTGTGCCACTTGCCATGTAGGCGCAAACCTCGGCGGCGACACCTACGAACTGATGGGCCTGCGCCAGCACTACTTCGAGGCCCGTGGCATGGAACTCACCGAGGAGGACAACGGCCGCTACAAGCAGACAAAGGACGAGCGCGACCGTCACCGCTTCAAGGTTCCAGGCCTGCGCAACATCGAACTCACATGGCCCTACTACCACGACGGCACCCGTGCCACCATGGAAGAAGCCGTCCGCGACATGGCCCTTTACCAGTGCGACATAGAACTCGGCGATGCCGACGTATCCTCCATCGTTGCCTTCCTGCGCACCCTCACCGGCGAGTACCAGGGCAAGAAACTCACCTCCGAGAACAAACAGGAGGGAGAGTAAGGAAAAAAGTAGAAGCACCGGCAAGAATAATAACGATATTCATCACATTAGACATAGGGCTGCATCGTATCTACCACGCTACAGCCCTATGTTGTTTATTTACGCTGACTACCAGATGTCCTCTGGTATCACTGGGTTGTCATAAACCTCCCTGGGGCACAACTCTATGTAGTCCAAGAAGAACTCTGTATCAGGATTATCCATAACATTTCTAAACTGGACATAATAGGTTTCATCTGCCCTCATCTCTGATCTAACGAGAATCTTTCTGAGAGCCTCTTTACGGTCACGCAACAATTGGTTTCCACCAATGTAGTTAATGCCTTTGGGTCCCTTCATGTAGCCTTTACTGCGCATCTTCTTGTCGATTTCAGCGTTGATGTCGTCATCTCCCTTCACGTCAGGTTCCCATCCTACGGTAGAGGGGAATGACTGACCGGACATGGTCAGAGTTTCGGTACCTGTCATACGCATATCAACTGGCATTCCTGCTGCAGGCAGGGCATTTTTATTTGTTCCCCAATGTACCTGACATATTCCGCGACGGTTGTTGGTGCTCAGACCCATACGCAACTCATATACACCGTCCTTGGGAACGGGAGGCAGTTTCATGGTTATTTCGTAGTTACCAACCACGTTCAACTCGTCACCCTGGTAGTTTGCCCAACTGTTAACACCACTATATCGGCCGGTCAGATAGTGCGCTCGTGTCCCATCTCCAATTTCCAATTCATCACAATATGAATACTTGCTTGTAATGGGGATACCTACACACTGATGAGGCCAACTTGGGGTCTCGTTGGAACGGATATCGTTTGTCAAGAACTCTTTGAACATTGACGCCACATCTATGCGAAGTCTCTCCCTACCCATGAAATCTGATGTCTGCTCATTGAAATACAGGCATTCATCAATTGGATAGACATAAGCATTACAAGGAGCAAGAATTCCATCGGTCATGACCTCAACACCGGACTTGGCACCCTCCTCGCAACTTACCTCAGTATAGTCGCCGTCGGTTACATTGTTGATGACGGGGAAACGGTTCAGGTAAATAGTGTTCTTGTTGCTTGGTGACTTGTAGGTCTTCAGGAGTCTGCGCTTGCCCATTGTTGTATAGTAATCGTATACACAAGATTTGGGTTGCCTCACGTCCTGACTATAACCATACTCATTGAAATGTATTACTAACTTTTTATACTCTATCTTGGCTGGAAGGATATGATAGGTAACAAACTGGTTCAGTGCATTGTTGTCGTTGGTATAGTTCTCGTTGTTTGTGGCATTGGGCATGTGGAGCCTGTTTTCCTTTACATAATCTGCTACCAAAGCGACAACCTCTTCTGCGGATTTAGAGTGAATAGTGTTATCTTCCAAACCGAGAGCCTGTTCCCACCAACTGTCTTTTTCCAGGAACATGGTGAAACCAATCATTCTGCGCTTGGGATACCAGCCATAAGAGGTGTTGCCACCATATGCACCCTTACCTCTTTCGGGGTCACCGGTACCTGAGTAGGTGGGGTGAGGCTCACTGAAGTGTTGCTCCAGTTCGCCAGACACCAGCATCTGGCAATAAACTCCATCCTCCGTCTGTGCCAATTCTGAATAAAGGCCACAAGCTTCCAGCAGAACTGCATAAGTATAGAAACCGTGCTTATTTTCCTCTATCACCTTCCGGAATATGTCAGCCACAGTCTCCTCGCTGGACTCAATTACCTTATGTACCTGATGAATGTAGCCATTTATGGTGTAAATGTTGCAATCCTCGTCATCAATATCACTCCCTTCAACAGCAAGTTTTGTGCCCCGACCTTCTGATACACGCAACCTGCGCCCGTTCATATTGGTCTGTGCCAACATCTCATTTATCTTGAAATCACTGGTTTGATACGCAGCAGAGTTGTCACCTGCATCAATGATGCTACCGTATACGATATTACGCTGAATCTCATACAACAGATCATTTCTGCCAGTCTCCGGATTCACTTCCTGAAATTCTGATGCGCTCCATGTTGAGTCGGATATGATACCACGATACATCAACAGGGACAAGTAGTCATGGATCGCTTCGTTTGTCGGGGCAAAGCATGTATAGTTGCCGCGCTCACTTAAAAGTTCTCTGACACTCGAATTGGCAGTCCCGGGCATTTTCACATTATCAAGCGACTTCAAATACTCGCTGTATACATCAGCGTGCTCCTCCAAATAATCGACAATGGTGTTATCGACTGTATTTCTTGTCAAACTATCCTCTATTAACTCAGTACAGCTTTGATTAAATAGAACTGTAACGAGCATAGGAATCAGGAGAATGTAACTTTTGATTTTGGGTATGGTTCTCATATTAACTGTATCACTGTTATAATCATTTATCTTTCATCTTCTCTCTCTCTCAAAATAATCTGGCGTTATAGCATCACAGGTTATCTGATCACAAATTTCTGAATGTACTTGCGTGCCCCGCTTCCACTGGTAAAGTCAGGATACTTGCCGTTGGTAAGTTCATCGTGGTTCAAAACTCCGTTAATCAGATGTATTACAGCATAGTTGCTGGCATCTGTGATCTTGTTGTTCATGCTCTGGTCCTTAACCTTTGAGTTACACTCGCGGTCACAGGTCATGATATTCTTCACATCACGACCATCATATGTGTACATCGCAGCAATCCACCGACCGCTTGCGGTGTTGTCCTTAACCTTGAGCACGCCACCAGCTCGCTGCACGTATGACTTGACGAACACCCCAGTCTCGCTGTTGAAACTATTGGTAACCAATTCCGCATTCATGTCTGACTTATCAGCGAAAACCGTATTATCAGCAAAGTGAGTACGAATAAAATTGGTCAAATATATTATCTTGTACTGGATACGCAGGCTATCCTCATAAGTAGCGAGTTGCCCAGTACTAGGATCTATGCTGTTAGTGAAATCCTCCTCAATACTTTGCCACGTGGGCAGACCGTTTGCCACAGCCTCTTTAACCGCCTCGTTGGTGGGAACAAATACTGTGTAGTTGAAATTATCAAAGAACTGAACATTATAATCAACGGCATTGTTGTCCACGAAGGTCATGTACTTGTTAACAGCCTTACTCAAAGCTTCCTGCCCACGATAAGTACCTACGTCATACTTTGGGTCGTTCTCGTCGACGAGACCGGACTTGACAATCAGGTTCCAGTTTGCCTCGTTGCAGAGTCTGAAGAACTCATAGTAGGGGTTAGACTCTATTGTCTCGGGGCTGTTGTAGTCCAGAGGTTCGCCCTTCTGACCGCGCTTGATGTTTGACATCACGCTGAATACGCTTCGTGAAGCGGGAATCAGGGGAGCATCAACAGTGAAGGTGCAACCGTTCTTGTAGTCACCCTTCTCCAGTACGTTACAGTAGAGGATACCGGGGTGGTTGTGCGCCAGACCTTCGCGCTCGTTCTCAAGTTGGAAACCGCCCTGGGCTTTGACAACACCAGTCTCGTCACGTATAACCTTGATACCCATACCGTTCTTGGAGAGGTAGTACTCGTCCTCTTCGGTATTGATCAGGTTCACACCTTCCTCGTGTACAATGGTGTTGTGCTCGAGCAACTGGCGCAGACGGTTGACAAGTTCCTGCTGGTTGGTAGACTGTGTAGACAGGTCACGGCCGATGGTACCTGTGTTAACGTCGAAGTTGGCCAAAACAGAGATGCCTTTTGAACTCTTGGTGGCAAAGGGGAAGTTGCCGGAGGTATAGAGGAAGCGCATTACGCGGGGGGTGCGACTGGTAAAGCTCATGGGGTCGTAATAGTACTGCATGGCCTCGTCATTAGGCACGAAGAAAGTCATCTGATTTTGCAACGACTTCAAATAAGCGTAGTAGTGCATATTCATGATGGGGCTGGTCAGTGTAGCATCGCTGTAGATAGCCCAGCGCATAATTTTATTGTCATAACCAACGTAAGCAGGAGTAGCCACACAGTTGAAATCGGAAGGTATGAATACATTATTCATAATATACACCGCACCATTACATGCCACTAAAACTGTATCTATGGTACCGCCATCCTTGCTCAGGCGTGTATCGCATTCCTCAAAAATACGTTCAGTACTTCCTGTTTCACGCAATCTCAGCATTTTGCTTGGCACTGCACCAGCAAAACTTTCAAACATTACATGGTTAAGAATATTTGAGCATATATTCAAGGGAATCTGATCTATGTCCTGATAGAGAGTTTCCAGATCGTTGACGTTGTACTGGCCTACATGATGATCCTTGGTGTACTCTTCAAGCAAGGTCTTACCACCACCAGTATTAAAGTACTCGATCATCTGTGCGTCGTTGGGGACGAACATTGCGCCCATGTCGGTTTCGGGAGATTCACCGTTGGGGTAGTACTCGTTCCATCCCGGGTCGAATCTAAGAAGAGCGCCATTAAACTGGGTGCCTCTTTCGTCTCTTGACAAGGCCACATCGGTAGTTCCTGTTGAACCAAAGGATCTCTGTGAGTAGTAGCGCTTTGAATACAGAGTGTCAGCCACAGAGAAATTGGGATTCAATTGTGAATACCTTCTACCAAGTTCCTTGTTCTGGAAGGGGACAGAAAAACGCTCCAATAGATGACTGTAGATGTTGGTACGTCCATTCGTACGGATAAGTTCTGCCATATTCGTCAATGGAACCAAAGGGGTAGAAACTGTATTGAGATAACCGTTTTCACAAACAACATCGGCACTTTCAATACGTGTATCGTAAATGTGAACATCGTTACTTGCACGTTCCTTACCCATAATAATCCGGAAGTCCGCGTCTGTAATACGCTGTTTCTTCATGTATTCTTTGGTTAAATGAACCATCATTGAAGAGGAACTGTCTTGCACCATGTAAATTGAATCATAACCCATAAGTCCTCCATTGCGAATGCGGCTCCACTGATCCTCTTCCGGTTGGGTTAGACCAGTTTCCGTTGCCTGTTTGTCTGCGCTCCAATAAGTTATGGGAAGATCTGTAATAGCAATACGTGTTACAGAATCCAATGCCTCTACATCTGTATATCTGCGAAGATATTCACCACTGACAGGTTTCTCACCGGAAGTGCTTGAGAGTTGCTCAGTGGGAATAGCCTGATGGATCATACTGCTATGAAACAACAGTCTTTTCTGGCTCTTTGACAACTTTTCATAACTCTGGGCGTAGTGCCAAGGATTGGATTTGGGAAGGCGTTTATTGTTTTCAAAGAATGCGTCCCATGCCTCATCGCTCGCCACGAACAATGTCTTTGTACCTGGTTTAGACAAAATCTGTGCAAAAGAACTGTTTCTGGTTGCAGAGGGATTAACATCGGGATCTGACAGCAGACGCAGATAACTCTTGAAACTTCCCATAGTATTCAGGGATTCAAGTATGGCGGGATTAGAACTGTCCGCTCCCTCCCATGTGGAGAACGTCTTAACGGGACCATAGTACACACAGTCTGCAACCACAAAATATGGACGGTAATAATAGAACGTATTGTTACCCAAACCTGTTATCGTAACTTCACAAACGCCCTTATGGAAAGGTCCGAATTTTGCCTTATCATCCTCGATAGTGGGATTGGGATTAGTTCGAGAGTAACATATTCCCTGCTCTGTGATAGTTGAATCCGCAAAACTTATACGTGACGTAAGTTCAAATTCGGATATCATGCTGGTCTTCTTTACCTCTGTTGGCGAACCTGTCTTAAGCCTTATCAAATCATCAGGCAAATAATATGTTATCGTGTCTATATCTGAAATATTGCGGATAGTCGGCACACTGTCCTTCCATTCATATATTACATAACTCTGCGCCATGGCAGCAGCAGACATGGCGAACATTGTTATTGCAGTCAGTAACTTTTTCATGAAATATGTGTTTTGAATATTTATACTTATTATCTCTAAATCACAATAACATCTCCTATGGATTCAAGACTCTGTAACTGATACCTGTGCTTGTTGTTACAATAAGAACACCTTTTGATGTCAGAGGAAGGCTTAACACGGTATTTTTGTCTATCTGTTGTTTTGCACCTACACGCTGACCGTTGATAGTATAGACACTTACCTTCTCTCCTGCGGGCAGGCCATATACATAAAGAGTGCCGTCAACAATCTTGAAACTGACTACTGATGCAGAATCTCCTTCCACCTCCTCAATGGCAGTGGGGACAAACTCGCCAAAACGAAGACTGCGCACCTGAGTGTAATCGTAACTCACGGTTGTTGCATCAGGAGCAATTAATGCCAGTTCGCGACCATGAATAACGGTTGGTTTCTCCGAAAACATAAACCTCAGTTCCTGACCATCCTTCAAAGTCAATACAACACCCTCGTCTGCAAAGGCATTAACGCCACTACAAAACAATGCTATGGCAAGAGGACAAAGTCTTGCAAAAATATTTTTTTTTGTATTTTTCATTTTTCCTATGTATTGAAATTCCTGTGATAAACGAAAATTATATTCTCAATCCTTGCTCTTCAATATGATTCTGTCAATGTTGAAGGGGCGTGAGTAACCGTTCTTGACGCCCTCAGTCGTCACGTTACTCTTGAGGTGTAAAACAGGATAGGTGTTGTTGAGGTTCTTGTATGAAACGGGGAACTCAACGTCGGTAAATACAGTGATTGTATCCACCTTCTCACCGCTATACCCAACGGAAGCGCTTGTAAGCTTGATATGCTTTGTGTACTTGAGGTCTGTGTTGCCGATCAGGCTTTCATCCCAGTAGTACAATGTGCAGACCACTCTGTTCTTCAGAGCGGCACCGTCAGTATCGGGAGTCTCGTAGCTGGTTTCATACCAACGGGGAACCATCACAATCTGAATGTCATACTTGCCACTCATTACGCCGGCATTGCTACCGTTGGCCATATTCTTGTTTCCTGTCAGACCGAAGGCAACTTCAGGAT
>JAFTUK010000030.1 GCA_017466325.1 Bacteroidaceae bacterium | reverse complement strand
TGAGAATGTTCGCCGTTATCAAGCGCGGCAAAGCGTTCTGGAGGAAGGAGGACCATATAATTTGAGAAAATAATAAAAATAATTGCAGATTTATTTGGTTATATCCTATATTTCTGTGGGCAATGAACCGTTTTACCGTTCGTAAAAAACTTTACATCTCCGTGTGTGCGCTGCCCGGCGGAAAATCCTCGTATCGTCAAGGCTCGTTCCTCGCATGGAATCAGCCGTGAACATGAATGAGCAGGCGCATGACAATATGTCAGCATCTCACGGGCGATGTGAGAACGGAAAGTGAACGAAAAACATAAGGGAGCAAGGGGTGGCGTGTCAAAATAACATCCTGAATATCAACTTGATGTATTCTCCTTGTTTTTGCACATTTGTTCAGCAAACAGTACGGTTGTCGTTAAAATCCCAATCGTTTAGCAAGGTTGAATAATCTTTACATTGCTATGCGTTACGCGTTACAGCGTTACAGCGTTACAGCGTTACAGCGTTACAGTTAAAATCATCGCTATGCCAGAACCCTAAAGTGAAAGTTTATTATATATATAATAAAATCTATTTTTATACTTTTTCAGTTTTCAGTAGATAATAGTACATTTTCTTACTGTAACGCTGTAACGCTGTAACGCTGTAACGTCAATGTATCTCAAATCACTGATAATAAGGGATATAGTGCGAACGCACCAAATGAAACTCCCCCTATTATAAGACCTTCCATGCTGAAATGGCAGACTTTTCAGCCCAGATTCGTTGACTTTTTTACTGGAAATGTTGACTTTTTACTGGAAAATATGACTACCTAAAGGTTATCTTCATCTCTCACCGCATATCTCCCCGTACCTCGGTATTTCGCGCAGAAACTCCATGCCCTCCTCCCTTACGTGCAGGCAGAAGTGCTGCATGCCGTTGCTCACGATGAGGTAGGGCACCTGCAGAACCATGTTGTAGCGGCTTATCTGGTCGAAGGTCTTCTGGCTGATGCTGATGTGCGGAGCCTTGAACTCCATGATGATGAGCGGGCGCCCGTCATGGTCGTAGAATACGGCATCGGCACGGCGCCGCATGCCGTTCTGCTTCAGGCTTATCTCGTGCCCCAGGCGGGCCAGGGGGTAGCCCAGATGCTCCGTCATCCAGTGCGAGAAATGCTGCCGCACCCATTCCTCGGGCGTGAGCACCACCCAGCGGCGGCGCACAAAGTCCCAGATGTGGAGGCGTTCCTGGCGCCTTTCCAATCGTATGTCGGCAGGGGGGAGGTTCAGTTCCAGCATAGAGGTGAAATTTGGTCAAAAGAGAGGGGCGTGTTATTGCCCATTCATTCTTTTTGCTTATCTTTGCATGAACAAAGGTACGATTAAGCGAGCGAAATGCCAAATTTATTTGGACATTTTCGAACCGACGACAAACCGAGAGCAATCAAACTTGTTTGAATTGCCGAGGTGCGGAGGAGGAAGACGAAGTCAGAAGAGAGTACCTTCGGGGCGCAGCCCCAAAGTAAAAAATAAAAACCATGAAAACCAAGCAGGAAATAGTTGAAAACTGGTTGCCCAGGTACACGAACCACCCGTTGGAGGACTTTGGCGAGTACATCTTGCTGACCAACTTCAACAACTACGTGGATATCTTCTGCGACCATTTCTCGCTGGAGAAACCCGACTACAAGTCCAACATGCGCATGGCCACGGCGGGCAACCTGACCATAATAAACTTCGGTATGGGCAGTCCCAATGCCGCCATCGTCATGGATCTGCTCTCTGCCATACACCCCAAGGCATGCCTGTTTCTGGGCAAGTGCGGAGGGCTGAGCCGCAAGAGCCAGCGCGGAGACCTGATTCTGCCGCTTGCCGGCATAAGGGGCGAGGGAACGAGCAACGACTACTTCCCGCCCGAGGTGCCCGCTCTGCCTGCCTTCATGCTCCAGCGTGCCGTGTCGTCCACCATACGCGACATGGGCCTCGACTACTGGACGGGAACCGTGTTCACCACCAACCGCAGGGTGTGGGAGCACGACGACGACTTCAAGAATTATCTGCGCACCACACGCGCCATGGCCGTGGACATGGAGACGGCAACGCTCTTCACCTGCGGCTTTGCCAACCGCATACCCACGGGGGCGCTGCTGCTCGTCTCTGACAACCCCATGACTCCCGAGGGCGTGAAGACATCGGAGAGCGACAACGAGGTTACACGCAACTTCGTGCGCACGCACGTACTTATAGGCATAGAGGCCCTGGAGATGATACGCGACGAGAAGAAGACCGTGCGCCACCTGAAATTCGATTATTAGGAAGGACTAGGAGATCCTAGGAGGACCTAGGAGGACCTAGGAAGGCCTAGGACACCCTAGGAAAACCTAGGACCTCCTATAACATCTAGGCCTTCTATAACATCTATAAGCCCCCTATACCCCGCCATACAATTATGACCTACGAAGAAATAACTAAATCCATAAAGGCCGGCACCATTGCCCCGGTGTATTGCCTGATGGGCGAGGAACCTTACTATATAGACCGCCTGGAGGCGGCGATAACACAGAAGGTGATGCCCGAGGCCAACCGAGACTTCGATATGGAACTCCTCTACGGAAGCGATGTGGATGCCGTGCGCGTGGCCGACACCTGCCAGCAGTTCCCCATGCTGGGCGAGAAGCGCCTGGTGGTGGTGAGGGAGTTCCAGCAGATGCGCACCTCGCAGGATGCACTGGCCGCCTATTGCAAGAACCCAGCACCCACCTCGGTGCTGGTGCTCTGCCACAAGAACGGAAATCTGGACAAGCGCAAGGCTCTCTACAAGGCCATAGGGCAGTGTGGGGGAGTGGTGTTCGAAAGCAAGCGCGTCTACGAAAGTTCATTACCTTCCTTCATCCAGCGCTACCTGAAGTCTGCCGGCAAGGACATAGAGCCTAAGGCCACGCAGATGCTGGTGGAGCATGTGGGTACCGACCTGATGCGCATGTCCAGCGAACTGGACAAACTGCTGGTGGCCATGCCCGAGGGCGAGAGTAGGGTGTCGGCGGCCCTTGTGGAGGACCAAACCGGCATGAGCAAGGACTTCAATAATTTCGAACTCCTGGCCGCGTTGGCCGTAAAAAACAAATCTCAGGCGGCAAAAATAGTAAAATATTTTGGCAGCAATCCGCGCTCCTTTGCTATGCCCGTAACCCTGAGCATGATGTTTTCTTTTTTCGCAGACCTTATGCAGGCCTACTACAGCCCCGACAAAACGGACAAGGGAGTGGCGCAGTGGCTGGGCAAACCTGACTGGAAGGTGCGTAATGAAATCATGCCTGCCATGCGATGCTACACCGGCCGCCAGGTAATGGAGATACTTTCTCTCATCCGACAAGCCGATGCGGCAAGCAAAGGGGTAGGAGGATGTAAAACCCCGCCGGGTGAATTGCTCCTGGAACTGGTTTACCGCATTCTGGGATAGGTTTATTTGTCGTTTTCATGGAAAAGTGCCCCATTTTAGGGGCATTTTTTTTCTATTTGCCCCAAAGGGCCAGATGCCCGTTTTTACCATCATTTTACTAAACATTAGCAATTTAGCACTGATTTCCACTCGCTGAGAATCGCGTAAATCCCTTCTTCCTGCCGTCTGTGGGGGAGAACTGGATTCTGGCAAAAATAGGCTTCAGACATACCTTCGAAATATACATTTAACAAATTTACACATTCATATTCCTATACCGATTTCAGGAATTTGTACCTGCAAATACTGAATGCCGAATTTACAAAACGCAAAACAGCCCCGGTTTGCAATGACAAATAACCAAATGTAAAGCATGCAGAAATGTGAATATACACGTTTGCATACCGCAAACGCATATTTTTCAGCAGAAGTTTATGCGGTTGTAAATGGCAGTAAACCAGTGCGAAATGTATTGCAGTTACACAAAAGTATGCATTATGCGGTGCGCATGCCCTTCGGGTAGGGTTAAGGGGCAGAGTTATCAACAATTCGCAAGGATACGGGCGCACAATACCCTAAAAATCAACTATAAAGAAATACGGGGTAAAACCAAAATCCTTTAACTTCTTCAAGATGTCGTCCTTTCGCCCATTCGGATACGAGAATGTGTATTTACAAATCCGTTCTTCGGTTTGTGAATTCAAATACGCAAATGTAATCGCGATAAACAAATTCAGATTTACGTTTAGAAACTTTGCATTTTCGATTATTTTTGCGTATCTTTGTACTCGGATTTATATATGAGAATCGGGTGGCACATGCCCCTACTTGTGCCCCGAAACTCCAAAAACACCCCTATCAGATGAAAGATCGTATCCGTCAGTTGATGTTGGACAAGGGCATGTCCCAAAAATCGTTCGCCTCGGAGTTGTGTATCGCCGAAGCAACTTTGTCAGGAATTTTCAATGGGCGTACCCGACCCACCAACCAAACCGTCAGTGCCATCCACGAGTGCTTCCCCGAGGTGAACATCATGTGGCTGATGTTTGGCGAGGGCGATATGTACGCCTCCCAACCATCCGCAAATGACACTTCCGGTGCTGCCCAGGAGGATGATTGCGCGGCTGAGGAGATGCCCGATCTGTTCTCCTCCGTCAGCACTCCGCAAGGCCATCCCGATGCCCCCGCCATGCACCAGGAACGCCCCGCCTTTGCCGAGCAGTCATTGCCCGGTTCCCACCCCTCGGCACACATGTCTTCTGCCCAGGTGATGCAGCCGCAGGTGCAGTATATTGAGAAATATATTGACAAACCGCAGAGAAAAATAACTGAAATCCGTATATTTTTCGACGACGGAACCTACGAAACCTTCACTCCTTAGGAGGCAAAACAGGGTGTTTTTGATGCGAAAACCATGCAAAAACGTGCGGAATCCATTGCATAGAAGCCAAATTTTGGCCAGTAAATGGCCAGTAAATAGGTAATAAATGGCCGGTAAATGGGTATTAAAATTTGCTTGCGCTCGGGGATGTAGGGACTCGGCATGCCGAGTCCGCTTATGCTTTTGTTATCGGACACGGCATGCCGTGTCCCTACCATGCTTCTGCTCTCTCTTGCTTGCAAATATGGGATTTCGTTCACTTATTCGTATCTCTGAAACTGCGTTTCTAAGATACTCTCGTTCGGAAATTCTCAAATAAATTTTGGATTTCGCTCACTTATTCGTATCTCTGAAACTGCGTTTCTAAGATACTCACGCTCGAAAAAACTCAAACAAGTTTGGTTTTTTACTCGCTTATTCGTATCTTTACCATGAAATAATTCACTTATATATATAAATAAGGTATATCTATGGCACTTAAAAAGCATATTATAGACCTTCAGGTGGTGTCTGTGGAGGCACTGGGCGAGCGCTTCGTGCTGCTGAAATGCACCGACCCCAATGCGCCCCTGCCACCCATGATGCCCGGCCAGTTTGCCCAGTTGCGTGTGGACGGAAGCAAGGAAACCTTCCTCCGCCGCCCCATCAGCATCAATTTCGTAGACGCGAAACAAAACCAGATATGGTTCCTGGTACAACTCGTGGGAGCCGGCAGCCGTGCCCTCGGACGCCTGAAGGAGGGCGACACGCTGAATGCCCTTCTGCCTCTGGGCAACGGCTTCTCCATGCCCGTCAGCGCCGAGAAGAAGCACCTGCTGGTGGGCGGTGGCGTAGGTACCGCACCGCTCCTTTATCTGGGCGCACAGATGAACCTGATGGGCATGCGCCCCACCTTCCTGCTGGGAGCACGCACCAAGGACATGCTCCTGCAGATGGAGGACTTCCAGCGAGTGGGCGACGTCTACGTTACCACCGAGGACGGCAGCGCCGGAGAGAAGGGTTTCGTTACCCAGCACTCCATCCTCTTCAAGCAGCACTTCGACCGCATCTCGGTGTGCGGACCCTCGCCCATGATGAAGGCCGTGGCAAAGTTCGCACGCGCCAATTCCGTGCCCTGCGAAGTGTCCCTGGAAAACATGATGGCATGTGGCCTCGGAGCCTGCCTCTGTTGTGTGGAGAAAACCGTGAAGGGCAATGTGTGCGTCTGCACAGAAGGCCCCGTATTTGACATTAACGAACTTACTTGGGAATAATAATAGGTATGGCAAATCTCAGTACAAGCATAGGGGCCCTTCAGATGAAGAACCCCGTAATGACGGCCAGTGGCACCTTCGGCTACGGCATAGAATTCGAGGACGTGGTGGACCTCACCGCCATAGGTGGCATCATAGTGAAGGGAACCACCTTCCTGCCCCGCCAGGGCAACGACTACCCCCGTATGGCCGAGACCCCAAGCGGCATGCTCAACTGCGTGGGCCTGCAGAACAAGGGCGTACAGTACTTCTGCGAAACCATCTATCCCAAGATACGCAAGATAGACACGCAGATGATAGTCAACGTGTCCGGCTCCTCGCCCGAGGACTATGCCCGTTGTGCCGAGTGCATAGACGCCCTGGAGGACATCCACGCCATAGAACTGAACATCTCCTGCCCCAACGTGCACGACGGCGGCATGGCCTTCGGCGTTACCACCGAGGGAGCCTCCAGCGTGGTGCGTGCCGTGCGCAAGGCCTATGGCAAGACCCTCATAGTGAAACTCTCGCCCAACGTAACCGACATCGTGAGCATAGCCAAGGCCGTGGAGGCAGAGGGAGCCGACTCCGTGAGCCTTATCAACACCCTCATGGGCACCGCCATCGACATAGAGAAGCGCAAGCGTATGCTCAGCATTGGCACGGGAGGCCTCTCCGGTCCTTGCGTCAAGCCCGTAGCCCTGCGCATGGTGTATCAGGTGGCAAAGGCCGTTAACATCCCCGTCATAGGCCTTGGAGGCATAGCCAGCGCCACGGACGCCATAGAGTTCATCATGGCAGGTGCCAGCGCCATAGAGATAGGTACGGCCAACTTCCTTGACCCCGCCATCTCGGCCAAGGTGGCGCAAGGCATCAACGACTGGCTCGACGCCCACAACATCGCCTCCGTCCGCGACATCATCGGCGTGGCAGAGTAGGGCGGTGGCCAGATATCACATCATGAAAAAGTTGTTTCCGTTCATTGCCGTTCTTCTGCTATCGGCAGGAATACACGCACAGAAGGTCGTATTTACGGATGCCGCCCAGTTCCCCGTGTACGGGAAGATTTCGGAGAAGACCAAAACCCGCTACGAACGCCTGCCTGCCCATCTGGAGGGTGTGAGCAGAAAGGACGTATGGAGGTTAGGACGTAAATCAGCCGGATTGTACATCCGTTTCCGTTCGAACTCCACCTCCATCCATGCCAAATGGCAATCCTTGTACAACAACTATCAGAACCACATGACCGACACCGGTACGCGAGGCCTCGACCTCTATGCGCTTGTGGACGGTGAATGGAAGGCCGTTGCCCCCGGAAGACCCACCACCAAAGGTGTGAACCAGCATGCAATCATCCGCAACATGGCACCTCAAGACAGGGAATACATGCTCTACCTTTCCCTGTACGACGGCGTGAAGTCGCTTGAAATAGGTGTAGACGAGGGCGCTTACATTGAACAACCTGCCGTGGCCAGCCCTTCTCAGGAAAAGCCCATCGTGATGTATGGCACCAGCATTCTGCAGGGCGGATGTGCAAGCCGTCCGGGAATGGCATACACAAACATTATAGGCAGAAGGTTCAACCGCGAGGTGTTCAATCTCGGGTTCAGCGGGAATGCCCGTCTTGACCTCGAGATAGCGGAACTTATGGCCACCGTCAAGGACCCTGGCGTGTTCATCCTTGACTATGTGCCCAATTCAACGGAGGAACGCATCAGGGAGGCAGGGGAGACCTTCTTCCGCATCCTTCGTAAGGCTCACCCCCATGTCCCCGTCATCTTTGTGGAAGCCCCCATCTTTCCCCGCACGGCTTTCGACACAAAGTTGCGTGACGAGGTCATTGGCAGGAACCGCGAGCAAAAAGCCCTTTTCAAAAGGCTGAAGAAGGCAGGAGAAAAAAGGATCTACTATGTGGAGGCAGAAGGGATGCTGGGTGAAGACGGAGATGCCAGTGTGGACGGTAGCCACTTCACCGACCTGGGCAACTACCGCTATGTGGAACACATAATGCCCGTCCTCCGCAAGGCCTTGCGTTGTAAATAGGGTAGGGCAATCTATCTGCCAGGATGCCTCTTTGCCAACTGGTAGGAGTTGTACACGTTATGCCAGATGCTGTAGAAACCTCCGGCAATGCTGCTCAGGGGATCCATGAAGGAGTAGCCGCACCAGATGGAGAAGATGGTGTTCTTCTGGCCGAGACCCTGTGTGGCACTGATAACCTCGTCTTCGGCATGACGGCCAAGATGCTTCCCCATCCATCTGCCTGAGGAGAACTGTATCAGGAATGCCAGCAGGCTTCCTGCCGCTATGGCCACCTGAGGCAACAGGCCATGACCGGCATTGAGACTATGGTGCATGTTCTTCACGCTCACGGCAATAGCCATGGACAGGGCTATCATCCACAGGTAGAAGGCGGCATTGGGTATGCCGGTCAGCACCCTCGCAAGTCCCGGTGTCAGACGGCGCATTATTATGGCACAGACAAAGGGGAGGAACAGCAGGGGGGAAATCTTCATCACTATCTGCGAGAATGTTGCCCAGAAGGTGATGTCGCTGTTCTGGTATATCAGCGGTATCATGGCAGGGATGAGCAGCGATGCCATCAGGTTGGCTAGGATGATGTACATGGTCAGCGACCCCTGGTTGCCACCCAGTTTGCCTGTAATCACCGCCGCCGCCGTGGCCGTGGGGCATATCATGCACAGAAGGAATCCCTCCATGCCAAGCCTCCATGTGTACGACATGGGGATATACATCAGCGCCAAGGCTCCCAGCACCCAGAAACTACCCTGCAATGCCAGGCCTCCCATCTGCCATCGGCGAAGGTGCAGGTCGGAGGGCTTCACTTTCAGGAACGTAAGCAAAAGCATGAGGAAAAGCAGGGTTGGTTGTGCCACCTGCACCACATTGTTGGCCAATGCGCGTGTCCCCTCCAGAGCATCAATGTTGATATAGAGGAAATACGCACTTGCACCGGTAAGCATGCTTACCACCAGTCCCCATCGCTTCAGAAAAAGGAATACTTCGTTCATCATTATGTGCTCAAGGCTAATTCATGTTTAACGCACAAGCCACCCGACCAAGTTTTTCCTTCCAGCGGGTTTCTATGCTTACGGCCTTGTTTGGTTCAATATTGAGAGGTAGAGTTTGCAAAATAGCCCACTTGAAATATTTCTTTGCATACTCAGGATCTTCAGTTTGAAGTTTCTCTAACTCAACATTACCTCCGTGCCCGGTTTGGGCATAGTTCATCCATCTTCCCCAGATACCTTGGGTATTATATGTTGAACCGACATACAATTTTCCGGAGTTGCTATCTGATATTACATATATGGCATTACAGGCGCACAAACGATTCTTCCAGATACCTATTTCATTGGCGAAGATACGTTGTAGTTGCTCGTAGGATAAAAGTATTTCTTCATAGTCAGGACATACCCAATCTATACCTTTGCGTTCTATGGAAATGATGTCTTTGTCGTGCAGGTGAAGC
Source organism: Bacteroidaceae bacterium (assembly GCA_017466325.1). Taxonomy (GTDB): domain Bacteria; phylum Bacteroidota; class Bacteroidia; order Bacteroidales; family Bacteroidaceae; genus Physcousia. The sequence goes on along the minus strand of JAFTUK010000030.1, from coordinate 11,319 downwards.
CATTGGTGCCAACTTCTCGCACTCTGTCCCCAATCTATTATTACACGTTCGTTCAGTTCCTCAAATGTGTCCTGAACTTCCTCCATGATGTAATAGGTTTTCCCGTTGTCGGATTTACTCATTTTGTCTTCATCAAGCCCTAACACTTGGTAGACACCCACCATTCTTGCGGTAGTTCCTTCTTCGCCAATGAAGGAGACTATATAGTCGACATTTTTGAAAACATCTTTGCCTTGCTCGCTTTGGTATGCTATGAATGTATCTCTGTCGTTGATATACCAATCGTATGGAGAACCTGCAATCTCAACTCCGTTGACAAATATAGAATCTCTGCTATCCTTATGCCTGACCAGTTTGATTTTCTTGCTTGTATCGAGGCCTGCTTCTTTGAGCAATTTGCTGATAGTCAATATAGCCATCTCGTTACTTACCTTTTGTCCAGTTATATTCAACGCCCAATTTTTCCATCGCGGTGTACTTCCATGGTTCGACATGAAAACTTGGAGTATATTTAGACATAGTTAGACGCTGCTCTACTGTGTCATGTGATAATCCATAAATATCTGCAAAGCGTGCACATCTTTCGTTCAGTTTTTCTGGAGAAGATTCCTTGTCCAACTGGTATAGTACAGTGCCAATGGAAGTCATGTTTTTACAATCCTCCGGAAAGATGCAATGGTTGTCTAATGAAAATGCATATTTGAAATATTCTGGTTCATGCAAGGAACCTATTGTGGACAACGGGAGAGAATACTCGTTGCATCCAAGACAGAAACGACAGACATCGCCAGTATATATGTTCTTTTTGTTCGCATCTTGGTAGCCTGTCCTTACACCTGCAAATATAACCTTATGCGCGTAACCGCGCCCAAGGCATTCGTCTTTAAAATAATCCAAGACAACTCCTTGGTTGTGCTTTTCTGCCCAATCATCATCTGTACTGAAGACGTACAGGTTCTGTCCGTAGAAGAAGAAGTCGCCAAAACAGGCATAACCGAACTTATCTTCATCTATAACATATCGTATCCGTATATCAGGAAATGAAACGCCAATTCCTGCTCCAATAGAATACTTATACTGATCGCATAGGATTTTTAGTACATCTTCGTTTATTACGGCAGGTGTCTGTGTCCTTTCTGTTTTGTATTTCTGCGGACATGCTATTATAATCGGGAGCCATTCTTTAGGAATTGAAACGTTAGGAATGTCCAAAACTTCAGCAAATAACGGAGCCATCTCCTTATCCTTAAATCCTGCAATGCCACATCCAATTCGTGTGAGCAGGAAACGGTTATAAGGGTGTTGCTTGGCATACTCAATAAAGTCATCCACATAGGGCTTTATTGATGATATTGGTCCATGCATAGTTGGAATGGCATAAGATTTTCCTTGTGGGCCAACTCCCTGTCCCCATACTGCCCCGAACCGTTCGTACGCTATGCGTGCGGCCCCGCCACCATGACACCCTTCAAGGTTACTGCCAAATACAAATACCTCACACATTGATAACTCTGTGACAAAATCGGGTGTAATTCGTTTGTTTGTCTTTTTCATGGCATTTGCTTATATTATATAAAGGTGACATGTCCGATGTTCATAGGTGGGATATTACATTCTTTTAGTAAATCTGTCCGCTACCATTTTCCCTATGAACCTTTTCTGTTTACTTGGAAGAAGACATTGGAAGGTTCTGCATTTCCTTTATCTCATCAAGTATCCTGCGGTTGAAATGGCGGCGTTCGCTATCGTAGAACCAACCGAATTTGCAGAAATAGCGCATCATGCTTATGGTGTGGGCAAAGAAGAGGCGCAGGCTTCGGTGTGAGCCACGGCTGAACTTGTGGTATATGGAAACCTGTGGGAAGAAGAGCGTGCGGTAGTTGCGGTGTATGCGTCGGGTAAGGTCGAAATCCTCGGCATACATGAAATAGCGCTCGTCAAAAAGCCCCGTTTCCTTCAGTGTGCTCATGCGCAGGAACATGAAGCAACCGGAAAGGCAAGGCACGTCCATCGTGTGCTTGTAGCCGGAGTGTGCCAATTCGTAGCGTTTGTTGCGTCTTGCAAACATCCATTCCGGCAGGAACATACGGCAGAACATGTCCATTGGAGTGGGCAGGAGTTTTGCCAAAGGCTGGATAGTGCCGTCCAAGAACAATACTTTAGGCATAATCTGTCCCACCTCGGGATGCTCCTCCATGTACTTCCAGATTGTGGGGATGACGTCGGAAGAGAACCACACATCCGGGTTCACAACCAGATGGTAAAGGCTGCCTTCCTCCATGGCCAGACGTATGGCGCGGTTGTTGCCACGGCCATACCCTACATTGTCCTCAAAAAGATACTCTATCTGGAAACCACGTTGTATGTGAGCGCGTATCTCCTTGTCCCTTTGCATGTATTGCTGAAGTTCTTCGCGCAGAGAGTAAACCTCGTCGCTATGGTCTATTATCCATACCTTACGTATGGGAGACGCAATGATAGAGCGCAGGATGGCCTCTATGTCCAGAAGGTGGTCGTTGTATGTGACTATGCTTGCCGTTATCATGATATCAGGCGTTTGGCCTTGTGTGGTCAAATCTCGTGAATATTCTTAAATAAGAATAACGCCCGCCCTTTCACAAGGGTGGGCGCCATTGATTTGGATTTGTTCTTGTTAATCCTTTACTTTACCTTTGCTACGATAGCCTTGAAAGCCTCGGGGTTGTTTACGGCCAGGTCGGCGAGAACCTTACGGTTGATCTCGATACCAGCCTTGTGCAACAGACCCATCAGCTGGCTGTAGCTGAGACCCTCCAGACGTGCGGCAGCGTTGATACGCTGGATCCACAGAGCGCGGAAAGTGCGCTTCTTGTTGCGACGGTCGCGGAAAGCATAGGTAAGACCCTTCTCCCAAGTGTTCTTGGCAACGGTCCAAACATTCTTGCGGGCGCCAAAGTAACCTCTGGTCAGACCCAATATCTTCTTTCTCTTAGCACGTGATGCTACATGATTGACTGATCTTGGCATTTTCTTTTGTCTTTTTAGGGGTTAATGTTTAGCGCATGCACAACAGGTCGCGAACCTGCTTCATGTCTGATGTTACTACGAGACCGCTGTGTACCAAGTTGCGCTTCTGCTTCTTGGTCTTCTTGGTCAGGATGTGGCTGTGGTAAGCGTGATGACGCTTTACCTTGCCGGTTCCGGTGAGTACGAAACGCTTCTTTGCACCGGAATTGGTCTTTACTTTTGGCATTTTGTTAAATAATTAAGTTGTTATTAATAATCGTGGCCGCGCATCCAAAAGACACGGCGCACAGACTTTTCTTTTCCTTGGCGTTCCTATACCTTATTTATATATAAAGGGGTAGGGAAGCGCCCTTTGCCGTTTAATCGTCGAAGTCCTCGCCTTCCACCTTGGGACCGGTGTATTCCTTGCGTGCCTTCTGTTGTGGCTGCTTCTTTACCGGTGCCTCTACGATTTTCTCGTTCTCCAGTTCCTCGGCGGTCTTCATGGGCTTGGCAATAACCTTCTTGGGTGCGATGAACATTGTCATGCGCTTTCCCTCCAATGTGGGCATTGACTCCACCTTGCCGTATTCTTCCAGATCCTGAGCAAAACGCAGGAGGAGAACTTCGCCCTGTTCCTTGAACAGGATTGAACGGCCTTTGAAGAATACATAAGCCTTCACCTTGTCGCCGTCGGAGAGGAATCCCTTGGCATGCTTCAACTTGAAGTCATAGTCGTGGTCGTCTGTCTGAGGTCCGAAACGGATTTCCTTTACCTCTATCTTGACCTGCTTTGCCTTCACCTCCTTGGCGTGCTTCTTCTGCAGGTAGATGAACTTGGAGAACTCAATGAGTCGGCATACGGGAGGTTCTGCATTGGGGCTTATCTCCACGAGGTCAACACCCATCTCCTCTGCCATCTGTCGTGCACGGCCTATGGACAGTACCTGGCTTTCGATGTTGTCACCAACTATGCGCACTTCGGGAACTCTGATTTGCCCGTTCACGCGGTAGGTTACCTTAAGCTTGTTGTCTTTCTTCATTAACTATGTGTTTCGGGGTGCAAAGTTAGTAATTTTCTGTCATATTACGTACTTCTTCGTTGATTTTCTTTGCAAAATCCTCGAATTTCATACATCCTTGCTCACCGCCACCCTGTCTGCGGAAACTTACAGTGCCTTCGGCCTGCTCCTTCTCTCCCACGACGAGCAGGTAGGGAGTGTGCTTCAACTCGTTGTCGCGAATCTTGCGGCCGATCTTTTCTGAACGGTCGTCGATGTAGCAGCGGACGTCCTGAGTGTCAAAGTAGTCGCGCAACTTCTCTGCGTACTCCTGGTACTTCTCGCTGACGGGCAGGATAGCCACCTGGTCGGGTACGAGCCAGAGGGGGAATCGGCCTGCGGTGTGCTCGATGAGCACGGCGGTAAAGCGCTCCATGGAACCGAAGGGAGCGCGGTGAATCATCACGGGACGGTGCTTCTTGCCGTCCTCGCCGGTGTACTCAAGGTTGAAGCGCTCGGGCAGGTTGTAGTCCACCTGGATGGTACCCAACTGCCAGCGGCGTCCTAGGGCGTCCTTCACCATGAAGTCCAGTTTGGGACCGTAGAAGGCGGCTTCGCCCAACTCGGTGGTAGTCTTCATGCCCTTCTCGGCACAAGCCTCGATGATGGCGCTCTCTGCGGCATTCCACACCTCGTCCGAACCGATGTACTTCTCGGTGTTGGAGGGGTCGCGCAATGAAATCTGAGCCTCGAAGTTGTCGAAATCCAGAGCCTTGAAGATAATCTGGATGATTTCCATCACGCGGATGAACTCCTGCTTCACCTGGTCGGGACGGCAGAAGATGTGCGCGTCGTCCTGAGTGAATGAACGCACGCGTGTGAGGCCGTGCAACTCGCCGCTCTGCTCGTAACGGTATACGGTACCGAACTCTGCGCAGCGGAAGGGCAGTTCCTTATATGAACGGGGCTTGCATGCGAATATCTGGCAATGGTGGGGGCAGTTCATGGGCTTCAGCAGGTATTCCTCGCCCTCCTCGGGTGTCTGTATGGGCTGGAAACTGTCCTTGCCATAGTGGTCCCAGTGGCCGGAGGTGACGTACAGGCCCTTGCCGCCGATGTGGGGGCACATAACCTGCTCGTAGCCGTAGCGGCGCTGTATCTTCTTCAGGAAGTCCTCCAGGCGCAGGCGCAGGGCGGTACCCTTGGGCAGCCAGATGGGCAGACCCTTGCCCACGAGGTCGGAGAACATGAACAGTTCCATCTCCTTGCCTATGCGGCGGTGGTCACGCTTCTTGGCCTCTTCCAGCAGTTGCAGGTGCTCGGTGAGCATCTTCTGCTTGGGGAATGAAATGGCGTATATACGTGTCATCTGAGGGCGCTTCTCGTCGCCGCGCCAGTATGCAGAACTGGTGCTCAGCACCTTGAATGCCTTGATGGGAGCGGTGGAGAGCAGATGGGGTCCACGGCACAGGTCGGTAAAGGCACCCTGTGTGTAGGTGGTGATGTGTCCGTCCTCCAGGTCTTCTATAAGTTCGTTCTTGTAGGTCTGTCCGCGGTCGCCGAAGAACTTCAGGGCATCAGCCTTGCTTATGTCCTGGCGGAGCAGTTGCTCCTTGCGCTGGGCCAGTTCCATGAACTTCTTCTCTATGTCGGCAAACACGGCCTCGCGGATAACCACACCCTCGGCAGGCATGATGTCGTAGTAGAATCCGTTTTCTATGGCAGGACCTATGCCGAACTGTGTGCCGGGGTACAATTCCTGCAGGGCCTCGGCCATCAGGTGGGCACTGGTGTGCCAGAAGGCATGCTTGCCCTCCTTGTCATCCCACTTGTAGAGTTGGATGCTTGCGTCCTCGTTTATGGGACGGTTCAGTTCAACGGTTTCTCCGTTTACACCGCATGCAAGCACATCCTGAGCCAGACGGCTGCTTATGCTCTCTGCGATTTGCAAACCGGTGACTCCTGCCTCGTACTGACGCACCGAGCCATCGGGGAAAGTGATATTTATCATTTCTAAGTGTTATGTTTTAAAATATTCGGCTACAAAGATACAATTTTTTTCTTATAACTCGTCCTGCGCGTAAAGATATGTTAATCAAAATCTAATTTATGATAAAAAAGCGCCCGCACGTCCTGCCTATAGTGTGCCTTTGTTGCCAAATTCGGGAATAAAGTGTAACTTTGCATGGCAACAGACAATGAAAGTCTGTTCATGGATTACTACAATTAAACGGAAAAAGAACAATGGACAAACTTATAATATGTACACGCAGAGACGCCTCCGTACCCCAACAGGAAGGTGTCGAACTCATTGCCGTCAGCGAGAAGGAAATAGGCAAGTGCCGCGGATGCCTGGCATGCCGCAGGGTGAAGAAGTGCATCACTTATCTGGACGATGCGCAGAAGTGTATCCCCATCATCACCGAGGCTTCCCATCTGGACATCTACCTTCAGCCCGAGGGCAACATCCAGCGTCTCATGGACCGTGTGCTCTATGCCCTCGACGGCACGGACAAGACATTCACCTTCCACATCGGGGACAACAAGGAGGAGGAATATCTCCGCCGCATGCTCCTATGGTGCAAGTACACTGAGGTTCAGTAGTTTTTCAGCACCTCGTAATGGATGCGCGCACGGCGCGACTTGAACAATTTTCTGTCGTTGAATATCGCATCCGTTGCCCAGTATGCCAACTCTGCAGACACTATGCCTATGGCTGCTCCCACGAGCACGTCACTGGCATAGTGTTTGTTGTTCAATATCCTCAGCACACCCGTAGCCGTGGCAACGGAATATCCCGCTATGGGTATCCACACGCTCTTGTGCCCGTATTCGTGCGCCAATAGGGTAGCACCCATGAAGGCTGTGGCGGTATGTCCCGAGGGGAAACCGCCTCCTTCGCCGTTGGGGCGTGTGCGGTCAACGCCGAACTTCAAACCGTACACCATCGTGGCCATCATTGCCGTAGCCATGGCATCGGTCGTTACCACCTGCCACCTGTTCGTGCTCCGTCCCTCCACACCGCTCAGGCTCATGGCCAGTTGTGTGGCAAGGGGCGCAAACCTCAGATAGTCGTCCACACCGGTATTGAAGTTGGGCATACCTCCGCTTACTCTTCTGCTTATGGCATGGTCGGCAGGCATCATGGCAAAGCCCACGGCCGCCACTGGTACGGCCAGGCTGAAGGAATGGTGCAGGCGGTTCATGTTGAACTGCCTGTTGCTTATCTTCATGTCCACGGGTGCAACCATTTGGGAGCGGTTGCCCCACATTATGCTTACGGAATCCGTTTGTGCCGCAATGTTGCCCATGCACAACAGGCAACAAAGTGTAACTATCAGTGCTTTCATGCTTGCAAAGTTAAGGTATTTGCAGTAAAAACGGGTGTTTTGCAAGTTTTTTTAAAGAAAATTACAGAAACATTTGCACGTTTCCCCCAAAAGCCATACCTTTGCATCGCTTTTGAAAAGAAAGCCGCCCACAACGGACGTCTGGAGAGATGGTAGAGTGGTCGATTACAGCAGTCTTGAAAACTGCCGCACTGAGAGGTGCCGGGGGTTCGAATCCCTCTCTCTCCGCTCACAAAGGTAACCTTCGGGTTACCTTTTTTCGTTATGTTCGGGGATGTCCAGCGTAACACACAGCACTCAATACGGAGCCATGGTCTCTTGCTCACGACAACACATATACTCCTCACACATTTGCTCACACAAAACATAAATCCGCAGACACTCGCCATATTGTGGTGCCTGCGGATTGTGCTTATTTTTTATAAAGTGTTACATCGTGAAGGATGGACCCCATTATCATTTGGTAAGGGCAACAATCTGACCAAAATGTTTCCAAGGCTCACTTGCCTTATAACTATCAATATCAATAGAGGCAGCAGGAACGCGAAGGATGGAGTTTTTTATGAAAGAAGTATCAAATGCGTAAGCAAAAATGTAGTGAGGATATGGATATGAAGATGCAGTAGGCACTTTTTCTGCATAGCAATAGACTTCAAGTAATTTAGAGCAACCATCGAAAGCAAAACCACCTATGCTCTCCACACTATTGCCTATAATAACCGATGTCAAACCCTTACAATAGGAGAAAGCATAATCCCCTATGCTCTCCACACTATTGTCGATAGTAACCGAGGTCAAACCAGAGCAATCATAGAAAGCATAAGTCCCTATGCTCGTCACACTATTGGGGATTACCAAATCCTTTACCTCTTCTCCATTCAAATATAAATGATGAGCATAAGATAAAGGATTAGAATAACCGTCAGCAAAATCAATATTGCACCATGCTGCAATATCAGAGATATGAACCGAGGTCAAACCAGAGCACTCAGAGAAAGCATAATCCCCTATGCTCGTCACACTATTGGGGATAGTAACCGAGGTCAAATCAGCGCATTCATAGAAAGCATACTGCCCTATGCTCTCCACACTATTGTCGATAGTAACCGAAGTCAAGTCCTTGCAACTATAGTATTTGTATCCAATTGTGATACAGCTATTTGCGAGTTAAACGATAGAAAAGTGACGAATAGGATTCAGCAGCTGCAGAAAAAAGAAGATTTAACGTTTTTAACTTTTGTTAGAGGGAAATTTGTCCAAATTGAGACAAATTAGACCTTCCAATTATAGAAATGAAAAAAAACTTTATCTATAACCCTATCTTTACACCTATCGATGATGATGATTGAAGTTTCAGCTGTCCTTTACTATTTTTTTACCTTTGACCTTTATGGAATACATTCCACATTCAAATATACAGTTGTCATGCAGCCAAGGTTTGTCCCAACAAACATCATCTTCGGCATCACACATATACTTAAACGGACAAACGCCACCATGTTCATTCGGGTTTAGAAAATAATTGTACATAGCAGCATTACCAGAGATTACCACTACATCTTGGCAAGAATGTGCAATCCCTACCACTTGTGGATAGAATTGCCTTCCATCCAACTGGTGGATAAATGGTATTCCGAGGTACTCTATCAGAGATTGGATATTCTGGAGTCCAAACCTTTCCGCATGTATCACATTGAGAATAGGAACAATGCCGTTCTCTAATTTTACTCTGTCCAATAAAATATTGGTAAAGATAAGATCACATGGTAACATACTCCTAAGTGATTGCTTGTATTGTTCCACTAACGAATTAAAGAAATCAGAGATAGGAACCGCTTTTCCGCTTACTATTACATTATGACGAATATATTCATCAAAGATCTGCCAGCCAGAAAGTTCTGGATTAGCATTGGCATTCCTTAGTTCACACATCAATGCAAAACCAGGATCCAAGCTAAAGAGCGACATGTAACAGAGGCATATTAATTTCTTTGTGTCTTTTGCGATGTTTGGAAAATGCTTTTCACACCAAAATTGTATAATATTGTATGGTACATCTGGATGAGTAGTATCAGGATCTATCAGAGACTGATACATGGCAGCCATACTTTCCTTTATTATGGTTGCACCTATTATTAACTCTTTACGTTCTCCATAGATTGATTGAAGAGACAATAGAACTTGATGCATTGAAATCGGAAATCCCTCTAATTCCTCATATCGATAACCAGTTGGTGCTGTTCTGTCAATAGGAAAAATCAGATGCCCAGTCCCCATACTACATTGCAACCAGCTACGTCTTAGTTGCTGTTCTGCAGATGGGGTGAAATGATAGGGTAAATAAATATCTTCCTTGTCCTCCATTGAGCGAACAAATTCGCAGAGGTCATTATTTCGTACTATTGCTGCATGTATTCCCCAGGGTGTAGAAATGTTCTGTAGAAAATGAATGTATTCATGAAGAAATGTACCCAGATCTTCTGTGGACATTTGTGCAAGATCCGGGTTGAACTGTCCTCTAAGATAAATCTCAAAGCATCCTGTTTTATAAGCCCCCTTTAGTTCTTTATCATACTCATGTTCGCTATATATAAATCTCATATTCTCATATATTATAATGGTTTACTTTGAATTCTCTATTTTGGGAATGCTAAATTGCATTGTCATCTCATTAAAGTTTTTTGTCAGTCTATCTTACCCACATTCCATCATTATCCTTGCCTTCATGCTTCAGAACACCTTTCTTTTGCAGAGCAGAAAGGTCACGTTCGATGGTGCGCTGGCTCACCGACAAAGTCTCCGACATTTGTTTGCCCGTGATTGTCGGAGACTCTTTGATAAGATTGAGGATTTTCTGCTGACGATCAGTGAGTTTCATCTCCGACACGTCTCCGTCATGGTCTCCGACATTCGGAGTGTCGGAAGAGGCGAAGATGATGGTCTGGAATTGGGTCGGAGTAGATTTGAACATAGGCTTCAGTTCGTCTTTATAACCTTCCAAGGCTTTGGTCTCATTGCAGATGCGTGTGAGCCCGCTACCTCGTTTCTCCATGTAGTCAAGTTGAGCCATCACGTTTGCAAGTATGGGATTGCGCCTTTCAGACGACACATCTTTGATGTCCAAATCCTGTATCAGCAATCCATTGTACATTCCTCCTGGGGATGTTACAGTGAGGCGGTCATCATAGATGTCAAGATGAACTTCACTACCCATCACAGTGTAGTCACGATGGATGAAATGGTTTACCATTGCTTCAAGAACTGCTCGCTCGGCATACTCCAGCTTGTTCTTTCTTCCATCAGGTAGTTTCTCCCAGCCTCTCTTTGTGTTTGACTTCACAAAGTTCATTGCTTCGCGAAGCAACATTAACACATTGCCTGTAAACTCTGCATCGTTGATGGCATCGCCCTTTTCCTTTCCATCCCATTTGGTACAATAAAGGCGAGACTGCCATAAAGGACAATCATCGGCGAACAATGCACCCGCATTCGTAAGGTTCCCTGTGCCAGTTACCAGTCCAAACGACAAGAGATATTTCTTGTCCCATTCTTGTTTGGTGCGGTCTTTGAACGAGTTCGCCAATATTGTAAAGGAATAGTCCTCTGCTTTATAGTCTGTGTGAAGGGAATCAAAAGTTTTGTTGGAACCTTTCAGCACCAAGCGCACCATCTGCTCCGCCGTAGCAGGAAGACTCTCATCACCAACACGGACAAATGCTATGTGCTGACCATCCCCAACGTAGTAATACGGAGTATAATGCCCTGCATTGACTTTGAGTTGCAAGATGTGTAAACCATCTACATCATGAGGAATCATTTCCACCTCTGGTAGAGGATCTATGTAGTCACGAATCCTGCTACTGATAGTCTCGCAAACATGCTGTACGTCATCAAGTCCTTTGACGACGCCATCATTATCAATGCCGAAGAAAAGGGAGCCACCCAAGCCATTGGCAAAAGCACTTACGCTCTTCAACCAACTC
>JAFTUK010000029.1 GCA_017466325.1 Bacteroidaceae bacterium | reverse complement strand
TCCACCTCTTCCCATTCCGAACAGAGAAGTTAAGCCCGTCCGCGCCGATGGTACTGCACACCCGTGGGAGAGTAGGTAGCCGCCGTTTTTTCAAGAAGAGGAGTCCTTTGGAGAATGTTCCGAAGGACTCCTTTGTTGTATGTATGTGTTGGAGGGGCGGGGAGCGATGAACGGTGAGCGTTTAACGTTGAATGTTTAACGTTTAGCGGTGAGCGGATGAGCGGTGAATGTTGAGCAATGACTGGTAGGGACACGGCATGCCGTGTCCGAAAGCCAAAGCACGCCCGCACCTGCCCCCAATCGCTTATTAGCGCCTAATTGTTGATTCTTGTATCAAGTTTTCTTTATTTCATTGTCACAAACAAGGGACTTGATACGTTATTATATTAGAGATGTGTTATAATTGTGATGCGCATCTGTTATTATTTGGATGAGCGTATTGGCGTGTCAGTGTATTGGAATTGATATATGCTAGTATTGTGACGGTAGAGGAGTTTGAACATAAGTATATTCACTATAGTGCCCGTTTGTATCGTATGGCATTGTCGTTGTTGGACAATAGTCAGGATGCGGAGGATGTGGTGCATGACGTGTTCCTGAAGTTATGGGGCAAGCGTGATGTATTGGGTTCTTTGGACAATGTGGAGGTTTACATCATTACGGTCCTTCGCAATTCATGTGTGGATTGCCTCAGGAAACGTCGCGATAATGTGGATGAACGGGTGCTTGAACTGATGCTGGACGATGCATTAAATCCGGAACAATTGTTGGAAGAGGACTGCAGGCGAAGGTTGGTTCGGGAATGGATGAAGTCAAACCTTCCCAAGAAGATGTCACGCGTGTTGATATTACGTCTGTATGCAGAGATGGATATAGCGGAGATTGCCTCTGTTGTGGGAGAGACGGAAGTGAATGTGAGAAGTATTCTGTCGCGGGGACGCAAGCGGCTGATGGAACAATGCAAATATCTTAAGGAGGTTGATGTATGAATACAAAGAGTAACCTGGAATTGTTAAAGCGTTTCATGAGCGGAGAAAGCACCATGGACGAGGAGCGTGAATTGGCTTCCCTGTTGATGTCGGAGGATTGTCCGATAGAATTGCGTGATAAATGCTTAATGTTGTTGCCTCTCTTGCCAGATGTAAACGCTGAAACCTTGCCACGTGGATTCGGGCAGCGTTTGCATGGTGTGCTGAAAGGCAAGGAACAGGCTTCCATGCATACGAAGAAACGCGTTTCTCTGATGTGGCATTACGTGACAGGAGGAATTGCTGCCTGTATTGTGGCTCTTTGTCCTCTCTTGTTCAGTCGTGAGAGTGTGAGTGATAATGGCGTCACAACGGAAGTGATACCTGTGCCAACGTTGGAGGATGCGTTGATGCAAGATGCGCTACATAGAGAGGCGATGGAAACCGAAGTTTTTAATTTAATTTCATTGAATGAGTAATATGACCAAGCGTTGTCTTTTCCTATCAATTCTGTTACTACAATCTATTGGTTTATTGTCGCAAACCTGTTTTGAAGAACTTACGACCGCTTTGCGCAATGCCTTTCCCCATAAAGTGGAACTGGCAGAGAAGGTACTGCGTTCATCTGCAAACGGAGCATACATGAATACAGTGGTGTTGCGTACAGAACTGAATCATTCTGATTCTGCAAAAAGAGCATGCATATTAAAGTACATTGACGAAGAACTGTTTGTCGCTCCGGAAAGCAACAGGTACAAGAAGCGAGATACACTGACATATACCATGATATGGCGTGATACATCGCGTGCCATGGTGCAGGCTCCGCACTACTACAGTCTTCATGGGATTGAAATGTTGAGGGATTTGTCTGTCCGTTCCTATCTGTTATACCGTCAGTATGGCAATAAATTGCTGGTGGTTCTGAATCAGACGGAGTATCTTGACAAGGTGGCTTCTGAAAGGGCGTGTGATTTCTCGGACATAGATTCTCTGTTGTATAGGATGTCAAAGGTGCGCGGCGCGAGGAGTTTTCCCGTCAGGTATTCGTACAATGAGAAAATCGATTGGTTAAATATCTGGCGTGAGGCGGCACCAAGTGTAGGGACACGGTACGAACTTCCCCCATCGAAGGAAAATCGCAAGCGCTACAGGATGCTGTATGACATTGCGAAAAAGAAGACCGCCAATCACGATACACTTTTCGACTGGATAGAGGAAGACGATATGGTGTACTTCCTGAGTTCTTATACGCAAGGTGTCAGTTTCAGGCTTCTGCCAAACGGAGCACTTCAGATATTGCGGTTGAGTGCAAGAAATTCTGTTGCTTACCCATACAAGTGGTATGATTACCGGATAATTTCCAAAACGGAGATCAAATAGAGACACCAGCAGGTTAAGGAATATACCCAACTTAATATATAAATAAGATATGATGAAGAAAAGCAGTATCGTTACATTCTATGTGTTGTTTTCCTTTTTGTGTCAAAGTGCAAATGCACAAGTAAAATCCCTTTTCAAGGATGTGGACAAGCTATATGATGAACTGAGTGTCTCCTTTGATGTGCATAAGGATTCAGTTCGTTATACGGGGGATGACTTTTCCATAGCCAAGGACGGCTTCTTGATGATGCGTAAGCCTGGAGCAGGGTGGACGAAAGGCATGCGCTTGTGTTTTAAGAACGGGGACGTCAGGCATGAAAAGAAGTTAGTCAAGGTTTTCAACGAATTGCAGCAGAAGAAAATATTTGTGGTAACAACCTCAGCCATGTCTGCCTCTATAGATGATGCCACGAATACTATATATGCATACGGACATAGCAAAGATGGTTCGCTCTATTTCCTGAAGGCTCATTCGACAGGAAATATTTCCTTGCCTATGTGTTGGATGGAGGTTGACGAACTTGATGCTACGGACAAGAGTAAACCTTTCCTGCGAAAGAATAAGAGCGACGTTTCTGAAGCAACCCTGCGTTCACTTGCCCTGGCAAGACTTTGGGCAGGGGTAAAGTCCAACTTCGTCTTCTATTCAAGGATGAAGGCGGATTGGGACAGCCTGTATGTTGCCACCCTGCCACAGATGCTTGCGGCTAAGGACAGGGAAGAGTGCAGACGGGTTATGCAACGTATGATTGCCCATTGCAATGATGGACATACATTCGTGCAGGGAAACATCAGCAAGCCTGCCACACCATTGTTGCTAAAGATGCTGGAAGACCGTGCTTATGTAGATGATGTTCAGAGCCAGGTCTTGGTGGATATGGGAATCAGGCGTGGTATGGAATTGACGCACATAAACGGTATTCCCGTTAAGGAATATGGAGAAAAGAACTTCATGCCCTATGCCGCCGCCTCCACCAACCAGTGGCGCAACAGGATAACATTCGAGTCCTATGACCTGTTGCGTTGTGCCGTAGGCGAGGGCCTAAGATTGGATTTCGTGCATGACGGACGTAAAAAGTCTGTCAAATACGTTGGAGGTTCTGCACCTTTTGACCTGCTAAAGCAAAAACCTGTCATATCCTTCACTGAGATTAAGAAAGGCATAGGTCTGCTGACAATACGCGATTTCTGGCGTAGTAACATAAGGGAAGAGTTTGACAAAGCCTTTGAGAGCATAAGTAAGACCAAGGCCCTGATTGTGGATATCCGTGGCAATGGCGGAGGCAATTCCGGCAATAGTGAGTACATACTGCGTCACCTTACCGACAAGCAGATTGTTTCCTCGTCCTGGAAAAGTCCCATGTATATACCGGCATTTGCATCGTGGGGCAGGGAATTGGAAGAGTATTCATCCAAGGGAAACGTTATTAATCCTATTGTTGGGAAGGAAGCCTATACCCGTCCTATTGTGCTGCTTGTGGATGCCGGCACGTTTTCTGCGGCAGAGGACTTTGCCGTAATGTTCATGGGCATAAGACGTGGCGAAGTGGTGGGAACCCCAACGGGTGGAAGCACAGGCAACGGTGTACGTGTGACCTTGTTTGAGGATGATGGTTCTTTTGCCAATATCTGTTCCAAGCATGATACTGCACCCGACGGAACGGAGTTCGTGGGATATGGCATACGCCCGACCATTGTTGTGGGAGAAACGTACAAAAGTCATTTCAAGGACAAGCATGATGCCACCATGACGAGGGCATTGGAAATCCTGACGGGCAGATAAGTGCCTCGGACCTTCTCGTCTATTTATCAGTGTTGCCCCGACAACACTATTCTGTTGTTGCGTCAACACTTGAGTGTTGTCGCATCAACACTTTCATTAGCCATCTTTTTTACATCCTGTTTCGTCGCTCCTCGTTTTGTTCGGTAAGGAATAGAGGAGGAGGCTATCTTTTATCCAAACATCACTTCTGCGTTCAACAATTCTTTTGTCCAACAGTTGCTATGTTAAATAATGCTCTCTGGAATTGCTATTTTCACTCTATCATGGTCAATTGTTAATTTTAATTCGTATCTTTGTGCGCGAAAAAGGAATGAATATGAAAAGAATATATTGGTTGTTTCTTGCTGCTCTCGTAGTCCTGGCACAGTATTCGTGCGGTAGCGAGGACCAGACCTATGGAGAGCAGAAGGAGCATGAACGCGAAGTGGTGAGCAGTTTCATCAAGCGTGATGTTGTGATGATGATTGGCACCGACACTCTGCTTGACCTGGGCAAGATAAAGGTCATCACAGAGGAAGAGTTTGAGAAGCAGGACAGTACCACTAACGTTGAGAAGAACGAGTTTGTCCTGTTCTCCAATACCGGTGTGTACATGCAGATTGTTCGTGAAGGTACGGGCAAGCGCATAGAATCCGGTGAGAGCCGTCGTCTTATCTGCCGTTTCTGGGAGTACAACATCATGGGCGACAGCCTGCAATTGACCAACCGTATCCAGAGTTATGCTACAAGACCTGAGTATATGAATGTCTCCAACAATTCCGGTTATATTAGCGGAAGTTTTGACCTGACTATGCCCACCGGCAGTCTTATGTATTCCACTTACGGAGACTCCGATGTACCCGACGGGTGGCTCAAGCCCTTGGAGTATGTCCGTGTAGGTACGCAGACAGACGAGAGGCGCATAGCCAAGGTAAGGTTGATAGTGCCGCATAGCGCAGGACATTCGCACGCCATGGCAAGCGTTTATCCTTGTTTCTATGAACTCACGTTTCAGGAATTATGATATATATCCACATACCATTCTGTAAGTCGCGGTGTCTCTACTGCGACTTTTTTTCTACCACATCCTCGGATCTGAAGGACGACTTCGTGAAGGCTCTGCTGAAGGAGATAGAGGGCAGGGCAGAGGAACTGCGCTTCGCGCGCGCAAATACCATATATATAGGTGGCGGTACGCCAAGCCAACTGGACGCCAAGCACCTGACGGACATCTTTGATGCCCTGCAACGGGTGGCACCTTTGCAAGAAGATGCAGAAGTTACGATAGAATGTAATCCCGATGACATTACTCCGGAGTTTGTTGATGTCCTGAAGGCAACACCCGTGAACCGAGTGAGCATGGGCGTGCAGACATTCGATGACAATCTGCTTCGCCTCCTGAGAAGACGTCACACCTCGGAGCAGGCACACAGGGCAGTGTCCCTGTTGCGTGAGGCGGGATACAGCAACATCAGCCTTGATTTGATGTACGGCCTTCCGGGGCAGACAATGGAAATGTGGCGTAAGGACGTGGATGAAATCCTCTCCCTGCACGTGCCACACCTGAGCGCCTATTCCCTGCAATGGGAGGAGGGAACCCCGTTGTACCGCATGCTTGAGCGCGGTGAAGTGGCCGAGGCTTCTGACGAAGTATCCCGAGGCATGTATGAATATATTGTCAAGGCCGCGGCAATGTATTCCATGGAGCATTACGAAGTGAGCAACTTTGCCATGCCCGGCATGAGGGCACGGCACAATAGCGGATACTGGCGCGATGAACCGTACGTGGGGCTTGGGCCCGGTGCACATAGTTATGACGGTGCCAATGTCCGTAGCAGCAACCCCTCCGACTTGAAAGCCTACATCATGTCCGACGGCATGCCGGAGCATGAAGTGGAGGTGCTGGACGAGGATTGCCTGTATGAGGAGAAGGTGCTGAAAGGTTTGCGCACTATCGACGGTTTGGACCTCTCCACCCTTAAGCCGAGGTACAGGGAGTATGCCATGAAGATGGCCGAACCGCATATAAAAAGCGGCAGGATGGTGCAGTGCGGGGATGTGCTGAGGCTTACCGAAGACGGTATCTTCGTGTCCAACGACATTATGTCCGACATGATGTTGTAAAACATAGAAAGCCCCCGTCCGTATTTCGTCAAAAAAGCGTATTTTTACGTCCGATTTCGGCATTTTACATGGCCTTGAAGCCAGTGTTTATGCCAATAAAGCCTAAAACAAACCAATACTAATACACGATGAAAACTTATCAGACACAGGAAATCAAGAACATTGCCTTGCTGGGCAATGACGGTAGTGGTAAGACAACCCTGACAGAAAGCCTGCTCTATGAGGCAGGAGTAATCAGCCGCAGAGGACGAATTACACAGCACAATACTGTCAGCGATTACTTCCCCGTTGAGCAGGAGTACGGATACAGCGTATTCAGCACCGTTTACCATGTGGAGTGGAATGGTAAGAAGTTGAACATAATTGACTGCCCCGGTAGCGACGACTTCGTTGGCGCAGCCATGACAGCCCTCAATGTAACAGATACCGCTATCCTTCTGCTGAAGGGTGCCAACGGTGTGGAAGTGGGCACACAGAACCATTTCCGTTACACTGAGAAGTTGGGCAAGCCCGTCATATTCCTGGTGAACCAGTTGGACGACGAGAATACCGACTTCGACAACATCTTGTCTCAGTTGACCGACGTGTACGGCTCAAAGGTTGTGCCCGTTCAGTATCCCTTGCAGACAGGTCCCAACTTCAACTCTCTGATTGACGTGCTTCTCATGAAGAAGTATTCATGGGGTCCCGAGGGTGGTGCTCCCACTATCGAGGATGTTCCCGCAGAGGAGATGGACAAGGCCATGGAGATGCACAAGGCGCTGGTAGAGGCTGCTGCCGAGCACGACGAGAGCCTGATGGAGAAGTTCTTCGAGAGCGAGAGCCTCACAGAGGACGAGATGCGCGAGGGTATCCGCAAGGGTCTGGCCGCACGTGGCATGTTCCCCGTATTCTGTGTTTGCGCCGGCAAGTGCATGGGCGTACGCCGTCTGATGGAGTTCCTGGGCAATGTCGTTCCTTTCGTCGACCAGATGCCCAAGGTTCACAACACACGCGGCGAGGAGGTTGCTCCCGTCGTTGACGCTCCCACCAGCCTTTATTTCTTCAAGACTGCCGTAGAGCCCCATATCGGTGAAGTACAGTACTTCAAGGTTATGCAGGGTAAGGTACGCGAGGGCGACGACTTCACCAATGCCGACCGTGGCAGTAAGGAGCGCATGGCCCAGTTGTTCTGTTGCGCAGGTGCCACCCGCATCAAGGTGGAGGAACTCGTGGCAGGCGATATAGGCTGTACCGTCAAGTTGAAGGACGTGAAGACCGGCAACACCCTTAATGCCAAGGGCGCCGAGCACCGCTTCAACTTCATCAAGTATCCCAACCCCAAGTATTCACGTGCCATCCGTGCCGTAAACGAGAGCGAGACCGAGAAGATGATGAACGCCCTGCAGAGAATGCGTGAGGAGGATCCCACATGGAAGATTGAGCAGAGCAAGGAACTGAAGCAGATTCTGGTTCATGGTCAGGGAGAGTTCCACCTGCGTACCCTGAAGTGGCGCATGGAGAACAACGAGAAGATACAGATCGTATTCGACGAACCCAAGATTCCATATCGCGAGACCATCACCAAGGCTGCCCGCGCCGACTATCGCCACAAGAAGCAGTCAGGCGGTGCCGGCCAGTTCGGCGAGGTGCACATGATTGTAGAGCCTTACTACGAGGGCATGCCCGCCCCCGAGGTTTACAAGTTCGGCAACCAGGAGTACCGCATCAACGTGAAGAGCACCGAGACCGTGGAACTCGAATGGGGCGGCAAACTGGTGTTCATCAACAGTATCGTGGGCGGTTCCATTGATGCACGTTTCATGCCCGCCATCCTGAAGGGTGTGATGCAGCGCATGGAGCAGGGTCCTCTGACCGGATGCTATGCCCGTGACGTGCGCGTTATAGTATATGATGGCAAGATGCACCCCGTGGACAGCAACGAACTGTCCTTCATGCTTGCCGGACGCAATGCCTTCAGCGCAGCCTTCCGCGAGGCAGGTCCCAAGATTCTGGAGCCTATCTACGACGTGGAGGTGTTCGTGCCCAGCGACAAGATGGGCGACGTGATGAGCGACCTGCAGGGCCGTCGTGCCATGATTACCGGCATGCAGAGCGAGAACGGTTATGAGAAACTGACCTGCAAGGCTCCCTTGAAGGAGATGTCCAGTTACTCAACCGCTCTGTCAAGCCTGACCGGTGGCCGTGCCAGCTTCATCACCAAGTTCGCAAGCTATGAACTCGTACCCGGTGACGTACAGCAGAAACTCGTTGCCGAGTACAAGGGCACAGACGAGGAATAAGAACAGGGGCATAGTTACTGATTTGTTAACTAATGAACCGCTGATATCTAAATAAAAGCAAAAAAGAGAGCGATTGCCGCTCTCTTTTTTGTTAGATGGATATGTGATTGTTATCTTTGCACTATGAAACGATGGATGATTTGGACAATCTGCCTGACCATGGGTGTCTGCTTCGTGGTGTTGCTTTACCTGCAGCTCAGGTATGCAAGAACCATGATTGCAGTTAGACGAGAGCAGTTCAATGAAGGTGTATTGAGGAGCCTTGACGCCGCATCGAGGAATCTTGAGCGAAACGAGACGATGCTGTATCTTCAGGATGTGGTGGGCCTGTACGGAGACTCGTTGGACATGTACTCTTCATCGTATGGCATGGACATAACCATGACCGGGATGCGGACCTTCCAGCGCAGAATCCGCAATGCGTATATATATGAAAGGGAGGTTTTGGACGAGGTCATCCTCCGCGTATTGTATGCCTCGGGAGAAAAAGGCTTTGAGGAGCGTGTGGACAAGGACTTCCTGGTGCAGGCACTGCGTCGCTCCCTGCGCAACAACGGCATAGAACTGGAATTCCACTACAGGGTGTTCAATAGCGAGGGACGCGAGGTTTACCGTTGTCCTGACTACGACCCGGAAGGGGAGGACTACTGTTACAGCCAGACACTCTTCCGTAACGACCCGACGGGAAAAATGGGAGTTGTGAGCATACATTTCCCGAAACTCAACAGGTATGTGCTGGAGGTTGCCAACATGATATATCTGGCATTGCTCTTTACCCTGTTCCTCTTTGTCACTTTCCTGATTACGGTTTATCTCGTTGTCAGACAGAAGAGGTTGACCGAACTGAAGAACGACTTCATCAACAATATGACGCACGAGTTCAAGACGCCCATATCCACCATAAGCATTGCCGCACAGATGCTCTCGGACAACAAGTTGCAGAAGTCTCCCGACACGTACGAGCGTTTGAGCGGAGTGATTTACGGAGAGACAAAGCGCCTGCGCTATCAGGTGGAGAAGGTCCTTCAGATGTCGTTGTACGATGGAGGCAATATAGCCTTGAAGATGCAGCCCCTGGATGCCAACGAATTGATAGACAGTGTCGTGCAGACGTTTAATATCAAGGTTGTGCAGAATGGTGGTAGCATCGATACAAATCTGGATGCCGTGGACTCTATGGTGAAGGTCGACGAAATGCACTTTACAAATGTTATCTTCAACCTGATGGATAATGCCGTCAAGTATAAGCGTGATGATGTCAGCCTGCAGTTGAAGGTGTCCACCCGAAGTGATTCGGACAACCTTTACATACAGATCGAGGATAACGGCATCGGAATTCAGAAGGATGATTTGAAACGTGTCTTCGACAAGTTCTACAGGGTGCACACCGGCAATACCCATAATGTAAAGGGATTCGGCTTGGGCTTGGCTTATGTGCACAAGATGGTTAAGTTGCACCATGGCACGATAAAGGCAACAAGTGAATACGGAAAGGGAACAAGGTTTATGATTACACTGCCCTTGTGTAAGGAAAAAGAATAGTAACAAATCCTGTATGTGAAGGCTATGCCTCCTGGCAGGAGATAATAAATTAGATTATGGAAACAAGACAGAGAATTCTATTGTGTGAGGATGAGGAGAGTCTCGGCATGCTTCTGAGAGAGTACCTCCAGGCCAAGGGCTATGACGCAGAATTGTATCTTGATGGCGAGGCCGGTTATCGTGCGTTCATGAAAGGACATTACGACATGTGCCTGTTTGACGTGATGATGCCCAAGATGGACGGTTTCACTTTGGCCAAGGAAATCCGCCTGGTAAATCAGGAGGTCCCCATTATTTTCCTGACGGCAAAGAACCTCAAGGACGATATCCTGGACGGATTCAAGGTCGGGGCAGACGATTACCTGACAAAACCCTTCAGCATGGACGAACTGGTATTCCGCATGGAGGCTATCATGCGTCGTGTGAAGGGTAAGGTAAAGAAGGTTCAGACCGTTTATCAACTGGGTGCCTATACCTTTGACACGCAGCGCCAGCTCCTTACTATGGGAGATGTGAACACCAAGCTTACCACCAAGGAGAGCGAACTGCTTGCCCTCTTGTGTGCCCATGGCAATCAGGTGTTGGAGCGTGAGTTAGCTTTGAAAACCATCTGGATTGATGATAATTATTTCAATGCGCGCTCAATGGACGTGTACATCACCAAGTTACGCAAGCACCTGAAAGGTGATGACCGTATTGAGATAAACAATGTCCATGGCAAGGGCTACCGTCTGATAATCCCGGAGGCTTAGGCCTCATGGGATGCCCTGTCCGTCAAAAAAGACGGTAAGGTGGTCAAAAAAGAAAGGAATGGGATGGAAAGCGATTGCCTTCCATCCCATTACTTTTCTGATTGTGTGAATGCGTTATGCCTTTGATGCCTTGCCTACTACATGTATATGGGTAGGTATGCCCACAATGATCAGCAACATAGCCAAACCTTGAATCCAATTATTGTCTACGGTTCCGGTGTTAAGGAATCTGTCGGTTGCATAACTGAGCAAAAGGATCAATGCTCCAACCACAATCATGATGATACCAGTGTACTTCATTTTGAATATGTATATATATGTTCTATAATCCTGATTTAAGGCAACGGGACTATGCTCTTGCCCAAATTGCTATGCAAAATAAGGAAAATTTTATGACATCTCCTAATTTATGTCGTAAAAAATAGACGATTGGAGCAAAAAAAAGCGGGAATAGTTGCGTACCTCATATAAAAGCAGTACCTTTGCACCGCATTTTTGCACAATTAACTAATTAATTAATCATTTATCAACGTATTATGAACCAATACGAAACCGTTTTCATTTTGACTCCCGTTTTGTCTGATGAACAGATGAAGGAAGCGGTAGAGAAGTTCAAGGGCGTTCTTGCTAAGTGTGGTGCTGAGATCATCAACGAGGAGAACTGGGGCCTGAAGAAGCTTGCTTACCCAATTGAGAAGAAGAGCACCGGTTTTTATGAGCTCATCGAGTTCAAGGCTGCTCCCGAGACTATCAAGACTCTGGAGATCGCTTACCGTCGTGACGAGAGAGTGCTGCGTTATCTGACCGTAAAGATGGAGAAGTATGCAGCAGAGTATGCTGAAAAGCGTCGTAACAATAAAAAGGAGGCATAAACATGGCACAGTCTGAAATTCGTTATCTGAACGCTCCTGCAATTGATATCAAGAAGAAGAAGTACTGCCGTTTCAAGAAGAGCGGTATCAAGTATATTGATTACAAGGATCCCGAGTTCCTGAAGAAGTTCCTGAACGAGCAGGGCAAGATTCTTCCCCGTCGTATCACCGGTACATCTTTGAAGTATCAGCGTCGTGTGGCTCAGGCCGTTAAGCGTGCTCGTCACCTGGCTCTGCTGCCCTTCGTAACCGATTTGATGAAGTAAACTAAGGAGGAAGTAGATATGGAAATTATTCTGAAAGAAGACATCATTGGCTTGGGTTTCAAGAATGAAATCGTTAATGTGAAGGCTGGTTATGGCCGTAACTACCTGATTCCTTATGGTAAGGCTGTAATTGCCAGCGAGAGCGCAAAGAAGCAGTTGGCCGAGGACCTGAAGCAGAAGGCTGTCAAGTTGGCCAAGATCAAGGCTGATGCCGAGGCTATGGCAGAGAAGTTGAACGCTGTTCAGCTGACCATCAGCACCAAGGTCAGCGCTACCGGTCAGATATATGGCAGCGTGAACAATCTGCACATTGCAGAGGAGTTGGCTAAGCTCGGTCTTGAGGTTAACCGCAAGATTATCGTTCTGAAGGACGTTAAGGAGGTTGGCTCTTATGTTGCTCTTGTTAAGTTGCACAAGGACGTTACTGCAAACGTTGCATTCGACGTAGTGGCAGAGGGTGCTGCTGTAGAGGCTGCATCAGAGGAGGCTTAATCCTGTTTGATACAGAAAAAACTGTAAAACTATATCAGCCTTGTGCTGAGAAATGATCCCCGAAGCAATGCTATCGGGGATTTTTTATATGCCCGGTTTGTCTACGGTTATATATTTTGATGGACTTCTTTTTCCTTTTAGTTTGTCTTCGTGATGATGGGGACGCATCATTACTGTTCGTTCGACGAACGATTACCGATGGTTCGGTGAATTATTACTGATGATAAATAATGCCTCTTTAGTACAGCGTTGGATGTTTTCAGTAATAACCTCCTAAACCATTGCTGAGAGATGTTATCAGCAAAGTGTTGGTTTGGCAGACGGAGCAAGTGATGGTATATATAAATAAAAAAAGAGGAATGATTAATCATTCCTCTTTGTCTTGGTATCGTCTGTGGCTAATTACTCAGCTACTACGCTATCGCAAGCAACGCTGTCGCAGCAAACGCTGTCGCAAGCAACGCTGTCGCAGCATACAACGCTATCACAAGCAGTGCTGTCAGCGCACTCAGTACCAGTGGTCTTGTTGCCGCAAGAAGCGAAAGATACAGCTACGATAGCTGCAAATACAAATGCTAACTTCTTCATTTTTTTGTTACTTTTTAATACTGTAAAACAATCATTATTTCCTTTTTGCGGTGCAAAGGTACGACATTTTTTGTTATCACGCATACAATTCTTCAATTATTTTTAGATTTTTTTGCTTTTTCATTACAACTATTTTGCTAACTCGCTGAATATCAGTTGTAGTGTTCTGTAGAGCGAAGTTAACCTAATTTGGGTCTTCTACGTATATTTATGTTATATATCATGTATGTACTACTATTATTTTTCTATATACTCCGGGAAGAGCATGTGTTTTTGCCTGAGAAATTGCCTCAAATTGTTTTCGTGAAGAAGCACGCTTGCTTGCTTGATGCATTGGAACTCTTTGGTGGATTTCAAAGTGTTCACGCTCGGATTTGCTCAAATAAATTTAAGCAAAGGCTTCAATTTGCTCACGTTCGGCATAAAAAATATTTTTCTGCTCTCTCTTAATCGCAAATTTGGCAAATCGCTCGCTTAATCGTAACTCTGACCTTCGGTCTAAGTTACTCACGCTCGGAAAAATCAAAATTCTTTTGCTTTTTCGCTCGCTTAATCGTAACTTTGCAACATGAACATGTTTGAGGACAAGAAAGCGGTATATTACACCTTGGGTTGTAAACTGAACTTTGCAGAGACGAGTACCATGGGTGCGGAATTGAAGGCACGTGGTGTGCGTACTGCTCGCAAGGGCGAGATAGCGGATATATGTGTGGTAAATACGTGTAGCGTTACAGAGGTGGCGGACAGCAAGTGCCGCAAGGCCATACATCGTCTGGTCAGGAACCATCCCGGTGCCATTGTGGTGGTGACGGGGTGCTATGCCCAACTGAAACCCGGGCAGGTTTCGGCCATGGAGGGAGTAGACTTGGTTCTGGGCAGTAACGAGAAAGGACAGATAGTGGATGCAATATTGGAACGCATGCAGATGATGCCCGAGGAACGCAAACTGGCGGCACACGAGCATCGCACCGTGCGTACGGCAGACATACGCAACTTCATGCCTTCGTGCTCCTGCGGAGACAGAACCCGCTATTTCCTGAAGGTTCAGGACGGTTGCGACTATTATTGCACCTACTGTACCATACCCTTTGCACGTGGACGCTCGCGCAACGGCAGTATAGAGTTGCTGGTTTCCCAAGCCCGCGAGGCTGCCATGGCAGGTGCCAAGGAGATAGTTATCACCGGAGTGAACATAGGAGACTTCGGCAAGACCACGGGAGAGAGTTTCCTGGACTTGCTGAAGGCCCTGGATGCAGTAGAGGGTATAGAGCGATACCGCATATCCAGCATAGAGCCAAACCTGCTCACCGACGAGGTGTTGCAGTTCTGTGCAAAGAGCCGTGCCTTCATGCCGCATTTCCATATTCCCCTGCAGAGCGGAAGCGATGAGGTGCTGCGCCTGATGCGCAGAAAGTACGACACGGCACTGTTCCGCAGCAAGGTGGAGCGCGTTCTGGAACTTATGCCCGATGCCTTCATAGGCGTGGACACTATCGTGGGAACCCGTGGCGAAACGGAGGAACTCTTCCAGGAGGCATACGACTATATGGCTTCCCTGCCCG
The DNA here is from genome assembly GCA_017466325.1 of Bacteroidaceae bacterium. Lineage (GTDB taxonomy): Bacteria > Bacteroidota > Bacteroidia > Bacteroidales > Bacteroidaceae > Physcousia. The sequence goes on along the minus strand of JAFTUK010000029.1, from coordinate 73,507 downwards.
TAGCACAGTACCATGTCTTCCCCTATAGCGAGCGCCCCGGTACCAAGGCTCTGGAGATTCCGCACAAGGTGCGTCCCGAGGAGAAGAAGGAGAGGAGCCAGAAGATACTTGACCTCAGCGAGCGCATTACCCACGACTTTTACAACAGATATATAGGCAAGGTGCGGCCGGTGCTGCTGGAGCATAGCAAGAGTAAGCGTACCATGCACGGCTTTACCGACAATTACATACGTGTGGAGATAACCCTGCCTGACGGCACCTCCAGCGATATGGTGGACAATACCATAGTTGATGTGCGCCTCGGCGAATGGAACGAAGACGGCACGGCGCTGAAGGGAACGATGGTGGGAATGGAAAACGGATGAACGGTGAGCGAAAAGGTCATGCCCCCTCCGTCGCTACGCTCCTCGTCCCCCTAACTTAGAGGGACAAAGAAAACGGAAAACGGAAAACAGAGAACTCGGAGTATTCAGAGTATTCAGAGAAATCGGACTTTCCCGCTCTCCGCTCAACGTTCATCGTTCAACGTTCAACGTTCAACGTTCCCCCCCCTGCCGCCTGAAACATCAAACCAAACGAAGATGAGCAACAAAACCAAATTATCCATAGTAATACTGAACTGGAACGGAGCAGACATGATGCGACGTTTCCTCCCGTCCGTAATACGTCATAGCGGAGACGCAGAGATAGTGGTTGCCGACAACGGCAGTACCGACGACTCCTTGGAGATGCTTTCGCGCGAGTTCCCCTCTGTGCGTCAGGTTGTGCTGGACAAGAACTACGGTTTTGCCGAGGGCTACAACCGTGGTCTTAAGCCCATAGAGGCGGAATACTACCTGTTGCTGAACAGCGACGTGGAGGTGCGTGAGGGTTGGCTCGACCCTATGATGCAATACATGGACGCACACCCCGAGGTGGCCGCCTGCCAACCCAAACTCCTGTGCCAGTGGTCGTCCAAGGATTTTGAGTATGCCGGCGCATGCGGTGGCTTCATAGATGCCCTCGGCTATCCCTATTGCCGTGGCAGGGTGATGGGCACGGTGGAGGAAGACTGCGGACAGTACGACGACATTACCCCGGTGCTTTGGGCCACAGGTGCATGTCTGCTCATACGAAGCAAGGACTATTGGCAGGCAGGAGGTCTGGACGGACGTTTCTTTGCCCATCAGGAGGAGATAGACCTGTGCTGGCGTTTGCGTAGCCGGGGTAGGGGAGTGGTGTGCGTACCGCAGAGCGTAGCATATCATCTGGGAGGCGGTACTTTGCCGCAGGGCAACCCCAGAAAGACGTTCCTCAACTTCCGCAACAACCTTCTGCTCCTCTACAAGAACCTGCCAGAGGACAGGCTGAAGTCCGTCATGCGCCTCCGCTTCTGGCTTGATGCGCTGGCCAGCCTGCAGTTCCTGCTCACCATGCAATGGGGATCCTTCCTTGCCGTATGGAAGGCACGACGTGCTTTCCATGGAATGAAGGATGACTTCCGCAAGGACCGTGAGGAGAACCTGAGCAAGACCGTATTGTCCCCTGTGCCCGAACAGAGTTCCTTCTCGCTTCTCTGGCAATACTATGCGAAGGGACACAAGACATTCATGCAGTTGTATAAGTAATCAATATACCTTATATATAATATATGGAATTTACAATCATCATATCTTTCATTGCAGGTTTGGCAATCGGCGTCGCCGCCATGCTTGTTGCCTACTTCCGCCAAAAGGCACAGTATGCAGAGCAGAGCCAGGTAACTGGCACGCGCATACAGATACTGGAGGCACAGATGCAGGCCGACAGGAAGCATTTTGAGGAGACGAAGGCACTCGCCGAAGAGAACCACCGTCAGGCGCTCGCCGCCCAAGAGGCACGTTTTCGTGAGGCCCAGGGGGTGGCCGAGGAAAACCACCGCAAAGCCATGGAGGCTCAGGACGAGCGTTTCAAGGAATCCTTGGCCAGAGTGACATCGGAGATGAAGACCGCCACCGACGAGATGCTGAAACAGCGCCAGCAGGAGTTCTCGCAAAGCAGTACTCAGAACTTGGGGCAGATTGTCACACCGCTGAAGGAGACCATAGAGGCCATGCGCAAGACGATGAGCGACAGTAATATACAACACACCGCCCTGTCCTCCTCCATGAAGGAGCAGATAGAACTGCTCATGAAACAGAGCGAGGCGGCCCGCACCAGTGCCGAGGAACTGGCACGTGCCTTCAAGCACGGACGGAAGGTGCAGGGCGACTGGGGAGAGACGGTGCTATGCGAACTGCTGGACAGTCAGGGACTGAAATGCGGACTGCACTACGATACCCAGATAACCATGCGCGGAGCAGACGGATATGTGCTGAAGTCCGAGGAAGGAAGCATGATGCGCCCCGACGTGATCCTGCATCTCGACAACCAGCGCGAGGTAATCATAGACTCTAAGGTCTCGCTTACCGCCTTTATGGATTATGTCAATGCCGAGACGGAGGACGACCGCCAGCGCTACCTGAAGGCCCATGTGGACAGTTTGCAGAAGCATGTCAAGGAACTCTCCACAAAGGACTACTCGTCCTATATCCGTCCGCCTAAGGTGCGTATGGACTATGTAATCATGTTCGTGCCCCATAGCGGAGCCTTGTGGACGGCACTCAATGCCCAACCCGACATGTGGCGCAAGGCCATGGAACGCAATGTCTTTATTGCCGACGAGCAGACGCTGTTTGCCGCCTTGCGCATTGTCAGCCTGACATGGACGCAGATAGCGCAGACCGAGAATCACGAGAAGGTCTATGCCCTTGCCAACGAGATGCTGGACCGTGTAGGGCAGTTCATGAAGAAATACCAGGCCATAGGCAAGGCTCTGGATAATGCGCAGAAGGCTTTCGAGGACGGAGAGAAGAAACTTCAACCCTCAGGCCAGAGCATCCTGCAGACCTGTGCCAAGTTGCAGAAACTCGGTGCCAAGCAGAGCACCGTCAATCCCTTGCCGCAGATAAACACTGGAATAGAGGAATAGTACAATATGCCTGACCAATCAACTATACCATATTGGAAGCAGGTAGTCGACCAAAAGACTTATCGCAACAATCTTACATGTAGTGACCTTGATGCTTTGGCCGCTATGCTCCCACGTGCATTGCTTGAACTCAAGTTCGATGAAGTGGAACCGGAGGCATTTTCCTTGCCAGAGGAGTACACTACAGAGGATATAGAGGAGGCAGTAAATAAGGTGGTCAGACACTTGGACCTGCATAAACGGGTACATAAGCGCAGGCCATCTCGTGGAATGACACGTCACACCCCAAAAACTCCACCGCAGGTTGAACGGAGAGTCGGGGTGACATTCAAACGTTTTACACCTGAGGAGAAGGACAAGGACAAGGCTGTTGCCTATATCTTTGACAGAGAGCGTGAGTTTATTGATATCTATTTTGACTTGGACAGAATAGAAAAAAGGGAGTTCGCCCCCTCGTCTGTTATGGAGGTTGTTATTCATGAGGTGTGCCATGAAATGCTATGGACATACGGATATGTGGAGACTAAGGGTTATCGGAATATTTCTCGTGAACTAGTTACGGAGTACCTTACGGAGATGTGCGTGGTCTACACGGGTTTTGGAAAGATTATGTCCAACAGCAGTCTGCATGCTGAGCAGCGTGGTTTGGGTGACCCGGGATACATAGACTGGTGGCAGGTCTCATACCTGCGCCAGAAGTTCTTTGGTGCTTCCGTTCCTGTTCGGCACACACGCTTTGGACGTTCGCTCTTTTACTTGTTGTATGCAGGAGTGTGTACCCTGTTTGTCAAGTTGTGGCATGCTTGTGTGGCGATGCGGTACCGCTTCGTATATGCGGCATTCTTGTTTGTTTTCGCGTTAATATTGCATGTGGTGAATATATACGTACTCCCTCCTGAGATGGAAACAATAAAGACGGTGTTGGGAGTTGTGTGGTTTGTCGCATTACTGCTCCTCTTCTTGCCATGGAAACTCAAGGACATCATGTTTGTGGGTCTAATGCTCCTATTGGGTGGCAGCGGTATATATCTTTTTGGCACTAAAAACAATCCTGCTTCAGGCGTTTTGCATGGTACTCCATGGTATACGCCGATGGCAATCGTTTATATTATACTGATATTCTTTGCCTATTATTTAAGCGCTAGGAATGAAAGAAAACCTTAATGCCCGCCATACAGCAATAATACCTTATTATATTATGAACAGTTATCATAACGACAGCATAGCACTGTCAATCCCTTGCCGCAGATAAACACTGGAATAGAAGACTAACAGATATGAATACGCAACCCCAAATACCTCTTTGGAAACGAGTTGTTGAGCAAAAGCATTATCGCAACAATCTTAGTTGTCACGACCTTGATGCTCTGGCTGCCATGCTTCCGTCGGCATTGCTTGAACTCAAGTTCGATGAAGTGGAACCGAAGGCTTTAGCCCTACCTGAGGAATACACAACAGAGGATATAAAGGAGGCAGTGAATAAGGTGATAAAGCATCTGGGCTTGGATAGGCTGGCAATGGGTCATAAACACCAGTATCCGCTGAATGTTGAACGAAGGGTCAGTGTGACATTCAAGCGTTTCACGCCAGAGGAGAAGGTTCGTGCTATTGTCTATATTAATGACAGAGAGCGTAGGTTTATTGATATCTATTTCGACTTGGATTCTATAGAAAGCAGGATGCTGGCACCATCGTCTGTTATGGAGGTTGTTATTCATGAGCTGTGCCACGAAATGCTAAGGACATGCGGATATAAGGGTACTAAGCGTTATCTGAATATTTCTCCCACACAGGTTACGGAATATCTTACGGAGATATGCATAGTCTACACGGGTTTTGGAAAGATTATGTCCAACAGCAGTCGGCAAGCTGAGCAGCGCGGTTTGGTCGACCCTGGCTATATCGATTGGTGGCAGGTTTCGTATCTTCGCCAGAAATTCTTCAATGCCCCAGTGCCTTTTAGGCACTCGCGATTGTCGTTATGGCTTGAGTGGGATGATTTAATAGAAAAGTGCCAATGGCTGAAGAACGTCTTGGGCGGTTCCAAGATGATTATGTGGCGTTTGCTGTGGTTGGCTGTTTTGATAGTATCGTTTGTAACGCTATTTGGAACGAAGCATAACAATGGGCTACTTCCAGAAACAATGAACTTCAGAATCCGGCAAATATTATGCATAACATTGTTGATGGGAATGTTGTTCCCTTTCTTTCCTTGGAAAAAGAAACCGATGTTGGGATGTCTGGGGTTCTTGTTGTGTAGTATCTTGAATGTTTCGGTCGCCTTCTTAGTTCGTCATGGTTTAAAAGTATTTGAAGACTTTTTGGGAGACACTCCGTGGCGTTTGCCAGCGTTTGTACTTTTGTTAGGTGTATGTTGGTTTGTAGGTATAAAACTAGAAAGTAAATGATTTTTATACGAATAGACAAATATTGACTGTATTATGAACGAGAACCATAACATAGCACAGCCTGCCCTGTATCTCATCCCCGTCACACTTGGCGACACTTCGCATGAGAATGTGCTTCCTTCCTACAATGCTCAGGTGGTAGGGCTGATACGGCACTTCGTGGTGGAGGAGATACGTACCGCACGCCGTTTCCTGCGCCGTATGGACCGCGAGTTCCCCATTGACGATTGTACTTTCTACGAGATGGGCAAGCATGCCGATGTCTCACGTTTCTCGGAATACCTTGCCCCCATTGCCAAGGGACATTCCGTGGGTGTCATCAGCGAGGCTGGTTGCCCTGCCGTGGCCGATCCCGGTGCCGATGTCGTCTCCCTGGCACAGAAGCGTGGCATACGTGTAGTTCCCCTTGTGGGTCCCAGCAGCATGATCCTTGCCGTCATGGCATCGGGCCTTGGCGGACAGAGTTTTGCCTTCAACGGATACCTTCCCGTTCAGGATGCCGACCGTGCCAAGCGCCTGAAGCAACTGGAGAGCCGTGCATGGGCAGAGGGACAGACACAACTGTTCATCGAGACTCCCTACCGCAACCGCAAGATGTTCGACACCATGTGTGCCTCCCTGCGCCCCGACACCCGCATGTGCATAGCGGCCGGCATCACCACTCCAGACGAATGGATACGCACCCAGACCATCCGCGACTGGAAGCGCACCGGCATGCCCGACCTGGGCAAGATACCTGCCATCTTCCTTATAGGAAAGTAGGGGGAACGGAAAACGGAAAGCGGAAAACGGAAAACTGTTTATGGTAGGGACACGGCGTGTCCGAAAAACATAGAACAATCGGACTCGGCATGCCGAGTCCCAGCGTCGTAATGGGGGTTGCGACCCTCACGAGGTACAGATGGACATTTAGTCAATCTTCTAAATACCCTCTTTGTCCCCCTGAGACAGGGGGACGAGCGAAGCGGAGGGGGTATGATAAAAACGAAAACGGAAAGGTGAAAGGTGAAAACGGAAAACTGCGAGTAAACGAGAGCAGAAGCATGGTAGGGACACGGCATGCCGTGTCCGAAAAGCCGAGCGGAAGCAGGTTCAACGAACCAAAGGTCGACGTTAAGTCAAGTCAAAACGGAAAACAGAAAACTGAGCACTGAGCACTCTGACTATTCTGACTACTCGGACTTCCCCGCTCCCCGTAAAACGTCCATTTTGCAACCATTAACACAAATCCTTTCCGCATTACCTTATTTATACATATATTTGTTGCGCAAACAGTAAACACCTAACCTTAAAACCATGTTTTTCTATTATCTGATGCCGATTATCTTCCTCTTGGGCATCATAGGCATAGCCCTGGAAGATGTTATCAAGGTGAACAAGGCTGCCACTGCCGTGGGAATGTGCATACTGCTATGGCTTGTGTTCCTGCTCAATGCCGAGCACTTCTTCGTGATAAATCCTCCTAAGCACATCAGGGAGTTCGTCATCATGTTTCCCCAACTGTCGGAGATGTCCTTGCATGAAGTGGCCTTTGAGTTTCTGGAAGTGAAACTGGTGCGCGGTTTGGGCGATGTTGCCACCACGCTGTTCTTCGTACTCGGTTCCATGGCCATCATAGACATAGTGGACTCCCATGGAGGCTTCGGCATCATTTCCCAGTCGATAAAGACAAACAGCAGGCGCAAACTTCTGTGGGCACTGAGTGCCGTCACCTTCTTCATGTCGATACTTCTGGGCAACCTTGCCACCGTAATAGTGATGGTGTCCATAGCACGCAAACTGGTGCCCGACCGTAATGCCCGGCTGATATTCAGTTGCATGATAATCATTGCATCCAATGCGGGCGGATCCTGCTCGCCCATTGGTGATGTCACCACTCTGCTTCTGTGGACGGGAGGCAATCTTTCTGCCCTGCATCAGGTGGCTTCACTGATATTGCCCTCTATGGTAATGCTTCTCCTCCCTTTGTCCATAGCCACTTTCATGTTGCCAAAGGAGACTGTCCCCACACCCATTTCTGTCGCCCCTTCGGCGCAGATGGACGTCAATCCGGGCACGCGCAAGGCAGTCCTGTGGGTAGGACTCGGTTCCCTGGCCATGGTGCCGGTGTTGCAGACCCTCATACAGTTGCCTCCGTTTATGGGAGTGTTGCTTGGCTTGGTGATATTATGGGTGATAACAGACCGTAAGTATGCTGATTCCGAGGACGAGTCCAAGCAGAACCTGCGTGTGCAGAGGTCGCTGGCGCGTGTGGACATCAGCACCATCTTCTTCTTCCTGGGCATCCTCATGTCCGTTCAGGCGCTTATCGTCACCGGCCAACTGGCCATCATGGCCAATTTCCTAAGCGACACTTTTGCCGACAAGAATCACATTGCCATAGTGCTGGGCATTCTCTCCTCATTCCTTGACAACGTGGCGCTCGTCTCTGCCACCATGGGCATGTATCCCTTGCAGGAGGCCGGTATTTTTGCTGCCGACAGTTCCTTCTGGACGTTGCTGGCCTTCTGTGCCGTTACCGGAGGCAGCCTGCTCATAATCGGTTCGGCAGCAGGTGTTACGGTTATGGGTATGGAGAAGATATCCTTCGGTTACTATCTGAAACGTTTCAGCCCTCTTGCCCTGTTGGGCTTCTGTGGCGGTGTCCTTGTGTACATGTTCCTTTATTGACGAACGGAGAGAAAAATGATGTTGGATGCCAGGAAACTCTCCACTTTGTTGGAGACCCCCGAACAGTTGCTCGCCTATCTCGGGGAAATGAGCAATGCCCAGTTCCGCAATGCCAGTCGTGTGCTTGGTGAGAGACTGTTGCCATCGGTGGATAATGATGTCTTTTGGCTGGTGTTCCGCACCTTGTTCCTCTGTGACAGGAAAGCTTATCTCGGTACTCTGCTAAAGGCACTTGTGGCAAGGCTATGTCCTAAGGGGGGGCATCCCACGTCCGAAGTGTTGGACGAGGTGGGATTATGGACGGGTGTATTCCCCTCCATTTGCCAAGAACTTACCGACACCGACCGCAAGAAGATCCTTCTGGCATTGTTGCCGCTATTCGCCTCCCCCTCGGATGCAGAACGCCTGCTGCTCCAATGCGGTTTGAAGGAAAGTTCCTTATGGATACCATTCCTCCTGCAGGTGCAGAGCAAACCATGCTACTTCCTCCTGTTGAAGGCCCTCCGTTATGTAGAGCACGACAAACCTCTGCTCATCCGCACCTGTCATTTCCTCATGAAGCGGGGCGACGGACAAAGTTTCAACATGGCCAGCATTCTGCGTCTTTCATTCGGCCTGGAAGAAGTGCGAGGCACCTTTTCCCTCTCTCTCGAACCCTACCAGTTGGCACGCATAGAACAGAACTACGATGCCTTCCTTCAGGTGATGAAGGGGTAGAGAGGTGGAATTTGTAAATCCGGGTCATCGCATCAAGGTACTAAGGGCTTTTTCTCAAACATCAGTCTTGGAAAACCTATCTATCAATGGTGGTCCTCGGTGGCGGTAAATCTCATCGCCAGTGGCGGTGAATTTTATCGCCGAGGGCGGCTCATTTTACCGCCACCGAGGACTGTTGTAGTTCTCGGGGAGGGATGCCGTTAAGGTCGGTAGGAATTTTGTTGGTTACAATACGGTAACAGTATCACCTTCTACCTTGAAGCGGATGGTGATGTCGTTGAACTCAAAACTATAGATGCGTTCAGGGTCGCTTTGGTAATGGGGGCGTGGATCTCCGGCCAGGATACCTTCTATTGCCGTCCATTGACGGGGAGTGAAAGGATAGGAGGCTCGGGCGGAGTCGGGAATGACTACTTTCAATGGAGTGTTGTCGGCTTCTGTCGTCCATCCGGATGAGGCTTCGGGGTGCGAGTCGGTAAAGGGCAGGTAGGGTTTGATGTCCAGTATGGGAGTGCCGTTCATCAGGTCGGCTCCCTCAACGTGGATTACAGGTCCTTCTGTGGTGTCCAGTTCTATACGTAGTATGCGCACAGAGGACAGGCCTATGTTGTTGGGACGGAAAGGCGAACGGGTGGCCCATACCCCCATGCGCTTGTTGCCCCCAAGGCGCGGAGGGCGTACGGTGGGCGACCATTTGTCGGTATGTGCCTGACTGAAATCCCACAGAAGCCAGATGTGTGAGAAACCTTCCAAACCACGCAAGGCATCGGCATTGCGGTATTCGGGACAGAAGACGATGCGCGCCTCCAGTCCCTCTACAAGTCCGCTCTGCCTGGGGATGCCGAACTTGCCGTTGAAGTCGTTGTATATGTGGGCAATGGTTACCATAGGTTCAGGTTCTCGACAAGGTTTTTAATCAGGAAGAACACCACGGGGACGAAGAGCGAGGGCAGCAGGTTCAAGGTTTTGCAATCCTTTATGCCCAGAATGCCAAGGCCCGAGGCGGCAATCAGTGTACCGCCCACGATGCTCATTTCGCAAAGCATGTCGTCGGGGATGACGTTGCCGAACATCTTTGCCAACAGATACCATGTGCCTTGCCAACAGAAAAGTACAGGCGCCGCCCATACCATGCCATAGCCGTAGGTGGCCGCCAGGACGGCACTGGTGACGAGGTCCAGGGTGGCGTTTGTTAGCAGGAAGGTCTCGTCCCCAAGCAAGGCGCTGTTTATCGGGCCAAGTATGCTCAGTGTGCCTATGCAATAGAGCAGGATGCCCGTGGAGAGTCCCTGTGCCAGATTTTGGCCACTTGGCTTGTTGGTGGAGGTAGTATGCTTCTTCCGCTTCAACTTGTCAACGAGGGCATCAAAGCGTCCTGCCAGATTCATCATGGTGCCAAGCAGGGAACCGAGGGCCAGCGATATGACAAAGAGCACGGGGTAGCGGCTCTCAGGCATGTTCTTGCATACGGCATTGAAGCCAAGGGACAATGAAGCCAATCCCATGGCGGTATAGAGCACACCCTGCCATTCCGGGCGGATGCGCTGTTTCAGTTTTGCTCCGGCAAGGCTGCCGATGATTATTGTGCAGGTGTTAACTATGGTGCCAATCATATTAGAACGGAAATGTGAAAACGGAAAACGGAAAACCGTGGGGGTAAGGGTTATAGTTCTATTACTTCCAGGTCCTTGAATTGCTTTCCGTCAATGGTGAAGCGTACCAGGGTGCGTACCGTTTGCCATCCTTGCAGGCCTGCGGCACCGGGGTTGATGTGCAGGCAGGATAGGGCAGGGTCGTACTGGACCTTCAGTATATGGCTATGTCCGCTGATGAACAGGTCGGGCATGGTGGCATAAAGTTGCTTGCGTATGCGAGGGTCGTACTTCCCTGGGTATCCGCCTATGTGGGTCATCATAATCTTTGCCTCCTCGCATTGCCATGTCAGTGTTTCGGGGTATATCCTGCGCAGGTCGCCTCCGTCTATGTTGCCGTGCACGGCCTTGAGCGGACGGATGTCCTGCAGACGGTTGGCCAGTTCCAGGGAACCGATGTCGCCGGCATGCCATATCTCGTCGCATTCGGCGAAGTATTTGGCATAGCGTTCGTCCCAGTAGGCGTGGGTGTCGGAGAGGAGGGCGATGCGGGTCATGGGGGGGAGATTTCTATAGATGCTATAGAGACTATAGATTCTATAGTGGCTATAGGAATTGAGGGTTATTCGATGTTCTTGCGGATTTTGGTGAGGTAGGCGTGCATGGCATCCTCGTCCTTGTCGTCTATTATCTGTATGAGGTGCTTCAGTTCGGCGCGGACATTCTCCACGTGGTTCTTTGTACGGGGGTTGAAGAGGATTTCGCGAAGCAGGGTGTCGTCTTCCGACAGGACTCCGCGTGCTATCTCGTGATGCCGTTTGAAGGTGGTGCCCGGGGCATCCTGATGCTTCATTACGGCAGAGAAGACGAAGGTGCTCACGAAAGGCACGGAGAGAGAGTAGGCCATGGCCTCGTCGTGCTCGTCAAAGGTATATTCGTGCACGTTAAGGCCGAGGCGGCGGTAGAGGTCCAGGAAGAAGATGCGCCCCATGTAGTCGCCCTGAGTGATGACGATGGCATTCTCCGTGCGCAGTTTGCCCAAGTTGGCAAACGTGGGGCCGAACATGGGGTGGGTGCTCACGTAGCGCATGCTTGTCTGTTCGTAGAAGTCCAGGAAACCGGTCTTCACACTGGAGATGTCGCTGATGATGCAGTCCTTGGGCAGGTGGGGGATTATTTCCTTGAACACCGACAAGGTGTATTTCAGCGTGACGGCATTTATCACGAGTTCGGGACGGAAGTCCTCTATCTCCTGCAGGGTGGTGAAGCGTCTGGTGTTGTAAAGGAAGCGCATGCGCCGAGGGTCTATTTCGTAGACGGCACACTCGTGGTCGAAACTCAGAGTGTCCGTAAAGAAACTGCCCATCTTGCCGGCACCGAGGATAAGTATTCTCATATTACTTATTGATAAGTTAGACTTTGTTCTTCTTTTACTCGCCAAGGCATAACTCAAACAAGTTTGGTTCTGCTCTTATGGCTTAACGTAAAAGCTGAACTTTGTTCTTCTTTTACTCGCCAAGGCATAACTCAAACAAGTTTGGTTCTGCCCTCTTGGCTTAACGTAAAAGTTCCACCTGCTGGCGCACGCTCTCTTCGTGTATGCATTCGAATATCTTCTTGATGCACTCTGCATCTATGCCCTTCAGTACACCCTGTGCGGCACGCTTGTCCAGGATTTCGCTATAGCGCTTTGTCTGTACGATGGTCATGCCGTTGTTGCGCTTGTATGCACCTATTTCGCGTGATATGCCCATACGCTTTGCCAGAAGGTCGATGAGTTCGTTGTCTATCTCGTCAATACCCTTTCGCAGAGTGCTGAGCGAAGCCGTCAGGTCCACCGTTTCACGGATGGTGAGCATGGACAGGATGTAGTCGAGCACATCTGGCGTAACCTGTTGTGAAGCATCGCTCCAGGCCTTGTCCGGGTCGCAATGGCTCTCCACCATAAGGCCGTCCATACCGAGGTCCATGGCCTGCTGGCACAAGGGAGCGATGAGGTCGCGCCGGCCGCTGATGTGGCTGGGGTCGTTCACCACGGGAAGGTTGGGCAGACGGCGGTGCAACTCGATGGGAATCTGCCACATGGGCACGTTGCGGTACAGTTTCTTCTCATAACTGGTAAAGCCACGGTGTATCGCACCCAAGCGCTTTATGCCGGCACCGTTCAGACGTTGCAGGGCACCTATCCATAGTTCGAGATCGGGATTCACGGGGTTCTTTACGAATACCGGCAAGTCCACACCCTTCAGTGCATCTGCCAGGGATTGCATGGCAAAGGGGTTTGCCGTGGTTCGTGCACCTATCCACAATATGTCGATGCCGTATTTCAGGGCCAGTTCCACATGTTCGGGAGTGGCCACCTCGGTGGCGGTAAGCATGCCCGTCTCCTGTTTCACCATCTGCATCCAAGGCAGGGCCTTTTCTCCGTTGCCCTCGAAACCGCCCGGTTTGGTGCGGGGTTTCCATATTCCTGCACGGAACACGTGGAAACCCTTGCCGGCCAGTTGCTTGGCGGTGTTCATTACCTGGTCCTCTGTCTCGGCAGAGCAGGGACCTGCAATTATGAAAGGCCTCTCTGTGCTGCAAGGGAGGTTGAGGGGTTGCAAATCTAATTCCATATTGTAGTGTCGTAGTTTTTTATTGTTGATGATATGTGTTGATGTCGTGTTGGTGATACATTGACGTTAGCGTGTCCATTCGAGGGCCTTGATGCGCTCCACCGCCTCGCGGAACTTCTCGTCCTTGGCACAGAGGCTGATGCGTATGAACCTCTTGCCGTTGGAACCGAAGATGAAGCCCGGTGTGATGAATACCCTGGCCTCGTGCAGGACGCGCTCGGTCAGTTCCTCAACGTCGGCATAGGAGTCGGGTATCCTGCCCCAGAGGAACATGCCCACCTGATTGGGGTCGTAGGAGCAATGCAGTGTGTCCATTATTTCCTGAGCCATGGCACGTCTTCTTGCGTATGTGGCAATGTTGGCCTCCGTGTGCCACTGCTCCGTGTTGGCATAAGCCTGTGCCGCCGCCAACTGGAGGGCACGGAATGTGCCGCTGTCTATGTTGCTCTTCACCTTCAATATCCATGATATGAACTCGCCGTTTGTGGCCAGCATGCCCACACGCCATCCCGGCATGTTGTGGCTTTTGGACATGGAGTTGAACTCTATGCAATGGTCCTTCGCCCCCGGAATCTGCAGGATGCTGAGTTTCTCGCCCTCGTTCAGGATGAAGGAGTAGGGGTTGTCGTTCACCACGATGATGTCGTGCTCCCGTGCAAAGCGCACCAGACGCTCGTAGGTCTCCCTTTGCGCACGGCCTCCCGTGGGCATGTTGGGATAGTTTGTCCACATGAGTTTCACGCCCGTAAGGTCCATGCCCTCCAACTGGTCGAAGTCGGGTTGCCAACCGTTGTCCTCCACCAGGTCGTAGTTCACGATGCGTGCCCCCAGCAGGTTGCTCAGCGACGTGTATGTCGGGTAGCCGGGGTTTGGCACCAGCACGGCATCGCCCGGATTCACGAAGGCAAGGGTGACATGCAGGATGCCCTCCTTGGAACCTATGAGAGGCTGTATTTCCTTGGCAGGGTCCAGTTCCACGCCATACCAGCGGCGGTAGAAATCGGCCATGGCCTGTCGCAGTTGCGGTATGCCAGTGGTGGGTTGATAGCCATGTGCGTCGGCCTTGCGTGCCTCACGGCAAAGCGTCTCGACGGTTTCTTCCGAGGGAGGCATGTCGGGGCTTCCGATGGCCAGAGAGATGATGTCCATGCCCTTGGCGTTCATGGCGGCAATCTCCTTGCCCTTGCGCGAGAAATAGTACTCGTTTACGGTGCTGAGTCTTTCTGCTGGTTTTATCATTGTTGTGCTTGTGTGTTCCGGATGTTGGGGTTATATTGTCTGCTCCCCCTCGCGGTAGATGCCCAAGGTCTGAAGTTCCTGGGTGAGGGGAGCGATGGCATTGATGGCCTGGTGCAGGCGTTGGATGTCGTTGAAGCAGATGTCCACATAGAACATGTACTGCCACTCCTGTCCTATGATGGGCAGGGACTGTATCTTGGTGAGGTTCAGTTTGTAGAACGACAGGACGGAGAGTATGGCCGAGAGCGAACCCTCCTCGTGCGGAAGGGTGAAGGCCAGGCTTGCCTTGTTGGACAGGTTCACGTCGCGCAACTTTCCCGCCCTTGCTATGCTGGCGAGCACCAGGAAGCGTGTGAAGTTGTGCTTGTTTGTCTCTATGCCCTCCTGCAGTACCTTGAGCCCGTATATCTTGGCCACGTCCTTGTGGCAGATGGCAGCATGTCCGCGCAGTTTCTCCCTGCTTATCTTTGCCGCCGCGCTGGCCGTGTCGTCGGCCTCCACCACCTTGATGCCCTGCATTGACTCCAGGAAGGCACGGCACTGCATCAGTGCCACGGGGTGCGAGTTCACCTCGGTGATGTCCTCCATGTTGTCCTCCGGCAGGCACATTATGCTATGCTGGATGCGCAATTTGTGCTCGCCTATGATGGTAAGGCCCGAATCGCGCAACAGTTCATAGTTGTGCAGGAGCGAACCCGCTATGGTGTTCTCTATGGCCACCAGCGCTATCATGTCGGGGTTCTGCTTCATGGCAAGGAAGACCTCCTCGAAGTTGTTGCATTGCACGAGGTCCAGTTCCTCGCCCTGGAAGAAACGGTGCGAGGCAATGTCGTGGAAGCATCCCCTTATTCCTTGTATGGCTACTTGTTTTCTCATTGTATTGGCAAAGGTATATATTTTTGGTAGTACGCGCATGTTTCTACCATTAAAAAAGATAGATATTACGCATTAAGGTAGAATATAGACCATTATTTCTTGAACTCGCCGGTGATATTGTCCACGATGGACGGGTCGAGGCTTACCGCCTGGCGGAGGTCCTCCATAGCCCCCTTCTTGTCACCTGCCAGCATCTTCAACCTGCCACGTTCCTTCAGTATGTTGGCGTTAGGTCCTCCCTTCTCCAGTTCTTCGTCCATGGCGGCTATCATGGCCATGATCATGTGCTTTTCCATATACCTTATATTATCTGTAATTGTTCTTGTATTTTGTTGCGTTTTATCGCCTCACGATGCAAGGCTCTTCGCCTCACGATGCAAGGCTCTTCGCCTCACGACGCGATGCCCTTTGCGTCGGGACTCGTTTTCACGGGCATTGCGAAGGTTCCTCAAACGGCATTGGTCAGGTGGTCGATTACCCTGATATTTGTCTCCTTCAATGCCTGGCTGGCTTTGGCCAGATTGCGCGAGAACTCCTCGAATGTCTCCGCACCGCTATCGCAAAGGTCGGTGACGCTCTTCACGAAGAGTATGGGCGTGGCCATGAGCGAGCACACGAAGGCAACGGCCGCTCCCTCCATGTCCTTCAGTTCGCCCCCGTTTTCCTGTATTATCTTGAGGTCGCAGGGTTGCATGTCCAGCGATGAACCTGTCGTCACCTTGCCCATGGGCAGATGCAACTGCCCGGCAAGAGCCTCCGCCCCTTCCCACACGGGATAGTTGCCCAAGGCCTGTGTGCCCCACTGGTCGTCGCCCGGAACACGGCGGTCGTGGAACATGCATGCATTGCCTATGTACACCTTGGCTATGTCCGCCCCCCTGGATTGGAAGCCTCCGCACGTGCCGCTGTTTATGACCAGATCCGGGTGCAGGCGCTCTATGGCGGCCAGTGTGGCCACGGAAGCCGCCTCGCATCCTACCAGGTCGCTCCCGTGCTGCTGCCCGTTGAGCACCACACTTAGCGTGGAGGTTTCTCCGTTGGCGCCCTTGATGCTTGTCTGATAAAGTTTGCAAGGCAACGGAGCGAAGAAATCCTTCACCTCCTGAACCCCGTAGTGGTCGATGAAAGGCTGGGCTTCTGCCTGCATGGCTATGATGTAGAGAATGTTCATGTTCGTTGTGTTTGTATGCCTGTGTTAATCTTTCTTGCAAAGTTATGAAAAGATATTATAAAATAGGTGTACTTTGGCGGAAAAATAGTACCTTTGCATCCGTTTATCCGGAAATCCTAACCAATACGATATGATATTTACCGCAGAAAACATTCTGTTGATAGGCGCGATACTGATATTCTGCGCCATTATGATCAGTAAGACTGGCTACCGCTTCGGTATCCCCACCTTGTTGTTGTTCCTGCTCGTGGGCATGGGCTTCGGCACCGACGGTCTCGGTCTTGAGTTCAACAGTGCCAAGGATGCCCAGTTCATAGGTATGATAGCCCTGAGCATCATTCTGTTCACCGGTGGTATGGACACCAAGTTGCGCGACATAAAGCCCGTCATGGCACAGGGTATGATACTCTCCACCGTGGGCGTGCTGCTCACCACCCTGCTCACGGGCGGCTTCATCTTCTGGCTTTCCGGATTTTCGTCCATGAACATAGCCATGCCCATACTGACCAGCCTTCTGCTGGCCGCCACAATGTCCTCTACCGACTCGGCATCCGTCTTCAACCTGCTCCGTTCGCAGAGGATGAACCTGAAGGAGAACCTCAAACCCATGCTGGAGTTGGAGAGCGGTAGTAACGACCCCATGGCATATATGCTCACCATAGCCCTCATCCAGGTAATTGCCAGCGATAGCGGTTTCGACATTGGCCTTCTGGTCAAGGACCTGCTTGTCCAGTTCTTCGTGGGCGGTGTAATGGGTTATGCCTTCGGACGCCTGGCCGTATGGCTTATAAATAAGGTGAACCTCTCCAACAGTTCCCTGTATCCCATCCTCTTGCTGAGCCTTGTGTTCATCACATTCACCATCACCGACCTGCTCCATGGCAACGGCTATCTGGCCGTGTACATCCTTGGCGTTATCGTGGGCAATGCACGGCTCGTCTTCCGCAAGGAGATAAACACCTTCATGAACGGCCTCACATGGTTCAGCCAGATAGTGATGTTCCTTTCTCTGGGCCTTCTGGTCAACCCTCACGAGATGCTGGGAGTCTCCGTCTGCGCCATGCTCATAGGCCTCTTCATGATATTCGTGGCACGTCCGCTCACCGTAATGCTATGCCTCCTGCCCTTCCGCCAGATGACATTCAAGGCCAAGTGCTTCGTCTCCTGGGTGGGCCTCCGCGGTGCCGTGCCCATCATCTTCGCCACCTATCCCGTGGTGTCCGAGATTCCAGGTTCGCAGGTCATCTTCAACATAGTGTTCTTCATCACCCTCCTGTCCCTGATTTTCCAGGGCATGACCATCGCCCCCGTAGCAAAGTGGCTCAGCCTTGACCTCCCCGAGGAGAAGGAGGGCAACGAGTTCGGCGTGGAGATTCCCGAGGAGATAGACAGCCAGTTGACCGACGTTACCCTCACCCCTGAAATGCTTGAGGACGGAAACCGCCTGATGGACATGAACATCGCCCCCGGCACTCTGGTGATGCTCGTGAAGCGTGGCTCCGAGTTCATGATTCCCAACGGACGCATGGAACTGAAGGTGGGAGACAAACTCCTGTACATCTCCGAAAACAAGAAGGAAGAGTGAGGGAAGCGGAAAGGTGAAAACGGAAAACGGAAATGTGAAAACGGAAAACGGAAAACTGCAAGTAGGCGGATGAGTAATTAGCGTTTGTGATTAGCAATGGTATTCTCGGATTTATTCTTTCTCTTTGTCTTCCTGCCGGCATTCTTCCTCTCCTATATGCTTGCCGCATACGTGGACAGGAAGTGGCTCTCCTCGCACAGGTGCCGCAATGCCTGCCTTGTGCTCTTCTCCCTGCTTTTCTATGCATGGGGCGAACCGGTGTATGTGTTCCTGATGTTCGCACTGGTGTTCGTCAACTTCCATATAGGCAAGTTCATAGACACGCAATCCTCGCACCGGAAACTGGCACTGAACATAGGCGTCATCACCAACGTGCTGGCACTGGGCGTGTTCAAGTACGCCTCGCTTACGGCAACTACCCTTACCATGATTGGCATACCCGTGCCCGACCCCAGGATAGCCCTGCCCATAGGCATCAGTTTCTACATCTTCCAGAGCATATCCTATCTGATAGATGTTTATAAGAAGGAAAGCCCTGCCCAGAGGCGATTCATGGACCTTCTGCTCTACATAAGCATGTTCCCCCAACTCATTGCCGGCCCTATCGTGCGCTACGGCACCATTGCCGAGGAGATAAACGGGCGCGAGGTGAAGATGGGCGACGTGGCCGACGGAGTCTTCCGCTTCATCTACGGCCTGGGCAAGAAGGTTATCATTGCCAACCAGATGAGCATCGTGGCGGAACAGTTCCTGGTGAACGGCTTCGACGGATGCACCACCACGGGTGCCTGGATAGGCATACTGGCATACTCCCTGCAGGTCTACTTTGACTTCTCCGGCTATTCCGACATGGCCATAGGCATAGGGCGTTGCCTCGGGTTCCACTTCAACGAGAACTTCCGCCACCCGTACTGCTGTAACTCCATCACCGACTTCTGGCACCGTTGGCATATCTCCCTGGGAAGTTTCTTCCGCGACTATGTCTACATACCCCTGGGCGGTAACCGCCGGCACCAGTGGTTCAACATTCTGGCCACGTGGTTCCTGACCGGTTTCTGGCATGGTGCCAGTTGGAACTTTGCATGCTGGGGCCTCTACTTCGGAATCATCCTCCTGTTCGAGAAATACACCCTCATGAAGAACGTGGGCAAACCTCTGCCCACCCCCGACCACAAGGGACGTCCCCGATACCGCAAGGTGATGGACTTCATTCCCTCGCCCTTCCTGCACCTCTATGCCATGGGACTTGTCACCCTGGGACGAGGCCTGTTCTACTTTACCGACTTCGGCCAGATGAAAGAGTTCTTCGTGAAGGCATTCGGCGGAGCGGAGGAACTCCACTCGTATGTCAGCGTAAGCGCCATAACCGACCACTTCTGGTTGTGGGTGGTGGCAATCCTCTTCTGCATGCCCGTCAGGGAATGGTGCTACGGGCACCTTGTCCGTGTGGCAGGCGAGGACAGCACCACCACCAGGAACGTGGTGTTCCTGAGCCGTACCGTGCTCTCCGTGGCAATCATGGTGCTCAGCGTGGCGCTGCTTGTAGGCGAGACAAACAATCCGTTCATCTATACACGATTCTAACCCCCCCCGAGGCAACAATGAAGCATGACAAGATATACCTGACACTCGTTGGCATCGTCTTTGCGGCCTTTGCCTTGGTGTTCGACACCTTCCCGCGTCCGCGCTATTCCGAGTTGGAGAAGCGCGACCTTGCCACCTTCCCCGCCTTCACACTGGACAGCCTCTGGAGCGGCGACTATGCCGAGGCGATAGGCAAGTGGTTTTCCGATACACAGCCTTTCCGCGACAGGTTCATGGCCTTCTCCATGACGGTGGAGGACTGGACGGTGCTGAGGGTGGGCGACGACCATGTCACCTACCATGCCTCCACCGAGGGGCTTGCCGACTTTGCCGAGGGCGAAGGGATGGCTGCCGAGGAGCAGCCTGACGGGGACGACGGACGCAATCCGGGCGGATACGTCAACAAACTTACGGCCGACGAGAAGGCCAAGGTCTCCAATGCCGGTATAGTGATAATAGGGCGAGGCGAGAACGTGCGTGCCCTCATGTGCTACGGGGGCAGCGCCAAGGCAGGTACGCCCTATGCCAACGTGTGCAACAGGTACCGTGAAACCTTCCCCGGCGTGAACATCTATTGCATGATAGTACCCTCTGCCGCGGCGTTCTACATGCCCGAGAAGGTGCAGAAGATGAGCAAGGACCAGTCGGCCACCATACGCAACATATACAACCATCTGGATTCTGCCGTGCGTGCCGTGGATGTTTATACGGTGCTTGGCGAACATGCCGGTGAGGACATCTACCTGCGGACCGACCACCACTGGTCGCCCCTCGGGGCATACTATGCCGCCAGAAAGTTTGCAGAGGTGGCGGACGTGCCTTTCCACGACCTGGACGAGGCAGGATATTACCAGCCAGATACGGTATTCCGCTTCGTGGGTTCCATGTATGGATACTCCAAGGACATAGCCGTGAAGAAAGCCCCCGAGGACTTCATCTACTACAAGCCCCTGAAGGCCGTGTACGAAACCACGTTCGAGCAGTATCAGGTGGACGAGGACTATCAGGTAATCTCCGTTGGCCGTCCGCACAAGGACGAGTTCTTCAAGAAGTTCAAGGACGGCAGTTCCATGGCTTACAGCACTTTCATGGGCGGAGACACCAAGTTGACACAGGTGCGCACCAACGTGGGCAACGGCCGCAGGCTCATTATTCTGAAGGACAGTTACGGCAATGCCCTGCCCGGCTATCTCTTCTACTCCTTCGAGGAGATACACGTCATAGACGGCCGCTACTTCACCCACAACATGAAGGAATATGTGCGCGAGCATAAGATAACCGACATCCTCTTTGCCAACAACATCTTCCAGGCATGCGGAAGCCGCTATCGTGCCTACGAGTTCTTCCTGACCATGGAAGAGGGTTGCCGCGAGAACCCCAGTACCGCCTTCTTCAAGAACAGGCAGAAGGACACTCTGGACGTGAAGACGGATACCATTGCTTCGCAGAAGAGGGACTCGGTGCCTCTGGCAGACGAACCCGAAAGGGAAACTCCTGCCCCCAAGGCCGACAGTACCGCAAGTGCGGAGGCTGCCTCCAGCGTGACCGGGAGCGTGGAGCCGGTTGCCGTATCTTCCGACAGTGTTGCCGTACAATAGCCGTGACATGGAAAAGCGCCCGGAGGTGAAGTTGCAGAAGATAATGCTGGACGGAGGCTTTTCCTGTCCCAACCGCGACGGCAGGGTGGGGCAGGGAGGATGCACGTTCTGCCTGTGCGAGTCGTTCAATCCCGAGTATTGCCGCAGACATTCCACCATCACGGAACAGATGGAGGCTGGAAAGAAGTTCTTCGAGGGCAAGTACCCGAGGATGCTGTACCTTGCCTACTTCCAGGCATACAGTTCCACCTATGCCCCCTTGGAGGTCCTGCGCCGGCGCTACGAT
Organism: Bacteroidaceae bacterium; assembly: GCA_017466325.1. GTDB lineage: Bacteria > Bacteroidota > Bacteroidia > Bacteroidales > Bacteroidaceae > Physcousia. The sequence goes on along the minus strand of JAFTUK010000029.1, from coordinate 52,174 downwards.
GAGGCCCTTGCCGTGGAGGATGTGGTGGGCCTGGTGGTGGCAACAAGGCCCGATTGCATAGACGACGATGTGCTTGCCCTTCTGGTATCCATCCGCGAGAGAGGTTATTCCGTGACGATAGAATTGGGATGCGAGTCCTTCCACGACCGTACCCTTGCACGTGTGAACCGCGGGCACACCTCGCACCAATCCGTGGATGCCATACACCTTTGCCATAAATATGGCCTCCCCGTGACGGTGCATCTCATGTTCGGCCTACCCGGCGAAGACAGGGACGACATCCTTGCCGAGGCAGAAATCCTGAACGCCTTGCCCGTGGCATCCCTGAAAATCCACCAGTTGCAGATATTGCGCGGTACCCGCATGGCAAGGGAGTGGGAGGAGCGGAAGGAGGATTTCCTCTCCTTCACCCTGGACACCTATGCCCAACTTGTGGCCGATTTCGTGCAGAGGCTCAGAAGCGATATCCGCATCGAGCGGTTTGCCTCGTCCGCACCCAAGGACATGCTCATTTCGCCCCGTTTTGGCGTCAAGCAGAGCGTGGTGGAGGCACGTATCCGGGCACTTATGGACAAGAGTTGATGAATTGTCTATCCGATTTTTGCCGTTATCAGGAATATTCCTTATCTTTACACTGAAAAAACTTTATCCATCCCAACGAAATATGAAAGGTATTGTATTGGCAGGTGGTTCGGGAACACGTCTGTATCCCATCACCAAGGGCATATCCAAGCAACTGATGCCCATCTACGACAAACCGATGGTGTATTACCCCATCAGCGTTCTGATGCTGGCCGGCATACGCGAGATACTGATCATCTCCACTCCCCACGACCTGCCGGGCTTCAAGCGCCTGCTGGGCGACGGTTCGGATTATGGCGTGGAGTTCACATATGCCGAGCAGCCTTCGCCCGACGGCCTGGCACAGGCATTTACCATAGGCGCGGATTTCATAGGCGATGACAGCGCCTGTCTGGTTCTGGGCGACAACATCTTCCACGGTGCCGGATTTACTGGCATGCTCAAGGAGGCCGTGCGTACCGTGGAGGAGGAGGACAAGGCCACCGTATTCGGATATTGGGTGAACGACCCCGAGCGCTATGGCGTGGCAGAGTTTGACCGCGAGGGCAACTGCCTCTCCATCGAGGAGAAGCCTGCCAATCCCAAGAGCAACTATGCCGTGGTGGGCCTCTACTTCTATCCCAACCGTGTGGTGGACGTGGCACGCAACATCAAGCCCTCGGCACGCGGAGAATACGAGATAACCACCGTGAACCAGCATTTCCTGGAGAAGGGCGAACTGAAGGTGCAGACATTGCAACGCGGCTTTGCGTGGCTCGATACGGGTACCCACGACTCTCTGAGCGAGGCATCCACCTACATAGAGGTTCTGGAGAAGCGCCAGGGCCTGAAGATAGCATGCCTGGAGGGTATTGCCTACCGTCAGGGCTGGATTACCGAGGAGCGCATGCGCGAACTGGCGCAGCCCATGATAAAGAACCAGTACGGCCAGTATCTGCTGAAAGTGATAGATGAACTGAAGGAGACAGGCGAGTCAAATTTGTAAAAAGGGAGGCTGCCCATACCTTACAAATAGTGTGGGCATGGCACTAAAAGACATACACAGATAATGAGAAACTTTGAGGACCTGAGGATAGCCGTTGCCGGCACGGGATACGTCGGGCTTAGCATAGCCACCCTTTTGGCGCAGAACCACCAGGTGACCGCCGTGGATGTAATACCGGAGAAGGTGGACAAGATAAACCGCCGCATATCCCCCATACAGGACGAATACATAGAGAAGTACTTTGCAGAGAAGCAGTTGGACCTTACCGCCACTTTGGACGGCCGCTCTGCTTATGCCGATGCCGACTTTGTGGTGATAGCGGCCCCTACGAACTACGACCCCGTGAAGAACTTCTTCGACACGCACCACATAGAGGACGTTATCGACCTGGTGCTGGAGGTAAATCCCGAGGCAACGATGGTGATAAAATCCACCATCCCCGTGGGCTATTGCCGGAGCCTGTATGCGAAGTATGCCGAACTCTTCGCCCGCCGCGGTTGGACGGACAGGAAGTTCCGCCTGCTCTTCTCGCCCGAATTCCTGCGCGAGAGCAAGGCCCTGTACGACAATCTCTATCCCTCGCGCATCATCGTGGGCTTCCCCAAGATGCTCAGTGCCGAGGATGAGGACGAAAGGCACAACGAAGCCATCAGAAACGTGGCGCCCGAGGATTTGGAGGAGGCGGCGCATACCTTTGCCATGCTTCTTCGGGAGGGTGCGCTGAAAAAGGACATCCCCTGCCTGTTCATGGGCATGAAGGAGGCCGAGGCGGTGAAACTCTTTGCCAACACATACCTGGCGCTCAGAGTCAGTTATTTCAACGAACTGGACACCTATGCCGAGATGAAGGGTCTGGATTCCGCGGCCATCATCCAGGGCATAGGGCTTGACCCCCGCATAGGCACGCACTACAACAACCCCAGTTTCGGCTATGGCGGATACTGCCTGCCCAAGGACACCAAGCAACTCCTGGCCAACTATCAGGACGTGCCCCAGCAGATGATGACGGCCATAGTGGAGAGCAACCGCACCCGAAAGGACTATATTGCCGATGCCGTCCTCCGCAAGGCTGGTTGGTACGGCTATAGCAACAACAACCAGTACCTGGGTTCCGCCTCTCGCGAGACGGGCGATGTCCCCGTCGTGGGCATCTACCGCCTGACGATGAAGTCCAATTCGGACAACTTCCGCCAGAGTGCCATCCAGGGCATCATGAAGCGCATCAAGGCCAAGGGTGCGCAGGTGGTGATATACGAACCCACGCTGGAGGACGGAAGCACCTTCTTCGGTTCCCTCGTGGTGAACGACATGGAGAAGTTCAAGCGGATGAGCCGTGCCATCATTGCCAACAGGTACGACGCCATACTGGACGACGTGCAGGACAAGGTCTATACGCGCGACATTTTCCGCAGGGATTAGTGGAGTAATCTTAGTAATCTGAGTACTCCGAGTATTCCGACTATTCCGAGTACTCCGCCCCCCCCAAAAAAAAATACCGCCGGAGTCCCTTTTGGGCGCTCCTGGCGGTATTTGCCATTATTATGATTAAGAGTTATTTCTGCGGGAGGGGCTTAGTCGTCTATGCGGAGGAAGTTGCCCTTGCCGTCAAAGACGAGTTCCATGTCGTTGGTCAGTTCCACTACCTGGGTGTTCTTCTTCTTCTTCCATTCGATAATCTTGGCATGGGGGAACTTGCCCTTCACGTGCTGTGTTATCTTCACGGGGAGGATGGAGTTGGGCAGGGGGGTCTTGTCGTCTGTCGACTCGATGTCTGTCACATTGCCTCTCTTGTCGAAGTCCAGTTTGTAGGTTGTCCTGTTGTCGCTTACGTAAACCTTGTGCTCAACGTCGAGGATGTCCTTGTCCATCTCGTAGTGGCTGATGTTGAACCCCTTGAAGTGCTTTGCAATGTATTCCTTGGCGTTCTGGGGTATGCCTTTGTAGTTCTGTGCCTGAATTGTCTGGAATGTGAGGGTTGCCAGGATTGCAACCAGGGCGCAAAGTAATGATGACTTTTTCATAATGTGTATTTGTTTTGTGTGTTTCTGATATGATTGTCCTTTATATTATATATATGATGTGTCTCTCGCCGGCAGAGGTGCCTTGTGTGGTCACAACCTCTGTTTTGCTGTTCAAAAGTATATCATATTGCGTTATCCCCCAAATTTGTTTTTGCATACGTAAACACTTGTGCGTGCTTATTAGTTTTTTTTTGCTAAAAAGTCCCGGTTCTTGTCTTTTGTATACATGATGAGCGTACATTTGTGGAAATAAAGCGTGTTTTGGTTTTGCCGTTTGGACAAAAAAGCGTAACTTTGGGTCGTAATAACCAAAACTTCTAAATCTAAACTGACTATGTACGGAAAAATGAAAGAACATCTTTGCCAGACTTTGGCAGAGATCAAGGAAGCAGGACTTTACAAGAACGAGCGTTTGATAGAGAGCCCCCAGCAGGCTGAAATCCAGGTGGCTGGCAAGGAAGTGCTGAACTTCTGTGCCAACAACTATCTGGGCCTCTCCAACCATCCCCGCCTCATCGAGGCTGCCAAGAAGGCTCTGGACAGCCGCGGCTTCGGTATGTCCAGCGTGCGCTTCATCTGCGGTACTGCCGACATCCACAAGGTTCTGGAGGCTGAAATCAGCGAATACTTCAAGACCGAGGACACCATCCTGTATGCCGCTTGCTTTGATGCTAACGGCGGTGTGTTCGAACCTCTGCTGACCGACGAGGACGCCATCATCTCCGATGCCCTGAACCACGCTTCCATCATCGACGGCGTGCGTCTGTGCAAGGCAAAGCGCTACCGCTATGCCAATGCCAACATGGAGGAACTGGAGAAGTGCCTTCAGGAGGCTCAGGCCCAGCGTTTCCGCATCATCGTTACCGACGGTGTGTTCTCTATGGACGGCAACGTGGCTCCCATGGACAAGATCTGTGACCTGGCAGAGAAGTACGATGCACTGGTGATGGTGGACGAGAGCCACTCTGCAGGTGTGGTTGGCGCTACCGGTCATGGCGTGAGCGAGTTCTTCAACACCTACGACCGTGTGGACATCTACACCGGCACACTGGGCAAGAGTTTCGGCGGTGCCATGGGTGGCTTCACCACCGGCAAGAAGGAGATTATCGACCTGTTGCGCCAGCGCAGCCGTCCCTACCTCTTCTCCAACTCTCTGGCTCCCTCTCTCGTGGGCGCAGGCATAGAGATGTTCCGCATGCTCAAGGAGAGCAACGCCATCCACGACAAGTTGGTGGAGAACGTAAACTACTTCCGCGACAAGATGATAGCAGCCGGCTTCGACATCAAGCCCACACAGAGCGCCATCTGCGCCGTTATGCTCTACGATGCCAAGTTGAGCCAGGACTTCGCCGCACGTCTGCAGGACGAGGGTATCTACGTGACGGGCTTCTACTATCCCGTAGTTCCCAAGGGCCAGGCACGTATCCGCGTGCAGGTTTCTGCCGGCCACGAGCGTGAGCATCTGGACAAGTGTATCGCTGCCTTCACCAAGATCGGTAAGGAAATGGGCGTGCTGAAGTAATTCACCCCCATCGAGCGCAAGAAATCAGAATTAAGCATTATACCGTCCCCGACTCCGCCATTGCCGACGGTTCGGGGACTTTTTTTGACAACAAGACGCACATGAACGTAGGAGACAGAATACCCGAAGTCCTGGGCAAGGACCAGGACGGCAACGAGATAAAGGCCAGCGACTACAAGGGGCGCAAGATAGTGCTCTACTCTTACCCCAAGGCCAACACCAGCGGCTGCACCGCTGAGGCTTGCTCCCTGCAGGCACACAAGGCCGAATTGGAGGCGGCTGGCTACAGCATCATCGGCGTGAGCAAGGACAGGGAGGGGTTGCAGAAGAAGTTTGCCGAGGCACAGGGGCTGGAATTCCCCCTGATTGCCGACACGGACACCACGCTTCTCCAACTGCTCGGATGCTGGGGCGAGAAGGTGGCATGCGGACGACGCACCATTGGTACCCTGCGCACCACCTATCTGGTAAACGAGGACGGAGTGATAGAGAAGATTTTCACGCCAAAGGAGATAAAGACCAAGATTCACGCCGAACAGATACTTTCTTATATAAATGAACGTAATTGAGACAGGCATCGAGGGTCTGCTCATATTGGAGCCCCGTATCTTCAAGGACGTACGAGGATACTTCTTTGAATCCTTCTCCCAGCGCGAGTTTGAAGAGAAGGTGGGACCCGTCCGTTTCGTGCAGGACAACGAAAGCATGAGCACCTATGGCGTGATGCGCGGCCTCCACTTCCAGCGCCCGCCCTACACGCAGACGAAGCTGGTGCGTTGTGTCAGCGGCCGGGTGCTCGACGTGGCCGTGGACATACGCCTCGGGTCGCCCACCTACGGGCAGCACGTTGCCGTGGAACTCTCCGCCGAGAACCACCGCCAGTTCTTCATTTCCAAGGGCTTCGCCCACGGTTTTGCCGTGCTGAGCGAAACGGCCGTCTTCCAGTACAAGTGCGACGAGTTCTACCATCCCGAGGCAGACGACGGCATCAGCATCCTGGACGGAAGTCTGGGCATTGACTGGCGCATACCCACGGACAAGGCCATCCTGTCAGAGAAGGACACGCGCCATGGCATGCTCGTGGATTTCAAGAGCCCCTTCACCTATCCACATAACCAATAACGCAGAGGCGAAAATGAAGAGAAGCATAGTCATCACCGGTGGAGCCGGATTCATAGGCAGCCATGTGGTACGCCTGTTCGTGAACAAGTACCCCGACTACAATATCATCAATCTTGACAAACTTACCTATGCCGGCAATCTGGCAAACCTGAAGGACGTGGAGGACCGCCCCAACTACAAGTTCGTGCGCATGGACATCTGCGACTTCGAGGCCTTCTATGCCCTCATGCAGGAGGAGAAGGTGGACGGCATCATACACCTGGCCGCCGAGAGCCACGTTGACCGTAGCATTAAGGACCCCTTCACCTTTGCCCGCACCAACGTGATGGGCACGCTGAGCCTCCTCCAGGCGGCCAAACTCTACTGGGAGTCACTGCCCGAGCGGTACGAAGGAAAGCGCTTCTACCACATCTCCACCGACGAGGTGTACGGCGCACTGGAACTCACCCATCCCGAGGGCATTGAACCGCCGTTCACCACCACCGCCTCGTCTTCGGAGCACCACCTGGCCTACGGCACGGATTTCTTCTACGAAACCACCAAGTACAACCCCCATTCGCCCTATTCTGCCGCCAAGGCAAGCAGCGACCATTTCGTGCGTGCCTATCACGACACCTACGGCATGCCCACCATTGTCACCAACTGCTCCAACAACTACGGCCCCTACCAGTTCCCCGAGAAACTGATCCCCCTGTTCATCAACAACATCCGCCATCGCCGTCCCCTTCCCGTCTACGGCAAGGGCGAGAACGTGCGCGACTGGCTCTATGTGGAGGACCACGCACGTGCCATAGACCTTATTTTCCATGAGGGCAAGACGGCAGAGACATACAACATCGGCGGCTTCAACGAGTGGAAGAACATAGACCTGATCAAGGTGATGATAAAGACCGTGGACCGTCTGCTGGGCAATCCCGAGGGTTCGTCGCTCGAACTGATTACCTATGTCACCGACCGTGCCGGCCACGACCTCCGCTATGCCATCGATTCAACCAAACTCCAGAAGGAACTCGGTTGGGAACCCAGCCTTCAGTTCGAGAAGGGCATAGAAAAGACGGTAAGATGGTATCTCGACAACCAGGAATGGATGGACAACATCACCTCCGGCGAGTACGAGAAGTACTACGAAAGCATGTATGCAGGACGATAGTGCCTGTCCGTTACCCGGTTTTTAACCCAAATCGGTCATTAGCGTTTACCCCATCAAAACACTCATAGGTATGCCCCTGTGGGTGTTTTTTTTGTGCTCATTTTCCTCGTTTTTTCTTGCAAAATTCAATGCAAAAGGGGTGGGGTGGGGGTATAGTGGCTATGACTAACCGTTTGGTGAAAATTCTTTACACATGTTCTGTGTCAGTACAGGGCGGAAATCCTCGTTTTATCCAGGCTTATTCCTCGTGTGGACTATGCCCTGAACATGTGTTGCTGAAGACCTGACAATATGTCAGTTCCTTGCTGATAGTGCAACGGTACGTAAAGAAGTCCCCTATGAAACCAAATTTGCATACAGAAGGTGTATGAAAATGCAACATAAGGCGCTGTGTAACAATGGAATAGCAATATAGGTTGGGTGCATTGTATCGGGCGAATGTGAGCGTTGGTGTAAAATTTGCTAACCGCTGCCCGCTTCTTGTCAAATATTAGTTGAGATCGAATTATCTTTACATCAATATTCTTGCCATTAACAGATTAACAGTTTAACAGTTATAAAATGTCCTGTGCTACTGATGTTGAGAAAAAATTTTATATTATATATATATAATATAAATTATATTTTACCATGTATTCCGTCCGTGAGGGGGTGGTAGCATAATTTCTAACTGTTAAACTGTTAATCTGTTAACGGTGTGTCTTTTCCTGAAAAGGTTGACTCTCTCGTCTGAGTAAAGTTGACTACTTTCACTGGAAAGGTTGACCGCTCATAGATTATTTCGCTCTAAGTCGCTCTAAGTCACTCTAAGTCACTTTGTGCAAAATAGATGTTGTATCTTTGCATCGTATTCGGAGGGATAGCAGATGACGCCCTAAAACAGGGCCCCCTCCTCAGAATAGCGTTCTTTGACTTGCTGATACAAATGCTTGTCTCCCCCAAAATCCACTTGGCGCACAGGGGGAGGATTCGTAGAGCGAACTGGTGCTTTTTCCTGAAGAATGAGCGGAACTTTAGGATTACAAACGAAACAGGTCGTACAACGGTAGGGGGAGATGACCTATTTGCAAGGCATATCGTCCGTAGGCCTGGGCGTGAGTCCCGCCTCTGTGCAGGATGTTCCAAAACGGAACGCCCCCACGGGAGAGGGCTGGTGAGCGACTCTCTCTTGCCTGGCTTGACAAATGACAAAATGATGCGGTGGAATGATATTTTTGCTTGCAAGTGTGCTGAATTTCGCCAAAAAGATGTAATTTTGTGCGTTGAATGTGCGTCTAATGCACAGGAAAGGAAAACAAACAAAACATCAATACACTATGAAAAGTTTCATCAAGTACACAATGGCAACCGTGGTGGGTATATTCCTGACCATGACGCTGTTCACCATCATCAGCATCATCTCGCTGGCCGGAATGATGGCAACGGAGGGCATGAGCGCTCCCATCAAGGAAAAGAGCATCCTGCGCATAGGTCTTTCCGGCACCTTGGCAGAGCGCAGCGAATCCAATCCCTTCGCCGCTCTCATGGGCGAAGAAAACAAGGCTCTGTCCCTGGAGGATGCCCTGCTGGCACTGGACAAGGCCGCCAAGAACGAGAACATCATCGGCGTATATCTGGAGGGCGGTGCCATGGGCGCCAACCCCGGTATGGCACAGGAATTGCGCCAGGCTCTTGTGGAGTTCAAGGAGAGCGGCAAGTGGGTGGTTGCCTATGGCGACTCCTATGGCAAGACGGCCTACTATCTGTCCTCCGTGGCCGACTCCGTACTGCTTAACCCCGAGGGCAACGTGGACTTCGGCGGCATGGCTTCGCAGATCATGTTCTACAAGGACGTGATGGAGAAGATTGGCGTGAAGATGCAGGTCTTCAAGGTGGGTACATACAAGAGTGCCGTGGAGCCTTTCATCTGCACCGAGATGTCTCCTGCCAACCGCGAGCAGGTTACCTCCTACCTCTTCAGCATCTGGACAAACATGCTGAAGGACGTGGCCGAGAGCCGTAACATGGAGGTGGGCAAACTGAACTCCCTGGCCGATTCGCTGACAATGATTTCAGAGGCTTCCGTGGCCCTGAACGGAGGTCTGGTAGACAAACTCTGCTACATGGACGAGGTGAAGGCCATCCTGCGCGAGAAGAGTGGCCTTGAGGACGAGGACGACGACTTGGTATTCGCCTCCGTGGCCGATGTGGCAAAGAGCGAGACACTGGACGAGAAGGTGGACGAGCAGGTGGCCGTCTACTATGCCTATGGCGAGATTGTGCAGAGCCAGGGCACGGGCCTCGGCATGAGCCAGGAGCACCAGATAGTGGGCGAGAAGATGATAAAGGACCTTCAGGACCTGCGCGAGGACGACGATGTGAAGGCCGTGGTAATACGCGTGAACAGTCCCGGCGGCAGTGCCTTTGCCAGCGAGCAGATATGGCGCGAGGTGTGCCTGCTGAAGGAGAAGAAACCCGTGGTGGTGAGCATGGGCGGCATGGCAGCCAGTGGCGGATACTACATCAGTTGTGCCGCCAACCGCATCTTTGCCGAGCCTACCACACTGACCGGTTCCATTGGCATCTTCGGCATGATTCCAGACGTGAGCGAACTGATGACCGAGAAGATAGGCCTGAAGTTTGACGTGGTGAAGACCAACGAGATGTCCGATATAGGCACCATGGCACGCCCCTTCAACGAGGCCGAGAGCGCCCAGATGCAGAAGATGATAAACCGCGGTTATGACCTCTTCACCAAGCGTGTGGCCGACGGCCGCGGCATGGCTCAGGACAGCGTGAAGTTGATTGCCGAGGGTCGCGTGTGGACAGGCGAGCAGGGCCTGAACATCGGCCTTGTGGACGAGTTGGGCAACCTGGACGATGCCGTGGCACATGCCGCAGAACTGGCCAAGGTGGAGAAGTTCCGTGCCGTGCCCTATCCCGGTGCCGACAATCCCTTCGAACAGTTGCTGAACCAGACAAAGGGCGGATACCTGGACAGCGAGTTGCGCGAACTGCTGGGCGAGGGCTATGCCGTCTACTCCCTGGTGCGCAACGTGAAGGATGCCGACCGCATCCAGGCACGCATGCCGTTTGAGATGAACATCCAGTAAACAATAAACAGCCCTAAGGTCCTTAAGGTCTCTAAAGTCCTAAGGGTCATTTGAATAGCGATGAACAAGTACCGTTTGTACCGTCTGCTTGTAGAGCAGCAGGAACTGAAGGACAAGCGTCACCCCATGTTGGAGAAGAACCGCTTCATGAAGATACTGATGTGGTTCATGGTCCTCTACTATGCCGCCATACTGCTTCTTATGGGAGCGATGCTCCCCATGGGATTCAGCGGCATGTATCCCGGTGTGGCGGCCTTCCACGTGATGGACGGGTTCCTGCCCTGGCTCTTGCTGGTGGACTTCTGGACACGCTTCGGGTTGCAGGAGACACCCGCCCAGCAGGTTCGCCAGTATAGCATCCTGCCAGTGCGAAGGTCGTTCCTGATGAATATCTACCTGCTCCGCACGGCATTCAGTTCGGGCAATCTCTTCTGGGGCTTCATGCTCGTGCCCTTCGGAGCCATCTGCGTGCTCCCGCTGCTGGGGTGGGGAGGTTTCCTCCTGTGGCTCCTGGGATGGTGGCTTTTGTGCGTGGCCGACGGGTTGTGCTACCTGTTCTGCCGTGCCCTGTGCATGAAGAGTTTCCTGTGGGTGCTTCTGCCCCTGGCCGTGCACGGAGGCATTGTGGCGCTGATGCTCGTGCCCGACAAGAACCCTCTGGACATGCCGTGCACCGTGATGATGTACGAGTTTGCCAAGGGCAACCTTTTATATATTATAGGTGCGGCTGCACTCATTGCCCTGTTCTACTGGGCGAACTATGCCCTGCAGATGCGTATGGTGTACAACGAGGTGGCCAAGAAGGAGGAGGTGGAACTGAAGAGCGCCACGCAGATGAACTACCTGAACCGCTGGGGCACGCTGGGCGAGTACCTGAAGATGGAGATAAAGTTGAGGATGCGCAACAGCCAGGTGCGCATGCAGTTCTTCGTGGGCATAGGCTTCATCCTGTTCTTCTCCGTGATACAGTACTTCAGCGATGTGTATAGCGGGGCCTTCATGTCGTCCTTCGTGTGCATGTACGACTACATGGTCCTTGGCATGATGACCCTCATAACCATCATGTGCTACGAGGGCAACTACATAGACGGCCTCATGGCCAGAAGGGAGAGCATCTACGCCCTGTTGCGCGCAAAGTACTACTTCAACACCGCCGTGCTCATATTTCCCTTCCTCATTGTCCTGCCCCTCATCATTGCCGGCAGGAGTTCCCTGTGGATGAATCTCGGATACCTGTTCCTGACGGCAGGTGTCATGTATCCCATGATATTCCAGATGGCGGTTTACAACAACAACACCTTGCCCCTGAACCAGAAACTCACCGGCAAGCAGGGCAATACGATGCAGCAGATAGTCAGTATGGTTGTCCTGTTCCTGCCCATACTCCTGGAGAAGTTGCTGGTACTCGTGCTGGGAGACGTGTGGGGATATGTGGCACTGATAGCCTTGGGCACGCTGGGCATTGCCACGCACAAGGTGTGGCTGCGCAACATCTACACCCGCTTCATGGCCAGAAGATACGTAAACATGGACGGTTTCCGCACGAGCCGCAATTCATAACCGAACACAAAACACAGAAGCATAGAAACGCATTATGAAGATAATCATAGAGAACCTGAAGAAGACCTTTGGCGAGAAAGTGGCCGTGGACATAGAGCGCTACGAAATAAAGGACGGCGAAATGCTGGGCCTGGTGGGCAACAACGGTGCCGGTAAGAGCACCCTGTTCCGCCTGATGCTCGATCTGATAAAGGCCGATTCCGGCCGTGTGCTCATGCAGCCCTCACCGGAGGAAATGGCAGACGGCTTGGCAAAGTCGGACGTGGACGTCTCCACCACAGAGGACTGGAAGGACTGGACGGGAGCCTTCGTGGACGAATCCTTCCTGATCGACTACCTCACCCCCGACGAGTATTTCCAGTTCCTGGGGCGCATCTCTGGCCGCAAGCAGGAGGATGTGGATGCCTTCCTCCAGGAATTCGGGCACTTCATGGCAGGCGAAGTGGCAGGGCAGAAGAAGCTCATCCGCAACCTTTCTGCCGGCAACAAGCAGAAGGTGGGCATAGTGGGCGCCATGCTCCTGCAACCCAAGGTGCTCATCCTGGACGAACCCTTCAACTTCCTCGACCCTTCCAGCCAGAATGCCATAAAGCACCTCCTGCAGGATTACAACAGGAAGACCGGAGCCACCATCCTCGTCTCCAGCCACAACCTCCAGCACACCGTGGACATCTGTCCGCGCATTGCCCTGTTGGAACACGGCGTGATTATCCGCGACATAGAGAACGCCAACGGAGAGGCTACGGCAGAACTGGAGAACTACTTTGAACTGTAATATGCCCTCATCCGCGCCCATGCACGCCCGCTCCACATACGAATCCATACTCTTAGAGGCAGGCATCCGCATAACCGCCGTGCGCCTGCTGGTGCTGAAGACCATCATCGAGCAGATGCACGGCGGTGCCTTCTCCCTGCAGGACATCATGGAGAAGATGGTCACGGCCGACAACTCCAGCGTGTTCCGCACCCTGACACTGCTGGCGGAAAAACGCCTCCTGCACACCATCGACGACGGTTCGGGCATGCAGAAGTATTGTCTCTGCACCTGTCCCGGTCATGACCACCGCCATGGCCACGTACACTTCACCTGCACCTCGTGCCAAAAGACCATCTGCCTGATGGATATGCCCATCCCCCACATCGCCCTGCCCGAAGGTTTTGAAGCCCGGGACATGGAATTCATCGTCAAGGGTCTGTGCCCGAAATGTGCTTCTAAATAGCAACTTTGGTTGTTAATCTAAGGTACTCACGCTCGGAAAAATCAAATATGATTTGTTTTTTCGCTCGCTTAATCGTATCTTTGCACATGATGAAAACAAGAAATGAATACATAGAATTGGCAAAGAAGCACATGACGGTTCTGAAACAGCAATTCGGAATCCGCTCTCTGTGCATCTTTGGGTCCGTAGCCAGAAACGAGCATGACGCTGAAAGCGACGTGGATGTCTGTGTGGATATGGAACCGGATATCTATGTGCTGGTAGCATTGAAGCAGTTTCTGGAAAACCTGTTCGGGTGTTCTGTGGATGTTATCAGGAGACACCACAATATGAATAAGTTGCTGGAGAAACAAATAGAAAGGGATGGCGTGTATGTGTTCTGAAAGGGATGAAATCATATTGTCGCTCTTCAAGCAGATAGATGATTCTATTCTTCACAGATAACCGTCATCCCATAGCCCCCCTTTTGCTTTTCACTTGCAAGGACTTCGGTGTACCTTTGCACGTGGAAACATTATTTACTACACGTATGCAAGAAGTTGTTTATCTGATTACCGGCATGTCGCCCTACCTGCTGCTGGGCTTTCTGCTGGCAGGCCTGATGCATGCCTTCGTGCCAGGCAAGTTCTATACCAAGTATCTTTCGCGCAAGTCCTTCCGTAGCGTGCTCAATGCCGCCCTGCTGGGCATACCCCTGCCTTTGTGCTCGTGCGGAGTGATACCCACGGTCATGTCGCTCAGGAAAGAAGGTGCCTCCAAGGGCGCCGTGGTGTCTTTCCTCATTGCCACCCCGCAGACGGGTGTGGATTCCATCATAGCCACATTCTCCCTCATGGGACTCCCCTTTGCCATAGTGCGCCCCATAGCCGCCCTGTTTACGGCCATCTTCGGCGGTGTCATCGTGGACAAGGTAGAACCAGAGAATAAATGTTGTTGCCATTCGGAGGAAAAGAAGACCGAAGAACATTCCTGCTGTTGCCACTCACATAAGGAAGAGGCAGAGCACGTTTGCCATTGCCATTCGGAGGAAGAGAAGGCAGAAGAACATTCCTGCTGTTGCCACTCACATAAGGAGGAGGCTGAGCACGTTTGCCATTGCCATTCGGAAGAGAAGAAGGCAGAGGATGCTTGCCATAGTCACAAGAGTTTCTTCACCAAGATCAAGGAAGCACTGACCTATGCCTATGTGGACATGATGGAAGACATAGGCAAATGGTTGGTAATAGGTTTGGTTGTGGCCGCCGCAATCACGGTGCTTGTTCCCACGGAATATTTTGCCGTCTTCCAGGGCAATACGCTTGCCAGCATGCTCCTTGTCCTTTGCATAGCCATGCCCATGTATCTCTGTGCTACGGGCAGCATACCCATTGCCGTGGCCTTGATGATGAAGGGCCTCACGCCGGGTGCCGCCCTGGTTATGCTCATGGCGGGACCTGCATGCAACTTCGCATCCATGCTTCTCATCCGCCGTTCCTTGGGATTGCGCACCATGCTGGTTTATATCCTTTCTATAGTTCTCGGTGCCATGGCCTTCGGCTATCTCATCGACATGCTCCAGTTCTCCGGTATGGTAGATTTCCTCTATCAGTTGAAGGAGGTACATTCCTGCCACGATGAGCATGCCGGCGTGTTCAGTTGGATATGCACGGGCTTGCTCCTGCTTCTGCTTGTCAATGCCCTCGTCCTCCCCAAACTCGGCTTGAGAAAGAAGAAACAGTGTTGCCATTGCCATTAACGCAAGAAGGCGAGAAATTGCGACTCGTAACTGGCAGAATTCGTAGGGACAAACTGTCCCCAGGTAGCAATCCTGACAGAACTGATAATAAATGACAAACTCTGGCTGCCGACACCGAATTGATATTCCGCATCATCCAATCTGTTCGTTCACCCAAGGCTTGTGTATTCTTATAACAATAAACGAAAGAGAAATAATAATAGATCTGTGAAAATAATGAAGCAACGTTTTTGTCTCTTCTTTGTATTATGTGTGCTGTGTTCGGCTGTTTTTGCCCAGTCGTCCATGATTAGTATATCTCGTGACGTCAGGTTGAACAGAACTGCCCAGCTCGGTGGAAAGGCCGGTGTCCTGTTTCATTCCAAGTCGCCCGACCTTATTATATCCACTACGGTAAATAGCGATCCTAAAGTCACCATGCCAAAGGCTTTGGGCAATAATGTGTACGAGTATGAAATGCTACTTGATATCAGTGCTGCTACTGACCGTGTCTTCAAGGTTTCCAAGAAAGGAAGCGTGATAAGCACCAAGACAGGTCAAGTCTTGCTTAAGGCGAATGCGTATGTGGGCTTCAATGTGGACATCGTGGAGAAACCTATCTACATGGAGTTGTCCGACGAGGGTGGACACTATATCCTGCATGGTAATGGCTGGGCGCTGATAGAGATAAACAGCGAGATAAGGATAACTCCCAATTACAATCCAAGGCTGAAACTGGAACATCGTTCTTCTCGCTCAATGGCAGGTGTGTATGTGGATTCTTTGATTATCAATGTGGAACATTTGCAGAATCTACATGCCCGTTTGGAAACAGTGAGGACAGAATTGGACAAACTGAATGCAGAATACGACAACCTTTTGGCACGGAAGACATCCGAAGGTGCCTTGAATCGTTTGGAAAAGAAAATCCGGGAAGTGGAGGCCACCGTCTCATCTTTGTCCAAGGAACTGGACGAACTGTCATATATCAGCGTCAAGGGTGAAGGTACCAATGAAAGGGTGATAGATGCCGAGGAAATACTTGCATTGAGGAGCAAGGAAAAGAGAAAATATAATGTCATTCTTCAAACCAAACCTCAGGACGGTGGGGCAACTGCTCGTCCATCAGTGACATCTCAGTATGTGCTTTTCAAGGTTACTCCCAACAAAGCCATGGTGGAACTGGACGGTCAGATGCTTGAAGTGGTAGATGGCACAACTACCAAGCGTATGCCCTTTGGCACATATTCGTATAGGGTGCAAGCCCCACGTCATGCTGTAAAGAGTGGAACAATCGTGGTAAACGATCCAAAGAATAAGCATATAGTAAACATATCCCTTGAACCTCAGTATGTCAATGCCAGGTTCTCCGTTGCCAATAATGCAGAGATTTGGATAGACGAACAGAAGCGAGGCACTGGCTCTTGTACTTTGGAGTTGGGCTATGGTACATATCTTGTGGAATGCCGTCTCCCTGGTCATAAATCATCTCAGCAGGAGATACAGATTGGAAGAAGCAGTGCCACAGGTACAATAGCTTTGAGTCCTCCCAGTCCAATATATGGCTCGGTAGATATAAACTCCACTCCAGTCGAGGCCGAGATATGGATAGACGGCAAGAAGGTAGGTACTACGCCCATGTTCCTGTCCGAATTCCTTATAGGCAAGCATGAAATTCTGCTGAAGAAGTCTGGGTATAAGGATAAGAAACTTAACTTCCTTGTTAATGAAGCCCAGATGTCTGCCGTATCAGAATCTTTGGAGAAGGGAATGTCGCTTGGCACCGTCAACCTTGGTCTTCCCAGCGGAACCTTGTGGGCTGACCGCAATGTCGGTGCCGACTTTCCCGAGGACTATGGCGACTACTTTGCCTGGGGCGAGACCTCTACAAAGAGGCGCTGTGCCCAAGGCTTCAGCACTTACAATTGGAGTACCTACAAATGGTGCCAGGGCAGTTCTACATCAATGACCAAGTACTATACCAAAAGTTCTTACGGCACCGTAGACAACAAGACCGTCCTTGACCTCGAGGACGATGCTGCCTATGTCAATATGGGTGCAGAATGGCGCATGCCCACCTATGATGAGCTAAACGAACTGGTGAACGAGTGCACTTGGACCTGGACTACCCAAAACGGTACAAAGGGCCACAAGGTAACCGGTCCTAACGGCAATTCAATCTTTCTGCCTGCTGCCGGCTTTCGCTACGATAGTATCCTCTACTTAGAAGGCGACTACGGCTACTGCTGGTCGGCTTCGCTCTACGAGAGCCGTCCGTACGGCGCGTGGGGCTTGTCCTTCAGTTCGGGCAATCACGTCATGTACTGCAACGACCGCTTCATCGGGCACACCGTGCGTGCTGTGGTGCGTTGAGAATTTGTGCATCCCCAAAAGAGAATAAAAGAACCTAAAAGTACAAATTAAAACACCAAATTACAATAGTAACTAATTCCGAGGTGAATCTCCCTCTGTGAGGGAGATGCGCCGAGGACAAAAATCTCCAAATGAACAAATTATATACAACAATAATATTAGTCTTGTTGGCGGCATTGTACTTTGCCTTCGGACAAGGGCAAGAGAATGAAGTATCACCCTTGCAAGAAAAGGAGACTTCTCTGTCTGTAGATACAGAAAACGTCCGCTATGAAATCCCCGTATCCACCAAGGAGCGTGCGGAAATCCTATTGGAGCAGTACGGATACACAGTTTCCTACAATCCCGAACTTTATATCCCCAACTGGGTGGCATGGGAACTGAACGAGGAAAAACTGGTGGTGAGGGAGAGCCGCAGCAGCAAGTTCTATCCCAATCCAAAACTCCCCGAGGATGAGGCCGTTACCACGAAGGAGTATTCGGGTAGCGGTTGGGATAGGGGGCACATGTGCCCTGCCGGTGACAACAAGTATCATTGGCGTGCCATGAACGAGAGTTTCTACATGACGAACATTTGTCCGCAGAACCACAACCTGAACCGTGGCGACTGGAAGGAACTGGAGGAGGCGTGCCGCCGTTGGGCAGAGGAGGAACCTGTCTACATAGTGTGCGGCCCCATCAACTACCGCACGCCCAAGTACGGCTACATAGGCAAGGAGTTCAAAATCCGCATCCCCGATGCTTTCTTCAAGGTGGTGCTGACGGGAGTGCAGAGCGGCAATCCCCGTGCCATAGGTTTCATCTATAAGAACGAGGCGGGCAACAATAAGCGCGACAAGTACGTCAATTCCGTGGACGAGGTGGAACGCATCACCTCCATGGACTTCTTCTCCGCCTTGCCGGATGACGTGGAAAGACGGGTGGAGGCGGTTTGCAAATTGAGCGATTGGCCATGACGACCAACCGCTCAACTTGTTTTTCAGTGTGTTTTTGAAAAGTAGGGTAGTTTCTATTTCAGCATCCTGTTCAGTATCTTTTGGAGTTCCTTGCCGAAGTTTTTGCCGGTATAGTAAAGCCAGTAATTGTCTCCGCGCGAAGTGTCAATGGCGAAACATGCAATCTCCTTGCTATGGTCAATGAGGTATTCCAGTTCCGTCTTGGAGAACATGAAGCGGGGATAGCAGAAATAGTCGCGGTCGTCCGTAGTGAACTGGGAGTTGTTTCCGACAGAATTGTTGGTGCTGGTGCGCACGAAGGGATCCCAACTCTCTGGTGCACCCTCTTCGGCGGTGGCGGTCTCTATGCATCGGCCAGTGGCCACTATGCGTCCGTTATAGTCCTGTACGGTAACCTTGCGCCCTGAGGGATACTCCTCCACGCCCTTGAACACTCGTACCGGCACAACCAGGCAGAAGGTGGTGTCGGTCAAGTGCTCCACCCATGTCAGTTGCGGTATGGCGCGGCCCTGCACATGTCCGACAAGGAGTTTCGTGGTTTCGTGGCGCGACTTTGCTGTCTTGCCGTCCGTTTCGTTGTCCTTGTCCAGTTCTATCTCCCAGGTGGTTTGTGTGCCTATCTTGCGAGTGAATCTGCGCATGCCGTCGTATGTTACCCGCACCGAGGTTTTCCCTCCGCTAACGTTCATGGAGAAGTAGCCGGCATTGTCTGTCTGCGTCTGGTTTATTACACGGTGGTTGGCATCCAGTTCCACCACGTTGGCTTTGACGAGAGGTTCGCCCTCGTGCATTACACGGCCCTGTATCTTCTGCCCTTGTGCATAGGCCATCATACCACTGAGGGATAGTATCAGTAAGAGAGCCATCCGTTGTATCATAGTCGTAGATGTTGAATATTTGTCTTGCAAAAGTAATCAATATATGCAGAATCATTGGTAGATGTTGCCTATAAATAATGTTAATTGCCAACAAAACGAGGCAAAATCTTGCGTATCTCGCCTTAAAGCCTTACCTTTGAAAAATGAAAATAGCACTATCGTATATGAAAAGACTTTTGTTTATTCCCTTATTCCTCCTTGCCGTCACCGCATCGGCAAAGCAGGAGAAGATACCCACATACCTGTCCTTCGTGTACTGGGTACAGGGGACAGATACCATTTATGAGGAGAACAACACCCTTCTTCAGGAGTCCGTATCGCCAGATGGTACTGTTGTTGTGCGTGTACGCCATGAGGACTGGAAAAATACCGTCACGGACAAGAGCATAGCTCGTATGGCGCCATGGCACGCCATCATATCACGTTGTCGTGGCATACGTGCCATTGTGCATCAGGGCAAATCCAACACAGACGCCATGATGCCCATGAAAAGGGTACCTGGTTTGATGCCAAATGCGTTGAACATCAATAATTTCTCCCGTGTCTCAGAGCACTATGAGATGCCTTATTCCTGTGAGTACATGATCGAGAACAACGGAAATCAGGAAATTGTCATCAACGACCTCAACCGTGGTCTCGTGTGGTATGTCCCCCCTCATAGCTATCTCCTGCTCAACATGGGCAAACTGCCTCAGGCATGCCTCTTGCGTATTGCCAATACCGACCCTCTTCAACCTGCTCTGAAGTATGTAACCATAGGCAATGCCAGTCTCACCATGAAGTTTACCGTTGCCTACGAGGATGAGGACTGCTGGATATATTTGCTCAATGAGGAAACAACCGCGGAGGAGACCGACAAACTGGACTTTAGAAGGCTTCAGGGCGAGACAGATCCCTTCTTGCGCACCCGCTACATAAAGCGCGACAAGGACACCTTCCGTGAAACTCCCATGGTGGAATCCGAGGTCTTTGCCATCATCAAGGCTGCTAAGGAGGAACGTGAGAAGGTCAAGAACAAGTCCAAGGATTGATGTACTCCAGATGCCGTCAGGTTGCTACGAAATCATTTCATAACCCAATAACCCAACCAGTAATATTATGAAGAAAATCATTTTAATGGCACTCACTTCAGTGCTTTTCTCCATCCATAGCATGGCAGGCAACAACACCACCTGCGTACCCCAACAGAAACAGAAGATGGTTGCGGCTCTCGGCAACGACTTCAAGGACGCCACCCTCGTTACCCTGCAGGGCGATACCGTGCGCCTGTCCGACTATGTGGGGCACCACAAGTATGTCCTTGTCGATTTCTGGGCCAGTTGGTGCGGTCCCTGTATGCGCGAGATGCCCAACGTGAAGGCCGCCTACGCCAAGTACAAGAGCCGTGGTTTGGAAATCGTTGGCATCAGCCTTGACAAGCAGAAAACCGCCTGGCAGGGAGCCGTGACGCGTGTAGGCATCACATGGCCTCAGATGTCGGACATGGGCGAAACAGGCAGCAAGGCCGCCAGCCTTTACAACGTCCAGTACATCCCCTATGTCCTCGTCTTTGACCAGAAGGGTAACATCGTGGTAAACAACCTTCATGGCGAGGAGATGCTCCGCAAACTGGAGGAACTTATGCCGGAAAAGAAGTAGAGACGAACTGTCCATACATACAATTAGCGAGACACGCCCTCAATAGGGTAGTGTCTCGCTTTTTTATTGATGAGATGGGAATGTGATTGGGTTGTTGCCCCTATCCTTGTTGGCTTTCCTCCAAGTACTCGGCAAAGATGCGTGCAGCATCCTCCACCTTGCGCGCGCAGGGGCGTGTACTATAATAATGCGCGTCGCGCTCGTCGGGGACGTGTGTGTCTGTCTCCACCTTGCAACCGTTCTGTGCCAGCAGGTCGGCGCAGATGATGCTGCCGTTCTTCTGGCGGAACTTCTCAAGCAGGTCCTGCACCACCTTGTAGCAATGGGCCTTTCCCTCGCGGTCCTCGCCATCGGTGCTGCCGCAATGCAGTCCCACTAGTGTTACTATGCCTGATACGGCTCCGCACACCATGCGCATGCGGCCTATGCCTCCGCCGAAACCGGCTCCTATGCGCAGTGCCGTGTCGCGCTCCATGCCGTAAAGGTCGGCAAAGGCAGCCACTACGCTCTGGCAACAGCCGAAGCCCTGCATGAAGAGGTCTACGGACAGGCGCACGCGCTGTTCCATTTCATTTGATAGTTGTTTCATGTCGGTATGGGTATGTCCTAAAAATCGTTATGTCCGTTTGTCTGGTTGGGCCCTCATCTGCTTTACATGCATATTTCCAGTTTCAGCATCTCGGCCAGGCGCTGCACGTTCTTGTTGCGTTGCACCATCATCTGGTAGAGCGCGGGTTTGCTGGTTATGTGGCGCACCTCCTGGATGTCGGCTATGCGTACGCTCATATTGATGTCCAGATTGCAGAGGTTCTTCCTCATGGTCTGTAGGATGTTGTCCTTCAGGTTCAGCAGGTACTGTGCTATCTGGGGGTTGTTGGCCACGATTTCAAAGGTGTTGTGGCTAATGAGTTTGGGTGTCATGGCACGCATTCTCATGGCCATGGCGCGGCGTTCAAGGGGCATGCGCTCCACGTAGGAATGCCACTGGAAGGTGATATCCTCCTGGGTATATGGCTTGTTGGCGGCCTCTAACGTCTCTGTCTCCAGATTCTTCTCTTCGGTGGTGTGTGTGGGTGGTGCCACGTTGATGCTGGGCCCCAGTTGGTTGAGGTTGAATTTCTTCAGTCGTGGTCCGCCACTTACCGTCTGTCCGGAAGGTTGGGTGGTGGGGATGTTCAGTGTGTGTGCTGCATGCTGGGGCGCATGTGTCCCTGTTTTTGCCTTTTCTGGTTGGGGGACAGCGGTCTGGGGGGATGGCTGAGCCAATGCCCCCAGATTGAATATGGGTTTAAGAATCTTGCCGGGGCAACGCCCCGAACCTGCGGCATCGTCGGCATCGGAGAGTTGTGCGCACTGTATGAGGCAGATTTCCACCTGCAGGCGCTTGTTGTGGCTCTGTCGGTATGCCTGGTCGCAATCGTTGCAGAGTTTTATGGCGCGGTATATGAACTTGCTGCTGCACTTGGCTGCCTGTTCGCAATAGCGCTGGCGTGTCTTCTCGGACACCTCCAGCAGGGGCAGGGTAGAGGCATCCTTGGCCACCAGCAGTTGGCGCATGTGGTTGGCCAACCCGGCTATGAAGTTGCTGCCGTCGAAGCCCTTGCAAAGAACTTCGTTGAAGAGAAGCATGCAGGGTGCCACCTCCTGTGCCAGGAAGTGGTCGGTCAGGCGGAAGTAATACTCCGTGGAGAGGACATTGAGGCTGGCGCAGACCTTGTCGTAGGTAAGTTCGCCTGCGGTGAAGGACACCATCTGGTCAAAGATGCTCAGGGCATCGCGCATGCCGCCGTCGGCCTTTTCGGCAATGAGTTGCAGGGCATCGTCCTCGGTGGTGTACCCTTCCTTCTCGGCCACGCTACGCAGATGTGCCACGGTGTTCTCCACGCTCATTCGGGAGAAGTCGTACACCTGGCAACGGGACAGGATGGTGGGCAGAATCTTGTGCTTCTCGGTGGTGGCCAGGATGAAGATTACGTATGATGGCGGTTCCTCAAGTGTCTTCAGGAAGGCATTGAAGGCCTGGGACGAGAGCATGTGCACCTCGTCGATGATGAACACCTTGTAGCGCCCCGTCTGCGGCGGAATCTGCACCTGCTTGATGAGTTCGCGGATGTCCTCCACGCTGTTGTTGGAGGCGGCATCCAGTTCGTGGATGTTCATCGAGCGGCCCTTGTCGAAGGCCACGCAACTCTCGCACTGTCCGCAACTCTCGCCGTCCTCCATGGGAGTGAGGCAGTTGATGGTCTTGGCAAAGATGCGTGCGCATGTGGTCTTGCCCACACCGCGAGGACCGCAGAAGAGATAGGCATGCGCCAGTTTGTCCGAGGCAATGGCATTCTTCAGAGTGGTGGTGAGCGCCGACTGCCCCACTACGGTGCTGAAGGTCATAGGACGGTATTTGCGTGCCGAAACTATATATTCCTGCATTTCTGTATGTGTTTACATTGACATTATTTCATGCAAATTTAGGAAAAAATCTCTATAATCCTTACAGGCATGCGTTCTTTTTTATATCTTTGTCCACAAATAAGACGAATATCATGGGCAGACTACAAAGCATCGCAACTTCAATCCGGAACAACAGGTTTACAAAGTATGTCGTCACGCTGGCGATTATCATCCTCGTTGTCGGTTTTTTGGATGACAACAGTTTCCTGAACCGCCAGGAACGCATAGAGGAAATAGAGAACCTCCAGTACGAGATTTCCTTATTGAAGGCCAGATACGAGCAGGACACGCGCAAGTTGGAAAGTCTGGAGGAATATGAAAACGTGGAGCGTCTGGCCCGTGAGAAGTATCTGATGAAGCGTCCCGACGAGGATGTCTTCGTGATAAAGTACGTAAAACCGGCCGAGTAATATCATTTTCCATAACACATACCACTTCCCCGATGCTATATAAGATATATCAGCTCGTAGTATGTCTGCCCCTTTTGGGACTGTCTACCCTGCTCACCGCCCTGCTCACCATTGTAGGGTGCACGTTTGGCAAGGCATCCTTCTGGGCATACTGGCCCCCGTGCATCTGGAGCAGGCTCATGTGCCGCATACCATTGTTGCCTGTAGAGATTGTGGGCAGGGAGAAACTACAGAAGGATACCAGTTATGTCTTCGTCTCCAACCATCAGGGACCTTACGACATCTTCCTCGTCTACGGCTATCTGGGACATAGTTTCCGCTGGCTCATGAAGAAGGAACTGCGCAGCATCCCCCTCATAGGACGTGCATGCGAGAAAGCCGGCCACATAATGGTGGACAAGAGTGGTCCCAAGGCCATTGCCCGTACTCAGGCACAGGCACGCGAAACACTCCAGGGAGGTACCTCCATAGTGGTCTTTCCGGAAGGCAGCCGCACCTTCACCGGCCACATGGCACGTTTCCGCCGCGGACCCTTCATGCTCGGACATCAGTTGCACCTGCCCATAGTGCCGGTGACCATAGACGGCAGTTTCGATGTCCTGCCCCGCCAGAAGGGTTTCAACTTCCTCACCCGCCACAAACTTCGTCTCGTCATCCACGACCCCATCCCATACCGCGAGGACCTGGACAGCATCATGCATGAGTCATACTCCGTCATAGAGTCCGCCCTGCCCCCACATTACCGTGGCATGGTGGAAAATCCAGACCAGTAGCCCTCATAAACGGAAAACGGAAAACTGAAAGCGGAAAGCAGGAAAATGAAAGCAGGAAACTGAAAGCGGTTTTCCTTAGGGTCTCTAATGTCTCTAATGTCCTTAAAGTTTTTAAAGCCGCACCGCTCATTCTCTCACTGCTCATCGCTTTGGAAAGGTCTGAGGAACTCCCTGGGTATGGGAGTCTCGAACAGCATGTTCTCCTTGGTGACGGGGTGGATGAAGTTCAGGCGGAAGGCATGCAGTGCCAGACGGTGCAGAGGGTCGCGCCCGTTGCCATACTTGCGGTCGCCGGCTACGGGGAAGCCAAGGTCGGCCATGTGCACGCGGATTTGGTTCTTGCGCCCCGTTTCCAGTTTCATCTCCACCAGAGAGAAGTCGTCGTTGCCCTTCAACCGGTGATAGTGTGTTATGGCCAGTTTGCCGCCGTTGTCCGTGGGCGAGGAGTAGGTTACGAATGACTTGCTCTCCCTGAGCCAGGACTGCACCGTGCCGCCCTCCTTTTCCATCTTTCCGCAAAGCAGGGCCACATAGCGGCGGTCGTAGACCATATCGTGCCAGTTGTCTTCGAGTATCCTGGCCACATCCACGTTCTTGGCATATATCATCAGTCCGCTGGTTTCGCGGTCCAGGCGGTGCACCACGTGGGCGGTGCACTTGAAGTGGCGCTTCTCGAAGTATTCGTCCAGTACGTTTTTCACGCAATATTGCTTGGGCGAGGATGCCATGGACAGGATGCCCTCGCTCTTCTCAATCACCACGATGTCCTTGTCCTCGTAGACAATCTTCACGTACTTGTTCTCCAGCATGGTGCTCTGGCGGTGGCGTGAAACGCGCACCACCTCACCCACGTGCAGGGGAGTGTCGTGGCGTGTGACCAGTTTGCGGTCCACGGTGATGGCTTTGCCTGAAAGCAGGTCCTTGGCCCTGTTGCGGCTTATGCCCATTTGTTTCAGCAGGAAGTCCAGCAGCGTGCTCTCCTCCCTGACGGGTATTTCTATGTATTTGCTTGCGGCATAGGCCGCGCCGTTAGTGTTTCGCATAATGAGTGTAATGGTATCCTTTCCGTGTAGGTGGGATGGGGGTAGGTGTGGAGGATTACTTCCTCTCCTTCAGGTAGCCGTGTCTGTAGGCATATACCAGTTCGCGGAGGTCGGCAATGCGCACCTGTATCTTGCCGCCCAGGTCGGTGTCGCGCACACGGAGGCGGTGACCGGTCATTTCCACCAGTTGTATGCTGGAGTGCGTGTCGGTGCCGTTCTGTATGGCATCCTTGCGGCTGGTGAACGGTTCGTGCTGGATGAGTTCAAAGCCACGGCTGTGGTACACCAGTGTGTAGCCGGCAATGCCCGTGGTGGAGTGGTAGTGCTGGGAGAAACCTCCGTCGATAACCATCAGGCGGCCGTCTGCCTTGATGGGACTTTCGCCCTCTGCCACGTGCACTGGCACATGTCCGTTGATGATGTGGCGGTGTTCGCCCTTCACGCCGAAACTGTCCAGGATGTAATCGCACACCTTGGGGTCGTTGCGCAGGCGGAAGTATGCGCCCTTCTCTTCATGTATCAGCGACTTGTCCGAGCAGAAGTAGCGCTCGAAGGTGATCATGCGCTTCTTGTCGAACAGGGGAGACTCGGGACCGCACCACAGGTACATCAGATAGTCGCGCGCCTCCACACGTTCCTTGCGTGGAATGTCGCGGTTGAAGGCCTTGCGCACCATAATGCCTATTCTGTCCATGAGTTCGCGGCCGGAACTCTTCCTGCCCATCAGTTCCACCTCCTTCAGTGTGCCGTCCTCGTTGAGGGGGACGGAAGCGTGGAACAGGAGGTTGCCGTTGCAGATGTTGTACATGCCGCCATGGGACAGGATGCACTTGATGTGCTTCTGCAACTTGTCGGACACGCGGAAGGAGTGCTTCAGTTTGCGCAGCATGTCCTCCTCCTCGGGTGTAAGTTTGTAGGGGTCGCTCCAATCCACGGTGGGGAACAGGGTGTCGCGCAGGGGATACTCCTGGCCGTTCACGCTGAACGTGCCGCGTTCGGGGTTGACATGCTCCAGTGTGCCTTCGCGCGAGATAACCCATTCGGGATGTGCGTTTATTGTCTGCTGCTCCACCTTGAACTGGATGATGGTGATGGCCTTGTGCATCTTGCCTATGAGTTCCCTCTGGCGCTCGCTCAGTTTGCCATACCTGTTGCTTGGCAGGAAAATGGTGCAGGGGTCGTCCTTGTATGCCTCCAGTGCCAGAGTGGCCAGGGGCAGGAGGTTGATGCCGTATCCGTCCTCCAGGGTGTCCATATTGCCGAAGCGCAGGCAGAACCTCAGTACCGTGCAGA
The DNA here is from genome assembly GCA_017466325.1 of Bacteroidaceae bacterium. Taxonomy (GTDB): domain Bacteria; phylum Bacteroidota; class Bacteroidia; order Bacteroidales; family Bacteroidaceae; genus Physcousia. The sequence continues at coordinate 25,394 of JAFTUK010000029.1, read as the reverse complement.
TGCAGCACTCGTTGCCGGCGGCGGCACCCATCCACAGGGCGTCGTGGTTACCCCAGGTGAAGTCGAAGTTGTGGTAGTTCATCAGTGCGTCCATGATGATGTGCGCACCGGGACCGCGGTCCCACACGTCGCCCAGAATGTGCATCTGGTCTATGGCCAGGCGTTGTATCACCTGGCAGATGGCCGTGATGAAGTTGCCCGCCTGTCCCGTCTGCACTATACTGTCTATGATGCACTGGAAGTAGGCCTGCTTGTTGCCGTCCTCGGCATTCTCGTGCATGAGTTCCTCTATGATGTAGGCGAACTGCTGGGGCAGGGCCTTGCGCACCTTGCTGCGGGTGTACTTGCTGCACACGCTCTGGCACACGCGGATGAGACGCAGGAGCGTGTCGCCATAGAAATCGGCAGGAAGTTCCTCTTCCTGAGCCTCCAGGAGTTCCAGTTTCTCCTCGGGATAGTATATCAGCGTGCAGAGTTCGCGGATACTTTCCTCGCTGAGTTCGTCCCCGTAGAGTTCTCGAACCTTGCGCTTTATGTTGCCCGATGCGTTGCGCAGGATATGTTCGAAGGCCTCGTGCTCTCCGTGTATGTCTGCCATGAAGTGCTCCGTGCCCTTTGGCAGGTTCAGTATCGCTTCAAGATTGATGATTTCCGTGCATGCCGCCTCCACGCTGGGGAAGTTCTGTGCCAGCAGACCCAAAAGTCTCATGTCGGCCTTGATACGTTCGGCCATATCGTTCTTAGTGTGCTCCATAGCAGTATAAAGTGTTCAAATTTATCCACAAATGTACTATTTTAAAAGCATCCGTACAAATAATAGGGGCTTTTTTTGTAACTTTGTATCCGAAAAGATACGAAGACAGTAAAAGGATTAAAAGATAATGCGTGTATGAAACGACAGTTCTTGCTTCTGACCATGTTATTTCCCGTGTTGCTTTCTTATGCCGGACAGGAACCTGCATCAGCAACCAGGGACAGCATAGTGGTTGACTCCATCACAGGAGACGTGCGTAAGTATAAGTTGACGGACAACAAGACACTGAAGCCCCTTTACTGGGTGTACAACTATCTGGCCAACTCCAACAAGATGCGCAGCGATGTCACGTACGACGGAGGCTTCGTTTTCGGTCCTGCCTACAACATCAACACCGGTTTTGCCATAGGTGGCGGATACAGCGCCCTGTATTCCTTTGACAAGAGCGACCCCACATTGCAAAAGAGCATTGTAAACGGTTTCTTCCAGGTCAGCGTGAAGGGCATCGTGGCCATCGGTGTGGAGGGTCATAACTATATGAAGGGCGACAAGCAGCGCTTCAACTACGAGTTCAGTTTCACGCACTATCCCTCTGCCTTCTGGGGTATAGGTTATGACACGTCCATCAACAACTACTATGCCAACCGCATGGTAGACTCCAAGCAGTTGCTTCTGAAATTGGAGGGCGACTACACATGGCGTCTGGCCAAGAACCTGTACTTCGGCCCCAAGATAGACTTCCTCTATTCCAACCTGTACAAGACTCACGACAATATCCCCAAAGGAGAGGAACACCTGTATCCCAACGGCCTTATGGAGCACTTCCTGGCTCTTCCCGACGGAAGCGGACACCAGCCGTTCTCTCAGGTGGCCCTCGGTTTGGGTGTTACCCTTACCTATGACTCCCGCGACTTTGCCACCAATGCCTACAAGGGTCATTACTTCAACCTCCAGCAGTTGGGATTCATGCCCGGTGTGAACAAGTACGGATTCTTCACCACCGATGTGAAGTATCAGGTCTACACCCCCTTGTGGAAGAAATGCACGTTGGCATTCCAGGCGCACGGGCGCTTCAACTATGGCAACGACGTGATACCATGGATACGTCTGGCCAGCACGGGCAATCAGGGCATGGGACGAGGATACTTCTTCGGCCAGTACCGCGACAATAACGTTATGGAGACCCAACTCGAACTTCGCCAGCGTCTGATATGGCGTTTCGGTGTCGTTGCCTGGGTGGGAGCCATCAACATCTTCCACGACTTCAACCACATCTACATGAACAAGACCCTGCCCACATACGGATTCGGCTTGCGATGGGAGTTCAAGCCGCGTGTGAACGTGCGAGTCGACTGGGGCTTCACCAAGACAGGCAACAGCATAGTCTTCAATATCGGCGAGGCATTCTAATGTAAACTTGGAAGGGAGCATAATTAAATCTCAGCATGAAAAGGAGCATCATCACAGTTTTCTCGGCATTTCTTGCCCTTGCAGGCTTTGCGCAGAGCGAGGAGTTGATAAAGTTTGGCAACTTTGACCAATGGCTTCAGCGCGACATAAAGGAAAGCGCTATCATTGGAGGAGAGACGCGAACCTTGTTCGAGGTGGCTCCCCAGGCGCACTGGAACAAGGCCAACGGCAAGCAGAACATCCCCTATACCAATCAGGGAGGTTCCCCCTGGGCAACCAGCAACGTCTATGCTCGGGTAAGCGGCATTACCAAGACCAATGCCTGTGTGTACAGAGACAATCACAACGAAGGCTATTGCGCAAAACTCGTCACTCAGGTGGTAAAGGTAAAGGTCCTTGGCATGATTAACATCAGTGTCCTGGCATCAGGCTCCATCTTCACGGGCGAAATGATAGAACCCATCACCGGCACGGACAATCCCATGTCCAAGATGGACCTTGGCATGCCCTTCAACCGTCGCCCCAAGGCTATAAAACTTGACTATCGCGTCAAACTTACCGATTCGCCCAACCGTATCCGCCAGACGGGGTTTTCCAAGGTGTCTACCGTTCCCGGCAGAGACATGCCCGAGATGGTCGTAATCTTGCAACAGAGAAAGGAGAATGCTGATGGCAGCATCACCGCCAAGCGTGTGGGCACACAGATATACAAGTTCACCCAAAGCACAAACGGATGGGTGGAGGGCAAGACCTTCGACATAATGTACGGCGACATTACCAAGCACCCCGGCTACACCAAGCGTATGGACCTGATGCGTGGCGATGCCACCATCTATGCCCGTAACAGCAAGGGAGAGAATGTGCCAGTGGACGAGAACGGATGGGCCGACGCCTCGGCAACACCCACACATGCCATTGTCAAGTTCGATAGCAGTCATGGCGGAGCATACATAGGCAGCATAGGCACGACATTGTGGCTGGACAACATCAAGTGGGTGTATTGATTGCCCCGTACGCCTTTGCGTTTATACGAAGTACCATAAAACCAAAAGCAAGACTATTTTGAAAACACCTTATTATATGATGGAGGAAAGGTTGCTTCGCCGCAACCTTTCGCTGATTCAGGACGTGGCACGTCAGAGCGGTGCCGAGATAATTTTGGCCTTCAAGGCCTTTGCCCTTTGGAAGACCTTTCCCATCTTCCGCGAGTACATCACGCACACCACCGCCAGCAGTCCCTACGAGGCACGTTTGGCCAAGGAAGAGTTCGGCAGCCCTGCCCATACCTACAGCCCTGCATATACCGAAGACACCTTCGGCGAGATTCTTTCCAATTCCTCTCACATTACGTTCAACAGCCTCTCGCAATACGAGACATTCTTCCCCAAGGTAGAGCAGTGGAACATGGAGCATGCCGGGGAGGAACGTATCAGTTGTGGCTTGCGCATCAATCCCGAGCACTCTCACATTGAGACCGACCTGTACAATCCCACCGCACCGGGTTCGCGCTTCGGTGTCATCTCCGGGCAGATGCCCGAGTGTCTGCCTTCAGGCATTGAAGGTTTCCATTGTCATTGCCATTGCGAGAGCAGTGCCGAGGACCTTGCCGACAACCTTATATACATAGAAGAACGGTTCGGCCGTTGGTTCCCCCAACTCAAATGGCTCAACCTTGGCGGAGGCCACCTCATGACACGCCAGGGATATAATGTGCCCCTCCTAATAGAAACTATCCGTGGTCTTCGCCAGCGTTATCCCAACCTGCGCATCATCCTCGAACCCGGTTCCGCCTTTGCATGGCAGACAGGTCCCCTCGTTTCCTCCGTTGTGGACATCGTGGAGAATCACGGCATCCGCACCGCCATTCTGGATGTCTCCTTCACCTGCCACATGCCCGACTGCCTGGAAATGCCATACTGGCCGGCCGTCAGAGGTGCGGAAACCATAGAAGACCCCGAAGGGCTTGTTTCTTCGGAGCAGGACAATGGGGGCTACGTCTATCGCCTTGGTGCCAACTCGTGCCTTAGCGGAGACTTCCTCAGTTCATGGCGCTTTGACCATCAACTGCAAATAGGGGAGCAAATTATCTTCGAGGACATGATCCACTACACCACGGTGAAGACCTGCATGTTCAACGGCATACACCATCCCTCCCTCACCATTCTCCGCCAGGACGGAACCCACGACATGCTGCGTGAATTCCGCTACGAGGACTACCGCGACCGCATGGATTAGTGTCCGCTTGTTAAGATGTTGGGAGGATAGGGAACAGGATACTTGTCTCTCCTGTTTTGTCGCATCAATCGTATATGCCCCCTCTTAAAGTCGTCGGTGGCGCCAAAATGAGCCGCCCTCGGCGATAAAGTTTACCGCCAGTGGCGGTTCATTTTGGCGCCACCGAGGACAGGAATGGGACTTCAGTGAGAACTATTCCTGGTACTATGAAGGATACAGCAGTTTCGGCATCTTGACGCATTCCATTTTCCAGCCCCTGACATCAGCAGGACCTATTTCTTCCCGCCAGGGTCGAATCGGTATTTGAATGTTAGGCTGACGTATTGGTGCATTGTCTGCATTCCGCTTTCAATACGGAATGTGGGTGTGATTTCTGAATATTCTATACTACTCGGACATACTTCTGGGAGTAGCTGGAGGCACAAAGCCACCGAAGGCTAAAGGACGCTGGTTCTGTTAGAACTCCGATTTTTTAGGTTGGTAGGACTGTCGCAAGATTTCCAAAGCCTTGTCTTTGTTAGAGGAGAAAGTGAATTGTTTCACTACCTCTGCCGCGTCTCTATCTATAATCCGGGGTGCAATAACTTTCAATGCCTTTAATTTCCCCTCGTCAAAGGAAATCATCGAGAGGAGTTTTGCGCACTGCTTGCTATTAAAGTAACTGCTTATACAAGCCACTTTGATGACTCCAATTTTCTTGTCAGTGAAAGAGGCATCATCCACTACTTCGCACATCATCGTAAAGTCTTTATGATGCATTGCCTTAGGGCGAAACGTCCCCCTCATTTCCTTCCTGTGGTGATGCTCCCTCTCATGCCTCTGCTCCGACGCCATCATTGGCATGGCAAAAGTAAATAGTGCGAATAGTGTAATTACCGATATCTTCTTCATAATCTTCTAATGTTTGAAAGTTCACTTAGTCCTCTAATAATATGTCCATGTCGTCCAAACTGTTCAGGAATACTTGCAAAAGGAAATTCGCAGGTTTTTCCTCATTATTCTCGTCTATATATATGCAGTTGGGACTTCCTGGCTGTATCCACGAAATGGATAAGACGTCCAGTTTGGGTAGTGCATCAATGTACCAGGCAAAGGACCTTGTAAGTACCACGCCATTAGGAGGGGTTACCTGTACATAATAGCCGGGAATGTCGTTCAGTATACGGTACAGTTCTGTTTTCACTTCATCTGTAGCAGTGGTGAGCAGAATTGTTACACGTTTGTTTATTGACTTTACAGCGGCACGCTTAGATGTGTCATCCGTTGATGTGTCTAAAAGTTTACCAAGAACTCGTACCTCCGGGAGCATGTGTTTTGTCGTAAATTCTCCTATAATTATCCCCCCCTTCAATCTCTCGTTTTTCATTTTTAGGAAAGGACCATCATCTCCGATATAGTCAGCGTACAAATCATCCGTTTCCACATCATCCGTTTCCACATCATCCGTTTCCGCATCAGCCTTTGATATATTGCTTTGCTTCAGAGCATACTCATAATGCTCCTTGCTGAAGGGACCGAATATGCGGAAGGTCTGGAACTTGACAACCTGACGTTTGTTGTTCATCCTTTCCAGCCACCATTCTATGCCTATGACATGTCTGTAGTATGGATTCTGTTTGCTGTTGAAGCGCACTACGGCATAGTTGCGCCCCCTGCCGCCTACCACAAACGGGGCGATGTTCTCTCCAAAATACATCTGCAATCTTTTGCTCTCGATGGGATTGTCTGTGCGCAACAGGTTGGATGCGCTGAATCCGCCAGTGTAGTGCGGCATATCCAGGTCGTGTGCCTGAAGTATTGCTGCTATGAGGTTTTTTACATCCTGTTGCTCTTTCTTGCTTTCATACGGGAATTCATATATTCTGGTATCCAGATAATACGTAGAGTCCAGGCGGTCGCGCCCCTGCTCGCTGGCCTTGCCCACCATCTTGTCAGCAGGCATGAACTTGATGAGATGGCTTATCTTGTCAGACTTGCCGGTAAGTTTGTAATCAGATTGTGCAAAACAACCAATGGTTATTGTTGCAAGGATGATAGATGATAGAATGTGTTTCATAATGATAGTTCTGGTATGTTTGGTTCGTTAGATGCGTTTCTGCAGATTTCCTCCATCATAGTATAATACAGATGTTCCTCGTATTTCTTCTCAGCAATTGTCTGTTGCGTAACCTCGTCAAGCAGATTGCACATCATTTCCATTTCGTCAACTTCCGTGCACTCTTGATTTGTTTTTGCTTCAGCCTCTACCGGTGTTGCCGTAGGTGGCGGCATCTTTTCCGTTTGTGACAAACGTAAATTTGTGACTTCGCTGGCTGGAGGGGGAGGTGGTACGGGTATTGCAACGTCGCTCTCTACCCCTGATGCCTGGGCAACAGGTCCGCCCTCTGTTGGTGTCTTTGCCTCAGCGATAGTATTTCTGTTGCCATTGTCCGTGCGCACCAGCATTGGCAGAGATATGCCCACCGCAATCACCAGGCATGCGGCCGCCGCCCATGGCCATAGGCGTAGCGGCTTGCGCGGACGTGCTATGCGGTCATATTCCTGGCTGAGGTCTGCCTCGAAGATGTCAATGTCTTCTGCTGCCTGTCGTATAAGTTCCTTGTCAATCATGTGTCTTTAATCAGTTTTAGTAGATGTTTCTTTGCCGAACTGATGATGGTGCTGGCCGAACGGCGGCTCATTCCCGTCTCTTTTGCTATATCCTCCAGAGGCATGTCGTCCTGATGTTTCATCCTTATCAGCCTCTGCTCGGACGGAGGAAGTTTTCGTATGGCATTTTCTATCTCGGCATGCCGTTCACCGTTTAGCAGCGGAGTGTCGGCAGAATCATGTCCGGCAGACTCCGGAACGCTTTCCAATGGTTCGGATTCCCGCAATCGTTGCCGCCTCCACACGCTGACGCACAGGTTCTTTGTCGCCCTTATGCCCAAGGCCTCCACGTTGTCGCCCTGTCGCCACCCGCGTTTCAGCATCCTCACATAAACCTCCTGGACAACATCCTCGGCATCCTCCTCGTTGTGGAAGAAATCCATGGCCACCCTCAGCATCTGAGGGCGCATCCCTATCAGTTTATGTTCGAACTCAGTTTGTGTCATCTATCAATATAACGCACAAGGCAGACAAATGTCAAGTGCAAATATACGAAAAAAAGACTCATATTTCCCGCCACTTCCACACTACCTTAGTAATGCTCCCTCCAATCTGGGATAAAAATATAGGCACAGAACCAGCTTTTCACATAGGTTCTGTGCCCTTTCATTCGCTCATCCTCTCACCTCTCACCTTTCACCGCTCCCCCGCTTGCGCTCGTTGTCGATAATCTTGGCCATACGCTCGGTTACTTCCGGGCGTTCCTTGGCGAGGTTCTCCTGTTCCCCTTCCTTGCTCATGTCGTAGAGTTGGGGCAGAGGACTGTTGCCAGTCTCTATGTCGGTGAGTTTCATGTAGGGCGCGCCGTTGCTTGGCTCAATGTATTTCCAGTCGGACGTTCTTACGGACAGGACGTTCCACAGGTTCTGCTCTATCACGTACTCGCATCCCTGGGCGTCCTTGCCGGTGATGGCATCCCAGTGTCTGCGGCTGTCGGGGCAGGAACCTTCGGGCAGTCGTGCGTCCAGCATTTGGGCAAACGAGGCGAAAAGGTCTATTTGTGACACCAGGGCTCTGGAGTCGTTGCCCTTTTCCATACCATTGGGCCATGATACGATGAAGGGCACTCTGGTTCCGCCTTCGAAGGAACTGTACTTGTTGCCGCGCAGGGGACCGGCCGGTTTGTGGTTGCCAAGGCGTGCCACCGCTTCATCGGCATATCCGTCGTCCACAACGGGGCCGTTGTCGCTGGTCAGGATTATGATGGTGTTCTTGTCTATTTTCAGGTCCTTGAGGGTTTTCATTACCTCGCCCACTGTCCAGTCGAACTGAACTATGGCATCGCCACGGTGTCCCATGTCTGTTTTGCCCCGGAAGCGCGGGTGAGGGAAGCGCGGAACGTGTATGTCGTTGGTGCAAAGGTACATGAAGAAGGGTTCGCGGTGGTTCTTCCTGATGAAATCCACGGCATGCGAGGTAATGCTGTCGGCTATGTTCTCGTCTTTCCACAGAGCCTTGCCCCCCCCCTTCATGAAACCTATGCGCGAAATGCCGTTTACGATGGACTGGTCATGGCCGTGGTTGGGACTCGGTTTCAGGTTGTAGAGCATTTCGGGATTGCTTTTGCCGGTGGGTTCGCCAGCAAAGTTCTGGCGGTAACTTACCTCTATGGGAGCCGTGAGGTCGTAGTCGGCGATGAAGCCGTTTTCTATGAACACGCAGGGCACGCGGTCGCCGGTGGCTGCCATTATGTAGTGATAGTCAAAACCGATGTCCTGAAGTCCGCATGGCAGGGGAGCATTCCAGTCCTGTTCGGCGGTCTTGTCGCCCAATCCGAGATGCCATTTGCCTATGGCTGCCGTAGTGTAGCCGGCCTGGCGGAACATGTCGGCCATGGTGTACTGCTCCGGTCGGATAATCATCCTGGCATTGCCCTCTGCTATCCTTGTGTCGGGCCTTCTCCATGCATAATGCCCGGTAAGCAGGGCATAGCGCGACGGGGTGCTTGTGGCGGCCGCCGCATGGGAGTTGAGGAAGCGTATGCCGTTCTTTGCCAGGCGGTCCACATTGGGAGTCTTGACGTCCTGGGCGCCATAGCAGCCAAGGTCGCCGTATCCCAGGTCGTCGGCAACTATGAGAATTACATTGGGGCGAGTGTCGTTGCCGGACGGCTTTTCCCCGGCAACGGAGGATGCAGCGGGTGTCAGCAATGCAGAAGCATACAGGATATTACGGAGATGGTTCATGTTATGGTTAGTGTTTGTGCAATGAGTGTTTCTGTCGGGCAAAGTTAGTCAAAAATTTTCGTTAATCCGCATTGTCGCTTGAGTTTTCCGAAATAAATTGTACCTTTGCATACGCAAATAACAAAAGGAAAAGTGGCAAAGAAAAACAAGATAACGGAGAACTGGAAACTTATCCCTGGCATTACTCCCACGCCTATGGACTTGCGGATACTGGAGTTCCAGAGCCGAGGCAAGTTGTGCCCTACGCGGGAACTGATAAAGACTCCCGTGCAGATTGAAGGCATACGGCGTGCCGGGGCATTGAATACCGCCGTGTTGGACGAGGTGGCCAACCGTATCCGCGAAGGCATGTCCACCGAGGAGATAAACCGTATAGTGCATGACTTCACCGTGAAGCATGGCGGAATTCCAGCACCCCTGAACTATGAGGGCTTCCCCAAGTCGTGCTGTACCAGCATAAACGAAGTGGTGTGCCATGGCATCCCCTCCGAGGATGTCATTCTGGAAGAGGGAGACATCATAAACGTAGATTGCACCACCATTCTGGACGGGTACTATGCCGATGCAAGCCGTATGTTTGTCATAGGCAAGACCACGGAGCAGAAGCAGCGCCTGGTGGATGTGGCATGGGAATGCCTGAAGGTGGGCGAAAAGGTGTGCTCCGAACCCTATGTCTTCGTGGGCGACCTGGGCAATGCCATCCAGAAGCATGCGCATGCCAACGGTTTCAGTGTGGTGCGCGACCTTTGCGGCCATGGCGTGGGATGCCGTTTCCACGAAGAACCCGAGGTGGAGCACTTTGGCCACAAGGGTACGGGCATGCTCCTGGTTCCCGGCATGACATTCACCATAGAGCCTATGATAAACACCGGCACATGGCGCGTGTTCATAGACGACGAAGACCCCTACGGATGGGAGGTGATAACAGACGACGAACTGCCCAGCGCCCAGTGGGAGCACACCTACCTGATGACGGAAAACGGCGTGGAGATACTTACACATTGATTTACGACACACACACATTAATATTATAGAATAAGGTTTAAGGTTATGATAATTCTTGGAATAGAATCCTCCTGCGATGATACCAGCGCGGCTGTGATCAGGGACGGAGTGCTCTTGTCCAACGTAACGGCATCGCAGGCCGTACACGAGGCCTACGGAGGAGTGGTGCCCGAACTTGCCAGCCGTGCCCACCAGCAGAATATCGTTCCCGTCGTTGACCAGGCCCTCAAGAAGGCAGGTGTGGAGCGCGAAGAACTCTCGGCCATAGCCTTTACGCGAGGTCCGGGATTGATGGGGTCGCTGCTCGTGGGAGTAAGTTTTGCCAAGGGCCTGGCGGCAAGCCTGGACATTCCCATGATAGAGGTGAACCACCTGCAGGGACACGTCCTGGCACACTTCGTACGTGAAGAAGGCGATGGCCACACCCCGCCGCCCTTCCCTTTCCTGTGCCTGCTAGTAAGCGGAGGCAACAGCCAGATAATACTGGTGCGTGCCTACAACGACATGGAAATCATAGGCAAGACCATAGACGATGCGGCTGGCGAGGCCATAGACAAGTGCTCCAAGGTGATGGGCATGGGTTATCCCGGAGGCCCCATTATCGACCGCCTTGCAAGGCAGGGCAACCCCAAGGCATTCCAGTTTGCCCGTCCCCAGATACCCGATTACGACTATTCCTTCTCGGGACTGAAGACCTCCTTCCTCTACAACCTCAGGGAATGGGTGGCCGTAGACCCGGATTTCATAGAGAAGAACAAGGCCGACTTGGCCGCATCCCTGGAATACACCATCGTGGACATCCTGATGAAGAAACTGCGCAAGGCCGCCAAGGACCTCCGCATAAAGCACGTTGCCGTGGCAGGAGGGGTCAGCGCCAACACCGGTCTTCGCGAGGCTTTCCACGACCATGCACGCCGTTTCGGATGGACCGTCTACATCCCCAAGTTCGGATACACCACCGACAACGCGGCCATGATAGCCATGACAGGATGCTTCAAATACAAGGACAGGGACTTTTGCTCCATGGACAAACCCGCATATTCCAGAGTGGAGATATAGCCGGGCATGCCACCACCGGAGCAAAACAAGCGAAAATACCTGATATAAGGAGTTTTTCTACGGAAATATTTGCATTATTCGCAAAAAGGCGCTACCTTTGTGCCCTGTTTGGAAGATGTTATTGGAAAAGTAACAAAAGAAAGGAAGATTAGAAATGTCTAAGATTTGTCAAATTACCGGAAAGAGAGCCATGGTTGGTAACAACGTGTCTCACTCAAAGCGTCGCACAAAGCGCACTTTCGACGTGAACCTGTTCCACAAGAAGTTCTACTATGTTGAGGAAGATTGCTGGATCAGCCTGCGCATCAGCGCCAGCGGTCTGCGCTACATCAACAAGGTGGGTCTTGATGCAGCACTGAAGAATGCAGTGGCTCAAGGTTTTTGTGATTGGAAAACAATTCGTGTAATCGGTTAATTTCAGGAGGAACTAAAACATGGCAAAGAAGGCTAAAGGCAATCGCGTCCAGGTTATCCTGGAGTGCACCGAGATGAAGGAGAGTGGTCTGCCCGGAACATCACGCTACGTGACAACCAAGAACCGCAAGAACACTCCCGAGCGCATGGAGCTCAAGAAGTACAACCCCATTCTTAAGAGAATGACTGTGCACAAGGAGATCAAGTAATTAACACACACAATCACTCAGATTTAGTTATGGCAAAGAAAACAGTGGCTACTCTGCAGACAGGTAAGACAGATGGCCGTTCCTACACAAAGGTTATCAAGATGGTCAAGAATGCATCTGGTACCTATTCTTTCGACGAGCGCATGGTCCCCAACGAGGCCGTAAAGGATTTCTTCAAGAACTAATCCCTTGCTCCTTGTACTTTTACCAATAAAGATTTATCCCCAGCCTGCGACAGGTTGGGGATTTTTATTTGTCATTCAAAAAAATATTCATACCTTTGCCATGGTGCTATGCCTATAGACGCGCATACATTACATATAATATATAAATATAAGGAATATGAAGAAAATTATCAGATCATTGCTTCTTCCTGCCTCAGTCATGCTGGCTTCATGCGTAGGCAGCACGCAACAGCAGGAAGAGGGTTTCAATTACATTGACGAGCGTTTTGCCGACATACAGATGCTGCGCTACAATGTGGAGGGGTTTGACGCCCTGAGCCTGCAACAGAAGACCTTTGTCTACTATCTTCAGGAAGCGGCCCTATGGGGACGTGACATCCTGTTCGACCAGAACGGACGCTACAACCTGGAGATACGGCGTATGATGGAGAAACTCTATCAGGAATACGACGGAGACAGGGAATGTGCCGATTTCAAGGCTTTTGAAGTTTATCTGAAGCGCCTGTGGTTCAGCAACGGCATACATCATCACTACGGCAGCGAGAAGTTCTCTCCTGAATTCAGCAGAGAATGGTTCGTGGCCCAAACTTCATGTTCCGATGAAATAGCCGAGGTGATATTCAATCCGGATGTTATGCCCAAACGGGTAAACCAGGCACAGGGTGAAGATCTGGTACTCACCAGCGCCAGCAACTACTACCATGGAGTTACACAGGCCGAGGCCGAGGCCTTCTATGCAAGGGTAAAGGCCGAGGGAGACCAGCAGCGCCCTGTAATGCACGGCATGAATTCCACTCTTGTCAAGGCAGAGGACGGCACCATATACGAGGAGCGTTGGACCACCAATGGCAAGTACGGAAAGTCCCTCACCAAGGTTGTGGAGAACCTGAAACTTGCACGTCCCTATGCTGAAGATGCCAAGCAGCAGGAGGTTATAGACAAACTGGTGGAATACTACGAGACCGGCGATTTGCACACTTTCGACCAATACGCAATAGCATGGTTGCAGAACACAGAACCTCTGGTCGATTTCGTCAATGGCTTTACCGAATCCTATGGCGACCCTCTGGGCATGAAGGCATCATGGGAAAGTATCGTCAACTTCAAGGACCTGGATGCCACAAAGCGCACAGAGCAACTCAGTGCCAATGCCCAGTGGTTCGAGGACAACTCTCCCGTCGCTCCCGAATTCAAGAAAGAGCAGGTAAAGGGCGTTTCTGCCAAGGTTATCCGTGCCGCCATTCTTGGTGGCGACCTTTATCCCTCCACGGCCATAGGCATTAACCTGCCCAACAGCAATTGGGTGCGTGCAGAGCATGGCAGCAAGTCCGTGACCATCGCCAACCTGACAAATGCCTATGCCCAGTCATCCAAGGGAAATGGCATGCTGGACGAATTTGTGTATGGAGAGGAAGAGGCCGAACTCATCCGCAAGTACGGTGAAGTGACCGATGCCCTGCACACAGACCTGCATGAATGCCTTGGCCACGGCAGCGGCAAACTCCTCCCCGGAGTAGATTCCGAGGCATTGAAGGCCTATGGCAGCACCATAGAAGAGGCACGCGCCGACCTGTTCGCCCTCTATTACCTTGCGGACCCCAAGTTGGTGGAACTTGGCCTTATGCCGGATGCAGAGGCATACAAGTCAAATTACATCAGCCAGATGCAGAACGGCCTGCTCACACAGATTGTGCGCATAAAGTTGGGCGACCAGATAGAGGAGGCCCATATGCGCAACCGTGCCCTCATAGCATACTGGGCATACGAGCACGGTAAGGGCAAGGCTGAGAACGGACAGGACGTAATAGAAATGGTAAAGCGCGATGGCAAGACCTATGTTCGCATCAACGACTATGAGGCATTGCGCACTCTTTTCGGAGAACTTCTTGCCGAGATTCAGCGTATCAAGTCCACTGGTGATTTCGAGGCAGCACGCAAGCTCGTAGAGACATATGGTGTACATATTGAATACGATATCCACAAGGAAATTCTCGAGCGCTACGAGACTCTCAACATTGCTCCCTACAAGGGTTTCATCAACCCTGTATATACAGCTGTCAAGGATGCCGAGGGCAACATCACCGATGTTACCGTATCCTACACTGAGGGTTATGCCGAGCAGATGTTGCGTTACTCCAAGGATTATAGTGTGGAATAGTTGATGTGATGTTGTGTATATAATATGCTACAACTTATGAGTAACGATAGTTATCAAATTCATAGGCTGTAGCATTTTTTGTCAAGTCTATTTGAAGCCAAATTGTCCATTGGACAGTTGCGCTGATTTGGCTTGAAAAGTGAACCCTCCTGATCTATAGGTTAGAAACAGGTGGGTTCATTTTATAGGTATGGAAACCTCTGGGGTCACTTTACCATTCTTGGTTCCATAGGTCATTGTTTTTATGCGATTCAACATCTCTTCCAAGGAAATCGTAGTCAGAACTGTCCTCAATATTGTCAGTACCTTTGGGTATTGATATCGCAATCATTTGTATGGGGCTGACTTTTATAGCCTTAACATTAGGTCTGATATATGTCTTTTTCATATTGTTATTCTTTTTATGCCATGCAGCATTAATGCATCAATAGTTTGCCATTGACAATGTTTATACCCTTTTGTGGTTTAGTTAGTTTCTGGCCTGCCAGATTGTAGATGGCATCATTCTCTGCCTCCTCTTTCTCGCTGAGGTCGTATATGCCGGTAGCATTGTCGTCCCATACCACGGAGATGAGGTTGCGGGCATTGTTCTCCAACTTCAGGTAAGCCTTGTTGGCACCCAGGGTGTAATCAGTGGCAAGCAGACGGAAAGCAATGGAACCGTCATCCTTCTTGCGTGTCAGCATATAGGCATTGTCAGAAGATGTAAGTGGAGTGTCCTCGGTAACTCCCACCATCTGGTTGCCTTCGGTGGCGCTAATGTCTTCTGTTGTAGCCACGAAGGTATAGGTGCTTTCTTCACCCTTGAGCACAACGCCTTCACCTGCGGCAATCTTGCCGCTACCAATAGCAGTCAGTTTGACAGTTTCACCATTGTCAGTAGCGGTGTATGCGGTCAATCCGCTGGGCACAGTAGCATCGTAGGGGAGGCAGAATGTGGCATAACCAGCATCTGTAAGGGTTGAAGTTTGGGGTTGGTAATACACTTTTATTGTGGTACAGCCACATGTACCAGCCATTGTGATGTAAATTTGATTATTACCGTTTATTGGTGTTATTATGACATTATTGCTGTTTGCTTCACGACCTGAAGTCGCATTTGTATAAGTGCTTGCAAGGAGCGCCTTTGCATATGAATCACTCGTTGTATAGAAAACAATTTGAGTGATAGTTGTTTTTGGAGAGATTGTTATTGAATTATTTTTGTAAAAGCGCGAGGAAGTTCGATTGTTGCTATCTCCACCTAAATAATTATTTGCTGCAGTTGATTCTGAATTCTTTCTGTATGTTGCTAATTCGGCAACGTTAGCATCCCAATAAACATGTGCCGTTGTTGCTTCGTAGTATGTTTTCGTGGTTAAATCTAACGTATAGGTGTATTCTATGGGAGCGGACGCAACTGTAACATCAAATGTTTTATCCGTGTCCTTTCCTCTGTATGATGCCGTAGCGGTAATCTGTGTTGTCTCTTCTGTGATGGTTTCGGGATTGAATGTCCATGTTACATCGTCGGTTACCTCTATCTCGCTGTCATCGGAATAAGCAGCCGTTACCACAAGTCCTTCGGTAGATGGCGTGTCGCCGACATAATAAGATGTTTTTGCAGGTGTTCCGCTGATTTCTATTGACGTGAGGGTTATGGCATTGCTCTCATCCTTGGAAATTAGAACATTGTTCTTGTCAAATTCGTAGGTGGCATTGTATTTCTTCAACAGACCTTTTACCACAACAACTGTGCCAAGTTTCAAATCGTCGATAGAAGTGAACAGAGTTCCATCTATATTCAAACCGCCATAGCACTGGAACTGTTGGCTTGTTGTGGTGCCGTCATCGGAAATCCAATATGTAATTGAACCGTATTTCTCGTTGAACTCGTCTACCTGTGAGATAATGCCTTTCACGTAGACTTCTTCGGAAAGTCCTTTGCCTGCGTCAATGTACGCACATGCCTGTGCTACGGTATATGCGCTTTCTGCTGTGTTGGCAATGGATTTGACGATAATATTATATGTGGTGCTTGCTGTTATACCTTCGTAACTGGCAGTAGCAGTAACAGAGTTTGTGTTGGATTGGATAGTAGCAGGTTCAAAAGACCATGAGACAGAGGAGGTTACATCTTTTGTGCTCTCGTCATTGTATGTGGCGATAACTCCCAAGCCTTCTGCAGAGGGCGTATCACCGACATAATACGTTGTATTTGATGCAGTACCGCTGATGGTAAGGCCTGTGATTGTACTAGTAGAGCCAGACTCTTCGACTTTTTTGTATAGATATACAGATGCTTGTCCGGAACTGTAGCAAGCAAACAATTTAGATGTGGTGTTGTATCTGAGAATGTTTCTGCTGTTTTTGCCTGTGCAGGTAATAACAGCGGCATCGTTGCTAAATGAAATTGAGAATTTATTGTATTTGTCAACGTCACTGCTTCCCTTTAAGTAGTTGCTGCTTGTTGTTGCGGTCGCATCCATATAATAAGTGCCATTGTGGAACGTCCATGCATTGGAGCTCCCTCCGAGCGTAAGTGTTGCCATTCCGTTTTGGAATGTAATAGTTGAACTTGTGGTCGTTGCAGCAACTGCTTTCCAATTATTGCCACCAGATTCATAGTTTGTCATAACGAATCCACTTCCGTCTGCCATTGACGCAATGATGTATTTCTCACCAGCAACGAGTTCGCTAGTTGAGGTGATGAGTTTATATTCTTCGCCCCACGCATTCCCCATACCGACTACGCATAGCAGTAGGAACAGGACTCCTCGCAGGAAGGAGTTTTTGAGCAGATGTTGTGTCATATTGAATGTTGTTTTAGGTTTCATGAATTTATGTTATAGACTTTATGCATCGTGGAATACCATTCCACCTGCATCTTCGGGGCGTTCTATGCCGGGGTATTCGTGGTGGAAGTCGGTGGTGAGGCGCTGGATGTAGCGTGCCGCTTCCCACTTTGCCATGGGGAGGTCGTGGAGAAGGTAGTTGCCACAGGTGGCGGGGGTGGTGCCGGGAACTTCGTCGGTGTAGTCGACAACATACTGGAAGGCACGGAGCATAAGAGCGCGTACTTCGTGGCACGACCACTCGCCCTTCATGATGAGGTAGTTGCCGGTAAGGCATCCCATAGGGCCCCAGTAGACGATGCGGTCTTTCCATTCAGGGTCGTTGCGCAGGAAGGTGGCAACGATATGCTCTATGGTGTGGATGGCGGCAATGTGCAGGGACGGCTCCTGGTTGGGAGCAGTCATGCGTATGTCGTAGGTGGTGATGGTGTACTCGCCCATGGTGTCCTGACGGGAGATGTAGATACCGGGCATGAGGTTGCGGTGGTCAACTTGGAATGAGGGTATGAGGTCCATATTTTTAGAGGGAACCCACAGACCCCCTCTGCCTTTCAGGCATCTCCCCCTCTATGGGGAGAAGAGCTGGCGCGGTGTTTCTGCATGTTGGCAGAGGTTGGTGGGATTTTGTTAAATAGTTAATAGGTTAAAGGTTAATGTTGAAGGGCGAAGTTCGAATTACGATCGGCGGATTTGACGGATTTACACAGATGATGGGGCATTGTTATGCTGATTGTTATCGTTTCCCGTTTCCCGTTTTCACTTTTCCGTTTGAATTAGGTTTGCGATGCACTGCCTGAGGGAGTCTGTCCAGTAGGGGATGTCCAGATGGAAGGCTTCCTGTATCTTTGTCTTGTCCAGGACGGAGTAGGAGGGGCGCTTCACGGGCGATGGGTACTGGCTGCTCAGGCATGGACGGATGTCGCAATGGCGTTGGGCTTCTGCCGAGGTGCAGAGCGTGTTGGCCGTCTGTTGTATCATCTGCGTGAAGTCGTACCAGGAGCATACACCGAGGTTGGAATAGTGGTAGATGCCGGTTTTGGGGTAGGGGAGGAAAGACCCCTCCCCATCCCTCCCCTCTATGGGAGGGAGAATATGGTGAGCGGTGAGCGAGGTGTTGTAGTCCTGGAGTATGGTGCAGATGGCACGGGCAAGGTCCAGTGCGTATGTCGGTGTGCCGCACTGGTCGTAGACAACATTCAGCGTGGGGCGTTCGGCGGTAAGTTGGAGCATTGTCTTGCAGAAGTTTTTGCCAAACTCGGAGTAGAGCCATGCCGTGCGTATGATGACGTACTGGCATCCGGTGGCAAGGATGCGTTCCTCGCCCTCCTTCTTGGTGCGGCCGTACACTCCGGTGGGTGTGCCCTGCTGGTCTTCGCGGTATGGGGTGTTGTACGGCTCTGTGCCGAAGACATAGTCGGTGGAGATGTGTATCAGCAGACCTCCTGCGGCTTTCATGGCAAGGGCAAGGTTTTCCGGGGCATCGGCATTGAGCCTCATGGCCAGAGCCGCCAGTTCCGGGTCGGTTTCGCAGGCATCCACATTAGTCCATGCGGCACAGTTCACGATGGCATCGATGCCGTGTGTCTGTACCATGTCCAGAACCGCCTGGCGGTCGGTGATGTCAAGAAATACGGTTTTCTGTCCCTCCACTTGGTTTACGTCGGTGAAAAGGAACTCGTCTGCGCTGTTCTTGGCAAGCAGACGCATTTCGGAACCTAATTGCCCGTTGGCTCCTGTTACCAGTATCCTCATAATATTTATAGAATCTAAATTTTATATAGTGATTCGTGGTTTGTACTTTGGATGCAAAGTTACGATTAAGTGAGCGAAATATCAAACTTATTTGGATATTTCCGGCCGTGGGTAACTAAAACCGTAGGTCAAAGTTGCGTTATTTGGTGCAAATGTCCAAAAAGTGTAGAGGTTCTTTTGCCCAAGTGCCTTAATCTTCGTACCTTTGATAGCGAAATTATGAAAAAGTTACTTGCATCTTTGGTAATGATGTGCGCCTGTTCCATGGTTGCACATGCAGAGGAACCTGATTCTCACGGGGCGAGAAAGCAGGTGCAGTATGAGGGCCCCGAGGTGTTGAAATTCTCGTTGGAGGGACGTTTCGGCTGGCAGATGTTCCGCACGGCCGGTGTGACGGACGATGACCGCACGGGCTTCCGTGGTGACTTCTTCAACCTGCGCCTGGATGCCAGGCTCTACAAGGGTCTGAGTTTCTCTTGGCGCCAACGTCTGAATATAACCAGCGAACGCAATTTCTGGAACTCCACAGACTGGATGGTGCTGAACTATGCTCCCAACAAGGACTGGCTCATCTCTGCAGGTAAGCAGGTGGTGGCCATAGGCGGATACGAGTACGACCGTCCGCCCATAGACATGTACAACAGCAACAGCGAGTATTGGAACCATATCGGATGCTATCAGTTTGGTGCCAGCGTGGCATACAACTTCGGCGAGAACGACCGTCTGACCTTCCAGTTCAGCAACAGCCCTTTCCGTACGCATATAGGAAGCAACAACACCTATGGCTTCTCGTTGATGTGGAACGGCAGGCACGGCATATGGGAAACTATCTGGTCGCTGAATGCTTTCCAGTGTACAGAAGGCCGTTGGATGAACTATATTGCACTTGGCAACAAGTTCAACTTCCTCCCTAAACGTTTGTGGCTGGAACTGGATTACGTGAACCGTGCCAGCAGCCGCCAGACTTTCCTGTTCGAGGACTGTAGCGTCATTGCCGAGATGAGCGGCAAGCCACATAGCACCGTGCGCCTGTTTGCCAAGTACACCTATGACGTGAACAATACCGGTACGGATGCCGACTGCTACGTGTTTGACGGCACAGAGATGCACGGTGTGAGCGGAGGCATAGAGTACGAACCCTTCAAGAAGTACCCTGAGGTGCTGAGACTTTACGGTTCGGCTGGCTACAGTTGGGGGGTGAATACCAATCCCGGAGGTGCCATGCAGGACGGGCAGATACGTGTGAACGTAGGTGCTAAGATTTACCTCGACGTGCTGAAAGGTTTGAAGTGGGCAATAAACAAATGGTAGGAAAACGGGAAAAGGAGAGGTGAAAGGTGAGCGGTGAGCGAGCCCCTGCTCTAACCTTAATCCTGTTCGAGAACAATCTGATTCTGATACAAAACAAAATTAAAAGATATGCTTAAAAAGATTCCTAATGGCATTCCATGCCTGCTCATCATCGTTGCCCTGTTTGGATACATGGGCAGTGTGATGGGATTTGCCAACATGCTCAACACCATCATGCACACGGCACACGACCTGTTGCTCAACACCGTGTTCTACCTCATGGGCATGTGCGTGATAACCGGTGCTCTGGGCAAGATTTTCGTGGAGTTCGGAGTTGTGGACCTGTTGCAGCGCCTTCTGCGTCCCATCATGCGCCCCGTGTTCAATATGCCCGGTGTGGCTTCGCTGGCGGCGGTACTCACTTTCCTCAGTGACAACCCGGCAATCATTGCCCTCAGTCAGGACAAGGGCTTTGCCCGCTACTTCAAGAAGTACCAGCACGTGTCGCTGGTAAACTTCGGTACGGCCTTCGGCATGGGCCTGCTGGTGCTGGTCTTCATGATAGGCCAGGGCTATTTCCTGGCTCCCTTTGTGGGCTTGAGCGGTGCCATCTTCGGATGCATCATTGCCACCAGGCTCATGCAACGCTTCACCCTGAAGATGTTCCCCAACTACAAGGACGAGGACGCTACGGCCGTGACTAACTATACGGGTGGAGAGGTATTGCCCGACGTCAGTTTCTCTCAGGACGGAGAGGAGCAGAAGAAGGACGGAAGCCTGTTCGTGCGTGTACTGAACGCCCTGCTGGACGGAGGTAAGGACGGTGTCACCATCGGTATGGCCATTATCCCCGGCGTGCTTATCATCAGTACCCTGGTGATGATGCTCACCTTTGGAGGTACTGCCGAGGGTGTGGATGAGATGGGCAACGATATTATCGTGTACACTGGCGGAGCCTTCCAGGGAACACAACTTCTGCCATGGGTGGCAGGCAAGATAAGTTTCGTGTTCGAGTGGCTTTTCGGTTTCTCTGCCCCCGAACTTGTTGCCTTCCCCATCACCGCACTGGGTGCTGTGGGCGCAGCCTTGGGCTTGATTCCCGAGTTTACCGCCAAGGGCATCATAGACGGCAATGCCATAGCCGTATGTACCGCCATGGGCATGTGCTGGAGCGGTTATCTCAGCACCGATGCCGCTACGCTTGACTCTCTTGGTTACCGTCCTCTGGTTCCCAAGGCATTCCTCAGTTCTTTCCTCGGCGGTATCTGTGCAGGTATCTTCGCACATTGGGTGTACGTGCTGATCATGTACATCGGCACTCTGTTTGCCGCCGCTCCCGTATGGAACGTGCAGACGCAGGGTACTCTGTGCAACTCTCCCCAGCACCAGCAGATAGAGATGACCATGATGGACGACAGCACCTTCGTGGTCAAGGACTGGTTCGGCGAGAAGGGTACCGACCTCGAGTTCCGTGTCAACAGCCAGGATTCATCTATCGTCATCACCAACGCCTATGCCGAAAAGAAGGACCGCTTCTTCTTCGTTCGCATCAACGAGAAGGCTCTGCAGGGCGAGGTGGCATACGCAGCACTCCATCCCATGGGCGAATACTCAAGATATAAGGGAGACGAGACGGGTGGTAACATGTTTGTCTTCGCCTTCCTCTATGACGGAGCACATCGTCCCTTGGACCGTGGTTACTACGAACTGGTATGGGGCAACGGCACCCCCCAGACGGTGGAGGCCGAAAAGTACATCCAGAGGGAGATAGAAGCCGAGAAGGACAGCCTTCTCCATGACTCTACCTACAAGACCGTGGCAGAAAGGGTGCTCGAAATCAGTGATTCTGTAAAGACTGATACGGTCCCTCGCTAACATTATATAATCTGTCTATAATCCCAAGTCGGTCATTAGCACGTAACCGCCTAATGCCCGATTGGGGATAGCACGAAGTAAGACCGTTTCTGAATCCCGGTTCAGAAACGGCCTCTTCGTATTCGCCTTTGTTCAAAACCAAAGGTGGGGGCAAATCGGTTCATTAGGCGGTTACGCGCTAATAAAGCCATTTTTGTCATCTGTTTCGTCACTTCTCGGTTGCAATGGAACCACATTGCGCCCTCAAAGCGGCAAAATATCTGTTCAAACACAAGGTCTCTTGTCATCATAACGATAAATGCCCGATTGGGGATATCGGTTTCTTGCCGAGTTCCCAGTGACGATAAAATTCACGGCCAGTGGCGATGAAATTAGCCGCCATTGGCGATAAAGTTCACCGCCATTGGCGGTTCTTTTTGCCGCCACTAAGGACGCAATGCATGCTCTGGGGGGAGCATCTCCAATCGTTGGTGGTATTGGGGTTAAAACCGCTGTAAGCTGTTTTTTTTACATCTATTTATCCATATTAGGAAAAAAAATATTATATTTGTAACGACTTTCTATGTCCGAAGTGCAAATCTGTTAGCGAAAAGCGTTTCGTACAATGGTTTTCGGATAGTCCACGCCGAGTTGGGTGGTCCTCGTTCTAATAGAGTAGGGACATCTCAAAGGAAAAGGGTGGGGAAGAAGAGAAAGTCTGACATATAGAAAGGCGTTTACTTAGACGCTCTGTTCTTGACGCATCGAAATCTCGCAAATTCCGTATGTAAAAGTCAAAAACATAGCAACGGTGAATGCCCCGGGTGTGATTATAAGCCCTCTCGCGTACTGCCAGTGCAGCACGTGCTATACCTTATATATAATTATAAGGTGTACCCTTGCGTAATGCAGTTGTGGGAAAGGTGTATATTCATATCGGCGTGGGCTTTGGCGTTGTTCGTTTCGACTTTTACGGGCAATGCGAGAGCCTCGATGCGTGGGACGGACAACGATGGTTCCACGCTTTTTTTGTGTCCGTATCTTCCATCTCGCAGCTCAGTCGTGGGCAGCTACGGATTTTACGAAAATGTCTGTACCGACAGATGTTGTCATACCCGGAAAGGTCAATCCCATTCCCTGCACCGGACTTGCCTCCGATGCCCTCCCCAAAGTACACCCAGCAGTTTCCCTGCCAGTAAGTGCACAAAATGGGGTGTCCACCAAAAACACCCTTTCCGCAAGAGTGCTTGACGAAGATCGATTAACGATTAACGAGCAAAAGGAACAAAATCCTCCCACCACTACCCCCTCACCGCTAACCTCTCACCGTTCCCCGCTCCCCGTTCCCCACTGGTATGCCCTCCGCACCACTTATGGTCGCGAGCAACTGGCATACGACTATATCACCGCTCATGGTGGCACTGCCTATTGGCCCACCATGGAGCAGATAAAGGAGGTTGACGGCAAGCGTAGAAACTTGCGTGTGTCACGTATCCCCAACATTCTCTTCGCCTTTGGCACATTGCAGGAAGTGCAGGCCTTTGTCTACGACAATGCACACCTCCCCTTTCTACGGTTCTATTACACAAAGGAAACCAAAGGCCGTGAAACCGTTTCCCGCCCTCTCGTTGTCCCTGAGCGCCAGATGGAGAGTCTCCGCATAATATGTGCCGTGGACGACGGTAACATAGCCCTTGTGCCCCAGACAGATACCCATTTCACAAAAGGCCAGCAGGTGCGCATCACCCAAGGTCGCTTTTCCGGAGTCACAGGCCGTGTGGCACGTTACCAAGGCCAGCAACGTGTTGCCGTCATCGTGGAAGGTCTCTTTACCATAGCCACAGCATATATCCCATCCGCGTTTCTGGAACCGATAGACGATAACGGTGAGAGATGAACGGTTAGCGTGAAGCGTATGAGCTGTTTAGCGAAAGATTTCAGCAACATGGTTGCGAAGACTTGTCTTCAACCCCAATATATCAGTATATTCTGTGAAATCCGTGCTTTATTATTCGCCTTCGCTCATCAAGCTAAAGCAGTCGTCTACGCTCATCAAGCTAAAGCAGTCTGTGTGCGATAAACCAGTTTTCCGATTTCCGATTTCCGATTTCAGTTCGTAAACTCCGTACAATCCGTTGATAATTTAAAAAAGATTCGTTCGATTCGTGTGATTCGTGGTCAAAATCGATCTCGTTTAACGTTTAACATTTAACATCCTTTCTCACCGCTCACCGTATGTATCGCTGGTACATTCTTCGCACTACAGACGGCAATGCCCTCTCTGCTTGTGAACATTTGTCGGGAACAGGCCTTACCGCCTTCACCCCCACGGAATATCGTCCCACCATGATTGGTGAGGAAAAGGTATGGCAGCAGATGCCCTCACGGCCTGACCTGCTCTTTGTCTATGGCACTTACGACAATATCCACAACATCATAAAAAATACCACCATCCAATTTGTACACCAGTCAGAAGTCAGCCAACAGCCTCCGCTCACCGCTCACCGCTCACCGCTCACCGTTAATTGCACCTCGCTCACCGCTCAATACGCCCCTATAACAGTCCCCGACGACAATATGGAAAACCTCATCCGACTTGTCAACGTGGGACTGCCCCAATCCTATTCCGTCACCGATGCCGAGATACACTACCGTTCTGGTGGTCCCGTCCGCATTACGGACGGCCCCTTCAAAGGAGTCATTGGCCGAGTTGCACGCATCCACACCCAAACCCGTGTTGTTGTCACCATCCCCGGCATCATCTCCTATGCCACCACCTACATCCCCAAACATCAGATGGAACCCCTTAACGCTTAGTTCATCGTCCCCCGCCCCTTATCATCTATACCCACCTTACACTCTATCCTCGTTAAACGATAAACTATCAATGTCTTTCTGTATTCCCAATTGGATTCCAGCAACACAGTTGCGAAGACCTGTCTTCAAGGATGATAGCCAATAGGATCATCCAAACTCGTTTGAGTGAATCTATTGAATATCAGCCACAAGAATCTGAAATAAATCAGTGAAATTCTGTGTTTTCTGTGCTTTATTCGCCTACGCTCATCAAGCTAAAGCAGTCGTATACGCTCATCAAGCTAAAGCAGTCTGTGTGCGATAAAAACAATTCTGTCTAAATCTGTACAATCGCGTTGATATAAGAAAATACGCCCGATTCGTGTGATTCGTGTTCCAATAAAAATCATTAGTGTTGTTATATAGACCGCAAATTTACCGAATCTACCGAATCTTTAGCGCTTAACTAAGGATATATCATTCAACAGATTCAACAGATCTTAAACAGACATTCCATATTAGAGATTCAAGGTGCAACGCACCGGGACCTTGTTCCCGATTAGTTATCCTTAGAAGAATCCAAACAGGTTTAAGTTATTCAAAG
>JAFTUK010000028.1 GCA_017466325.1 Bacteroidaceae bacterium | reverse complement strand
AGCAGTGTAATTAAAGGAAAATTTATACGAGTCATAAGACTCAATTTGTGGCATCCGTCAGAATATGTCTTAGGCATATTCTGACGGATGCCATTTGTTTTATAAACCTTAAATATTAAATTCTATGAAAAAGCTATTTCTTTTGTTGTTTGTGACTCTGTTTTCTATTGGTATTAAGGCAGAGGATGTGTATGTTGAGGGTGATTTCGGTAAATCCTACAATGTAATTGAAATAGGTTATACTGGATTAAATGTTTTTGGTTATTCGGCAGGAGGTGCTTACTTAAAGTACATTAGAAGTTGGAATATGGTAGGGTCATTTAACTTTGATTTAGGCGCACATGTCCACTATTCTACAAATGAAAATACACCAGGTTTTGCTGGTATACTTGGAGTTTCATATGCGCTAAACTTTGGAAGCAATGTTCAATTTATACCTTATACTGGAGCCAATTTGGGTTATCGTTCTTACGATGGTTGTTTAGATTGTTATGCAGAAAATGATTACTATTGGGAGGATCATAGCACTGAAGGTTTTGCCTTTGGTTGGGATATAGGAGCAAGGTTAAAGTATCGTAAGGTTGCTTTGTCCTACACTTATTCTATTGGTATATTGGAATGTGCCTCACAGCATTTTGTAGGTCTTTCATTGGTTTTTTAGGCATAGCCATTAAAAATAGATGCATTTCACAAAGTAATATGGGTTCTGCTTTGTGTTGTGTGATAATTTAAGTGAACCTATAAATGGAGTTAGCACGACACGTAATAGTGCGTAATATCATGAAAAAGTATTTTTTTATTGTTGCCGCAGCTTTGGCTTTCGCGTCATGTAGCACAGTTACCAACACTGCTCGTACAGAAAGTGTGCCCTATGCAATGTACAACGCTACAGTTGCAGATCTGGATGTCGCTCCGCAGCGTATTACTCACACAATTCAGCCAGCAAAGGCTATTCGTAAGGCCGGTGTAGGTAATTGTAAGGCCGCTTGTATTCAGGAGGCTCTGAAGAAAAATGGCAATGCAGATTTATTGGTTGAACCTCACTTTGTCATTACAAAGAAGAGAAGCCTGTTCGGTGAAAAGATTACTTCTGTAACAGTAAGCGGTCGCCCAGCAAAGTACAAGAATTTCCGTTCACTTCCTGATAGCGTTTGGACAAACAAGGTATTCCGCGACAAGAACAAGCAGAAGTAATATCCTGTATTTAACCCAAATCGGTCATTAGACAGTTGTGCGCTAATGAAACCTTCTTTTTGTCATCTGTTTCGTCACTTCTCGGTTACAATGGAACCCCATTGCGCCCTCAAAGCGGCAAAACACCTGTTGAAAAATTAAGGCTATTATCATCATAACGCTAATGACCGATTTGGGATTATTTCTTGCTTCTTGGATGGCACAGCATGATTTGCTCGCGCAAATGGGCAGTATCCATGTGCATGTATATTTCAGTGGTGGAAAGGCTTTCATGCCCTAACATGTCTTGTATTGCTCTCAGGTTGGCGCCGCCTTGAAGAAGATGAGTTGCGAAACTATGCCTGAAAGTATGTGGTGATATTTCTTTTGTTATTCCTGCCTGTGCAGCATATCTTTGTATGAATACAAAAAGGGATATACGTGATAAGGCCTTGCCTCTGGTACGTGATACGAAAACATGGTCCTCATATCCACGTTGGATATTTATGTGTTTGCGGATATCAAGCCATATCTTCAGTTCCTTTATCGCCCTTGGAGAAATGGGGACAAGCCTTTCCTTGTTTCCCTTGCCATGAATACGGATAAAGCCTTCTTCAAGGAAAAGGTTGGAAATAAGTAGATTTGTCAGTTCACTGATACGAAGGCCGCAACTATACAGTACCTCTATGATGCAATGGTCTCTCACTCCCTCTGGCTTGCTCATGTCTATGGCGGCAAGTATGTCATCTATCTCGCCAACAGAAAGTACTTGTGGCAGATGTCGCCCGATTTTAGGTGACTCCAGAAGTTCTGTGGGGTCTTGCTCAATTTCCTTTTCAAGGGTGAGAAAGCGGTAAAATGAACGTACTCCGCTGAGTATACGGGCCAAACTTCGGGGAGCAATACCATTCTCTCTGAGACTGCCTGCAAACAAATCCAGTTCTTTCAATGTTACTGAACGGAAGTCTATGCCATTGTCCGCATAAAAATTGAACAGTTTTTGCAGGTCCTTGAAATATGCATCCAGAGTGTTTGTGCTATACGAACGTTCAAGCCTCAGATATTGGATATATCTTTTGATAATATCCTGAGATACGTTTCCGGTATTACTTATATTTGTCATTTGATACTGTTGTCTTGTATTGGAAATGTAAGTTGTTCTGTAAAACGCTGCTTTTGCGTTATCACCAAGCCAAAACACTTGGTGATAGTGTATTTTTTTTGTATCTTTGAACTCGCAAATATACGTAATTATTATGAGAATTCAAATCATCAATGGTCCCAATCTGAACCTGTTGGGCATCAGAGAGCCTGAGATTTACGGCAAGAAGGGTTTTGAAGAATATCTGCACGTCCTGCGCAACACATTCCCCAATATCCGCATCGACTACTTCCAGAGCAATGTGGAGGGTGAACTGATAAACAAGATACACGAGGTGGGATTTGATCTGGACGGCATAGTATTGAATGCCGGTGCCTATACACATTACAGTCTTGCTCTGATGGATGCCATCAAGAGCGTGAACATTCCTGTGGTGGAGGTACACATCAGCAATGTGCACCAGCGAGAGGAATTCCGCCGCCATAGCGTCATCAGCCCTGCCTGCAAGGGAGTGATTTGTGGCTTTGGCCTGGACAGTTACCGCTTGGCCATAGAGGCTTTGCTTCACATGAAATAACCGTCAATTAGGAAAGGAAACGTTTGGGCGACCTTGATTCTTACATACTCTCCCACATAGATGCAGAGGGAGAGTATCTGCACAGACTTTGGCGTGACACCCAGTTGAAACTGTCGTACGGCCAGATGGCCAGTGGACATTTGCAGGGGCGTCTGCTGAAGATGCTTGTGCAGATGATACGTCCGCGGCGCGTTCTGGAACTGGGCATGTTCAGCGGCTATTCGGCCCTGAGCATGGCAGAGGGACTGGAGGAAGGGGCGGAACTGCATACCTTTGAGATCTTTGACGAGATGGAGGACTTTGCCCGGCCATGGATAGAGGGCAGTCCCTACGGACATTTCGTGCACATACACATCGGCGATGCCAAGGAACTCGTGCCGCAGATGGACGTGGAGTGGGACATGGCGTTCATAGATGCCGACAAGAGGGAGTACATTGAGTATTACGAGATGATCCTGCCCCGTTTGCGCAGTGGCGGCTACATCCTGGCAGACAACACCCTTTGGTATGGACGCATCACGGAACAAGCACGCGAAAGCGACCTCCAGACCCTTGGATTGCAGAGGTTCAACGACCTTGTGGCGGCAGACAACAGAGTGGAGAAGGTCATCCTGCCCCTCAGGGACGGCTTGACCATTATCAGGAAGAAATAGATACATTATATATTATATATATGGAGACAACAAGACAACAGAAAATAGCACGATTGATACAGAAGGAACTCAGCGACATGTTCCAGAAGCAGACGGCTGGCATGCGTGGCGTGCTGGTAAGTGTCAGTGCCTGCCGCATCAGTCCCGACATGAGTGTATGCCGTGCATACCTGAGCGTGTTCCCCAGCGACAGGGCGGAGGAAATCGTTGCCAACATCAATGCCAACGTGAAGTCCGTGCGCTACGAACTGGGCAACCGCGTGCGCCTGCAACTTCGCATCATCCCCGAACTGAAGTTCTTTGTGGACGACAGTCTCGACTATGACGAGCGCATAGGCGAACTGCTCAAATAATTCTACTCCGCATACATCATCATGCTTGCCAAGGTCTACAGTGCATCGGTTCAGGGGCTGGAAGCCCAGCAGGTTACCATCGAGGTGAACAGTGCCCGGGGTATCCGTTTTGTCCTGGTGGGCTTGCCAGACAATGCCGTCAAGGAAAGCCACGAGCGCATAACCGCCGCCTTGGAAAACAGCGGTTTCCCCTTTCCGTGCAAGCAGATTACCGTTAACCTTGCCCCCGCCAACGTGCGCAAGGTAGGCAGCGGCTATGACCTGCCCATTGCCATAGGCATACTGGCCACGGCAGAGAAGGTGGACAGCAGCCGTCTGGACAAGATAATGATGGTGGGCGAACTGAGTCTTGACGGTTCCCTGCAACCCATCTGCGGCGCCCTGCCCATTGCCATCAAGGCGCGTGCCCTTGGCTACGAATCCCTGTTCGTGCCTATGCAGAACATCCAGGAGGCTGCCGTGGTGGACAAACTTCAGGTCTATGGTGTCAGCAACCTTTCCGAGGTGGTGGGTTTCCTGAACGGCACGCATCGCCTTGACCCGGTACAGATAGATACACGCAAGGATTTTTATGACCGCCAGTCGCATTTCGACCTCGACTTTGCCGACGTTAAAGGGCAGGAGAGCGTGAAGCGTGCCATAGAGGTGGCGGCCGCAGGAGGACACAATCTCATAATGATAGGTCCTCCGGGCAGTGGCAAAAGCATGATGGCAAAGCGTTTGCCCAGCATCCTGCCCCCTCTCACTTTGCAGGAGAGTCTGGAAACCACACAGATACATAGCGTGGCAGGCAAACTTCAGGTCCCGCCTGTCGGTGCCGACGGAGTGCGCCATTGCTCGCTCATCGCCACACGGCCTTTCCGCAGTCCTCACCACACCATCAGCCAGACGGCCCTTGTAGGTGGCGGTTCCAATCCGCAACCTGGCGAGATCTCTCTGGCACATAACGGTGTACTCTTTGCAGACGAACTGCCAGAGTTCCAGCGCCAGGCATTGGAGGTCTTGCGCCAGCCCTTGGAGGACCGCCATATCACCGTCAGCCGCATACAGGGCACGGTGGACTATCCCTGCAATTTCATGTTCGTGGCATCCATGAACCCTTGCCCATGCGGATACTACAACCATCCCACCAAGGCCTGCGTCTGCACTCCGGGGCAGATTTCACGATACCTTAATAAAATCAGCGGTCCGTTGCTCGACCGCATAGACATACAGTGCGAGATACTGCCTCTCTCCTTTCAGGAAATCTCCACGGCAGCCCCCGGCGAACCAAGTTCCGTCATCCGCGAGCGTGTACTGCGTGCCCGAAACATTCAGGCCCGGCGCTTCTCCTCCATCCAGGGAGTGCATTGCAATGCACAGATGTCGGAAAAGCACTTGCGCGAATACTGCGTTCTGGACACTGAGAGCAGCGAACTCCTGCGCATGGCCATGGAGCGTCTGCAACTCTCTGCCCGCGCCTACAGCCGCATCCTGAAGGTGGCACGCACCATTGCCGACCTTGAAGTCTCAGAATCCATACAGAGCCACCATGTTGCCGAGTCCATAGGCTATAGAAATCTTGATCGAAGCGACTGGGCGGAGAGAAGAGGATAGGACTATTATAGACATACATATATGGCACACATTCACATCAAATTGAACGTTTCGGAGTGGGATATCGGTGGTAAGAGCGATACCACGTCCTACGTTTTGGACAGTGAGGTTACACAGGTGGGCGAGGAACTCGTCGTAAACAAGGCTTTCCCTAAGCGTTATACATTCATCATAAAGGAACTGTCAGATACGGAGATATGCCTGAGTTGTGAATGCCCCCCTCAGTACGTACATCTGAAAAAGGGAGAACCCTATCATGCTGAATACAACATTGAGGGATATGAAGACCACGACGGATGTGTATGGAACGGCGAAGACGAGTACCTGACCATAGAGTGGCTATAGACCTCGGCAATATTGCAAGGGGACAGTGGATAAAAATATCTAAAATCCTTTGAAAGGAAGCGAAAAAAGCGTAAATTTGCTATCGGAAATCAGTTTAACTAATCTATAAGACATAACACTATGAAAGCATTAGTAAAGAAATTGCCCGAAAAGGGTATTTGGATGGAAGAAGTGCCCATGCCAGAGGTTGGTGTTAACGACGTTCTCATCAAAATTAAGAAGACTGCCATTTGCGGTACAGACTTGCATATCTACAAGTGGGACGAGTGGAGCCAGAAGACCATCAAGACTCCTATGACCATCGGTCATGAGTATGTTGGTGTAGTGGAGCAGGTTGGTCCCGGTGTGCGCAACATCAAGGTGGGCGACCGTGTTACCGGTGAGGGGCATATCGCTTGCGGACATTGCCGCAACTGCCGCCGTGGCTTGCAGCACATCTGCGAGAACAGCATTGGTGTCGGTGTTAACCGCGACGGTGCTTTTGCCGAGTATCTCTCTATCCCCGAGAGCAACGTGGTTAAGTTGGACGACCGTATCTCCGACGATATGGCCTCTATCATGGACCCCTTCGGCAACGCCACACATACCGCCCTGTCATTCCCCCTGTTGGGTGAGGATGTCCTCATCACAGGTGCAGGCCTTATCGGTACTATGGCCACCGCTATAGCCAAGTTTGCCGGTGCCAAGAACATCGTGGTTACCGACCTGAGCGACTATCGTCTGGACATCGCCAAGAAGATGGGTGCCACATGCACTGTTAATGCTGCCAAGGGCGAGACCGTGGCACAGGCAATGGAGAAACTTGGTATCCGCGGTTTCGACGTGGGTCTGGAAATGTCCGGTTCTCCCATTGCTTTCCGCGATATGGTTGCCAACATGTACAACGGTTCCAAGATTGCCCAGTTGGGCATCCTGCCTCCCTCTACCACAGTTGACTGGAGTGAGATTATCTTCAAGGCCCTTACCATCAAGGGTATCTACGGCCGCGAGATGTGGGAGACATGGTACAAGATGGAGCAGATGCTCATCTCCGGTCTGGACCTGAGCCCCGTAATCACACACCGCTTCCCTGTTGCCGAGTTCCAGAAAGGCTTCGACATCATGGAATCAGGCCAGTGCGGTAAGGTTGTTCTGGAATGGGATTAATAATTCCTATTTTATGATTAAAAATGGTTGTCCGGGACCCCGGACAACCATTTTTAACCCGAATCGGTCATTAGCGTTATGATGATAATAGCCTTTATTTTTGAACCTTTTCTTTAAGCCAATGGAGTGGACTCAAAACTCGTTTGAAGTCAGTCTTGGCGAGAAAAGGTCGGATATGATTCAACAGGTGTTTTGGCACTTTGATGGCGCAATGGGGTTCCATTGTAACCGAGAAGCGACGAAACTGATGACAAAAATAAGGGTTCATTAGCGCATAACAGTCCAATGACCGATTTGGGTTTAAGCAGGCTCGGCTACCCTCTAATGCACAAATATTTTTAGGAGCCTCTCAACAAACAACCATGAAGAAACTATTATTTATTGCACTGTTGGCTGTAATAGGGCTACAGGCAAACGCACAAGAGGCCAAATCTTTCAAAGAACTCAGCATCAGCAAGGCTCTTTTCAGGCAAGGCGACGATGCGAGTTGGGCTAATCCAGATATGGATGACTCCTCATGGAGTAATATTGACGTGACGAAGTATTGGAACGAACAGGGCTTTCCCCTCAACAACAATGCATGCGCATGGTACCGTATTCATGTTAATATACCCAAGAGCCTGTTGGATGGCGCCGACCAACAGAATGTTGTCATATTCAATATCCCAAAGGCAGACGACGCGGATGAATGCTACCTGAACGGCAAACTGATTGGCGCGACAGGCCGCATGCCCTCAAACGAATCGGGCTATTTCTCTGCACACCAAAACGAGCGCAACTACACCGTAGATGCCAAGAAGGGCGGAATCCGTTGGGGCGAGGATAATGTTGTTGCCATTCGTGTCTATAACCGGGGCGGTTCCGGAGGTTTACACAGCAACCCTTTGAATATTTTCGGCAGGGTGGACAAAAAGTAGGATGACATGCCCATCAATGTCTTGATATTCATATCTTTGTGCCATATTATTAATGATATGGTAAAAAAAATGCTTTTTTTGTTGCAAGTTCCAATCATAATGCTTATTTTTGAAAGCGATTTCCATCCTATAAACCTCATAGAGTATGAAAAAGTATTTAGCAGAAATGATCGGTACAATGGTATTGGTACTGATGGGTTGCGGCACTGCCGTTAGTCTTAACTGTGGCGTAGACGCTGCTTCTGTAGTAGGCACAGCAGTTGCCTTTGGTCTGGCTGTTGTAGCAATGGCCTACACTATCGGCGGCATTAGCGGATGCCACATCAATCCGGCAATCACCCTGGGCTGCTTGCTGACAGGACGCATCAGCGGCAAGGATGCTGCCATGTATATGATTTTCCAGGT
Source organism: Bacteroidaceae bacterium (assembly GCA_017466325.1). GTDB lineage: Bacteria > Bacteroidota > Bacteroidia > Bacteroidales > Bacteroidaceae > Physcousia. Next base: position 19,951 of record JAFTUK010000028.1, on the reverse strand, counting down.
TATCGGTGCATTCATCGGTTCCGCGCTGCTATTCGCCTTAGTTTCCGGCCTGACTCCCGAAGGTACAGCCACAGGTGCCAACGCATGCTCTGGCGATGTTACAAACGGACTGATTGCAGAAATCGTACTGACCTTCATCTTCGTGCTGGTGGTGCTTGGCACTACCGACAGCAAGAAAGGTGCAGGCAACTTCGCAGGTCTGGCGATAGGTCTGTCGCTGATCCTTATTCACCTGGTCGGCATCCACTACACCGGCACATCAGTAAACCCTGCACGCAGCATTGCTCCTGCCGTTTTTGAGGGTGGCAAGGCCCTGAGCCAGTTGTGGGTGTTCATCGTAGGTCCTTTCATCGGTGCCGCGCTGAGCGCCGTAGTATGGAAGATTATCGGCAAGGAATAATCCGGGAAAAGAAAGCATAAGTTGCGGGAGGCAGATTCACTGTCTCCCGTTTTTATTGTCCGAGCACCGCAACCATGCCCATAGTCATGCGCCAATTTATTTCCACGCATGGATGAAGACGGCCACCGGACGTGACAAGCATGTCCACACCAACAGGCCCGGAATACCACGGGGCCATCAGGGGAAGGCGTTCCACAAACCACTGGCGGATGCCGTCAAGGGATTCGGGATTGTCCAGTTGCGAAAGAAGCATGGTTTCCTTTTCCTGTTCCGAGCCCTTTATGTTTTCGATGAAATGTCCATGGGCATCTGTAGAGAAAAGATTCAGGCCCATGTATTCAGCCCTGCCATCCATCATCCAGAACTCCATGGCAAAGTCCTGACGTCTCCGCAACAATCTTTCCACCACAACACTGCCCTGCTGGCGCAGGATGCGTCTGACCCAACCCTGCCAGTTGGGGTTGTCCGTCTGCATCAACCCCTTGCCACTGCTGCTCCATGGCGACTTCATGACAATCGCGCCCCATTGCGAGAGGCACGACAACACGTCGTCAAGGCTCTCGCAACACGTTGCATCGATGCCAAGAACACGTTGCACCGCCACCGTGCTTCCACGACCGGAAAGTCGGCGCAGCTTCTCCAGCCATTCCCTATCGGGCATAAGATGACGCGGCACTCCGGCAAGTTCCAGTTCATGCACAAGGGCCGGAGACCATCCCCAGGGACAAATCTCGGGGACATCCTTATCATTGTGGAACAGGTGTGCCAGACTGCATTCCCCATCCCATACTATGTCCTCGGGAGCCGCCCATTGTCTGGGCAGTTCCCAATGGCGCCTGCGATAGGCACGGATATTGGCAGGAGGAGTATATCCCGGCGAGCCACTGGCCAGTGCCATATCGTTCTCGGGATTGAAGATGTGCAGTTTCATGGTGCAAATTTAACTAAAACCGCAAGAATGACAATACGAAACTTGACTGTTACATCCGAAAACGAATACTTTACTTCTCTTTTACACATATTTTATGTATATTTGCACAAAACTATACACAGAAATGAAGACATACATAGACTGCTTTATTGCCTGGACCGACGAACAGCAGGGACAAGCAACGGAAAATGCCCTGAGGAATGACGGCAATGTTGCCAACATATACCACCTTACAGAAAGCATAGGCAGCAGCAAGACGATAAGGTACATTGCCGAAACGGCAACGGCCCCCTACGTGTTGCTCTACACGAAATACGACACCCTGCAACTGGGTTACCATGCCCTGGACCGCATGCTGACAATAGCGCAGGACCATGCCGCCCTGATGCTGTATGCCGACCACTACATAACACTTCCCACGGGAGAGCGTCAGGCAATGCCTCTGATAGACTACCAGAGGGGCAGCGTGAGGGACGACTTCCAGATGGGCAGCCTGCTGCTGATAAGCACAGAGGGACTGAAGCGCTACACTGCGCAGGAGAACCTGCACCGATATCAGTTTGCCGCCCTCTACGACCTGCGCCTGTTCCTGTCCAGGGAGAAGTTGCCGGTGCACGTGCAGGAATTCCTCTACACGGAGGTAGAGACGGACACACGCCTGTCGGGCCAGAAGCAGTTTGACTATGTGGACCCCAAGAACCGTGCCCGACAGGTGGAACTGGAAAGGGCATGCACCAGACACCTCAGAGCCATAAATGCCTACCTTCACGCCGGCGAATTCGACACCATAAAGTTTGAGGACAGCGAGGATTTCCAGGTGGAGGCCACCGTGGTGATACCGGTGCGCAACCGTGCCCGTACCATTGCCGATGCCATAGAGAGCGTGCTGATGCAGAAGGCCTCCTTTGCGTACAACCTGATGGTGGTGGACAACGGTTCTACTGACGGTACTTCGGAGATAATCGAACGCTACACCCACGACCCGCGTGTGATACACATAGTGCCGGAGCGTGACGACCTGGGCATAGGCGGATGTTGGAACATGGCAGTACACGACGAGAGAGTGGGACGCTTCGTGGTGCAGTTGGACAGCGACGACCTGTATAGCGGCGAGGACACCCTGCAAAGGATGGTGGACATGTTCCTTGAGGAGAATGCCGCCATGGTGATAGGCAGTTACAGGATGTGCAACTTCCAACTGGAGACCCTGCCCCCCGGACTCATTGACCACAGGGAATGGACTCCGCAGAACGGCAGGAACAATGCACTGAGGATAAACGGACTGGGAGCGCCGAGAGCCTTCTACACCCCCGTACTGCGCGAACTGCAGATACCGAACACCAGTTATGGCGAGGACTATGCCCTGGGACTGATGATAAGCCGCAGGTACCGCATAGGCCGCATATACGATGAAGTGTACCTGTGCCGCCGTTGGGAGGGCAACAGCGATGCGGCTCTCAGTCAGGAAAAGATAAACCGCAACAACCAATACAAGGACCAGTTGCGCACCCAGGAGATACAGGCACGCTGCCTGCTGAACGCCCTGTGGCAGCACGAGGTGAACGCCGAGGAGGTGGAGGAGTTCTTCCAGAGCGAACTGGAGAACTGGGACTTTGCACGCAAGAGTTACGAAGACCTGGAGAAGGTGCAGACACGCGAACTGACCATCCTCGCACCGGAGGGAGAGGGAGACGGCAAGCGCGGACTGGCGGAGAACACACTGGCAGTACAGTGGAATCCGGCACGCATAGTCTCCACTGGTGCAAGCATTGAGGCAAAGGACATACAGGAGCGCCCGTGCTTCCTGTGCGACCACAACCGCCCCAAGGAGCAGCATGCACTGAAGATGGAGAAGCACTACCAGATACTGGTGAACCCCTACCCCATCCTGCCACAGCACTTTACCATCCCCTCAAGGCGACACACGCCGCAGTCCATCTGGACACACTTCGGCACCATGCGCCACATGGCATGGACCATGCCTGGGCAGATAGTGTTCTACAACGGTCCCATGTGCGGAGCATCGTGCCCCGACCACATGCACCTGCAGGCCGGACAGCGTGGCATCGTGCCCATAGAACGTGACTGGAAGATATACGAGAACTACTTGCGCAAGATATATCCGCTGACCGGAGCACATGCCGTGTCCATGCACGAGGCGGGCAATACAAGCGATACCTGCGGCCTGTTCCTGCTGGAGGGATACGTATGTCCGGTGTTCGTGATACGAAGCCTGCCTGCCGAGACAGACAGCATACTGTGCCAGAGGCTGTACCAGGCTCTGCCTATCATCGGCGAGGAGAACGAACCGAGGATAAACCTCATCGCCTGGCGCCAAGAGGGTGGCATAGGCAGGGAGGACGAGATAGTCACACTGATATTCCCCAGAAAGAAACACCGTCCGGACTGCTACTATGCAGAGGGAGACGGCAAACTGGTGGTTTCGCCAGGCGCGCTGGACATGGGCGGATTGCTGATAACTCCGCGTGAGGAAGACTTCCGCAAGGTGACACCGGAATGGTTTGCAGGAATACTGAAGGAGGTTACCATGACCGAGGAGGAGATTCTGCCCATCATAGAGGAACTGACCGACGCTCCAAAGGAAGAGGAGAAGGGGCAGGAAGTGGAAAGTGCTCCATGCGAAGAAGCCCTGCCAGGATATGAAATGGCAGAGGAGACGGAAGTTTCCGTTGGCGTGATGAGCGACACGAAGATCAGTTTCTGCATAAACGGAGAATATACCGCCAAAGGACAGACCATAAGTGGAGAACAGGAAGTGGTGCTGGAGGACGGTTCCATCCGCTGGAACGGACAACTTTACCGCAACCTTACCTTCCGTCCTGCCACAAACGAGGAGGGGGCAGAACCAAGCTTCACCCTGCACAACGTGACCATAGGCATACAGTTCCATTGGGAAAGGCAGGAATCGCAGACGTTCCAGGGAACTCTGCGCTTAGTTGTACACGAGGACAAGATTGCCGCCATAAACATCCTGTCGGTGGAGGACTACCTGACCAGCGTCATCTCCAGCGAAATGAACGCCGACTGCCCGATGGAGTTCCTGAAAGCGGCAGCGGTGATAAGCAGAAGTTGGCTGCTGGCACAGATACAGAAGCGCAAGTCGCTGGGAGAGAAGCACCAGGCTTTCTTTGCCTTCACAAAGACCGACAAGGAAATTGTACGCTGGCACGACCGCGAGGACCATACCATCTTCGATGTATGTGCCGATGACCATTGCCAGAGATACCAGGGCATAACACGTGCCACCAACGCTCAGGCCAGGGAGGCTGTGGCATCCACCCGAGGCGAGGTGCTGATGTACGAAGGCGAGATATGCGACGCACGCTTCTCCAAGTGTTGCGGTGGCAGGACAGAAGAGTTCCAGTATGCCTGGGAAAACATACACAAACCTTATCTGCAGAGCATAGAAGACCCCTACTGCAATACCAACGACAAGGAACTGCTGGCACGGGTGCTGAACACCTACGACCAGGAGACCACAGACTTCTACAACTGGGAGGTGGACCTCAAGCAGGAGGAGATAGGAGAGTTGCTAAAGGAAAGGTTCGGCATCGATTTCGGGCAGGTTACGGAACTGGTGCCCATAGAGCGCGGCCCGGGAGGACACCTGAGCAAACTGAAAATTGTGGGCACAGAGCACACTATGACGATAGGCAAGGAACTGGAGATAAGGCGTGCGCTGAGCGAGAGCCACCTGCTGTCCAGCGCCTTTGAGGCAAGTCCATACTACAACGACGGAGAAGAGATTCCTGCCGGTTTCACCCTGAACGGTCGCGGTTGGGGACACGGTGTGGGCATGTGCCAGATAGGTGCCGCAGTGATGGGGCAGCAGGGACATCCCTATCAAGACATTCTGAAGTTTTATTATCGCGGAGCCGACATCGTCCGTGCATCAAAATAACACTCTCACGAAAGCGACACAGAAACAATGCAGGACATCATCATAGCAGACAATCTGGAGCAGAGCCTTGCCGAAGCCGTGGGCAAGGTAGAACATGACAGGCTCTTCGTACTGACAGACACGACAACAAGGGAACTTTGCTGGCCAGTGGTGCAGGACTACTCCGTCATGAAGGAGGCCACCATGATAACGATACCGCCAACGGACGAAGGCAAAACGCTGGAGACGCTGGCAAGCGTATGGACCAGCCTGCAGCAGGGAGGCGCAACACGCCACTCGCTGATGGTAAACCTGGGAGGAGGAATGGTGACCGACCTTGGCGGCTTTGCGGCAAGTACCTTCAAGAGGGGTATGGCATACATAAACATCCCCACCACCCTATTGTCTCAGGTTGATGCTTCCGTTGGTGGCAAGACAGGGATAAACTTCGGAGGGCTGAAGAACGAAATAGGCGTGTTCAACTGTGCCCGAAGCGTAATTCTAAGCAGTGCCTTCCTGCGCACTCTGGACCATGAAAACCTGCTCTCCGGATATGCCGAGATGCTGAAGCACGGACTGCTGAGCAGCAAGGAGAACTGGGCGGAACTGCTGACTTTTGACATTGCCGACCCCGACTATGACACCCTGCAGGCCCTGGTGGCCAAGAGCGTTGCCATAAAGGAGCAAATCGTAACGGAAGACCCTACGGAGAAAGGCATACGAAAGGCCCTGAACTTCGGGCACACAGCAGGACATGCCATAGAGAGCCTGGCCCTGAAGGAAGGACGCACCGTACTGCACGGTTATGCCGTGGCATGGGGACTGCTGATGGAACTGTACCTGAGCGCACGCAAGTGCGGTTTCCCTGCCAAGGAGATGCACCAGATGGAGGCATACATAAAGGAGCATTACGGCAAGTTCCTGTACGAGTGCAAGCACTACGACACCCTGTGCGACTTCATGGCTCACGACAAGAAGAACCAGGGAGGCAACATCAACTTCACCTTGCTGGGAGGCATTGGCGACATACGCATCAACCAGACCGCCACCCAGGACGAGATAGAAGAGATGCTGGACTACTACAGGGAGAGCTGACAGACGAGACACGGGGCTTTAGACAAACTATACCTTCTATGTAATCTATAGCTTCTATAGTCTCCATAGTTTCTATAGCTTCTATAGTTTCTATAGCCCATATAATCTCTATAACGCCTATAAAAACCACCTCTCCCCTTAAACCTTTCCCCCACGCGCGTGTCCTTATTATATATACGCACATTTTATTCCCCCTTTATGAACAAGAGACTCGTCTTCCTGCACATAATGGCACTCCTTATGCTGGTATGCCCAATGGAGAGTTGGGCACAGAAAATCACCATCACAGGTAAGGTAACAGAAAAAAGCACTGGAGATGCCCTGCCTGGGGCTACCGCCATACTGCTGAGCCCCAAGGACAGCAGTCAGGTAACAGGTGCCGCTACAAACAACAGCGGCAACTTCACCTTCTCCACAAAGCGCGCCGGAAAATATATCCTGCGAATCAGCTACATGGGATTCAAGACCCAGACAAAAGACATCACCTTGCAACGTGGCAAGGAGAGCGTGAACCTGGGCACCTTTGCCATGGAAGAGGATGCAAAGTTGATGAAGGAAGCCAATGTGGTTGCCCGCCTGGCACAGGTGGAGATGAAGGCTGACACCTTCGTCTACAATGCCGATGCATACCGTATGCCGGAAGGCTCCGTGCTGGAAGAACTGGTGAAGAAACTGCCCGGAGCAGAAGTGGACGAGGACGGCAAGATTACCATCAACGGCAAGGAGGTAAAGAAGATTATGGTGGACGGCAAGGAGTTCTTTGCCAACGACACCAAGATGTCCATGAAGAACATCCCCACCAAGATGGTGAAGAACATCAAGGCCTATGACAAGCAGAGCGACTACAGCCGTGTGACGGGCATTGACGACGGTGAGGAGGAGACGGTTCTGGACCTTACCGTGAAGAAGGGCATGAAGCAGGGTTGGCTCGTAAACCTGGAAGGCGGTTACGGCACCAAGGACAGATACACCGTGAAGGGCGACGTGATGCGCATTCTGGACAACACTCAGTTTGCCCTGTTTGCCGGAAGCAACAACGTGAACGACCGAAGCATGGGCGGAGGCGGACGCTGGAGCAGAGGCGGCAGCGGTATCGTGTCAAGTCAGATGGTCGGTGCCAACCTCGCCTGGGAAAACGGCAAGAGGGACTATGAGGCCGGCCTGCTGAAAACCGGTGGCAGCGTGCGTTTCCACAGGACATTCAGCGAAAGCATGAGCAGAAGCAACAGCGAGACCTTCCTGCAGGACATGTCCAAATGGAGCAACTCTCTGAGCACGGGCGAGAACCTGAACTGGAGCATCAATGCCGACTTCCGCCTGGAGTGGATGCCGGACTCCATGACAAACATCATCTTCCGTCCTTCCTACTCGCACTCCGAAGGCAATTCAGAGTCCATGAGCGCTTCGGTTTCCTTTGACGGCGACCCTTACGAGGCAGGCATGGAACACCCCCTTGAGGAGTTTGCCGACACCATAGCAAACCCATGGTTCAAGAACATCCTGGTAAACAGCAACAGGAACAACGGTCTTTCACGCAGCAGTTCCGACAATGCCAACGCTTCGCTGCAGATAAACCGCCGGTTGGGCAAACCCGGACGCAACATCACCCTGAACGTGAACGGAGGCTACTCTCACTCGGGCAGCCAGTCGTGGAACATATCCGACATCCGCTACTACAAGACCAACGACACCACATACACCAACCGATACAACGAGCGCCCAAGCACCTCGTACAACGTGCGCACACGTCTGAGTTACACAGAACCTCTTACCAGGTACATGAACCTGCAGGGCAGTTATCAGTTCCAGTACCGTTTCTCGGACAGCGACCGCAACATGTACGACCTGCACGCACTGATGGAGGACATCGGTCTGCCCGACTACATGCCCCTGACGGCAGAACAGCTCTACATGGGCTATATCCCCGGCATGGACACGCTTTCCCTCATCCGCAACCGAGAGAACTCGCAGTATGCCACATACAACGAGTATAACCACGATGCACAACTGCTGCTTAGATACACCCGCAAGTTCGAGAACGGGCAGGAACTGCGCTTCAACTTCGGTGCTTCGTTCCAGCCACAGACCACACACATGGATTACGAGAAGAACACGCTGGACACCACCGTCATCAGGAACGTGTTCAATTGGGCACCAAGAATCCATGCACGCTGGAAGATAAACCAAAGCAGCCAACTGAATTTCCGTTACAACGGACGTATGTCACAACCCAGCATGACCAACTTGCTGGAGGTAATGGACAACAGCAACCCTCAGAATGTAAGTCTGGGTAACGCAGGACTGGAGAGCAGTTGGACGAACTCTGTCAACGCTGACTACAATGCCTATAAACCCGAGCGTCAGATGGGCTGGGCCTTCAATGCCTCGTATTCTACCACAGACCGTTCCGTTTCCACGGCTACAATCTACGATGCCACGACCGGTAACCGCTACACCCGTCCCATGAACATAGACGGCAACTGGAACACGTCGGCCTTCATGATGTTCAATACCGCATTGGACACAGCCAAGCACTTCTCCATACACATCACCAACTGGATGTCGTATTCAAACAACGTGGGCTATATCTCCTCAGCCATAAACGGCATACAGACTCCCGAAACGGTGGAAGACATGCAGGCACTGTTCAAGAATGCATACGACAGAGGCCTGCTTGACAAGTCCACAACAAAGACACTCAGCATAAGTCCGCACCTGAGAGCCACCTACCGCACGGAATGGGGCGAGACCGGTTCCATAGAAGTGGGCCTGCACGGTGGCTTCAATTACCAGCACGGACGCAACGAGACGAACAAGAACGGCAACATCGATTCGTGGAACTTCAACTATGGCGGCAACCTGACCCTGTCCTCTCCCTGGGGCACGACACTCAGCACGGAAATCGGTCCGCAGTACCGCCGTGGCTATGCCGACGAGAACATGAACACCACGGAAGTAATCTGGAACGCACAACTGTCGCATGCCTTCCTGAAGAAAAAGAACCTTATCGTCAGCGCACAGTGGTACGACATCCTTGGCGAGCGCAGCAACATTTCTCGTAACATCTCTGCCACCATGCGATCCGATACAGAGACCAATGCCATCAACTCCTACGTCATGTTCAAGGTGGCATACAAACTCAACCTCCTCGGCGGCAGAAGCGCACAAGGCCCAGGTGGCCGACGCGGTCCCGGCGGCGGTTGGGGTGGCCATGGAGGCGGACGTCCCTTCAGAATGTAAGGTTAGGACTTAGTCCTATGGGACAATCAAAAATTATTACTGTGTGGTAAATATGACAAAAAGGGCTGAACTTCCAAATATAAGTTCAGCCCTTTCTTTATTTTAACCCAAATCGGTCTTTGGCACAATCCCTTTATTTGTCATTTTTCTGCCTTAAAACCTTTATTCTTTCAGCAGCCTCTTCATCACCTTGCTCAGCAGCCTTAGTATACCATTTTATGGCTTCTGGTATGTCCTTCAGGACGCCATTGCCATATTCATAGCATTCTCCTAAATTAAACTGAGCAACAGCACAGCCCTGCTCAGCAGATATTCTATACCACTTGACAGCCTCGACATGATCCTGAGAAACACCTTTACCTGATGCATAGTAATATCCTAAGTTAAACTGAGCATATACATTGCCCTGCTCTGCAGATTTTCTAAACCACTTGACGGCCTCGGCATAATCCTGAGAAACACCGTAACCATTTTCATAGCAAACTCCTAAGTTATACTGAGCACCAACATTGCCCTGCTCTGCAGATTTTCTAAACCACTTGACGGCCTCGGCATAATCCTGAGAAACACCCGTACCATTTGCATAGCAAACTCCTAAGTTACACTGAGCACCAGCCTTGCCCTGCTCTGCAGATTTTCTAAACCACTTGACGGCCTCGGCATAATCCTGAGAAACACCCTTACCATTTGCATAGCAAACTCCTAAGTTAAACTGAGCATCTGCATCGCCCTACTCTGCAGATTTTCTATACCACTTGACAGCCTCGGCATAATCCAGAAAAGCACCACCATTTGCGTAGCATTCTCCTAAGTTACACAGAGCATCTGCATCGCCCTGCTTTGCAGATTTTCTATACCACTTGACGGCCTCGGCTTCAGCATTGCCTTGCTCGGCTGCCTTGCATCCCAAAAGGAGGCATACACAGGCAAAACATACGTGCGCAAATTTGAATTTCATAACAGTAATATATTTTTATAGATGGATAATGAGAAATACGTATCTGGAGCATCCTGCACCATTTCATATACTTTGCAGTATGATTACGTGCTATATGACTTTCATGTTACAAAGATACAATTAATCAAGTGAAAAAGCAAAAGAAACTCTTTTTTCCCGAACCGATGTACGAACTTTGCAAGTTTGCGGTGCTTATGCACTTGCGCTTTATACAAGTAATTGAGTAATGTAAGTTCTAAAGTGTCAAAAAAGTGTTGATACGACAACACTCGAGTGTTGACGCTACAACAGAACAGTGTTGTCGGGGCAACAAAGAATTACCGTCCCCGATGACACGGGAGGGATGACGCTGAAAAAACACCAATCGGCCATTAGCCTCAACGCTAATGACCGATTGGGGATAACAGGTTTTGCCGGATGGTAACAGTCAAAAATCAAACTCCAGTTGGGGGGTACCAAGAAGGTTGAAGGTCATGCGATGGTATGGTGTAGTGCCATGCTCACGAATGGCAGCACGGTGTGCAGCAGAAGGATAGCCTTTGTTGCGGTTCCATGCATACTGGGGGAACTCCTCGTGAATCTTCAGCATATACTCATCGCGATGAGTCTTGGCAAGGATGGAGGCGGCTGCTATGCTCATGTACTTTCCGTCTCCCTTAACAATAGTCGTATGGGGGATGTCATTGTAGGGATAAAAACGGTTGCCATCCACAATGATATGCTGTGGACGTAGTTCCAGTCTGTCCAATGCCCTGTGCATTGCCGTTATACTGGAGCGGAGAATATTCAGTTTGTCAATCTCCCTGTTGTCTACCGCCACCACAGCCCAGGCCAATGCTTCCTTCTCAATAATCGCACGCAGGGCATTGCGGCGTCGCTCTGTGAGTTGTTTGGAGTCGTTCAGGGCTTGTGCCAAGGCGGTGTTAAGTTCAGAGATGTCGTGAGGAAGAATCACTGCTGCGGCAAAGACTGGTCCGGCCAGACAACCTCTCCCAGCCTCATCGCATCCGGCCTCCACACAGTCCGGTCTCAAGAATGCCTCTAACATAATATCCTTGTTTTCTTCAATTCCATTCCCCCCTCTATCTTTATTCTCCGGCAACTGGAGCTGGAGCCTTTATAACAACCTTGCCGTTCTCGACCAATACTCCACGTGCGTCTGAAGATACCTGGCGTCCGCTTAGGTCATAGGTTGCCTCTGATGCCTTTTGCGTATCATCGGAAATATCCATGATGCCTGTTTCTGCATTGGCGTCGCGATACATGGTCATTGAAAAGAGCGAACTGAAACACCCCAACGTTGAGTTGTTCACCAGTTGGAGCCTAAGGTAAAAAGGGTCTGTTGGAGTAACAGCCTCCTCACTGCTTGTGAAGTTCCATTTGGTTATACCGCCTACAGTCTTGTTTATATTACCGCTCTTTGTGTCATAGTCGGTCCAGCTGGTGCCATCTGCACTGGTCTGCACCGTAAAGGTGAAATCACGGTCGGTACCGGTACCCTGATATTGACCAGAAGCATTTGTGGCGGCTATACCAGCCGTGAACTGGCAGATAGGATAATTCTGCAAACCATCTATGCGAAAGGTGATGTTGCGCTTTGTTCCTGTAGCATTGGTGCCTGGACTCAGGTCCTCACGACTGCTCACTGCCGCTCCTGTCCAGTTGCTGGTTGCCTGTGCAGGACTAATCTCCACTACGGTAGCACTCATTCCCAAGGGAGTCTCTCCCTTTTCGTTAAGGCAAGTCACTACAGGGTCTCCCGTTGCAGGGCGCTTGAAGGTCATGGTGACGTACTCATCACTCATGGGCTTTTCTGGCAGAGTAACGTTGAACATGGGACTGTCAGTGTGCTCACGGTGGATGATGTTCACCATTTTGGCAACTATATCAGGATGCTGTGCCGCTACATCGGTATCCTCATGGAGATCCTTGGAGAGGTCATACAGATAAGGTGTGCCACCCTTCACAACCAGTTTCCAGTCTCCCATGCGCACGGCCATCATATTGGTCTCGTGAAACTCCCAATAGAGGAAATCATGCTTCTCCTGAGCGGCATCATTGCCAGTCAGAGTCTCGTTGAAAGAGATACCATCGTAGCAACTCTCCTCGGTACTTGACTTCTTGCTGTATCTGTCACCGTCCAGCCCGGCATAGTCCAGAAGTGTGGGCATCACATCGTAGAATGCTAACTGGTGGTCGTTCACCGTGCCGGCAGGAACACCGGGGCCCTTGGCGATGAATGGAACACGGATACCACCCTCGTGGGTAGAACGCTTTGTGCCACGCAACAGACCGTCGTGGTTGAACCATGCCGGATCTGCACCTCCCTCTTCGTGAGGACCGTTGTCCGATGTGAAGATGACCAGTGTGTTCTCGTCAAACCCCTTCTCCTTCAGTTTGTCGAATATCTCGCCAACCTGAGCGTCCAGACGGCTCACCATGGCGGCAAACTGTGCACGGCGGCCATAGTTGCGATAGTACCATGAACCGAAATTACCGCCATAAGCACCATCCTCGCCCTGGAACTTCTCCGTGTACTTCTGTACCAGACTGTCGTTGGGTTGCCAAAGTTCTGCATGAGGCAGGGTGTAGGTGAAGATACCCATGAAGGGCTGTTCGCCTGTCTGACGGTCAATCCAGTCCAGGGCATACTGATGAATGAGGTCGCTGGTGTACTGTTCGCGGTTCTCGTAGTCCTTGTTGCCTGAAGCCACGTCCTTGTGCTGGATGTTCTGCTTCAGGGTGTCAACCACCACGTGCTTGTCGCCATACTTCACGGGGTCATAGCGGTTCAGGAAGTTGGGATAGTAGGTGTGGGCCTGGAACTGACAGATGTAGCCGTAGTAGCAATCCACTCCGCGTTTGTTGGGAAGCGAGGCACTGCTGCTCTGTTTGAACTTGGAGGTATCTGAATTGCCGTTGGCATCCACCGCATAGGTGTCGGGATACTGCATGTTGTAGTAACCGCCTGCCCACTTGCCGAACATACCTGTCGTATATCCGGCTTCCTTCATCACCTCGGGGATAATCCTGTGGGTCATCAGATAGGGTTCCTGGCCGATGATGCTATAATCGGAATTAGAACCAAAGGCATTTGCCTTCAGGACACCGGACTTGTTCCAATATTCACGGTTGCCACGAACATGTGTGTGTCCTGCATGCTGACCAGTCATGAAGGATGCGCGCGAGGGCGCACTGACAGGACTGCCGGCGTATGCCTGGATGAAGCGCATGCCCTCCTGGGCCATACGGTCCAGATTTGGGGTCTCGATTCGGCGCTGTCCATAGCAGCCAAGGTCGGCATAACCCATATCATCGCACATGATGAAGATGATGTTGGGACGACGTGAGGTTTCGTTCCCCTCGGCAGATGCTTGCGTGTGTGTGGCACCAGCCGCCAATGGCAGCAACCCCATGGTGGTCAATAGAATTTCCCTTGTCTTTGTCATGAGTATTATCTTTAGGATTATATTTATCTAAAATCGGTCATCAGAATGTCATGCGCTAATGAAACCATATTTTTTCTCACCTGTTTTGTCGTTTCCCGGTTACAAAGGAACCCCATTGCGTCCTCAAAGCGACAAAACATCAGTTCAAAAATAAGGGCTGTTATCATCATAACGCAATGACTGATTTGGGTTTAACCTCACAAATTTATCAATAATTATTCAAAAAGAACCCAATTTCAGTAAAAATGCGTATTTGGCAATGAAAAATACCGTTTCAAGACCTACTTCCTGGCTGCAAACAGAACACTGACACCTCCGAGAAGTACAACGGCAATAAAGATAGTCAGCATGTCCATGGTTCTCACAACTACAGGATATGCATCTATAATGAAACTTCCTTCGCCTTGTCCCATACGTATAAGTCCGTAATGTTGCTGGAGAAGACACATTGCTATGGCTATTATCATTCCAAACAAGGCTCCTCCCAAAATTATCATCAGTCCTTCAAGTGCAAAGATGGATCTGATTTGTTTAGTAGTAGAACCAATGGCAGACAACGTTTGTATGTCATCGCGTTTTTCTATTTTGAGCATGCTAAGGCTACCCATGATGTTTAGGCAGGCAACGAAGAGGATAAAGCATAAAAAGGCAAATGATATCAGTTTTTCTATTTGCATGATCCGGAATACATCTTCCTGTTGCTCGTAACGATCCTGGACCTTGAATGTGCCCCCAAGCAGTTTTTCTATATTATCCCTTTTTCCGCTGTCAGTAAGTTTTATCTCCAGTGCTGTGGCACATCCCTCCTTTTCAAATAGCCTTTGGGCAAATCCTAATGAGCAAAGAATGTATTCCGAGTCATATTCGGCCTGATGCACACTAAATACCAGACCTGATGCATTTAGTTCGTCATGATTGAAACTTGCCTTCGGATTGGCCATGTTGACACGTTCTCCACGTTTGGGAGCATATATCTGTAGCGGTTGGGTAAAATAAAGAGGTAATCCCAGTTGGTTGCATAGTTGCATGCCAGGAATGCAATATTCCAATACATCCAAATGAAGAAGTGGTTCTGCGTCTCCATAAAGTGCATCCAGTATATTTGATTGACTCACGAAATTGTCGCTTACCCCCTTTAGTACAACGACTTTCTGCACATCTCCAGCTATGGCAAGCGCCTGTCCCTCGAAAACAGGGGTGAAGACAGCAACGTCGCTTAGTTTTTCCAGAGCTTTGATCTTATCATCATTCAAGTCTATAGTGCTTCCATGTGCAGGAGTAATGCGAAGTTCGGGGTCGAAACCCGTAAACAGGTCCGCAACCAATCCTTGAAATCCATTGAACACACTCATTACAATCACCATGGCCATTGTGGCAACGGCAACTCCAGCTACAGCTATCAGCGAAATGATGTTGATAGCTGCATGACTCTTTTTGGAAAAGAGATATCGTTTTGCTATGAGCAGTTCGTATTTCATTGCTTACATGCAATCATTCAATCATTCGGTTTTTCTTCGGAGTGTATTATGTCGGATTTCAGTATCGGTTCAATGTCCTTTTGCCAATCCACGCCGCTGGCAATTATCCTGTTGGCTGTGTCGGTAAGCAAAAAGAAGGGAATGTCGCGTATACCCAGGCGTGATACCAGATCCGACTGGAACACCTTTTGGTCACTGCAACTGTGCCATGTGATGGTATCAGTACGTTCTATGTAATCTATTATAGTGGTATTCACGTCCATGTTATAGGAGATGCACTCTAACGGTTTGGCTGTCTGCCGGCGCAATCTTCTGATGCGTGTATTTATGGTGCTTGTACCGCCTTTCCAGTTCGCCCAAAAGGCAAATAATGTATATTTACCTTTCAATGAATCTGTCGTAATGGTATCTCCCTTGCGGGTTATCAGAGAAAATTCGGGCAGGAGTTCTCCTTTTTTCTGTGCTTCAGGAGTTTGTTTGGACAGGTTGCTCAGTTGCATGAATCGTGATACGGGCGATTCTGGATTCTGGATGATAAATGCCTGTATCAAACTGTCTTTCTCTCTCTGCTCCAATTTTTCCATCTGCAATCTCAATGCGGTATATGCTTCGTTTTCCTTATTTCCGGAAACTTTGGTCGCATTCAGTTGCTTGGCATCTCCTTCTATCTTGATTATGTCTCCGCTGTTGCCGAAGACTGTCAGGGTGGAATATGTGGGGTAGATAATCGTCAGGCTTCCACCCTCTTTATCTATGGGACAAGACCAGTCAATATTCCCTTGCCTTACATGCAATGTGTCAATACCGTGTATCACTCCGTCACGACTGTACACAGTCAGTTCTGCATTGTTCAGGCCCTTTATTTCACCCTTAATACGCAACTCACCCTTCTTACCACCGCAGGAAGCGAGGGTAAAAAGGGTGAGAACTCCTATTATATAATGCTTTACGCCTAATGCATAGCGCATGGTTTACTTGCTATTATTTTACCAGATCTGCTATTGTTTCCTTGTATTTGGCAAATTCCAGATCGTTGGCAGCGCGTGCCTTCAATGAAGAATCGCTTATGATGGCAGCCTTCAAATTGCTCTTCAAGGCTCCTGTGTCGTTGGTGCGTGAAGCCAGGACAGCCTTCAAATAACTGGTGATGGCATCGGGATTGGTAATGGCTGCCAGAGTCTTCTTGGCATTGCTGTAGTCATTGTTCAGGATATAGGCCAGGGCTGCACTGTTAGTATTTGCCTTTACCAGGTTCTGCTGTGCCTGGGTGTAGTTACCCTTGGCGATGTTGAGATTTCCCAGAATCTCGTTGAAGGTATCACTTCCGCTTGCCTGTCCCATGAGCATCTCTGCCTTTTCCAGATCACCGCTCTTCATGGCCAGTATAGCCAGATTGGCATTTGTCTCAGGCGCCTTGGCATTTACTTTCTTTGCTTTCTGCAGCCAATTCATTGCACTGGTAGTGTTGCCTTCCATTATTGAGAGCTGAGCCAGATTGTTGTAGGCACGGTAATCATTGGGGTGGAGCTTGACGATGGTTTCATACCATTGCTTGCGGCTTGATGCATCTTCCATCAGCATGTTGCCGCCATAAAGCAGTTCCTCGATGCTGAGTTTGCTGGCATCCTGCTTGAACTGCTCGATGATTTCGTCATCGCTGCGGCCTATGATCTCGTAGTTGACGATCAGGCGTGCACGGCGCAATTCGGGAAGTATGCCGTCGGCAATTTCAGTGAACACACTGCTCATGTTGCGGATCTGCTGCTCACGCTCTTCGGGATCCTGGTACATGGATAGGACGCGAAGGATGACATCCTTATCCTGCAACTTGCTCTGGCTGATCAACTCCTGGAAACCTTCCCAGTCCTCTGCCGTATATCTGGTATCAATATCGGCATCCATGTTGATCTTCTTGAGTTGCTTCTGCAGGTAGTTGGAAGAAACGTCCTGACGCTTTTCTGCGAGCTGCTCGTTCAGGGCAAAACTGCCGTCGGGGCTGGCATATGCACTAACCTCGATGTTCTGCAGAGCACGCTCCTCCTGCATGTCGTTGATTTCCTTCAGGATTTTAACCAGATCCTGGATGCTCAGGCTGGAAAGTTCGCTTGAGCGCAAGTTGGCCTGGCCTATCAGGAACTTGATGCTGGCTTCCTGCTTCTGCTCTATTACGCGCTGGAAAGCATCTGGTGCAGTGCTGGCGGTAATGGTGCAGTATTTGATGAGTTCGCTGGTAGAAAGAACGCCGTAACCGATCTTTACTTCTGGTATGGAAACTGTTTTCTTGCCCAACTTGGCATCAAAGCGAGCATAAAGGTTGCTGTTTATCAGAGCGGGAATATACTTGAAGTTTGCCTTCATGGTATATGTGCCACCTACCTTGTAGCTGATTTCTGTACCGTTTCCCTCTACTTTCTCACCCTGGAAAGTTGCGCTCTTGCCAACAATTTCTCCGCCATCATATTTCAATACAGGAGTAACAGTGACAACAGCCTTCTTCTTCATATACTTCTCGGGGAATACTCCGTTGATTGTGGCCGGTACTTCGCCACCCACTGCCTCTAAGGGTGTGGGGGTAACCTTGAAATTATCGGCACTCAGGTTGCCCAACTTACTGCAGGAACTTGTGACTAATGCGCCAACAATTACCAACAAATAAAAACTGTTCTTTTTCATCTTATTGCTTTGTCAATATGTTAGTTCGTTCTTTTTCATTTTGCGTTGCAAAGATACGACATTTTTGGATACCTTCATAAATATTTTAATACAACAGGGGCATTTTTTTTCCAAAGTTAAGTTTCTTTCACTGATTGTCTTTGAATACTTGGGCATTTGGGAGTTTATGTGCTGTTGTATGTGTGGAGCAGGATGCCCAAATTCTAACCTTGCTTCGTGTGCGTTATAATATAATAATGTATAGTTAACAATATTTGATTATATCGTAAAAATATACTACCTTTGCACGCGAATTAAGAAAATGTGAACATGAATAACGAAAAAATGCACAATGACAAGGGGGGGTGGATATACAGAACCTTCAAGACTTACCTTCGTTTCCTGCATGACAAGATCTTCTACAAGAAAGTATATTTGGTAAACACCGAGGCCATTCCGCCGGCCGGCACACCGCTGCTGATTGTCTCCAACCATCAGAACTGTCTGAACGACCCTTTGGGTCTGCTTTTTGCCATTCCGGGCCGCAAACCCTGTTTCATAGCCCGTGCCAGTGTGTTTGCCGTTCACCCCATAGCAGACAAGTTCCTGCGCTCAATCGGTTTGCTTCCTGCCTTCCGTCTGAACTATGACGGAGCAGAGTCTCTGTCAGAGAACGCCAGCACTTTCAAGGTTTCCGAGCAGGCCCTGATAGACGGTCAGACAGTGGTCATCTATCCCGAAGCCGGCCATCAGGACAAGCGTTGGCTCGGTAATTTCTCCATGGGTTATTTGAAACTGGCCTTCGAGGCAGCAGAACTGGCCGACTTCCAGAAGGACGTTGTCATCATGCCCACCTGCAATCACTACTCCCATTACTTCGGCATACGCAACAGGTTCGTCATCAAGTTCGGCGAACCTATCTCGCTCATGCCCTACTATGAACTCTACAAGACCAAGCCCCGCACGGCGCAGCGCGAGGTAAACAAAGTGGTCATCAAGCAGATTTCCGACCTGATGCTTGATATACGCGATCTTGACAACTACGAGGCCATCGACTTCATCCGCACCACCTATGGCGACGATTATGCAAAAAGGCAGGGGGTAAAGCCCTGGCATCTGCCAGAACGCCTCCTTACAGACAAGCAGCTGGTGGCACGCCTGGATGCTCTTAAGGACGATGAATCGGCTGATGTGGAGGGCATTTACCGAGACACTATGTCCTTGAAGAAGGGACTGGATGAGTTGCACATTTCTGACAGAAGTCTGATTTTCAACAACAATCCCCTGAGTCTGGGATTCAACCTTCTGATGCACATCATCTTCTTCCCCCTGTGGCTGTTCTCCTGCTGGCCCAGTCTGCCCATATACCTGTTACCCATGTCGTTCTTCAGGATGAAGATGTCCGACCCCATGTTCAAGGGTTCCATGCTCTATGGTTCTGCGGCCTTGTTTACCATCCCCATTTTCACCATTGCCACTCTTTTGGTAGTTGGTTTCAATTTCGGATGGCTGGCGGCAGTGTTGTATGTGTTGTCTTTCCCGATTCTGATTGTATTCTGCTGGTTCTATTCCGTGTCTGCACTGAATATGTTCAAGGGAATGCGTTGTATGGTTAATGGCGCAAAGGTAAGGCAGCTCAAGCAGATGCGTGCAAGCATATATGAGCGTCTTGACAAAATACTATAATATATCATCCCCTTCCCCCACTGACCGTCCCGAATATTTGGGGCGGTCTGTTTTTCCCTAAAGTCCCGAAGGTTTCCCCGCTCCTTCGGGACTGTAGTGTCGTTGGGGCCTTTCTTGGTCCTCGGGGGCGGTAAAATGAGCCGCCACTGGCGGTGTACTTT
>JAFTUK010000008.1 GCA_017466325.1 Bacteroidaceae bacterium | reverse complement strand
GGTGGCACGAACGGCGGTGGCGGCGTGATGCTGCCCAACAGCGGCGAGGAGTACGATGAGTTCTGCGACTGGGAGCGCCGCTTCCTGTTCCATAAGGCACATGCACTGAAGAACGAACCTATACCCTACGTGAAGCAAACCAACGTGCGCTGGCGCATAACGGATGCCTTCCCCAACGGCGGCAACAGCGCCGCAGAGTTCGCTCCGGAGAAGCATGCCACAACATGCGCGATGTGCAGCATCCCCAACACCTTCACACACGAGGGCAAAACCTACGGCACAGGAGTGGCCACGGGTGCCGGCATATACCTGAGACACACCTGGGGGCACAGCATCATAAAGGGCTACTACGAGTCGCCCTCGTTCAACAACACTGCATACGCCTGGACATACGTCTACAGCAAGAAGAAGCAGGAGGTGGGTGCCGTAATAGAGTTCCAGAACTACAGCCGCTCGGAGCAGGACCCGGCCCCAACAGCAGGCAACTGGGACCTGTATGGCTCCAGAATATGGATAAACGGCGAGGAAATAGAGGCCCCCGACTATGAGAACGCCGGTGTGGCCATAAGCAACAAGGAGGTGGAACTGAAGAACGAGAACTTCCCTGCCCGCAAACCCATAGCAGTGACACTGGACAAGGGGTGGAACAAGGTGTTCCTTAAACTGCCCTACGTGAATGCAGACTACCGCCTGGACAAATGGATGTTTACCTTCGTGCTGACAGACCTGGAGGGCAGGAATGCCGTGGAAGGACTGCTCTACTCACCTGACAAGGAAGGGAAGTAGGCTGGAAGGGCTGGGAGAAGCGGGGGGGCTATGAAAAACCTAGGAAACCATAGGAAGACCTAGGAAGACCTATGAGACCCTAGGAAGACCTAGGAAGGCCTAGGAAATCCTATGGCCTCTCTCCCCTTTCTCCCCTTTCTCTCCTTTCTCTCCTTTTCTCTCCTTTTCTCTCCTTTTCTCTCTATGAAACTACTCACAAGACTGCGCAATATAATCCGATGGACGGTGGGGCTGTTTTTCCTCAGTTCCATACTGGCGGTGCTGGCATACAGGTGGTTGCCAGTGCCGGTGACTCCGCTGATGCTGATACGTTGCTGCCAGCAGATGGGACGTGGCGAGAAGATACGCCTGAAGCACCACTGGGTGGATATGGACAAGGGCATGGTACCTGACATGGCTCTTGCCGTGGTGGCAAGCGAGGACCAGAGGTTCATGACGCACAACGGTTTCGACTTTGAAGCCATATCCAAGGCTTGGGACGAAAGGCAGAGCGGAAAGCGCAAGCGCGGCGCCAGCACCATCAGCCAGCAGACGGCAAAGAACGTGTTTCTGTGGCCCGGAGGAGGGTGGTTCAGAAAAGGACTGGAAGCATACTTCACCATACTGATAGAACTGATGTGGGACAAGCACAGAATAATGGAGGTGTATCTGAACTGCATAGAGATGGGAGACGGCATATACGGCGCCGATGCCGTGGCATGGCAGCACTTCGGACGTGGTGCCGACCGACTGACACGGGCCAATTGCGCCCTGATAGCGGCCACGCTGCCGAATCCGCTGAAGTTCAGTTCAAAGGACCCTACGCCATATATGCTGCGCAGACAAACGCAGATAATGCGCCAGATGAGAAACTTGGGAAAGGTGGAATGGGGGAGAGGTGAGCGGTGAGAGATTAGAGGTTAACGGTGAGCGGGTGAGCGGATGAGCGGATGAGCGGATAGTTTTCCGATTTAATCCGACTGCGTCGTCTTGAATCTGCTCACGCTCGGCAGAGTAAATTAATTTTCTCTGCTCTCGCTTACTCGCAGATTTCCGTTTTCCGATTTCCGATTTCACTTTGTCAAGCAGTCAATGTGTTTTGTTTGGCACGCAGAGGACGCAGAGAGCGCAGAGTTTTATTTCATTTTCGTACTTAACGCTGGCGCTGGAGGGGCGCAAACTTCGTTACGCCAAGAGTGCGCAGAGGCGGAGCGGTGAGCGGATAGTTTTCCGATTCCCGTTTTCCGTTTTCCGTTTTCCGCTCCCCGCTCCTCCGCTCCCCGTTTTTATCTTTTTGTCACTTGTACTTTGCAATTAAACAAAAAAAGTGTATCTTTGTCAACGTAAAACGTAAGGTTCAAGCATGCTGGAAACCCTTTATAGAACACATAGGTATCTGCTGGAGCATCTGGGAGAGCCTGTCCGTCGTTCGCTGATGGATGAGATAAACTGGCGTGACCGCCTGATAGGCATCAAGGGAAGCCGTGGGGTGGGCAAGACCACTTTCCTGTTGCGTTACGCCAAGGAGAACTATTCACCATGTGACAGAAGATGCCTGTATGTGAACATGAACAACTTCTTCTTCCAGACCTATAGTCTGGTGAAGTTTGCCGGAGAGTTCTACAGGGCCGGTGGTCAGGTGCTGCTGATAGACCAGATATTCAAACTGTCCAACTGGAGCCATGTCCTGCATGAGTGTTACGAAAAGTACCCCATGCTGCGGATTGTGTTTACGGGCAGTACGGTGATGAGGCTGAAGGACGAAAATCCGGAACTGAACGGTATTTGCCGCAGTTATAGCCTGAGGGGATTCTCGTTCCGCGAATTCCTGAATATGAAGGCCGGCACAGACATAAAGCCCGTGACGCTGAGGGAACTGGAAAACCGCCACGAGCGCATAGCCAAGGAGGTGTGTGCCTGCTGCAATCCCCTGGAATATTTCGAAGCATATCTGCACCATGGATACTATCCTTTTGTACTGGAGAAAAGGAACTTCAGCGAGAATCTGCTGAAGACAATGAACATGATGATAGAGGTGGATGTGCTGCTCATATACCAGATGGAGCAGAAGAACCTCAACAGAATAAAAAAACTGTTCTTCCTGCTGGCAACGGGCGGCACCGGGGCTCCAAACGTGAGCCAGTTGGCCATGGAGGTGCAGACGTCCAGAACAACGATAATGAACTATATTAAGTTCCTGAGCGATGCACGCCTGTTGAACATGGTCTATCGCAGGGGGGACGAGTTCCCGAAGAAACCTGCACGCTTGCTGCTGCACAATACCAACCTGATGCATGTGATGATGCCCGGGCGCGTGAACAAGCAGGATATGATGGAGACCTTCTTCCAGAATGCAGTGTGCGGAAAGCATAAGGTGAATATAGGTGACAGGTCTTCCACATTCATCCTGGACGGCAAGTACAGATACCGTATTTCCGAGGAAGTGCCCAAGCGCAAGGCTACGGATGTGGTATACGTGAGCACGGACAAACAGCAGGGTGAGGGACAGGAAATACCCCTGTGGATGTTCGGACTGCTGTATTAGAGATAATATGGATTCCTATAGATGCTATAGATGTTATAGATTCTATAGTTTCTATAATAATAAATAAAGTAACTATTCATTAACCGCATCAGGCCGAGTGCCTGACGATAAAACAACAATAACAATGGCAAAAGAAAAGAAATTTGTGACATGGGACGGTAATACCTGTGCCGGACATGTGGCTTACATGTTCAGTGAGGTTGCCGCCATCTACCCCATCACTCCTTCGTCTCCTATGGCGGAGCATGTGGATGAATGGGCTGCACAGGGCAGAAAGAATCTGTTCGGAGATACAGTCCTGGTTCAGGAAATGCAGTCTGAGGCCGGCGCCGCCGGTGCCGTGCATGGCTCTCTGCAGGCAGGTGCGCTGACATCTACCTTCACCGCCAGCCAGGGTCTGCTGCTGATGATTCCCAATATGTACAAGATTGCCGGCGAGTTGCTGCCCAGCGTGTTCCACGTGAGCGCACGTACTGTGGCCACACACTCTCTGTGTATCTTCGGTGACCACAGCGACGTGATGGCTTGCCGCCAGACCGGTTTCGCCATGCTGGCAGAGGGCAGCGTGCAGGAGGTTATGGACCTGAGTGCCGTAGCACATCTGGCTGCCATAGAGGCCCGCGTGCCCTTCATCAACTTCTTCGACGGTTTCCGCACCTCTCACGAATACCAGAAGGTGGAACTGATAGAGGACGACGACGTTCGCGACCTGGTGGACATGAAGGCAGTGAGCGAGTTCCGTTCACGTGCACTGACCCCCGAACGCCCCATGGCAAAGGGTATGGCAGAGAACCCCGAGACCTTCTTCGCTCACCGCGAGAGCTGCAACCGCTACTACGATGCCGTTCCTGCCATCGTGGAGAAGTACATGGCTGCAATCAGCGAGCGCACAGGCCGCAAGTATGACCTGTTTACATATTATGGTGCTGAGGATGCAGAGAACATCATCATCCTGATGGGTTCTGCCACCGAGGCTGCACGCGAGGCTATTGACCATGCTAATGCCAACGGCAAGAAGTACGGTATGGTGAGCGTACACCTGTATCGTCCCTTCTCTGTGAAGCACCTGCTGAAGGCCGTGCCTGCAAGCTGCAAGCGCATTGCCGTACTGGACCGCACCAAGGAACCCGGCAGCAACGGCGAACCTCTGTTGCTGGACGTGAAGGATGCCTTCTATGGCGTGGAGAACGCTCCCCTCATCGTGGGCGGACGCTATGGTCTGGGCAGTGCCGACGTTACCCCCACCATGATTCTGGGTGTATTCGAGAACCTGGAGATGGCTCAGCCCAAGGACCACTTCACAGTGGGCATCGTGGACGACCTTACCTTCACCTCTCTGCCCAAGAAGGAAGAGATGGCACTGGGTGGCAAGGGTATCTTCGAGGCCAAGTTCTTCGGTTTGGGTGCCGACGGTACCGTGGGTGCCAACAAGAACTCTGTGAAGATTATCGGTGACAATACCGACAAGTACTGCCAGGCTTACTTCTCTTACGACTCAAAGAAGAGCGGTGGCTTTACCTGTTCTCACCTGCGCTTCGGCGACACCCCCATCCGCAGCACATACCAGATCAAGACTCCCAACTTTGTGGCATGTCACGTTCAGGCTTATCTGCGCATGTATGATGTTATCCGTGGTCTGCAGCCCGGCGGTCAGTTCCTGCTGAACACCATCTTCGAGGGCGAGGAACTGGTGAACTTCATCCCCAACAACCTGAAGAAGTACTTCGCCGAGAAGAACATCACAGTATATTATATCAATGCTACCAAGATCGCTCAGGAGATTGGTCTGGGCAACCGCACCAACACCATCCTGCAGTCTGCATTCTTCCGTATCACCGAGGTTATCCCCGTGGAACTGGCAGTAGAGCAGATGAAGAAGGCTATCGTGAAGTCTTACGGCAAGAAGGGTGAGGACGTGGTGAACATGAACTACGCTGCCGTGGACCGCGGTGGCGAGTACAAGGTTCTGCCCGTGGATCCCGCCTGGGCCAACCTGCCTGCCGACGAGGCTCCCAAGTATGACGAGCCCGAATACATCACCAGCCTGGTACGTCCCATCAACGCTCAGAACGGCGACCTGTTGCCCGTGAGTGCATACAAGGGCATAGAGGACGGTGCATGGGAGCAGGGTACTGCTGCATACGAGAAGCGTGGCGTTGCCGGCTTCGTGCCCGTATGGAACAGCGAGAACTGTATCCAGTGTAACAAGTGTGCATTCGTTTGTCCTCACGCCGCTATCCGTCCCATCGTAATGACCGACGAGGAACTGGCAGGCTACGAGGGCCAGAGCATAGAGATGAAGGCTCCTGCCGCCATGAAGGGCATGCACTTCGTCATCGCAGTGGACGACAAGGACTGTCTGGGTTGCGGCAACTGTGCCGATGTATGTCCCGGCAATCCCAAGAAGGGCGTAGCTCTGACAATGAAGGCCTACGACGACTCTTCAGAAGAGGCTGCAAAGAACGCTGCCGACTGGAAGTACTTCATGCAGAAGGTGACAAGCAAGCAGCATCTGGTGGACATCAAGCAGAGCCCCAAGAACAGCCAGTTCGCACAGCCTCTGTTCGAGTTCAGCGGTGCATGTGCCGGCTGTGGTGAGACTCCCTACGTGAAGCTCATCAGCCAACTGTTCGGTGACCGCCAGATGGTGGCCAACGCAACAGGCTGCTCTTCTATCTACTCTGGTTCAATCCCCTCTACCCCCTACACCAAGAATGCCGAGGGTCAGGGTCCCGCATGGGCAAACTCTCTGTTCGAGGACTTCTGCGAGTTCGGTCTGGGTATGGTATTGGCCAACAAGAAGATGAAGGCACGCATCAACGACCTGTTGTCTCAGGCCATCGCTTCAGAGGAGACTCCTGCCGAGTTCAAGGCTGCCGCACAGCAGTGGATAGAGGGGCAGAACGACACCGATGCCTCTAAGGCAGCAGCAGCAGTGCTGAAGCCCATGATTGCCGCAGGTGCCGAGGCAGGTTGCCCCGTTTGCCAGCAGCTGAAGGAACTGGATCACTATCTGGTTAAGCGCAGCCAGTGGATTATCGGTGGCGACGGTGCTTCCTACGATATCGGCTACGGCGGTCTGGACCACGTTATCGGTTCCGGCGAGGACGTAAACATCTTCGTCATCGACACCGAGGTTTACTCAAATACCGGCGGTCAGGCATCAAAGGCTACTCCCATCGGTGCCATTGCACAGTTTGCTGCCAACGGCAAGCGTGTGGGCAAGAAGGATCTGGGTCTGATGCAGGCAACATACGGCAACGTATATGTGGCACAGGTGGCTATGGGTGCCGACCAGGCACAGTGTCTGAAGGCATTCCGCGAGGCTGAGGCATGGAACGGTCCTTCACTGGTAATCGCTTACGCTCCCTGTATCAACCACGGCCTGAAGGCTAAGGGCGGCATGGGCAAGAGCCAGGCCGAGGAGGCCAAGGCCGTAGAATGTGGCTACTGGCACTTGTGGCGCTACAATCCCGCTCTGGGCGAGGAGGGCAAGAACCCCTTCCAGCTGGACAGCAAGGAGCCCGAATGGGACAAGTTCCAGGACTTCCTCGAGGGTGAGGTTCGCTTCCTCTCTCTGAAGAAGGCCGCTCCCCAGGAGGCACAGGAACTGTATGATGCTTGTAAGGCTGCAGCACAGCGCCGCTACAAGTCATACATCCGCAAGACCCAGGAAGACTGGTCTCTGTAAGAAACAGGAAAACGTAGTTTATGATACAAGACAGACACCTCTTCGCATAAAGAACGGAGGGGTGTCTGTGTGAAAACGGAAAACGCTAAACGGAAAACGGAAATCTGGGAAATTGACATACCTCCTCCGTCTCTTCGCTCCTCCTCCTCCCTAACTTATGGGGACAGAGATAAACGTAAAACTGACAGGTGAACCGGGGGGCTACGTCCGTAGGAACTGATTTGAGTTAAAGCAAAGTTACAAATAAATAAAAGAACATGAAAGAGTTAGGAAACAGTGATTATATCAAGGAATTGATAGACAAGGGCATTGACCTTGGAGTGGAGGCAGGCAAGAGCATTATCATTGCCATAATAATATATTTTGTTGGTAAGGCGTTGATATCGCTGATAAACCGCATGCTTCATGGTGTGATGGAGCGTAAGAAAGTGGATCCTGCCATACAGACGTTCTTGGGAAGTCTGGTGAACATCCTGCTGATGATTCTGCTGGTTATCAGTGTAGTCAGTGCATTGGGAGTGAATACAACCAGTTTCGCTGCTCTGTTGGCTTCGGCCGGTGTGGCAGTAGGTATGGCTTTGTCCGGCAATCTGCAGAACCTGGCAGGCGGCATAGTGATACTGCTGTTCCGTCCATTCAAGGTGGGAGACTACATAGAGGCTCAGGGAACAGGCGGTACAGTATCTGAAATACAGATATTCCACACCATACTGACAACACCCGATAACAAGAAGATATATCTGCCCAATGGTGCTTTGTCCAGCGGTAATATAACAAACTACAGCAAGGAACCCTTGCGTCGTGTTGACTTTAATGTCGCTGTGGAGTATGGCGAGGATATTGACAAGGTGAGAGAGACTCTGTCTGGAATCCTATCCAAAGACGAAAGGGTATTGCAGGAACCAGCACCTGTAATAGTTCTTGGAAGTTTGTCTGACAGTTGTGTTAGCATGACCGTGCGTGTTTGGGTGAAGAGCGAGAACTACTGGGATGTGTTCTTCCAGACAAACGAGAAGATATACAACGAGTTCAACCGTCAGGGCATCAACTTCCCCTATCCGCAGTTGACGATTCATCAGAGGTAGGGATTGTAAGGACCTTAGGGATTTTAAGGTCCTTAAGGTCTTTGCCCCCTGATTAAATAAAACATGTAATGAAACTGCTATACGTCATAGAGCATATTTCCACTGTTGGAGGTTTGGAACGCATCATCATAGAGAAGATGAATGCTATGGCTGCCGAGGATGGGTTTGAGGTTATGCTGATGACGATATGGCAAGATGAAGACAGGCCTGCTTTCCCCTTGGACAAAAGGGTGAGGCAGGTCTGTCTTGATGTAAAGCGTCCCAAGTCGGGATTGGGATGGTTGGCCGCAATACCACGTGTCCTATATATATATAATAATAAGGTACGCGCGATAGGACCAGATGCAGTGGTGCATTTCCGTGCTATGGGTGCTGTGCTGGCGGCCTTTTCTTCATGGAAAGGCTTTACGGTCTTCGAGGCACATACGGCACGTCAGCACAGCAACCACAGATGGCTGTATCCGCTTATGGAGTGCAGGGTGGACGCTGTGGTGTGCCTGACAAATGGAGATGCGGCAAACTACACTCGTGCAAAGAGGGTGGAGGTGATACCGAACTTTGTGGGGACCCTTCTCACCCCTCTCTGTGAGGGAGGAAGAAGGTGCTTGTTTGTGGGACGGTTGTGCCCGGAGAAGGATCCTTTGAGGCTTGTCAGCCTGTGGAAATGTATCGTTGCGAGGCATCCAGGCTGGCAGTTGGACATTTGCGGAGAGGGGGAACTCGAAACCGAGGTGCGTGCCGAGGTAGAACGTATGGGTATCGGTGACAGTGTGGTGTTGCATGGTCAGGTATCTGATATTGCCGGCATGTATGCAAAGAGTGCTATGCTTCTGCTCTGTTCGAGAACAGAAGGACTGCCGATGGTACTGATAGAGGCCATGCGAAGCGGTCTGCATGTGGTAAGTACGGACTGCCCGTACGGGCCTGCTGACATAATCAGGAACGGTGAGAACGGTTTTCTTGTACCACAGGATGATGATGATGCCTTTGTGAGGTCTGTTTCTGCGTTGATAGAAGATGGGCAGCTCAGGGAACGGATGGGAAGAAATGCGAAAGATACATCCGTGAGATACTCAAAACATAATGTGATAGAGATCTGGAAACGCTTTTGGTTTAGTATATGAATCTCCCTATTTCCTCCCGAAGTTAGGGTGAGGTGTCGCACAGCGACGGAGGGGGTTGCCGAAAAAAGGGTGATAAAGAAGCGACATTACAGACACGATATGAAAATTCTTCTCGTAGGTGAGTACAGCAATGTACACTGGACCTTGGCACAGGGACTTCGTGCCCTTGGTCATGAGGTGACTGTGGCCAGCGGAGGCGACAGTTGGAAGGGTTATCCCAGGGATATAGACCTTTGCCACAGAATGGACTGGCGCGGTCATGTCTCTTTTGCCTGGCGTTTGTTGTGTGCCTTGCCCAAGATGCGCGGATACGATATCGTGCAACTGATAAACCCGGTATTCTTTGAGATGCGTCCAGCCCCCCACAGAATGATATTTGATTATCTGTGCCGTAACAACAGACACATTGTGCTGGGGGCATTCGGTATGGACCATTATTGGGTGCAGGTGAACCGCGACATCCGCCCGATGCGATACAGCGATTTCAATATAGGAGACGAACCTCGAACGGATACCGTGGCACAGGCAGATATTGACACGTGGATAGGTACGGATGCCGAGCGCCTGTGCCGTTATGTGGCAGAACGGTCGGAGGTTATAGTGGCAGGTCTGTACGAATATTGGCTTACATATCAGTTAGCCGAGGGCGGAGCCTTTAAGGCAAAGACAAAGTTTATCCCATTCCCGATACCAGAGAACAATCCACACCCTATGCAGGGAGAGAGAATAAAAATTTTTGTTGGCATCAGCAAGGGACGTTCCAAATACAAGGGGACAGACATCATGCTGCGTGCTGTCAAGCGCCTGGCACAGGTATATCCTGATAGGGTGGAATTGCTTGTGGCAGAGGGCGTGCCATTTGAACAATACCAGAACATGATGGACGGCAGCGATGTGATTCTGGACCAACTGTACAGCTACACTCCGGCGATGAATGCCCTGCTGGCTATGAGCAAGGGTATTGTATGTGTGGGAGGTGGAGAGGAGGAGCATTACGACCTTCTCGAGGAAAGCCGCTTGCGTCCGATAATCAACGTGGAACCGAGCGAGGAAAGTGTCTATGCTCAGTTGGAACAGTTGGTGTTGCATCCCGAACGCTTGCCCGAACTGAAAAGGCAGAGCGTGGAATATGTCCGCAAGCACCATAGTGTGGAGAAGGTTGCCAGAGAATATGAAAGGATGTATTTTTCCTTAATGGCAGAATAGGGTTTAAATGCCGGTTATGGCACGGAACAGCCTGTAGTTTGCTTTTGACAAGGAATGGACCACACATTTCTGTTGGAACGAGTGACTATTGTCATTTAAGGAACAGGCAAAGTGTTTCCGGAATATATCGCAGTGAATGATGAAAAGTGCTTGCATGGCCTGTTCGTTCTTAAGAGTGCGGAAATGTGATACTGTGGAAAGCACGTCCTGCAGGTAGAAGCGAAGCAGTTTGGGCGTTGCCTTGTTTCCTTGCGAGAAGTAATCGGAGAGCACACGGCGGCTTGCCCAAAGCGAGTCCACAGTACGGGCACTTCCCTGGAAGGAGTTCATGATGGAACTGGGGTTGGGACGATAATAATAGTGTGTGCCCGGTACTTGAACAATCCTGTGGCAGAGAGGATAGAGGTAGAATACGTTCAGTGTGTCCTCAAACCAATATCCGGGTGGGAAGTGGACATGTCTGAAGAGTTCCGAGCGGTACACCTTGCCCCAGGCAAAACCATGTGCAGGACCACCATCGAAGTTGCCTTCAGAAATATCGGCTCCGGACAGGATGGCGACGTTCATTAGTGTCTGGATGGCCCCGGGCAGAAGCATGTCATCGCTGTCAACGAACATGATGTATTTTCCGTGTATGTTCCTGAGTGCGGCGTTTCTGGCGGCTGACGGCCCTTGGTTGGTCTGATGTATGATTTCAGTGTTAGAGTAATGGGAACTTCCTTGCAGGGACGCATGATAATCGTCAAGCAGGGCAGAACTGTCGTCTGTACTGCCGTCATCCACAATGGATACGAAGAAGGAAAACTCTGTCTCTTGCTGAAAGATAGAATCAAGGCATTGCTTTAGGTATGGGGCGGTATTGTATACGGGTACGATGATGTGAAGGTCGTAGTCGGCTTCTATGCTGTTGTTGCACAGACAGGTCTGTCCCTTGTCCGGCTGGATGGCGGAAAGCAGGACTTCGGCTTCCTCTGTTGTTAAAAGTAATTTCTTTGGGAAGCGTGTGCAGTTGACAACATATCGCAACGGAATAAGGAACTGGTCTATGGCATGCCAAATGTGCAGGATAACTTTCTTATGAAACTTCATGGCAGGTAGTGATTTTTACTCCAATGCTTTATTGTCCTTTTTGATTAACCATCTTAGCAGGAAGTATATCACTTCCTGTAATCTGAACAGATTCCATGAAGACATCTTCCAGTAACCGGGCCTCCATCTTGTGGAAGGTGCCAGTAGGGTGGTGTCTATCTGCTCCCTCATATATTTTATAAGGTGTAGCGCCTCCTGTTGCTCCGCTTGGGAAAAACAGAGGCGGTGGCGGTGGTAGTAATAATAGGAACTGACGATGCTTGCCCAAAATGCGGTTTCGTTCAGTATGAGAATCTCATTGCTATAGCCATGTGCCTTGAGTTGGCGCTTCATGTTGATGAAACGGATATTGCCACGGATGTTGTTAAGGCTGACCTTGTGCGATAGTGAGGTATCGAGCAGGCGGTGGTAATATATGCCCTGGCAACTGGCCACCAGGGGCGAAGCCAAAAACTGCAATTGTGCGGTATTGTCTTCACCGTATACGCGTTCGCAGTTGTCGAAGGGGTATTGCATCTGCAGTTCCCTGGTAACAATCATCCTGCCGGTAATACCTGTCCAACTGATACTTCTACGGTATGCCTCTTCGCCGCTGATAAGACCGAAGGAGTTCTTTTCCTCGTGCTCGAGGAAGGTCCCGTCCGGCAGGAACCTGATTTCCCTGAAGCAGACACATTGCAGACCTTCGTGCTTGCGGAACGTATCCACAGCGCAGGCCAATGCATTGTAGGCCAGAAAATCGTCGTGGTCCAGAGTGGTGATGTATCTGCCACTTGAAACTGCTATGCCGGCATTGCGTGCCAGTTGGGCACCGCCATTCTCTGTTTGCCATACGAGTATCACGCGCTTGTCTTTTTCCGCATACTCCCTGAGTATGTCTGCGGTGCCGTCCGTACTGACATCGTCGACCAGGACCAGTTCCAATTCCTGCAGACTTTGGCTTAGAACCGAATCAATGCATTGCCGTATATGTCCTTTCATGTTATGTACGGCAACGACAACGCTGACGATGGGTTCATGCTTCATCTATAATATCCTTTTTCAGTGTTCTGTAGCAGTATACTGCCGTAAGCAAAGTGAAGGGGATGCCGATGCCAAGACGCAGGGGCATATCGTCAATATTGCACAATATGATGATGGCGGTAACGATGCATGAGCCAATGAGTATCATTGCCATATTGCTGTTTGACATCCTGATGCCGTAGTAGTAGTAGTTTACGATGCCCAGGAGGATGGTATTGGACACTCCCACGAATGACAAAGCGAAGCCTATGCCTGACAGTCCCCAGATGTCGTAAAAAAGATAGACGGATGATATTATAAGGATATTGTACACGCTTTCCAGTATGAGGAACATCCATGAGTGACCGTGTGCCAGAGATACGTATTCCAAGGGCAGGGCCGCTGACCTGTGCAACTGGAACAGGCCAGCCATTATGCAGATACTTGCCATGGGCATGAATTCTTCGGTGTACAGTGTCAGGACGATTATCGGCATGGCCAGAAGGAATGCCATTACCAGAGGGGTGGTAAGAGTGAAACTGACGTGTATCTGTTTGTTGACGGTTTCCGTTTTGAGCGCCTTGTCGTGACAAACACTTGTCAGGCGGGGAAAATAGTCTGTGGCATTGGAACTGAATACTATGCCAATGTAATACATGATCAGGGCATAGCCGGTCTTGTAGAATGCAATGCTGTCGGTGGAGGAGATGATTTTATACAATAGGGTGGTGGTTATAGCGCCCATGATGGCTGTGGCGGCATAGGGGATGCCGAATTTCAGCAAGGGGATGCCACGTTTCCATACCTCGGCAGCAAACATGTTTATGCGGTATGGCATAATCTGGATGCAGAAGACCAGGTGTACGATGGTTTCTGTGGCTATGCACAGGTTCAGGGCTGGTATTATGCCGGACAGTCCCCATATCCAGTATATAGAGAGTGTGCAGATGACTGTTCCTATGGCGCCAAGCAGTTCCACGATGGCCACGCGTTTGAGTTTGTGCGTGCCCTTCAGAATAGCACATTCTCCGGCTGCAATGGGTGCCAAGAAGGCAGCGGGAATAAGCATGAGGATTTCCGTCTGGTGGCAGTTGGTGTCGTTGAAGAATACGTCGCCTAATAGCATGGCAACCGCCATACAAACCACAACATCCAGCATGGCCATAGCCATGGACCAGGTACGTATTACCTTGGCCATTATGGTTATTTCCGCTTGTTGTGTTTGGGAGTCTATTTCGCTAAGTTGCTGTATGCTGGCAGTCTCGAGACCGATATTTGTGCAGGAACGGATAACTTCCAGTATGTTCTGGTATATGGCAATCAGACCTGCGCCAAACGGGCCAAGGAAAATGGCTGTGATTTTACCACGCGACAGGTTGGCCAATGTCTTCAGCACTTCTACACAGCCGAAGACTCCGATATATTTGAGTATGTGGTGGATAGATGTATATCCTTGTTTCTTCATTGGTATGTTAAGGTGGGTATGTGGAGTGACGTATGTTTAGAACCTTGTATTGACACAGTTGTATGCAACTATCCTGTCGTAGCGTCCTCCAATCTCTTTATAGTAGATGAATGTCTGGTATTCGTTTTCAGTCTGCCAAAAGTCGCGCATGGTATCAAGGGTTGCCCCGTCTGCCGTGATGTATTGATAGTCGTAGTATCCTTGCTTCAACAATATCGAGGCTTCGTAGCATTCGTAGTCGTCGTTGTATTCCATAAGGCATTCTGGCGAAGTTTCACCGTTGCTCCACTCGCCGTTCACGTAGACCGGTAGGGACAGGCGTGGAGACTGCAAGGAGAAATGTACGATTACATATTCCGACTGTGTGCTGTTGTCCTCCTGATCGGCTGTTCTTGGATAGAAGGTTCCGTTCCTGTCCTCTGCGGTAAGGTAACTGTGCGGAACCTCGTCCATCCATAGGGTGGCATGGTAGTAGGGTTCGAACCATCGCATGTGGTCCACGTTCATTCCGGAGTGGTTTACATCAAGGATTTCAAATTTGTGATATTCGTTTCCGGCAGGGAAGATTAGTTCCTCGCAATGCTGCCATTCCAGACCGTTGGCCTTGTTGATGTCGGGGCGTATGCCGACAACAGTACGTGAGGGACGGCGGTTCTGGCTTACCAGGGCGTGAATCTGGTTGTAGGGGTCGGTAACCTTGATGGTGCCATAGTTCAGATTCAAGGATACCTGCTGATGCTTGTCGTTGACGTCGATGTCTGTGTTGGAGGAAACCTGCATGGTCAATCCCATTTCTGCTTCTACAACATGGAAACGTACTTCTATGACAGGACCGTCGTCCATGAAATCCTCGTCGTATACTAGCAGTTTGTAGTTGCCGCTGATCAGAACTGAGGCATCCCTGTTGGGGAATGTGAGGGAATAGTGTGTGTAGAGTTGGGTGGTATTGAAACTCGTTTCGTAGTCCTCCACAGGCAAATCGTTGGTGCCATGCAGATAGTCGCTTTCAAACAGGTCTTCGGTAGGCTTCCAGTCCCGTGTGCAGTGCTGTATGCGGTAGACATAACGGTGATAGTCATGCGACATCTCGTCCCATGAAATCCTTAGAAACGAGGATTTGCCGAGTTTAAGTACAGGAGGCAGGAGCGGATTGTCGTTGAGGGTGACTTGCAGTGTACGTACATTCTTGTCGTATACCTTGTGCCGGCCGTAAGTGCAAACGGTCAGCAACAGTGCGGCAAGTATGAGGAACGTACGTTTCATGAGTGACAATGTTATTCTCCCTTGACGATGGGCAGATGCCAGTGGAACTTCACTGCAAAACATCTGACGGCAATAACCACTATACTGGAGAACAGGGCGCTGATGTTGGGATTAAAGTCCATGACATGAAACATGGAGTACACAATACCACCGGCCACGCAGGCAAGAGCATATATTTCCTTGCGGAAGATAAGCGGAACCTCGTTGATGAGGACATCGCGGATTACACCTCCTGCCGCACCGGTGACGGAACCCATTGTGATTGCGGTCCACATGGGAAAACCCATCTGCAGGGTCTTTTCGATGCCGACCACGTTGAAGAGCGCCAGACCGATGGTGTCGAAGATGAACCATGTGTTCTTCTGCTTTACAAGGTATTTGGCAAATATGTGCACGAACAGGACGGCAAGTGCGCACCAGATGAAGTAAATCTCGTTGGTCATCCAGAAGGGATTTACACCCAACATGACATCGCGGAACGTACCGCCGCCTATGGCCGTGGCCATACCCACAATCCATGCTCCGAAGACGTCAAACTGCTTGGCACTGGCCAGGCGTATGCCCGACAGTGCGAATGCAAAGGTGCCTATGAATTCTATGAGCAGAAATGAGGTGGGAATGCGCAGTGTCTGTGCAAGAAGGTTAATCCATTCTGCAATGTCTTGCCATATCTGTTCCATAATAGTGTTGTTCTTATCGGATTTTATGATTATTCAATTA
The DNA here is from genome assembly GCA_017466325.1 of Bacteroidaceae bacterium. Taxonomy (GTDB): domain Bacteria; phylum Bacteroidota; class Bacteroidia; order Bacteroidales; family Bacteroidaceae; genus Physcousia. The sequence goes on along the minus strand of JAFTUK010000008.1, from coordinate 103,157 downwards.
GTCCCATTTCCCTCCATTCGTTCATAATGCGTTGGGCGTCGTCCTTGGCAATATGTTCATCGACATCATAGTTTTTCATAAGTGTGGAGAACAGGTCGTCTACTGTAAATTCCTTTCCAATGGCAGCCTGCCACATTAGTGCGGCAGATTCGTTCAAGTTTATTACTCTGGAAAAATCAATGTTCTTTTCTCCATGTGCTACAACTATGTGCTCTCCGCAAACTTCACGAAGTTCAAATCCTTCCTTAATTCTCATTTTCTGATGTGTTTATATTATTGATTTATAGATAAAGAGTAAATACCTTCTGATGGGTAGTAACTTTCTCCAAAGTCTGATTCTCCTTACAAGTTTAGGGTCGTTGGCGGGGATTGTCCTGTTGGGGCGGACATAGTGGGTGACAATACCGCAGATGTCTTTGCGCAGGCATTGTTCTGTTCCGCGGATATTTCCATCTCCCATTAATGTAATCTCGTCAAAAATGTCATCAGTGAGGTGCGGGATTATGTTTATAATCCTATGCAAAACGTAGTTACCTGGTAGAATTTCTGCCAGAACAGCATCTCCGACCTTTGCTCCTTGGGGATTGTCAAGCAATACCTTGTCGCGTTGGTGTTCCAGAAAAGGGCGCATGCTCCAGCCTTTAACCGCTATAGTTGCAGTGTTCCCTTCCCGTATCGCATCTCTGGCAGCACCGAGAAGGATGTCGTTGGGAATCTCCATGCGTGGCATGGGAGTGGGTATGCCATTCCTTTTCTTGTAGTTGCTCCTTATTGGAGAGAATAACAATCTTAGTCCTTTAAGTATTGCTTTCTTTGCTGATGGTATCATGGCAGAGTATTGCTGCTTCGTCGTTAGGCAGGCATTTTAATTCCCAGATGTTACAGGTTTCTATGAATTTTGTGATACTGTCGCAGATGCCGTTGTAGGTGCGTGCGTCCCATTTCATGGTACTGCATGCAGGCAGTAATACTGCGAAGGCTTCAATTGGCCTAAGTCGTCGTATGATGTTTTGTGGATATTGCTCGATGCGTACAATTCCGCCAATGGGTGCCTGTATGTTGCGGTAGCAGGGTGTCTTGCCACTCCACGGGGAACCATAAACAATGGCTTGGCCATCTATTATGCGTATGATGGGGTTGTCGTCGTTCATAAGGTCGCAACCGGGGATGGTCGTATACCATAAATGTGTGTGTGTGCTTTTCCCGGTACCGCTTGGAGCTGTCATCAGGTAGCCTTTGCCGTCACAACGGATTACGCTGGAGTGAATGAGTATTGTGTCCAATGTGGCTGTGGCAAAAGCAAAGGCCATCATCATGCAGTTGTTTAACCCGAATTTGCGTTGTATGGGTGTGCCGTCGTAAATTTTGACATAGCAGTGCTTGAAGTCTGGTGATGATTGCATGCGGCTGCAAAGGTGATTGCCGGGGTCGTAGGCCTCAAATTGGTAACCTCCGTCGGTTGTCCGGTAAACACCATGGTTGCATCCTCCAACGTCGAATTGCCCTATTTCCTTGGCTTCATCTTGCCAGTGCCAATCGTCGGTTACAGAGACCCTCAATACGGGCTCTTCGTTTCCAATATGTATGAAAGGCACAAAGTTTGGCAACAATTCCTCACTTGCATTGTCGCTGATGAAATCTATAGAAACCTTGTGGTCTGCGATTTTATAATCTTTCATGCTCGGTCCATTCTTGAGGGATAAATTTAAACTCTCCTGCATTCAAGGTCTTCAATTTGGTAGACTGGTCTTTGTTGTAATTGTTCCTGACCTTGATGTACTTTTTCTCAAGTTGGCTTTTGTTCTCGCTGAAGAAAACGGTGCAAGTGGTATTGGGCTGGTTCTTTGCGTATTCGACCCAAATCTGTAGTTGCTGTGAATATATGCTGCGATCATACAGAAACCCCGTCCTGGTTTCGATATATGCGGGTTCCAGTGCCTGTACGTCTGTGATATAGGTTGTTGAGTCCGTGAAATTGATGCTGACTCCGAATATGTAGATTTTTGTTTGTTTGGGCTTGGAATAAATATCAGTGGCGCAGATTAGCATCAGTGCAGTAATTGCCAGGCATAAAAGTTTGTTCCAGTTCTTCATAAATTCATGATTGATAATTCTGTGCAAAGATACAAAATAAAGTGGATAAATGTGGTTGTAAGTATGAAAAATGCGTTGCAATTGCAATAAAACACCCCCACCCAACCGTATTGAACAGGCAGGGTGGGGGCTGGTATTGTATAAGTGGGCCGTTACTCGTTCAAATCAATTACAAAACTCTGTTTGCGTCCGCTTGGAGCAATGGCCTTTATCCATAGAGTGCGGTCGGCGCTTTGGTTGGCAGCCTTGACGGCGTTCTCCCAATCTAATGCTTTTTCCATGCGGATGTCGTTTACTGCCAGAATGATTGTGCCTTTGGATACTCCAGCTTTTTGCATCTTTCCGTTGCGTATGGCCTTTACAACAAGACCGTATGGTACACCAAGGCGTGCTTTCTCGTTTGCAGATAATGGTTCCATGGAGACGCCCATTTCATCAACGTCCACTTCCTGCAGAATCTTTGTTGAACCTTGGCTGTTTTTCAGAGTAACTGTTTCGGTATGCTTCTTCTTGTCGCGCAACCAGGTGATGCTCACCTTGTCGCCGGGACGATGCTGGGCAATGGCTTCCTGCATTTCAGACATCTTGTGAACTTCCTTGTCGTTGAACCTGATGATAGCATCGCCTTTCTTCAGACCGGCCTCGGCAGCGGCAGAACCTTCCATAACTTCGTTTACCCATACTCCGGTAAGGGTGCCGAGATCAGGTGTGTTGCCTTTGGCTTTTTCGCTGTCAATGTAGTTTGTCACGTCACCTCCTGTTACGCCCAATACGGCGCGTTGTACGGTTCCGTATGCTTTGAGGTCGGCAACGACCTTGTTCATTATGGATGTGGGAATGGCAAAACCATAACCGCTGTAACTGCCTGTCTGTGAATACAGCATGGCATTGATGCCTACAAGTTCTCCCTTGGCATTGACCAGGGCACCACCGGAGTTACCCTGGTTGATGGCTGCATCGGTCTGTATGAAACTTTCAATGCCGTTGGCTCCCAGACTCCTGGCTTTGGCGGATACAATGCCGGCCGTGACAGTGCTCGTGAGATTGAATGGATTGCCCACGGCCAGTACCCATTCGCCAATCTTCAGGTTGTCGCTGTTGCCGATGGGCAGTGTGGGGAGGTTCTTCCCCTCAATCTTGATAAGAGCCAGGTCGGTGTTGGCATCCAGTCCTACGATGCGTCCGGAGAACTCGCGGTTGTCGTTCAATTTTACAAGAATCTCATCGGCACCGGCCACAACGTGGTTGTTAGTGACGATGTATCCGTCTGCAGAGATAATCACACCGGAACCGGAACCGCGGCGGTCGGGTTCCTTGTATTCGCGTTGCTGGGGAGTACGCTGGCTGTGTCCGAAGAAATCTCCGAAAAATTCTTCAAATGGGTCGCGGTATGTCACCTTATGTGTCTTGCCCATCTGTGTCACCTTAATATATACAACAGCATTTACGCTGCTCTCTGCCGCATAGGTGAGGTCCACATATCCGCCCTGGGGGGCAGATAGTGTGGTGGTCTTTTCTTCTGTCTTCAGTTCCAACTCTGTCGTGTTGGCTGTTTCCGCATTGCCGGAGCATGCAATCAGTGTAGAACCAATAAGGACGAATAGTACTTTCTTCATATTATTGATGTTTTATGGTTTATATCCAGTATGTATGGGGTGGTTGACTTTCTGTTTGCAAAAGTAGTTATAAATTATGTCCGTTGTCATTTTCCTTGTCTTATTTTAACCTTTTAGTTGCAGCGGTTTTGTCAATTTAAGGATTATTCGTAAATTTGCACACAAAGAAACAGTGGCCCGGCCTGTCGCTGGTTTTCTCCTTTTAAGGGGGGGACGAGAGGAAAGTCCGGGCAACACAGGACAATCCGCTACCTAACGGGTAGGAGCCAGTGATGGTTGGTCAGTGCAGAAGAAAACAACCGCCTGTATATATTGCAGGTAAGGGTGAGAAGGTGGGGTAAGAGCCCACCAGGCGTGTGGCGACATGCGTGCTGTGCACTCCGGATGTTGAAAGTTCGCGTATACCGGCGGTGCTCTTGCTGCAATGGCGGGAGTGGGAGGGTTGTCCGTCCGAGCCGGAGGGTAGAACGATAGAGGCCGGCGGTGACGCCGGTAGTGGATAAATGACAGGCGGCGGATATGGCGGCTTGATGCAGAAATATCCGTGCACAGAACCCGGCTTACAGGGCCACTGCTTCTTTTTATTCGTCCAAAAAATGATTTTCCTCTTATGACAATAGAAGACAGAATGGAATCCTGGTGGAACATGGATGAACGGCAGTGCAAGTGCTTCCAGCGTTGGGCATTGCTGCTTTTCAAACGTGTCTATATCACCATAGATCACTTTGTTAACAATAATCTCAGTTCTTATGCCTCGGCACTTACATACAATACCACCTTGGCCGTTGTTCCGGTGCTGGCCATTATCTTTGCCATTGCCCGGGGCTTTGGCTTTGACAACATTATAGAAAGTCGTCTGCGTGTCGCACTGGATTCATTCAGTCCGGAAATGACCCATACGGTTCTCACGTTTGTAGAAAGTTATCTTCAGCATACCAAGAGCGGTGTCTTCTTGGGCGTAGGTATATTGTTGTTGTTCTATACTTTGGTTAATCTTACCATGAATATAGAAACGGCCTTCAATACCGTTTGGCAAGTGACAAACACGCGCAATATCTACAGACGGATAACAGATTACATATCCGTATTCCTGCTGTTACCTATATTGATGATACTGACAAATGGTGTGAATGTGGCAATGCTGACGTTGGAGTCGTGGCTTGACATATACTTTTCCATGGGAAGTACCTTTCATGTCATAGTGGTGATGGTGCCGTTCTTTATCAGCAGTCTGGTGTTTGTCCTGTTGTACAAACTTATGCCAAACACGCATGTCAGATGGAGTGCATGTGTCGGCCCCGGCATTATTGCAGGTCTGTTGTTTCAGGGGTTAGAGTTCTTCTACATACACTACCAGATAAAACTGTCGGCATACAACGCCATCTATGGTTCTTTTGCCGCAATCCCCTTGCTTTTGATTTTCTTGCAGTTCACGTGGTATATCTGTCTTATAGGATGTCAGTTGAGTTATGCCAACCAGATGGTACAGGAATATGCATTTGAGCGTTCGACACGTGGCATGAGCCGTCGTTTCCGCGATACACTTTCCCTTTTGCTGGTAAGTCATGTTGCCAAAAGATTTGCTGCCGGCAACCGTCCGTTGAGCCAGCGTTCTCTTTCACGTGCCACGCATCTGCCGGAAACGTTGGTCACGGTGCTCTTGGATGAACTCGTCAGTGTGGGTGTGTTGGCTATCACGCACAACAATTCCGGTACGGAAATGCTCTATATCCCGGCCATAGACATTCATCGCCTTACGGTGCGTATGGTTGTGGATAGGCTTGATGCCAGGGGTACAGAGAATTTTTCTCCTGCATGGATGCTGCATAATCCGGAATGGAAAAGGTTGCGTCAGTATAGATACTACAATATGGACGAGACGCTAATTCTCGGTCTATAGTGTGTTGTTTGGACCTGATGCTTTCCAGATTCTTTTTTCCTTCATCCCGGTGTCATCGGCTGTAGGTGCCATGGTGCCATGTTTTTGTCCTCGGTGGCGATAAATTTAACGGCCACTGGCGGTGAACTTTATCGCCAGTGGCCGTTAAATTTACCGCCGAGGGCGGTGAGATTGGTCGCCGCCGAGGGCATCTGCGCTTTTTAGAATTCGTTGTTGAATTCCCCGTCAAATTCCACTTCAAAGGTAACTGTTTCGGATACGGAGGAAATGGGGAAGAACTTACCGGTGTAGTTGGTGGAGTAGTTGATCTTCATGGGAACCTCAGTAAATGTCCTTTCGGCAATGGTCCCGCCATTTATGTCGTGAGCGGCAACGTTGACGCTGACTGATGTGCTGTCAGCCGGGAGGAAACAGTATGATGTAATACTCTTCACTTTGGATGGATCAATGTTTACATCTATCTTCCTGCTGAAATCCTGCTGCTGGACGCAATGCCTTGTTCCGCTATTTAGAGTATTGCCGGCTCCGGAGAATGTAACTACGAAGTCTTTTATTTCTTCGGGCATGATAGTGTCAGTGAATTTAAGCACGAATCTGGCAATACATCTTTTGAGCGATATTGTCCGTGTGTCAGAATATGATTCGTTTACAATGATATTCTGTCTGCATAGAAACGTGTTTGGAACCCATCCTTCGCTGAAGTATATGCTGTCAAGGCTATGTACGTGGCATTGCTGTGCTCCATTCCAACCAATGGCGAGAATGGTGTATTTGCCGTAATTCAATGTGTGTGAAAAAGTTCCGTAGGGCAAATCTACATCGTCTTTATCCTGGTATGTGATGCTGTCTACGATCTGCCCATCCATGTCGTATATTCCGAGCAACAGATGGTCCGTAGCATTTTGGAGATCTGTGCCTGCTCTGGTAGGTGCGGGGTTATAGTCTCTGCTCTCGTCAAGGTTTGACATGCTGAAACCTGTAAGACGGAAGTACATTGTTTTACTGCCTTTATTTGTAACTCCATTCTCCTCGTCATCTTCAAAGGTCATCATTTGGCAACCGGTAAGGAGTAGTGCTCCCCAAATTAGCAAAAGTTGTAGTTTCTTCATGGTTTGGATGTTTTTTTTTTTGTGGTTTATATTTTGTCTTTTATGTCTGTTTTGTTTGGCTAAACCTTGGCAAAGATACAAAAAATACCAAAACAATGTACTTTTCAGGACAACTTGCCTGTATTTTTTCCCTCTGTAGGCTGGTGTAGGGATAAGTGCCCCCCCCCACATATGTTGTCTCCTGCTGATCTATATATTATATATAAGGTATATGCGATGGCTAAGTTGCAATAAATTTCTTTTGTGTGGCATATTAAACCCAAATCGATCATTAGCGTTATGGTGATAATAGCCTTTATTTTTGAACAGGTGTTTTGTCGCTTTGAGGGCGCAATGGGGTTCCATTGTAACCGAAAAGCGACGAAACGGATGACAAAAAGAAGGTTTCATTAGCGCATAACAGTCTAATGACCGATTTGGGTTAAAATTGTTGCTTCCCTATTGGCAGATTGGATGCCATAAGGAAGCAACAATATGTTTTCATATAAGTATATTGGAGATTAATTGGCTTCGTCCTTGATGGCAAATACAAGTGCGATGATACTTGACGCAAGACCAAGGATGCTGGCACCTGCACTGAGGAATGTGTAGAAGGCGCTGCTCTTTACACCCAGACTCTTGTTGGGCTCCACATATATCATGTCATTTTGCTGAACATAGAAGGCAGGGTTGTTGAAAATGTTCACATCCGTCAGGTCAAGAGTGTACATCTGGCGTTCGCCATTTACTTCGCGGAAAAGCTTAATGTTTTTTCTGAGGGAGGTCACATCCAAATCTCCGCATTGCGCAAGAACATCAATAACGGTGTTACGCTCGCTGGTAAGGCTCACGCTCCTGGGCGTTCTGACTGCGCCAACTACAGTTACTCTGGCATTCATCAGTCGGACAGTCACTTCCGGTTGCTGCAACAGATTAAGTTCTACAACCTTTTTCTCAATAGCTCGTGCAGCCTCTTCGCAAGTCATGTTGTCGACATAGACATTGCCAACGGCAGGGAGGATAAGCTCGCCATTGTTGGTAACAGTGTAACCGTAGGCATTGCTCAGTGTTCCTGCATTTGAGTATGTGCTATTGTTCCTAAGAGAACCCATTGTTACGTCCTGTGCAAATGGGGAGAGCAGTTCGGGCTCGCCTGAGTGAGTAATTTTTACCAGTACTTGGTCTGCAGGTTTTAACTTCATCTCGTATTGCTGAGATATCTGCTGCGGATGTGAATACAATGTGTCTGAACCTTGGAAATAAACCAACTTTTTACGGCTGACGCAACTGGTGGACATCATTCCGACGAATAATACCAGTATTGCTGATAGAAAGATTGATGATTTTTTCATATTATTAATTTTATGTTTTGGTTCGTGGGATTTATCTTTGTAATTTTAGAGATATTATATCTGCCACCATTTCCGTTTTGTGATGACATTGGGTACCTCGGAATGAATCTCGTCCGTGAGTATCTGCTCATAGGTCTTCTTTTCTTTGATAATCCTGTATATGGTCCCCCAATCAGGTAGGCCGCCTACATTTCTGTCGTCTATCCAGAGGTCGGCCTTGAGCTTGCGTGAAAAATGATTGTTCTTGGTCCGGTCTTCTTCAGGAAAGTCTTTGTTTGCAGCATAGAATTCAAGTCCGCGTTTACGGCACCAGTCTAATGCCTCCTCAAGAAGTTGTCCTTCACGAACGCTCCATAGGATGAGTTGGTGCCCTTCGTTGGCGAGCATTTTTAGTGTTTGGACGGCAAAGGGGATTTCCTTGCCTATTTTCGGATATTCGTGTGTAACGATAGTGCCGTCAAAGTCTACTGCTATAATCATAATGTCCTTATTTTGCGTAGGCTACAGAGCGAGTTTCACGTATTACGGTTATCTTGACCTGTCCAGGGTATGTCATCTCGTTTTGAATACGTGTCGCAATTTCACCGGATAATTTTTCCGTTTGTTTGTCATCTATCTTGTCTGCTCCAACGATAACACGCAATTCGCGACCCGCTTGAATGGCGTATGTCTTGTTGACGCCGGGATATGACATTGCAATATTTTCCAGATCCTTAAGGCGCTTTATATATGCCTCCACAATCTCGCGGCGTGCTCCGGGGCGCGCTCCGCTGATAGCATCGCATACTTGTACGATGGGGGCGATGAGCGAGGTCATTTCCGTTTCCTCGTGGTGTGCGCCAATGGCATTGCAAATATCAGGTTTCTCTTTGTACTTCTCTGCCAATTTGGCGCCATAAAGCGCGTGGGGCATTTCGGGCTCCTCATCGGGGACTTTACCTATATCGTGCAACAGACCTGCACGCTTCGCCTTTTTGGGGTTCAATCCAAGTTCGCTTGCCATGACGGCGCAAAGGTTTGCCGTTTCACGTGCATGCTGGAGAAGATTCTGACCATAAGAACTACGGTATTTCATCTTGCCGATGATACGTATAAGTTCGGGGTGCAGGCCATGTATGCCCAAGTCTATGGTTGTTCTTTTACCTGTTTCAAGAACTTCTTCTTCGACTTGTTTTTTAACTTTGGCAACAACTTCCTCTATTCGTGCTGGATGAATTCTGCCGTCAGTTACAAGTTGGTGCAGCGCTAATCTGCATATTTCTCTTCGTACAGGGTCAAATGCACTTATTACTATAGCTTCTGGAGTGTCGTCCACAACAATTTCTACTCCGGTAGCATTTTCCAAGGCACGAATGTTACGTCCTTCTCGTCCGATAACTCTTCCCTTTACTTCATCGTTGTCGATGTGAAAAACAGTTACGCTATTTTCAACGGCAGTTTCCGTGGCTACTCGTTGTATGCTTTGAATGATGATGCGCTTTGCCTCTTTATTGGCATTTATTTTGGCCTCATCCATTATTTCATTGATGTATGCCTGGGCATTGGTTCGGGCTTCGTCCTTAAGTGAGTCGATGAGCTGTTGCTTGGCTTCTTCTGCAGATAGGCCGGAGAGCTCTTCGAGTTTGGTTCGTTCTTTATCAATAAGATCGGACTGGCGTGCATCCAACTCCTCTTCTTTCTTTTCAAGAATCGCTTGTTGGTTTTCTAATCTATTGCGTAGGTTTTCCGTTTCTTGCTTGCGACGGTTCAGCTCATCCAGTTTCTGGTTCAGGCTCATTTCGCGTTGCTTGTTACGGTTCTCCGCCTGTTGAAGTTGCTGGTTGCGTTGGTGTATCTCTTTGTCCAACTCGTTTTTCTTAGAGAGGAATTTTTCCTTTACCTCAAGAAGTTTTTTCTGCTTGATCACTTCTGCCTCTTTGAGTACCTCTGCCTCCATCTTTCTCTGTTTGCGTGGAACTACGATAAAATACCACACTAAGAACCAGATTATGACAAATGCAACTCCGCAAATGACTCCGATTATTATTGCATCCATGTTGTTTTAGTGAATTAGGTTGTAATACGTTATTAATATTGTTATTTATTTAGATTTTTCTCTATTTCTTCTGCCAAGGTTGTTAACCTGTCCAAAAGACCGGTATTGTCGTTCCTTTCTATGGTGTGTTGTAATCTGACAGCAATGTCTAACATGCACATGACCATATACCTTTCAGTAGCAAGACCTTTGTAGTTGCTTGTATAGAAAGCATACCTTTCTTTCATCAGTTTCTCGGCTTCGCGATAAATGTGCTCATCTTTGCGTTGCACGGTCATGGGCAAATCCCAAGAACCGAAACGGATGGTTATTTTCTGTTTTTCGTCCATAGTTACTCTACTTTCAAGGTTGCAAGGCACCTGTCAACAGAAGCAATCATCTTGTTGATGCGTTTACGTGTACTTCTTAAATCATCGTCATCTGCCATGTCTATCAGACGTGCCATTTTCAGTCTTGCGTACTTCTCTTCCAGAACGGAAACCTCCTCCTTCAGTGCGGCATTGGATTGTTTCTGTTCTACAAGTTTTTTTTCTGTCTCTTCCAGGAGCGACTTCAGCTTGGCATACTGAAGCATTAGCTGGCGCGTTCTTGTCTCAAGGCGTGAGACAATGGCAATGACATCTTGGTTCATGCTCAATCTTTGTTTTGTGGTTTCTTTTCCTTTTTGCTAAGCATGACTATGGTGTGGACAAATTCTGTTATCCACGCTTCGCTATATCCCAAGGAGGTGTGGTATCTGCGTATGGATATGCAGGCTCTACGAACAGAGTCGTCCTTCCAGTCGATTTTGGTCATGATGTCATGTACCTGTTTCTCTACCATGCTGCGTAATGCTTTATGGAAAAACGAAGGAAGCCGTAATTTCCACTGCATAAGATTGCCCATGAGCATCATTAAGTCCTGACAGAATCCTTGGAATTGTAACAGGTAAGGTTGGAAATCTTGGATGTTGCGGCATTTTTTCTTGATGCTATTGTCAATCTCTTTAAAGAACTCGTTGCTTAAATTGTAGGTGCTTTGGAGTATCTTCTGACAATGTTTTTTTTCAGCTAATCCAAGTTTGTTGTTCAGCGTAGTAATGTGAAAAGCCTGTTTGAATGTCCTGAGGTCTGGCAATAGCGCAGGGTTATTGATACCGATTTGTGCGGCAATTGTGGCTTGGTAATAAACGCGGATAAGCATCATGAAATCTTCGGTGCCGCCAACGTTTTCATTCTGGTTATCTTTTTTGAAGAGTTTACTGAATATGTTCATGTTCTGAGAATTGGTTGTCTTGATGAATGTTTGAGTTGCAATTAGCGGTATCAACAGTTGCAGGAGGAACTAGTTCGTGGTCTACTGGAGTTCGTAATTGTTTTAAGTCCCAAAACGAAATGGTACCACAGAGTATGTTGAATATTATTGGAAGATTGACCCCGAAAGATGTTTTGCGTATAGTTGAATTGAAAACCAATGAGTCAAATTCCTTGTCGTTGATCTGCATTTTCCGGAACGTTAATACTGCCCCATGTCTGGTCTTCCAGAAGAAAATGGCACGTACTACAAAGACGCAGGGAAAAACAGTTGATAAAAGTGCCAGTGACAGAATAATGTCAAGGCTGCGTTTTATGGTCCTGTTCAAAGGGCTGGCCAACCAATTTATCTGAAAAATGCAAATAATCCAACGCCTTAATGCTATGATAGATAAATTGTTTAGGACAACGAATGCCCAAAGCCAATCTATCCCGACAATTAATGCGTATGCAAGTGTTATGCAACATGCGTTCAGCATTAAAATGTCGCAAACTAAAATCAGCCGGGGGCGGATGTCTGTATTTTGCTTTCCTGGTGTATTCATTATTTGGCAAAGATATTAATAATTTCTGGTTATTTGCCTAATGATAAGTGTTTTTTATATAATGTGGAGTATTTTGTCCCAGAATACTGCTGCAATAAAAAATAAAGTTGTATATTTGTTGCCTAAAATGTGCCGTATAGGCAATTGTTGTGTCCGATAATAATAATAAACATTAAAAATATGTCAGAGTTAAACGAGAAAGAACTTCTTAATGGTGAAGAAGAGAAGAAGAGTATCTTCAATTTGCGCACGATTTGGACAATCTTCTATTTGAATTGGCATTGGGTATTGCTCTCTGTCTTTATTTGCATGTGTGCCGCATTCGTGTATTTGCGATATGCGACAGAGCTGTATTCCGCTTCAATGAAGGTTTTGGTTAAGGATTCTGAGCAAAACCCACGGGGATATGGCATGGCGTTAGATGAGATGGGCTTGTTGTCCAATTCTAACGGTTTTGATAATGAGTTGGAGATTATCCGTAGTGCGACAGTGTCAACACGAGCTGTCAAGCGACTGAAACTGTATGTCACTTATGTCCAGGAAGGTCGTGTGCGTGATCGTGAACTCTACAAGACAAGTCCTGTGCTTGTTGATTTGGAAGAGGGACGTTTGGAATCGCTTGCATCCCCCATCTTTTTGACACTGACCAAGAAAAAGAATGGCCCGATACGCGTTGAGGGACGTTTTGATGAAGAGGACCCGGAAAAAATCACGTTAAGTGAGGAACTGAAGGAGTTCCCCGCCCATATCAATTCTCCTTTTGGTCAATTGATCTTCCATCAGAATCCTGGTTTTGAATTCAAGGATGACACAAAGTTGTTCGTAACAATTCTTTCTCCTAAGAATGTTGGCCGAGCTTATGCCCGTAGACTAAATGCGTCAGCGACCACAAAAACTACTACTGTGGCAAATGTGAGTTTTGTTGATACGGACAAGAGACGCTCGTTGGATTATCTGCGAGAACTCGTAGACTGCTATAACGAAGATGCCAATGAAGATAAGAATGAGGTTGCCCGTAAGACGGAGGAGTTTATAGCGGAGCGCTTGGATAAGATACGTGCCGAGTTGGATGAGACTGAAGGTAGCATGGAGGCTTATAAACGTAATAATGAACTGATAAACCTTTCGAACGATGCAACGACTGCTTTGACCAACACAACAAATTACCAGAAAGAAATGGTTGAAGCGCAAACTCAATTGTCACTGCTGAAATCTTTAATGGATTACATGGACAATCCATCTAATTATTTGCAGACTTTGCCGGCAAACTTGGGGTTAAAGGAAACTTCGTTGGTGAATACTATTTCCAAGTACAATGATTTGGTTCTCAGACGCAACAGATATATGAAGGGCAGTAGTGAGGTGAATCCCATGGTTGTGCAGATTACACAAGAAGTGTCTGATATGTGGCCTGCTATTCGCTCTAATATGTCCAGTCTATATAATAATATGGAGATAAAGAAGAAGAGTTTGGAGGATCAGTATAGATTGTATTCAAATAGGATTTCTCAGACTCCTACTCAGGAACGCGTTTTGAACAACATAGGCCGTCAGCAGACATTGAAGGCAGATTTGTATTTGACATTGTTGCAGAAACGTGAAGAAAACTATATCCAATTGTATAGTACTGCTTCAAAGGCGCGTCTAATTGATGAGCCCATGGTAATGGGTAAGGTAAGCCCCAAGAACAAAATGATATGGGTCGCAGCTTTCGGATTTGGTTTTGTTTTCCCAATTGGTTTGCTGATGTGTCTGAGTCTATTGCGTTTCCGTATTGAAGGACGTGACGATATTGAAGCATTGACAAAACTCCCCATTTTATCAGATATTCCATTCTCCCATGAATTGGATGCAGGACAGCGTTCAGTTGTTGTCCGTGAGAATCGCAATGATATGATGGAAGAGGCATTCCGCGGATTGCGAACAAACATGGGTTTTGTGCTTAAACCAGAAGAAAAGGTAATCTTGGCTACGTCATGTATACCTGGAGAAGGCAAAACATTTGTCGCAACTAACCTAGCAATGTCTTTTGCCTTGTTGGGTAAGAAGGTGCTGGTGGTGGGTTTGGATATACGTAAACCCCAGTTGGTGAATTTGTTCGGTTTGAAGGCTGACAAACGCGGTATTGTTAATTTCTTGGGTGGTAGTAGGGCAGATTTTGATTTGTTGGAGGCCCAGATAACACCTTCTGGAGTTAATGCTAACATGGATGTGTTGCCCGCCGGTATTATCCCCCCCAACCCAGCAGAATTGTTGAGTAGTTCTTTGCTGAAAGAAGGTGTTGAATATTTGTGCACAAAGTACGATTATGTAATATTGGATACTCCTCCTGTTGGTTTGGTTTCTGATACGCTTAATATAGGCCGTCTGGCTAACGTAACTTTATTCGTTGTCCGTGCAGACTATAGCCCCAAGGCCAATTTTGAGTTGATAAACAGCATCGCCTCTGAGAACAAGCTGCCTAAATGTAACGTCGTTCTTAATGGCATGGATTTGCGTAAGCGTAAATATGGATACTATTATGGCTATGGTAAGTACGGAAAGTATGGTAAGTACGGAAAGTACAATAAGTATAGTAAGTATGGCCATTATGGTGTTTACGGTCATTATGGACATGGTCCAGGAAAGGACAATGGCAAGGTACATGTAGAAAAATAATGCATCGTATAATTTTATTTATCGTTCTATTTATTAACACCTGCCTCTTCTCGTATTCGCAAAACGAGAGGTGGCAGGTGTACCCCGCTTATAGAGAGGCGGTTCAAGTTGAAGCTGCGGATAACTACCTATATTGTATAATGAAGGGTTGTGGTACGATACAATCCAATACGGGAAATCTTGTACGGTATGATGTCGAGGACGGTAGCGTGAAGACATATGATTGCTTGAATGAACTTAATGACAAGGAAATAGCACGCATCTCATACAATGAAGCAACAGGAAGGTTACTGCTGATTTATAGTACAGGTAACATAGATATGCTGGATGCAGAGGATGCTGTGGTAAATGTTTCTGCTTTGAAGGAGCACTCTATCCTTGGTGGTATGGTCAATGGCTTGTGCCACTCTGCCAACTATGTCTACATATGTACGGATAAGTCTATAATAGAGTTAGATATGGAGAATGCGGTAATTGCAGAAACATATCAGACAACAGGAATGAAGGTCTATTCTATGGCAGAAGTCGGTGAATTCTTATATATTGCCACAGATAAGGGACTCTATAAAACACCAGTTTCAAGTAACTTGCACGACAAGTCTGTTTGGGATGCTCCAATTAGCAGTCAGGTATATTTGGAATTAGCCGTATATGATTCTCATTTGTTCGGACGTAAAGAACTGGGGATTGACGAGATAGAATTAAGCGGTAAGTTTCTAAATATCCTCCCCAACAGAATTCCATATATGACCTCGACTGATGACATGTTGATGTTTGGCATGTCCACACGTATATATATATATAAGGGAGAGTATACAAGTAGATGGAATAATATCCAGTTTAGTCTCGATTTTCCGATATATGATGTTACGTGTATCGATAATAAGTACTATGTGGCAGAAGGTATCCATGGTGTAAGGAGTTATGATTTGTATGATAATCATTTTATAAATCCCTCCCAGGTAATCAGCATAAATTCTCCGAGCAGGGATTTATTTTACCATATAAGGTATGAGGGGAGTCGCTTGCTCGTTGCTGGAGGTATAAATACGCAAATGGCATCCTATTATCCTGTAACGTTTATGTATATGGAGGACAATGGCATGCTGCCTCATTGGACTTTATTTGATGAAATAAGGCCGAAGAGTGAATACCCTCATTTATCTCACTACAATGCAGTGGATTTGGTTCAAGACCCCACAGATGCCAATCATTTTTATGGTGCCGTCTATCGTAATGGTTTGCATGAATATCGTTTGGATGAGGATGGTGCAGTAACGTTTGTAGGTTTGTACAATTACGGAAATTCTCCTCTTCAATGTATCGATGTAAACACAACGTCCCCCTGGAATTACTGTACGTGTACCGCACTGCAGTATGACGACAAAGGCAATTTGTGGATGGCAAACCAGCAGACGGATACTATCGTGCGCATTATGCGGCCCAATGGCAAGTGGATGTCATTGTACTACCCTGAAATTGTCGAGTCGGAGAATGTGTTCCAATACTTGTTCAGTTCCCAAGGTATTAATTTCATGGTTACATATGGAGGAGATAAGCGTGGTTTCTTTGGTTTTGATACAGGCGGTACATTGAATTTGCAGGATGATGACCAACATCTTCTCCGAAAAACAATAACTAACCAAGACGGAACAACGGTTATGCCTTCCCAGTTTTATTGCATGGCAGAGGACAAAGATAATCAAATCTGGTGTGGCACAAATGAGGGGCTCTTTGTGATAACCCGACCGCAAGATTGGTTTGAGGCTGACTTCCGCTTTCACCAGATTAAGCGTAACCGAAACGACGGAAGTGGTTTCGCTGATTACTTGTTGGCAGGTGTGCATGTTACATGTATAGCAGTGGACCCATCTAACCGCAAGTGGATAGGAACTCGCGGAGATGGTGTATATCTCGTCAGTCATGACGGGCAGGAAACGATATATCATTTTACAAAGGAAAATTCGCATTTGCTCTCAGATAATATACACAGTATTGCTGTGAATCCTAAAACAGGTGTGGTAATGTTTGGCACTGATTTGGGACTATGTAGTTATGGTGAGGAAGTTGTTAAAGCAGAAACTACACTTTCTGAGAACACAGTGAAAGTTTTCCCCAATCCTGTCAGACCTAATGCCAATGCGGTAGTAACTATCCAAGGACTTACGGATGGAGCAGAAGTGAAAATCGTTAGTTCCTCAGGACAGGTTGTTTGGGGAACAAAAAGTATCGGAGGAAGTGTACGCTGGAATTGTTGTAATGTTGATGGCAAACGTGTCTCCAGTGGTGTGTATCATGTCGTGTGTAATACGGAGGACGCCGGCCAAACAGTTGTAAGCCGTATTGTTGTCCTAAGGTAATTCTGTTATATTAGATGATGAGAAGGATAGCCATAATATGTTTTTTCTTGTGCTCCATAATGTGTATGAGGGCGCAATTGTCCCGTTTGAGTGAGAACGTGCAATATTCGTTTACAGCGCAGGGGACAGCAGGAGGTGGTGACAATGCTCCATTTTGGTTTACGAACAATCGTTATGGACTTGGCACGACAGATAACTTTAGTGGACTTGCCCGTGTGGCATTATGGCGCACAGTTGAAACAGATTCACTTTGGTTCTGGCGTATGGGCTATGGTGTGGATTTCGCCTCACCGATAAACGGAGAAAATGGTTACTTTTGCATCCAGCAGGCTTATGCCGACATAGAATGGAAGATGTTGCGTTTAAGCCTTGGTCAAAAGGAGCGTGTGCCTGAACTAAAGAATCCATATTTATCAACGGGGGGGGTGACGCTCGGAATGAATGCTCGTCCATTGCCACAGGTAAGATTAGAAATGCCAGATTTTTGGTCTATCCCCGGAACAAAAGGAATCTTTTCATTCAAGGGACATATCGCATACGGATGGTATACCGATGCCATGTGGCAAAAGAAATTTAACGCAGGTACAGACAATATATATACGAATGGAAGTATGTTCCATTCCAAGGCATTGTTTATTAGATTAGGCAACAGAGAACGGTTCCCCTTAGAAGTAACAGGTGGCTTAGAAATGGCATGCCAATTCGGAGGTACTGGATGGAACCTAAATCAATATGGAGGTGGCGCGTTAGCACAAGGTATAAATCTGGGAGGCAATCTTTGGACTGCTTTTTTGCCGGGAGGCGGAGATGTAAACGATGAGAATTATGCCAATGCGGCCGGAAATCACGTTGGTTCATGGCATTTGCGTCTTGACTGGCTTAAGAGGGATTGGGACATAGGGTTTTATATGGAACATATGTTTGAGGACCATAGCCAAATGTTTTTCCAATATGGCTGGAAGGATATGCTTTTAGGTTTGGAGGTTAAACTCCCTCAGAATCCATTGCTCTCCACGATGGTGTACGAATACAATACCACTATGCATCAGTCCGGACCGATATATCATGATAAGACAGAGGAGAATCCACAGCAGATAAGTGCGAGGGACGAGTATTACAATAATCATATATATGGTTCATGGCAGATGGGAGGATTTGTCATGGGTAATCCATTGTTGCTTTCTCCTGTCTACAATAACTATTTTGGTCATGCCGGGAATTTGTCCCCATGGCACAATCGTGTACGTGTCCATCATATAGGCCTTATGGGCAACCCCTCTGAAGAATGGTCGTGGAGGATGATGTATACGCATCAGCTTAGCCTGGGAACATATATGAATCCTGTTGATGAACCACGTTCTGCCAATTATATTTTGTTGGAAACCACATATAGTCCCAAATGGTGCCACGGTTTGTCCTTTGCCGCATCTTACGGACATAATGATGGAAATTTGTTGGGTAACTCGAACGGAGCCATGTTGACAGTCCGTTTTGGAGGATGGATAAATAGGACCCAATGGTAGTTGGCTGTAGCCGTAGATTTGGAACTATGCATGCTTGTTATAAATAGGATTGAAATCAAGAACCATGAAAAAGAATTCAATATTATCCTTCATATTGTTTCTCGTCCTTTACCTGGTATATTCCTGTGATAAGGTAGATTGCAATGATGGTCTGGACGGACAATGGCAAATGTACGAATGGGTATCTCCGGAAGGGGAAGTCGTTGGTGGCAAGGAAATGAAGATATATTACAGTTTCCAATTGCAAATGATGATGTTTCAGAAGCTTTCCGTGTCCTCTGGATACCTTTTGTCGTCTTTTCAGCACCGGAATACTTCGATACTAATATATGACCCTGTTAAATATAAGGGTAATGGGCATGATGAAATTTTGCCGATGGACACTTTGAGACAATATGGTGTGCCGTTTGATGGAGTAATGACTATAGAGAGTCTGTCCGATGAAACATTGATTCTACGTAGTGCGGAAACGGGCAGGTTATCTTTCAGAAGGTACTAAGGATTAATATTACCGTTCGTGTATATTGTACTTTGTATTATTGATGGAACAAACTATATATTTAGGACAATAAACAAGGCAGATGCTTCGTTATTATATATAAATATATAGTACACGTTATACAGAGGAGTTGTATCATCATGCTTCATTTCTTATATCTTCTTATAGCTTTCTCGTCCGCAGCTTTGACAACATTGGTTCTTCTGCCATGGGTGTTAAAACATGCATACAATAGAGGATTATATGCTCTTAGGGCAACTTCCTCCGAGAATAAGGACAAGGTGCTGAGTTTGGGCGGTTCGGTATTAGTGCCAAGCATTTTGATAGGCATGACCTTGTCTATGGTATTGATGAACGAGGGTGAAGATTTGGATCAAAGCATCAAAACGAGGACAATGTTGTTGGGATGCGGTGTGATGGTGGTTTATCTGATAGGTCTGCTGGATGACCTATTTGGATTGTCAGCTTCACTCAGATTTGTGATTCAAATACTGGCAGCATTATCTCTGCCTTTGTGCGATTTGTATTTGAGTAATTTACATGGCTTCATGTGGATTGAGGCCATTCCTGGATATGTCGGTGTTGTATTGACGGTTTTCTTTGTGGTTGTTATGGTCAATGCAATCAATATGGTAGATGGTATAGACGGATTGGCTTCAATGTATGTAATTCTATGCCTTATATGCTTTGGATTCTGCTTTTTTGACTCTGGTAATTTGATATATAGCTACATAGCTTCTGCCATGGTGGGGGCTTTGACGGTATTCCTGCATTACAATATGTTTGGAAGTATTGAGAAGAGGACAAAGACTTTCATGGGCGATAGCGGTTCCATGATGTTGGGTTTTTCATTGGCATACCTTTCAATAAAATATATATGTGATGAGGACAATGGCAGTTTTGATGTTCAGGAACGTATGCTTCTCTGTATGTCTCTATTGTTTGTTCCTTTTATCGACCTTTTCCGTGTAGTGTTGGAGAGGTTGTTTCAAGGTGACCGACTGTTCGCTGCAGATAAGCGTCACATCCAGTATAAATTGATGTCTGCAGGTATTTATGGACGTTTGACATTGTTGTGTGTGCTGGCGATGGTGCTGGTAATAATATTGATAAACCTGCTATTGACATTATGTTCTTGGGAAATTTCCTATATTTTTATTGCTGATGTTTCTCTGTATGTTGTGTTTATGTATATATTGAACAGACGCATAGTGCAGTATAGGAGTACGATGGCTTTAATGGAAAATTTTAAGGAGAGGTTCCGCGAGAATGCTGCTGTGGCAAGAAAAGTGTGTATTCTCACTCCTCGTTTTCCAATACCCGAGAATGGAGGTGATGTACTTAGAATCAATAATATTGCAAGACAACTAAAACGCGAAGGTTATGAATTGGTTTTAGTCAGTTTTGAAGACAATGGTTCTCCGCAGCTTTTTGAGGCAGAGCGTATTTATGACAAGGTATATACCGTTCATCGTGATCCTTTCAATAGTTTATTGCAATCTGTTATACATCTTTTCTTAGGACGTGCGATGCAGTGTGGTTAATATTATTCTGCAAAGTACAAGTATCTGTTGCAGTCTGTCATAGAAAAGGAGAAACCGGATATTTATATTGCGCATTTGTTGCGTATGATGCCTTATTTGGACGAGTTGCAATTGCATGACCGATCCATTATCGAGATGACCGATGCCCTGTCAAAGACATATTCCCTTAGTTCAAAAAGTAAGGGTAATGGCTTGCTGAGACATGTGTATGCAATAGAAAGGCATTTGATTCGTAGGGCTGAGCAGTATGCCATGATGTATTTCCCGGTTAATGTGCTGGTTTCAGAAGCTGATGCAGAGTATCTTCGTACCATTTCCAATCACAATTCCAGTTTGGTTGTACACACAAATGGCGTTGATGTGTCAGCATCCATTAAAAAGGAGTACGACCCAAATAAGATTGTTTTTGTGGGAAACATGCGTA
Organism: Bacteroidaceae bacterium; assembly: GCA_017466325.1. GTDB lineage: Bacteria > Bacteroidota > Bacteroidia > Bacteroidales > Bacteroidaceae > Physcousia. The sequence goes on along the minus strand of JAFTUK010000008.1, from coordinate 82,227 downwards.
CTTTACAGAATCAGGATGCAGTATTGTCCTTTGTGCAGGAGATATTTCCCAGGATACTCAAAAGAATTCCTAAGGCAAAGTTCTATATCGTAGGAGCACAGCCACCACCGCATATAATGGAACTGGCATCAGAGAATATCGTCGTAACAGGCTTTGTTGATGATTTGCATGCTACAATATGTGATGCAGCTGTGGCAGTGGCGCCTGTGCGTGTAGCTGCAGGAATTCAGAACAAGGTGTTGGTGGCAATGGGGTCTGGGTTGCCTGTTGTGCTGACAACATTGATTTCGCGTGCAATACCAGAACTGGAAGACGACAAGAACTGTATCATACGTGATGAGGCTGCTACGATAGCAGACTCTTGTATACGCCTGATGACTCATCCCCAAGAAAGGATGTCTATTGCAAATGCCGGATACCAGATGGTTCATAGTCATTATGGTTGGGAAGAGAAACTCAGAGGATATATTAGAAATAAGGTCTAATTGCTGTATCCACCCATTACACACATGTACGCTTAATAAAAGGAAAGATAATGATGAAGACGATAATGCTTGTTTTTGGAACGCGTCCTGAGGCAATAAAGATGTGCCCTTTGGTTAAGGAATTCCAAAAATACCCGAACGAATTCCGGACAGTAGTCTGTGTTACCGGACAGCATCGTGAGATGTTGGATCAGGTCTTGTCCATTTTTGATATAAAACCAGACTATGACCTCAATATAATGAAACAGGGGCAGGATTTGACAGATGTTACGGCTCGTGTCCTGACAGGTATGAGGGATGTTTTTGCCAGTTGTAGACCAGATGTTGTTCTGGTCCATGGTGATACAACAACAAGTACGGCTTCCGCTTTGGCGGCCTTTTATCAGCAGATACCTGTTGGCCATGTTGAGGCGGGTTTGCGTACACATAATATATATAGTCCTTGGCCAGAGGAGATGAACCGTCAGATAACAGGTCGTATCGCCACATATAATTTTTCACCTACCCCCCTGTCAAGGGAGAACCTTATCCGCGAATCCGCATTGGGAGAGATATACGTTACTGGCAATACGGTGATAGATGCATTGCACATGGTCGTAAACAGACTTAGGGAGGATGGGTCGTTGCGCTCTAATCAGGAAACGATACTACATAATGCCGGCTATGATGTAAGACGATTGGTTGATTCTGATCGTCGTTTAGTCCTTATTACTGGTCACCGCCGTGAAAATTTTGGTGAAGGCTTTATCAATATGTGTACAGCCATACGGGATTTGACAAGGAAGTATCCTGATGTAGATTTCGTATATCCAATGCATCTTAATCCCAATGTCCGCAAACCTATACATGCAGTCTTTGGAGAGGACCTGTCCAACTTGGATAATATGTTCTTCATTGAACCTTTGCAGTATCTGGAATTCGTGTATTTGATGGAGAAGTCATCAATAGTTTTGACTGACTCTGGTGGAATACAGGAAGAAGCACCTGGCCTTGGAAAACCTGTTCTAGTTATGAGAGATACGACAGAAAGGCCCGAGGCACTGGAAAGTGGTACAGTTCGTTTGGTAGGTACCGATTACGAGAGGATAGTTACAGAAGTCTCTGTTCTGTTAGATGATTCAGCGGCATACGAGTCTATGTCAAAGGCAGTAAATCCTTATGGGGACGGTAAGGCGTGTGAGAGAATAGTAAAGACTTTCCTGTTAGGTTGACGGAACTTCGGTGTTCATTATTGCATTAAACAAAACTCTTCCTCTATGAAGATACTGTTAGTTGACGAGTGCTATCCATTGAATACAAGGAACACAAAGCTTTTAAATTCTTTGTGTCTGCATTATCCATATTCTGAGATTCACGTTGTAACGTGGGACCGGGCTGGGGATTTTGATACCAATGCAGTTGAGGGTAGCGAATGGAAATGGCATCTTTATAAGCGTCCGGCAAGGTATGGCAACAAACTTCAGAAGTTGGCTGGCATGTTTGGCTACCGCTCTTTTTGCAGGAAGGAATTTCGTATGATAGCGCCGGATGTTGTAATTGCTTCGCACTGGAACAATCTTCTTATGTTGCCCCGTTTGAATTACGATAGGCAGATGTTGATATATGAGAATCTGGATGCTCCAACAGGACCATCTGTTATCCGATGCATGCTTAGGCGTATCGAAAGTTCTTATATGTCCCATGCATTAACAATACATGCATCCCGTTTCTATACCAGTATATACTCCAAGAAGTATAGACAAATTGTACTTGAAAACAAACCTGTGTTTAATGTCCACTCAGTAGATTATTCTCCTCAGAGACCATTGCGGATAGCATATTTGGGTAATGTCAGGTATATAGAGATATTGAAGAATCTTGCAGATGCCGTTAAAGGTGATGAGCGATTCCTACTTTCGTATCATGGGGGAGGACCAGATTATGAGACCTTAAGAAACTATGTCTCTGGCGTATCAAATATATTTTTGACAGGTCCCTATAAGTACGAAGATATCGAGCAGTTGTATCGTAATGCAGATGTTATATGGGCAGCATATCCTAACAGGGATTTCAATGTCCGCTATGCAATATCAAACAAGTTCCATGAATCAATGGCCTATGCGGTACCTGCCGTGTATGCAGATAAAACACGTTTAGGGGAGTATGCCTCCTCAAACCACTTCGGTTATCAGGTAAATCCCTATAGCGTGGAGAGTATCAGTTCCCTATTGACAGAATTGTCTTCCAATAGAGGTCAATTGATGAAAATACATGAATCTTTGAAGAAACAGCATGAGAAAGAGACTTCATGGGAAGATGATTTTGTAATTCTAAAAAAGGAAATAGATGCGTTCTTTTCTCGTTAATACGTTCTTTTTGTTGAGCCTATCTCTTTCATTGTGTGCCCAGAAGGGTCATTCTACTCTTTTCGGACATAACGATGCCCTTCTTTATGGTCGTTATTGGAGTGATAGTCCCCAAGGTCGTGCAGGCAAGAAAAAGAAGCAACTTCAGCCAGATGTCTACCAAGTCTGCAAAGCATATCCAGGCCTGTTGTCTACAGATTTGGATGGCTTGGAACTTGGAAGGGATATTTATTGGGGAGGTGTAACGTTTGATAAGATGCGTACCTCAATTATCAGACAAAACAAGTCGGGCGGGATGATTACCATCTCATGGCATGTGAGGAATCCGGAACATGGTCTTGGCTATTTTTATAAGGACGAGCACAAGGGGACGGTAGCCCGTATCTTAAGACTTGAGGGTCCGACTTACCAGACTTTCATGCTCTATATGAGCCGTGTTGCAGATTTCTTGCTGACCCTTCGTGATGAAGAAGGACAATTGATTCCGATAGTTTTCCGTCCGTGGCACGAATGCAACGGTAATTGGTTCTGGTGGGGTACTGACGATTGCTCTCCAGAGGAATATGTTCGACTATGGCGCATGACTTGTGATTATCTCACTTCGAGAGGGCTTACGAATCTGCAATACTGTTTTTCTCCGGGTGCATGGTTTAACGATGAAAAGGATTATATGCAGCGTTTCCCCGGCCGGGAATATGTTGATGTGATAGGAATAGAATGTTATCGTCAGAAGGAGTTTGGCGTCGAAGAGGCAAGAAGACGATTCTATGTGCACATGCAGAAGAATCTTAAAATTGCCAAACATGTCGCAGATGAGTTTGATATGCCGTATGCTGTTACCGAGACAGGCATGAACCCAGATTCCGATTCCCAGTGGTGGACAAAGGGCCTGATGCCCTCTTTGGAGGGATATAGTCCGATTTTTGTCAATTGCTGGAGTAACCAGTGGATAGAAGTGCCTAAGTCTGGTGCATGTTGTACATATCCGGGTGAGGCTTCGGCTAAGGATTTCCGCAAGTTCTATAAGAAAAACAAGAAAATGTTCATAAAGAAGTTGAAAAACCTGTAAGATGAATATTTTTGTTATATATTTGTAGATGATATATTATGATATAAACGGATAAGAGTAAAATTATTCATATGAAGGCATGTTTTATGGGCTTGGGTTATATAGGCCTGCCTACAGCAATAATATCAGCAAAGCATGGTGTGGATGTAGTTGGCGTAGACATAAATCCTCATGTTGTCGATGTTACTAATCAAGGAAAGCTTCACATCATTGAACCAGGAATGGAGGATATGCTTCAGGAGGTCCTTGAGGCAGGAAATTTCAAGGCATATACCGAACCCTTGGTTTCAGATGCATACTTTATGGTAGTTCCAACTCCTTTTAAGGGAGACCATGAACCGGATATATCTTATGTCGAAGCAGCCACAAGAATGGTGGTTCCTTTGCTGAAGGATGGCGACCTGTACGTCATTGAATCAACTTCTCCAATAGGTACAACGGAGAAGATGGCAGAACTGATCTTCTCCCTGCGTCCAGAACTTAAGGATAAAATATATATCGCCTATTGCCCAGAAAGGGTGTTGCCGGGTAACGTGATTTATGAACTGGTTCATAACGACCGTGTGATTGGTGGAATGAATGTGGCATCCACAAATAAGGCAATTGAATTCTATTCTAAATTCGTTCAGGGGCAATTGCATAAGACAAATTGTCGCACTGCCGAGATGTGCAAACTGACGGAGAATTCCAGCCGTGATGTCCAGATTGCTTTTGCAAATGAACTTTCATTGATTTGCGATAAGGCCGGCATCAATGTTTGGGAGTTGATAGAACTTGCTAACAAGCATCCACGGGTTAACATTCTGCAACCAGGATGTGGAGTAGGTGGGCATTGTATAGCAGTGGACCCTTATTTTATAACGGCGGAGTATCCTACGGAGTCAAAACTTATTGCTACAGCCAGAGGAATAAATAACTATAAATCCTTATGGTGCGCAGAAAAGGTGAAGACAGCAATTCTGGAGTTTGAGTTGCAGAACAAACGTAAGCCTGTTGTTGCAATGATGGGTTTGGCGTTCAAACCCAATATTGATGATCTTCGTGAGTCTCCATCAAAGAATATCGTCAGTAGGGTGATACAGATATGCAACAATGCCGATATACTGATTGTAGAGCCTAATGTGAAAGAACACAACCAGTTTAAGTTAACAGAATACAAAGAAGCATACGGCAAGGCCGATATAGTCGCTATGCTTACGGCACATGACCAATTCAAGACTTTGCCATACGATGAAGGTAAGGTAATCTTGGATTTTTGTGGTGTATATAGGAAATGATAGAGGATATTGACTGATATGCCCCCCTAGTTAATCAATAGTATTGGTTGGCTAGGGTTTTGTATAACAGTCGGGAAGTATATGCTATGCAAGAAAACACTAATAGAGCAATAATACTTAATTCAATTATCCTTTATGCGAGGTTGATTGTTACGACTCTGTGTAGTCTGTTGACCGTGAGGTTTGCTCTTAAAGCACTGGGAGTGGCTGATTATGGTTTGTACTCTATGGTTGCAAGTACGATATCGCTTATTGCAATCATCAACACCATAATGGCAGGGACGACAAGACGTTTTATCGCTGTTGCCATAGGAAAATCTGATATTAATGAGGCTAACAAACAGTTTAATGTAAATCTGCTAATACAATCGGTCGTTGCCGTTGTCTTCCTGCTGGTGGCTGTTATTGTCGGACGGTGGTACGTATTCAATTATGTCAACTATGATGGCTCTCTCACAACCGCATTCTATGTTTTTTGCATTAGTATTGTAGGTTCCGCAATATCTTTTGCTGGTGTTGCTTATCACGGATTGTTGACGGCAAAGGAAAATTTCCTTGTATTCAGTATAGTTGATGTCATTTCGCAGATATGCAAACTGTTGATAAGTTTATTGCTGATATATTGTTTCCATGACAAATTGTTAATCTATGCATTTGCCATGTCAGTTTTTACGGCAACTCCAGTTGCCTATTATGCTTGGTATTGTTATAGACACTACTATCCGATAGCGCAGTTCCGATTAGTCAGGGAAAAAAAGATGTATTATGATGTGCTTGCCTTTGCCAAGTGGAATTCCTATGGCGCCGTTGCATGGGTCGCAAAAGAACAGGGGACCGGTATGCTGATAAATCTCTTTTTCAACACCCTCGTGAATGCGGCTTTAGGTATTGCTAATACCATCAATGGCTTTATTACCATGTTTTCACAGAATTTGACAAATCCCATATCTCCTCAGATAACCAAGTCTTATGCATCGGGTGACTATGCACGGTCCTTAAGTTTGCTTACCGTTTGTACCAAGTTGTCATATCTGGTAATGTATCTGATATCTGTTCCATTTCTTGTCGGAACTGAGTATATCCTTAAGATTTGGTTAGGCGAGGTGCCTATGTATGCGGTTCTGTTTACACAATTGCTTATTATAGAGCGATTGATAGATTCCTTAAATAATGGTATTGCGGAAATTGTCTTTGCCGACGGCAATATATCCTTCTATCAGATTTCAACCAATACAATACGGTTGTTATCTATTGTTGCCGGGTTTGTTTTCCTGTATACCGGCTATCCACCTTACAGCTTGCTGTATTGTTATATTATTGCTACAGTTCTTATTGTGCTATTCAAGCATGTGTCCTTAGCCAGGATTTCAAATATAGATACCAAGTGTATATATAGGGATTCGTACATCCCCTCAGTGGCGGTGACTCTCCTCACCTTGCCGATATTCTTTTATCGGGTATTTGAATACCCTCTTTTGGATATTTGCATAAAGGAATTATATGTCGTTGTTGTGATTTTCATGATAGGGCTGAGAGGAGACGAGCGACGGAAAATATTGGTGACATTAAAGAGAAAGTAGAAACTAATACCATTATAAAAGTATGGAGAACAAGATAATCAGAATATGTGATATAGTCAGAAATTCAGTTTGGTTTGATCCGCGTGTCATCAAACAAATACATGAATATGATAAGGCCGGTTTTGACCTGTGTATAGTTGGAGAAGAGGACGAAAGGTATAACGAAGAAGAAATTTCACGTATGCCAGGTTCTGTTACCATAGTCCCGATAAGGAGCAAGTATAAAAAAATCAAGAATAAATTCAATACTGTACTTAAAGAATTCTCCTTATATAGAGGGTTGGTTGACGCAATCGTGAAGTACAGACCTGACATTATTCATGCAAATGATTTGGATGCTTTGTTAGCGGCATACTTAGCTTCAAGGAAATTAGGATGCAAGGTTATTTTTGATTCGCATGAGATATATGTTGACAATATTGGATTTAATTCTTCTTTTGTAAAGAAGATACTATGGGCAATAGTTGAGAAGTGGATAATAAAAAGGGTTGATTTGGTCGTGTGCGTAAGTAATGCGGCCGCGGATTTCATTGCAGAAAAATATGGTATCAAGAAACCGTTGGTCGTAACAAATTGTACAAGAAAACAGCCCGAATCTTCAGTTGAACCAACTAAGGCAGGAACGTTTGAGGTTTTGAACCATGGACAATTTTATGAGGGCCGTGGTTATGACTTGATGGTTTCGGCTGGTGCAGTTACAAATAATCCCGATATCGCATATGTATTAAGAGGTTTCGGTAAACTGGAACCAGAGCTGAGGGCAGAAACAAAGTCCAAACAGCTAACAAACGTAATCTTTGCTCCGCCGGTAAAAACCCCAGAATTGATATCAGCAGCGAGAAAGTCCCATGTTGGTGTTGCAATAACTTTGCCAATATGTCTTAATTATAAGCTTTCTGTTTCCAATAAGATTTTCGAATACGCAGCGGCTGGTTTGCCGGTAATAATGTCTGACATTCCAGAACACAGATACTTGAACGAGAAGTATAATTTTGGCATTATATTAAAGGAGAATACGGCAGAGTGTCTGAGAGATGCGGTAACTGTGTTGTACGAGAATAAGGAACTGTACAAGCAGTATGCTGCCAATGCCAAGAGATTGTCTGAAGAACTGAATTGGGAAACAGAGTTTGCCAAACTGATGGCCGCGGAAAGGCAGATGATGTCATAGTGCAGTACCGTTGTGTCAGTACTCTAATACCTACATGTCGGTACTGCAGTACCGACATAGTGGTACTGCAGTACCGATTATGCGTGACTAAAATCGGTACTGATTTAAATCACATATTCCTTCAACGGCCTTATTTTCCTTAGCACGTAGGATAGGGCCAGTGACATAAGGAAGATGATGATTGTGAAAAGCGGTATTGAGAGCCACGGCGATGCTATTGATGAAGGGAATACCCCCAGGAATTTATAGGAAGCATTTGTGAATACCGTGTGTACCAGATAAATCGGGAAGCAATAGCATCTTAGGTCACTGGCTATGCCCCAATTGGGTTGCGTACGCTTGCATAGCAGGAACACGGAAATAGCTCCAAAGACTCTGGTTATGTCGTGATATTGTAATATGTTTTGCGAAAAGGCGAGTCCTTGGGTTTCCAATGCGGCGATAACCATGGTGTATAGAATGCACAAAGTGGTGCAATGCCATGTTTTCAAGCGCAGAGTTTCAAGGTGTGCAAGATAGTATCCCAGTATGTAGTAGAATATGAATGGCGTACCCAATACCATCCAGCTTTCCAGTCGGATCCCATAGGTTTTCAGCGACGGAAATAGGATAGATATTGTGAATAAGACGAGCAACGTGTATTCTATGGACCTTTTAGACGAATTGGCAATGAAACTTCTAAGCAGTGGTGTCAGCATGTAAAGGCAGAGCAACATATATAGATACCACATGTGTACCCATGAGTGCCCTCGGAAAAAGTCGCAAAGTCCTGACCATATACCGGTATTGGTTATAAATGATTCTGCCATGCACATGGGTAATGCGAAGACGAGTAATGCCAGGGCAATACGTCTGCAATATTTATTGACGAGCAGTTCCCATGTCAGATTCCTTTTGGGGTCCAGAAAGAAACTGCCAGACATCATGGCAAAGACTGGTACAGCAAACACTCCGATGTGTTTTAGAAAACCATATGCATATTCTTCATTGGCAGGAATGTTTGATTCACCCACTGAACAGGTGTGTATCAATACAATCATTATCGTAGCAATCAGTCTTAGTGCGTTTATGTATGGCATGATGACATCAGTTTAGAGGTGGCTTTTAGGGCTTTGTATACAGGGTTATTGCGAATAAACGTCTCTTTAGTACAGCCCCCTTACCTTATTTATATAATAATAGAGCCTTGGACAGTAGAGCCTCGTTTTTCTCAGTACTGTGCTGATAAGATATTTCTTGGGGATGTTGCGTTTTACAAAAAGGAGATAGTCCTTATCGGAATGGGTAGGGTGATACACATATTTCCGCCTTTCGCTTAGCGTCATTCGTATGAGTCTTTCGCACTCTTCTTTTTCGCTAAAGTGGTCATATTCGCATTCTCCGATAACTTTGGCGGTTATCAGGGCGGGCAATCCGGCTTTACGGACTTGCATGCAATAATCCAAGTCGGCAGCACCGTGAATATATCCGTCGTGGAAAATGCCTATTTTGTTTACCACCTCCCGGGGCACTAACAGGATGTTTGCATTGCATTGGTCCACCATCTGTGGATTCTCTGCAGGTCCAAGTCTGTGCCATTTTCCTTTGGCTCCACTTTCAAAGACGTCACCGCTGTAGGTAATTGTTTCGGGATGCCCAGCCGCACATGTTATGCCTGAATAGATACCGGGACACCCATACCTGTCAATGCAGTATCTGTGAGTATCCATGAGTTCTGCCATGGCATTTGCGTGTAATGTGGTGTCGTCATTCAGAAGTAGGAAGAAATCCCATGTTTGCTCGTGTTTTAGGGCTTCGTCCCATGCCGCTCTCATTCCTCCAGCCCAAAACAGATTGCCATTGCCTTGAACAATATGTATGTCCTCTCCTTGACATACTTTCATGGCTGCCTGTGCAGTCCCGTCTGTACTTGCATCGTCGGTAAGGAAAATGGATATATTTGCCTTGTCATTAGCTATGTCGTTGTAATTCTTGACCGTAAGCAACAGGCTTTCCAGACATGCAATGGTCTTGTCTTTACGGTTGAAGCAAGTCAGTAGGACGGCTATATTGGGCATCAGTTTATTTATAGATTTATGTTGTTAGGGTATTCTTGGCTTGACATTTAAGGGGGCATATGGCCTGCTTGTTGTAGTGATGGCGTATAAGTATGGATGTGCAAAAGCCTATCAGGGCAAAATAGAATTCCTCCTGTATGAACGTGCTGCTGAAAAACATCTTCAGTACCGTTGCGCATGTCAGTAGCAGGATGAACTCCTTTTCTATTCGGTGGTTGCTGACTATATGTGCCTTACATATAATGTATGCGACAATAAGCATCAGCAACCCTCCTATCGTGTATCCGAAAGTATAGAAGAAGTCAAGAATGTAGTCATGCGGATAGTGCCAGGTGAAATGTTCGCAGGAATACAGGCCAAATCCCCAAAAGGAATCCGTCGTTTCTAATATGTCATACAGTTTCACTTTAATGTAGTCTCTACCAGTGCTATGTGTTAAGCCTCCGGTCAGCATCCTGTCAATAATGCGTGTACTCATGTTCACTGACGACAAGGTTTCCTGCAGGAACAATAGTATTTGTTGGGTAAATACGGACAATAATGCCACAGTGCCTATGATACCTCCTTTTATCCATAGGGCAAACCTGAAGTTTGCATAAAAAAAGAAATATATGATGCAGAAAACTCCGAGACATGCCAGCGGTCCTCTTGTTCCGTAAGCAATAATAAGGAACATGCCAAGAACAGAGAAGGTAAACTTCCAAAGTCTAAATTTCTTTATTGTTTGCCAGAACAGTAGCATGACATGTGGCAGTAGTCTGTACGACTGGTGCATATAGTATTCACCAGCATATCTCTCTGCCATTTTTGCTGGGTCTCTCATGTATATGAGAAAGTAAAATGCACTTATTGCTATGCACAGGGTGGATATGAAAAGCATAGGTTTCAAGTACTTGTCTATATCCAGCAGACGCCCCATCAAAAAGTAAGGGATTACTATGCATAGGGTAGAGAACATTTTCTCTATCAGGAAATCATAGTTCTTGTGAAATATCCCCAGATTGAGGATGTAGATGCAGAGACAACTCGCAAGGAACAGCCAGTCAATGACAGCCATCCTGTTCATAACAGATGGCAGGGCTGCCACTATGATACACACGACCAGCACAACCTGCGCTTCCATCTGGTAATTACCGATACCGGGGACCATACCGATGAAGCCTCGGAAATATGATAACAGAAGGTGTCCCCACATCAACATGATGAGCAGATTGAGGAAAACTTCTCTGGTTATGAAAAATTCCTTGAATAGTTTCATCTTTCCTTGGTTAGGGGTAACGTCAGAAAAGCGAGTTGGTGAAGGTCAGACGCAAATGTCTGTTTGTCGGTATAAATGTGGTTGCCCTCTGATGTTTAATCGGTTGTCTTCTTGTTTGAAAAGAAAACAATGGTGCTGTATAACTCAGTCTTGAATATCCTGCATGAGGTGACGATTGTCGCCAGTATCAGCATGCCCAAGCAGAAGAACACACGTTTGGGCGCAGAGGGGCGTAGGGGAACGGATGCATTCTGCAATGTTGTAAAGGCGGGAGTCTTCTCTTGCAACTTGTGCTTGGCATTTTCTGCTTGTGCACTCATGGCCTGATACTTGCTTAGTGCCATTGAACTTTCTATCTCAAGTTTGTCGCGCTTAGACAATACGGCTTGTGATGTCATGTTCTTGTGACTATCGCAAAAATCGCTGAATTCTTTTTGGGCCTTTTCATAACTCTCTTGGGCGTCTTTGACAAGGGCTTCATAATGCTCTACGTCAACACGGGCCTTGCTGGTTCTGTATCCGGTTATGAATTTCTGTAACCTTGCACAAACCGAATCGGCAAGGTTGGCCGCAACCAAAGGGTCTTGTGCGTTAACCTTAATGGAAATGACACTTGTCAGTTGGTCAACATTGCAGATGATATCACTTTTTAGGAGCTCGACAATGTTGAACTGCTGTTCAGTCAGGAAGGAGGCATTTACTTTTCCGCCTTCGCCTCCTCCACCGGTCCTTTTCTTGTCAATGAGATTTCTGATCTGTCTTTTTGCCCAATAGAAAGGTTTTTTGTAGAAAGTCCTCTTTTGGTGCTTGAGCATGTATGTGTAAAGGTCGGTCTGTATTTCACCGTCTATGGTTTTGACCTGTACGTCAAACAGGCTTACGATAAAGTCGTTTGAAGATAGCAGGTCGGGATACAGGGTGGGGTAGATGGCATCTACCGAACTGCCTCCGCCAAGGTTGAATCCAAAGGACGATGCGATAGCAGACAGGCCTCCCATTTCGTCACCGCTTGCCATTTCCGGTGCCAAGAGTACGCTTGCACTGTATGTGCGTGGTTGGGGAACGATGTAGGCAACCGAGAGAAAGAACGTAATTACCCAGACCTTGAGGAAAAGGAACTTCTTTGCCCAAAGTTTTTTGAATATGTTTTTTGCAGGAATGGTCTTGTTGTCTGTGCTCATGTCTCTGTGATATTACTTTATGGCATTAAGCAATGCTACGATTACGCTGGCCAGAGCGGCTACACCGGAGCCGATGCCTATGATTTCGGTTGTGGAGAGTTTCTTCTTGGCGCTCTTCTGGGGAACGACGATTTCCATGCCAGGCTGGATGGCACTTACAGAATTGCTACCAAGTTTCACTACGGAACCGTTGGCATTGATGCCGTATACCTTTCTCTTGGATGCGTTGGTGCTGTAACCGCCGGCATGGTGTATGTAGTAACTGAGGTTCTTGCCTTTCTCGTAACTCATGCTCACGGGGTACATCACCTCGCCGCTGATCTTGATGATGTTGCTCTTTTCGGGAACTGAGAGGACGTCACCCTCGCGAAGCAGGATGTCGTCATCGGAACCAGGGTTGGCCATGGCCTTTTCCAGATTGATGGCAACGGGAAAGGTGTTTGAGGTGTTTGTTTTCAGGGACAGGAGCGAGTCGGCAATCTGCATGTTCATGTCTTTGCCTTCCTTGATGCCATCTTCATAGAGTTGGATTTGTGCTTTCAGGTTAGCTTGGTCGCGTTGCTCCAACTCCTCCTGAGTCATGAGGCGAGTCAGTTTGGCTCCGCGGATGTATGCCACGTCAGTAAGGCCTCCGCATGCTTTTACCAAGTCGGACAGACGGTAGTTCTTGTTGGTAAGCGAGTATTGGCCTTCAAAGTTGACTTCCCCCTGGGCAGTTACGTTCTGTTGCTCCTTGTATGAGGGGCTTTTGCGTACTACTACGATGTCGTATGGTTCCAGGAAGAAGGTGGTGTCTTCCTGAATGGCGAAGTGTTCGTCCAGGGAGAAACTGAAGTTGATGGAGTTGTTTTCTCCTGCCAGTGGCGACTTGTTGTCACGTATGCGGCGGAATACGTCTACGCGTGCCAATGAACCCGCCTCAGTGAGACCGCCGGTTTGCAGGATAATGTCCTGTATGGTGGTGTTGTCGGCATAGGGATACTGACCGGGGTATGTGATTTCGCCCTTTACGTCGATGATTCTCTCGCCAAGCATGTCGGATTTGCTGGGAATGAAGAGCACGTCGTTGTTTTTCAGTGGAATGTCGCTTGTGGTGCCGGCTATGATACCGTGGATGTCCACGTTGATCATGCGCAGGGTCAGGTCTTCGTTCTCGCGGTGCATGATGGCCCTGCCTTCGTATGCATCCTCGCTCAGACCTTCTGCTGCCAGGAGCAGGTCGCGCACGCTCTGTATCTTGCCTCCGAGTTCGAAGAGGCCGGGGTGCTTGGCTGCGCCTCTCACCTCCACCTTGTTGCTGAAACGTGCCCTGATGCTGTCCACCTCTACCATGTCCTCGTCGGCCATGGCAAAACTGCCCATCTGGAATTCGTCGATGGTGTGGATGCTGTACTCGTCTCCCGACTTGCGGGTCAGTCGTACATTCTTTGTGTATGCGTTGCCGGTGAAGGAACCAGCATAGGTGAGCAGGTCTTTGACGGTTTCGGACTTCTTCATCTCATACCACATGGGGCGCTTCACATTGCCCTTTACCTGTACCAGACAGTTGTATGCCCCCACCACAATGACGTCGTTGTCCTCCAGACGGATGTCGCCGCGGCTGTTTCCGTTTAGAATGTAGTCATATACGTCTATGGTGCTGATGTTCTTTCCTCCGCGGTACACCTTGATGTCGCGCAGGGTACCTATCTTGCTTATGCCTCCTGCCATGTACAGGGCGTTGAAGGCGGTGGAGAGGCTGCTCAGGGTGTATGTTCCTGGCACTTTGACTTCGCCCATTACCTGCACTTGGATGCTGCGGGTTTCGGACAGGGACAGGTCTATGCTACAATCGCTGTAGTGTTGGCTCAACTTGTTGCGCAATGCACTCTTTGCCCGTTCTACGGTCAGTCCTGCCAGTTTTATGGGGCCAACGCCTTCTATCACTATATATCCGTCGGCGGAAACCTCAGCCTCAATGGTTTGCTGGCTGGCTCCCCAGATGTTGATGGTCACCATGTCGGCGGGGCCTATGGTGTAGTTGGCCGGTGTGGCCAGGTTGGCCGAGGGCTGGAAGGTAAGGTTCTTGGCATTGAAGATGTTTCTGCCGAACACCTGGCGCTGGTCCTCCTCGGTTATGCCAAGGATGTCGTCGGTGCTTTCGCCTATGAGTTCGTCATCGCTCTGTTCCAGACCCAGTTCTTCGGCGCGGCTCTGCGATGCGTCCATGTCCAGTTCGTCATCGTCTTTTTGGCTTTTCTTGTCTTTCTTCTTGTTTTTTTTGCCGCTACTTTCCGCTTCTTCGCGAAGCTTCTCTGCCTTTTTGCGTACACGCTGCAATTGTGTGGGCGTTACGCCTTTTTTCAGCAGTTCTGAGGCCATCTTCTGTTGGGATGTGCCTTTCTGTGTTTCCGTAACCAGGTATTTCAGTACCTGGTCATCTGTCATTGATGATTGTGCCATCGTTGCCATTGAAATGAACAGGATGGCGGCAAAGGCAATGAATCTGTTTTTCATATCTTGTTTGTTCGTTTTTTTTGGTTCTGTGGACACGACTATTTGCATTGGTCCTTGAATATAGAACGTATAGGTCGTTGCGTATATTGCTTTGTATAGTCAATATCGCAACAAAGATATGAAAAAAGAACCAATCCCTACAATATATTTGTGTCTTCCCCGTGCTAATGTTGCGCGATAATCGCTTTTTAGTGAATATATTTGGTTAATCTCTCACTTATTCGTACCTTTGCGCACGAAATGACATTGGGGCTGACATGGATTTGACAGCAGGATGAGATGTCATGTAAGCACGCAGAGAGTTGTTGGCCGCTCTCTATAATATCTGACCTTCAAGAATTTATCTGGCGAAAAGAACTACGCTCTCGCTGCCTAATCGAAGTACAGTAGATTACCGGCTTTATCTCGGCACCAGGTGCTGAGACGGGATGTCACTCTGAGGTTCACGCCCTGAAACTCTCAGGCTCAGTGGCACAGCAATTCGGGGATAGTCGTTGAGGACGCATCTACTCGGTGATGAAATTCTCTTGATGCTAAGGTTGCGATTGGTGGTCCGGGTCTTGTCGCTTCCCTACAACCGAAGTCCGGAATAAGCGTGTAGAAAGCATGGGATGTCCCTGTTTGGACGAGGGTTCAATCCCCTCCAGCTCCACAAAATCCATTTAGTCACTCCTCCTGCAATGGAAGGGTGGCTATTTGTGTTTTAATGAAGAAACTTGATTTATAGATAGAAAAATATGAAGGAACTTGAATTGAAGTATGGTTGCAACCCCAACCAGAAGCCTTCCAGAATCTACATGGAAGAGGGCGAACTGCCCATTGAAGTACTGAACGGCCGTCCCGGCTATATCAACTTCCTGGACGCTTTCAACTCCTGGCAGTTGGTCAAGGAACTTAAGGCTGCTACAGGTCTGCCTGCCGCCGCCAGTTTCAAGCACGTCAGCCCTGCCGGCGCTGCCGTAGGTCTGCCTCTGAGCGACACATTGAAGAAGGTGTATTTCGTGGACGACGCTCCTCTGCCCCTCACTCCCATAGCCAGTGCCTATGCCCGTGCCCGTGGTGCCGACCGCATGAGTTCCTACGGTGACTTCATTGCACTGAGCGACGTGTGCGACGAGTCAACCGCCCGCCTCATCAACCGTGAGGTCAGCGATGGCGTCATCGCTCCCGGCTATACCCCCGAGGCTCTGGAGGTGCTGAAGGCAAAGCGCAAGGGTACCTACAACGTCATCCAGATAGATCCCGAGTACACACCTGCCCCCATCGAGCGCAAGCAGTGCTTCGGCATCACCTTCGAGCAGGGACGCAACGAGATAAACCTGGCCGATCCCGCTCTCTTCGAGAATATCCCCACACAGAACAAGGCCTTCACCGATGAGGCACGCCGCGACCTGATAATCGCCCTCATTACCCTGAAGTACACCCAGAGTAACAGTGTCTGCTACGTGAAGGACGGACAGGCCATCGGCATCGGTGCCGGTCAGCAGAGCCGTATCCACTGCACCCGCCTGGCAGGCAACAAGGCCGACATCTGGTGGTTGCGCCAGCATCCCAAGGTGATGAACCTTCCTTTCGTGCCCGGCATACGTCGTGCCGACCGCGACAATACCATTGACATCTATATCGGTCCCGAGCGCGAGGACGTTTTGCGCGACGGCGAATGGCAGAAGTTCTTCACCGAGTGCCCCGAACCTCTCACCGAGCAGGAGATGCAGGAGTGGCTGGCACAGAACACTGGAGTGTGCCTGGGCAGCGATGCCTTCTTCCCCTTCGGCGACAACATAGAGCGTGCCCACAAGAGCGGTGTGCAGTATGTGGCACAGGCAGGAGGCAGCGTGCGCGACGACCATGTTATCGAGACTTGCGACAAGTACGGCATAGCCATGGCCTTCACCGGCGTGCGCCTGTTCCACCACTAATAAAACGGAAAGATTAAAACGGAAAACGGAAAACTGACCTTGACGGACAAAGACGTAGTGCTTCGGGAATTATGGGACATAGAAAACCTTTCCGTTTGAATAAGTTTTCCGATTTCCGATTTCCGATTGAATTATGAACATGTTTGGTGGAGACGATATAGATGCAGTAATCACGGGAGGTGGCATAACCTTCAAGGGTGGCCCCAAGCGGGAACCCAATCCCCGTGAGCAGGCCAAGGTGAAGACCAAGGCCAAGAAGAAACAGTACATCACCGGCGCCCATGGCAGCGGTGCGGCCAAGAAGAAGGCCGACATCCGTCGCCAGCGTGCCAATCGCCATAAGAAATGAACCTAAGGAGTATAGTAATCATACTCTGTGCCCTTTTCCCTCTTCTGACGTTCGCTCAGGAGAGGGACTCTGTTATTCATTCCGCCTATGGGCAGGATAGCGTTTCCTGTATGATGGAGGTAAGCGTCTATGCCCGTCGCTCGGAGGAGATTGTCCCCAGCCAGCGCCTCAGCGGCAAACGGTTGGAGTCCTTGTCCTCCTTCTCCGTGGCCGATGCTATGCGCTATTTTAGCGGTGTGCAGATAAAGGACTACGGCGGTGTGGGAGGCCTGAAGACCATAGACATACGCAGTATGGGCACCAACCACATGGGGGTGTTCTACGACGGCATACAGTTGGGCAATGCACAGTACGGCCTTGTGGACCTCGGCCGTTTCTCCCTGGACAATGTGGAGGAGATAGCACTCTACAACGGGCAGAAGGCACAGATATTCCAGCCGGCACGCGACTACGGAACTTCGGGTTCGGTGTACATCCGCACACGACGCCCCAGGTTTGAGGAGGGCAAGAACCACAATCTCCGCGCTTCGCTCAAGGGTGGCAGTTTCGGTCTCATCAACCCCTCGCTTACATGGGAGCAGCGCTGGAGCAAGCACATAAGCAGCAGCCTTAGTGCCGACTATACGGGTGCATCGGGCAAGTACAGGTTCCGCTACCGCCGTGTCCTTCCTTCGGGCCAGGTGGCATGGGACACTACTGCCGTCCGCCAGAATGGCGACATACGTTCCTTCCGTGTGGAAGCATCCGTCTTTGGCAACACCCCGGACGGCACATGGAATGCCAAGGCCTATTACTATGACTCGGAGCGTGGCATACCCGGAGCCATCGTCAATAATGTGTGGAAGCACTCCCAGCGCCAATGGGACAGAAACTTTTTTGCCCAGGGGCAATGGACAAAGCATGTGTCCGACAGGTATAAGTTCCAGGTCAGCGGCAAGTATGCAAACGACTGGATGCGCTACCTCAACCCCGATACCACACTGATGTATCAGGACAATAAGTTCCGGCAGAACGAACTATACCTCAGCACGGCACACTTTGTGGAACTCCTGCCCGGTTGGCAGATGAACCTGGCCGCCGACTATCAGTACAACACGCTGGATGCCTCGCTCACTAACTTCGTCTTTCCCGTGCGCCACACACTCCTGCTTGCCCTTGCCACGCAATACGAATACCGCCGTTTGCGCCTGATGGCATCGCTTCTTGGTACCAATGTGTGGGACCGTACCACCAAGGGCATCACATCCGACCCCGTTTCCAATGCCACCAGCCGCTGGACACCGGCCGTGTACGTGTCTTATCAGCCATTGAAGGACTGCTCCGACCTCTCGCTCCGTGCTCTCTATAAAAGCATCTTCCGCCTGCCCACGTTCAACGACCTCTACTATACCGAGGTTGGCAATGCCTCGCTCCAACCCGAGACGACCCGTCAGTGGAACCTTGGCTTCATCTACTCGCACGACTGGTACCGTGGCCTGTTCCGCCATGTGGAGGTGAAGGCCGACGGCTATTTCAATATGGTGGACAACAAGATTGTCGCCATTCCCAAGGGCTCGGGCCAGTACCGCTGGATGATGATGAACGTGGGCAAGGTGCACATTGCCGGTGTGGAGGCAACGGCAGAGGCGGTTATGCGTTGGCGCAGGGACTGGTCGCTGGTGCTCTGCCTGAACTACACCTACCAGTCGGCCACCGACCGTACCGACCCTACTGACAACGATCCCTACTATGGCACCTACGGAGACCAGATAGCATACATCCCCTGGCATAGCGGTAGCGTGGCGGGAAATCTGTCGTGGCGGAATCTCGGACTTAACTACTCGTTCATCTACGTGGGCGAGCGTTACCATACCAGTGCCAACATCCGAGAGAACTACGAACAGCCTTGGTACACGCACGACCTGTCGGCAACCTACCGTTGGCAACTCCCTCGTCTCGCCCTCACCTTTGCCCTGGAGTGCAACAACCTCTTCAACCAGCAATACGATGTCATACACAACTATCCCATGCCTGGACGCAACTGGAAGGGGAGTGTGAAGGTGGAGTGGTAGAGGAGGACCCCTCCCCAACCCTCCCGCAAGGGGAGGGAGTGGTTACAGCAGCACCTACACCTTATTATATATACCCCCAAAATAAAACTAATGCACAAACAATCACCTACGAATACATTATACTCCCCTCCCTTGTGGAGGGGTTGGGGGAGGGTCCTCCTCTCTCTCCTCTCTCTCCTCCTCCTCCAATCCTGCCGCCACGACATCATCGTGTGGCCCAGCGAGGAAGAAGAGGTGGGTGGCACACGGACGGACAGCATCCTTGGCTTCTATCTGCTTAACGAGGGCAATATGGGCAGCAACAAGTGCACCATGGACTTCTACGACTACACCACTGGCACATACATCCGCAACATCTATGGCAATGCCAACCCCTCTGCCGTCAAGGAACTGGGCGACGTGGGCAACGACCTCCGCATCTATGGCAACCGTATGTGGGCGGTGATAAATTGCAGCAACAAGATAGAGGTGATGGAGGCGCGTACAGCACGCAGGGTGGGGCAGGTCAATCTGGCCAACTGCCGCTATATCGCTTTCCACGAGGGCTATGCCTACGTGACCAGTTATGCCGGACCTGTGCAGATAAATCCCGGTTACGAACAGAAAGGCATGGTGGTGAAGATAGATACCGCCACGCTGGAGAAGGTGGACACGTGCATCGTTGGTTTCCAACCCGACCGTCTGGACATCGCCAACGGCAAGATATTCGTTGCCAATAGCGGCGGTTACATGTTCCCCAACTATGAAAACACCGTTTCCGTCATCGACCTTGCCACATTTCGCGAGGAAATGCGCATCCCCGTGGCCGTCAACCTCCACCATCTCCTGGCCGACCCTGACGGGCAGTTGTGGGTATCCTCCCGTGGTGATTACTATGGCAACACCAGTGCCCTCTTCTGCGTCACCGACCCGGCCGGCACTCCGCAGGTACGGCGCATCACCACTCAGGACGGCACCGACCTTGTGGTGGAGAACATGACCCTCCGTGGCGACTCCCTGTATGTGATAGGCACCGAGTTCTCCTACGCCACCATGCAGAACCATACCAACTACGGTATTGTCAACGTCCGCACCCGTCAGGTTCTCACCGCCAACTTCATCACCGACGGTACCGATGCCTCCATCATGGAACCCTACGGCATTGCCGTCCATCCCCATACGGGCGAGATACTCATTGGCGATGCCCGCACCCACGTCAATCCCGGCACCCTGTTCTGCTTCTCTCCCGAAGGCCTCCTCCTATGGAAGGTGCGCACGGGCGACATTCCTGCCCACTTCGCTTTCCTGTATGAGCGGTGAGTGGACGAGCGGATAGCAATAGAATATATTTATTGGGGGCACCAATAGTGCCATGTATAAAAAAAAGACCGCCACGGAAACTATCCGTGGCGGTCTTGGAGTTCTTATGTGAACTTGATTATTCCCAGAAGATGTCCCAGACATTGAAATCCAGGATTTCCTTTTCGCGGTCCAGCTGTACGTCTTCGTCGTTAGGATTCTTTTCGTTGTCCTTCAGACCCATGCTGACTTGCAACATGGTGTTGCAGGATGTGTCCAACATCACGGTCTTCTGCATAGGTGATATATACGCTTTTTTCATATCTTTATTCAATATAATATTGTGTTACTTTTTGTCTTTTGCAATCTCAATTACTTCACCGCTTCGGCGAAATTGAATTGAACCTTGCTTTTGCTCTCACTTAACGCACAACTTTCTTGCCGTTGATGATGTACAGACCCTTCTGTGCCTTCTGGACGCGGCGTCCGGACAGATCGTAGATTTCTGCATTTCCTCCATTCAAATCACCGCTCTCGATGTCGTGGATACCGGTTTCGCCACCGAAGTTGAAAACGAGTGATCTTGCTGCGCTACCCTGTTCGATGGGCAGGTAGGCCTTGAATGCGTGATTGAAGAAAATGTTGACATATTCTCCGTCGAGTTCAAGGACTGACGTTGTGGTCTTGAAGAATGCAACCTCACCCTCTTCGTGAGAAAGGATGTAGTGGTTTTTGTTTGCTGTGGCAACAATGTTTTTGTCATAGGTAGAACCCTTCAGCATTGAAGTTTCGGTGCCTGCGGCTTCTGAGTAAGCGAATTCGTACTCTCCCTGAGGAGCCTTTACGATAGCACCGGTGTTTGCGGGAAGGACGCCTTCAATCTTCTTCAAATTCATTGCTGTGCCTTCTGCATTAACCTGCTCGGCTACGTAAACACCGTTATCGCCTTCAAATGCAGGAATCACGGCATCGTATGCCAGATAGATTGTTGAGTAACCCAGTTCACCTACTTTCAGTGTGTGCAACTGTGTAGTCATGTCTTCAACTTCAACAATTTTCCATGCAGAAGCACTCTTGTAGTCATTATTGTCCCAAGCAACCACTACAGAGTTTGCTTGCTGTGCGTGTATCATGGCGCCACCAACGGGGGTCAACTTGACGATGTTTTCGCTACCCATGTTTGCTATTGTAATGGGTTTGGCAAGATTGGTTATGGCAAACTCAGCCTTTTGCTGTCCGTTAGCGTGTGCTTTGTTTGTAGAGATGTAGAGGCCGCGTTCTACATTGTAAACATAGAACTGATCTTCCTGATCTTCCACGGGAACGAACTGGAAGACGTTACCTATGTTCTTTCCGGTTGGTGTGTCGAATTTCAGACCAGCGTCGTCGCTTACATAAATCTGTTTGCCAGCAGCGTAACTGGTGTTTGCACTAACGATATTGTAGAACTTGTCTTTTTCGGGGAGAACAATCTTGAGGGCTGCCACTGCGTTTGTAATCTTCAACTCCAAAGCGTTTACTTCGTCCTGGGTGGGTTCGCCACCTATTGCAGCATTGGCCTCATCTATTGCGGCTTTCAGTTCTTCTACGCTTGCCTGTGTGTAATAACCTACAGTGGTACCATAGTTAATGGCAGAAGCCTTTGCTACCAGTTCTTCCAAATCTGCAGTAATTGCAAAGTTACGCTCCTTCACGGTAAATGTAGAACCGACATCGGCACCGCCAGTCCAGTATGCAAGTTTGTCATTGCGTACGTTCATTCTGTTATTGGGGAAACCTTTCTGAGCCAGATAGAACCCGTTTGTGGCATTGGTGCTGTTAGTAGGAGTCCAGTATGTGTTGTTTCCGTCGGGTACGGGTGTTTCTGTAAGGAGTGGATGGGTATTGGCACCTGTATTACCATCATCTGTGCTTGTGGTCGATGAGAGAATCTTGGTAGAACCGGTTGCCAAATTGTACAGCATGTAGTTTCCATCGAAGATGTCACCTACAAATGCCCAAGTGTAGGCATCCTTGTTGTCCACAGGAATATCTCCAGCGCTCAGTTCTATAGCAGTTTGTCCATCCTGGTAATATACAGGCTTTTCATAGATAGATAGGTAGTACCAGTTGCTAATAGATGCATAGTCGGCTGCAGGAACGAAGGGGAGATTTATTGTCAGTTCTATCTCTACAGTCTTGACTCCGTCTACTACGTTGTCTGCTGTTACATGTCCTGCGGGCTTGCTGGCATATACACCGAATGGGAGGGTGACAGAAATATCGGGATAGTTGCTGCCGGGCAAAACATTCTCCATTTCTTGTGTATACTTTTCCTCACCGTTATATTTGAAAGAATACTTTACGGTCATTGGAGTCAGCCAGTCGGGATTTTCCAGTTTTTGTGTGGCTGCTCTCAGACTTTCTGCAGTTGCTTCCGGATTATTATAGACAGACTTTGCCTCGTTGATGGCAGTCATCCATTGCTCGTTGGAATATGTGTCCTGCAGAACTGCTTTGTTGAGTGAAAACTCAGCGAGGTGCCAAAATATGTTGTAACTGGTGTAGCAGTCAATCACATTGAAGCGTAAGTAGCGGTATGCTGTACCCTCTTTGCCTACTGCATTGGAGTTGAATTCTGCACCGGCAGTTTTGGCTGTGCTATTAACAATTGCAATTTCTGTGAAGTCTGTGCCATTGTTGCTACCTTCAATCCTGTAAGTGGCTGGGATGTTTGCGCTTACATTTCTATTTGTGGTGTTGAATTTGAATTGCTCAATGTCTTCTGCCAAAGCAATTTCCAGGTAGTGTACCGATTTATCACTACCGCTCCAACGTGTATGGAAATAGGTGGCAGGATCACCATCAAAGAGATTTCCGATTATTCCTTCGTTAGATAATGGTTCTGGGTCATTGCAAGAAACATTGGATTCGGACAAGGTAATAGGTGTTTCGTCGTAAGTGAGAAACTTCTCAGCATTTACAATCGCAGCATCAAGGCCTTCTCTGGCTTTTTGTATTTCAGTGTCTACCAGTCCTTGAATATATTCTGTAGTTTCTGTAATATCGGTGATAGTAACCTTGTTGCCTTCATCTGCAGTAGACCATCCGTCAATAATCATCTGTTTGCTACCACCAAGGTTGATGTAATGACTGTCATCAAACTTAATTACGAAAAATCCCCCGACTTGGGGTAGCAGTGTAATGTCATGCAGGGGAGTTTCGGACAATGTGGCATTATTGTTAACGTACTTCTCTGCATAAATGCTGTAGAGGTAAATTTTTGAGTCAATGGTCTTGAAACTGAATGCCTGTTGGATGTTTCCAAAATTGGCTGTCAATCCCATGCCAAGGTCATTGGTGGATTGGAATTTTGTTCCATACGCATCTACGGCCCAACCACCACGTGCGGTGAATACTGAATAAGCCTTGTCATTAGCTAAGGCTGCCGCATCAGTAATTTGTGTTTGTGCCCATGCTCCTAAAGTAGCGAGTAGCACAACAAGTGAAAGTAGTAACTTTTTCATTGTTTTGTTATTTGTGTTGTATTGTATATTTTTTGTTGCTGTCTGTTTATACAGTACTATACGCGATGCAAATTTAGGTAAATTAATTAAAAATCACAAGGGAAATCGGGCATAATTCCTGCGTTAGTGGAAAAAATGGACTCCCATTATGTGAAATTGACAGACAATTATCCCGAATTGACACATGGAGTAAGCAAAACTCATGAAATGTTGTGCTTTTTCACTAAGGGGTCATTCTTTTTCTTACAGGGGAATCATCCCTGCGGATAGGGGCGGGGGTACCTTGCCGTCGTAGGCAACAGATTTCATCGCCAGTGGCGGTGAACTTTACCGCCACTGGCGATAAACTTTGCCGCCACTGGCGGCGATTTTCACCGCCACCGAGGACAGGGGAGGGGGGAAGTGGGGGAGAGACCTTAAGGACCTTAGGGGACTTTAGGGAGGAACGGGACGCAAAAAAAGTTGCCTCGCAGGGAGGCAACTTTGTTGCAGGGAACTTGGAGTGGAGGCGGGGTTAGTCCCAATCCTCTTCCTCGTAGTCTTCGATTTCGTATTCGTCTTCGTCCAGGAATTCTATGTCATCGTCCTCACCTTCAACTTCCATCTCGCGTTGCAGCAGTGAGATGTCCTTGTTGCGGTGTACGATGCTTTCCTCGTGTGTGATGGCGGCAATCTTGTTGCTTTCGGCATTGAGGGCTTTCCAAAGGAGGTCCTTCAGTTCCATTATGCCTTTTTGCGTGACGGCAGAAATGAATACTACGGGCAAGTCGGTGGGGAGGTCCTCTGAAAGCATCTGTTGAAGTTCGTCGTCCAGCAGGTCGGTTTTCGTTACTGCCAGGATACGCTGTTTGTCCATCAGTTCGGGGTTGAACGTGGATACTTCGTTCAGCAGTATCTCATATTCCTTTCTGATGTCGTCCGTGTCGCCGGGTACCATGAACAGCAGCAGGGAGTTGCGCTCGATGTGCCGCAGGAACCTCAGTCCCAGTCCACGCCCTTCGCTGGCACCCTCTATGATGCCGGGGATGTCTGCCATCACGAAGGACTGGCCGTTGCGGTAGGATACGATGCCCAGTGAGGGTTCCATGGTGGTGAAGGGGTAGTCGGCAATCTTGGGTTTTGCGCTGGACAGGCTGGACAGGAGTGTGCTTTTTCCGGCATTCGGGAAACCCACAAGGCCCACGTCGGCCAGAAGTTTCAATTCCATTATCACGGTCATTTCCTGCATGGGTTCTCCGGGCTGTGCATATCGCGGAGCCTGGTTTGTGGATGTGGCGAAGTTCCAGTTGCCCAGACCTCCGCGTCCGCCCCTTAGCAGTATCACCTCCTGCCCGTCTTCCTTGACGTCGCAGATGTATTCACCTGTTTCGGCATTGTAGACCACAGTTCCGCACGGTACGTCGATGTATCGGTCCTCTCCGTTTGCTCCGGTGGACTTGTTCTTGCCTCCGTTTTCTCCGTGTGTGGCAAATATATGGCGGTCGTACCTCAGGTGCAACAATGTCCAGTAGTTGTGGTTGCCTCGCAGGATCACGTGTCCGCCACGTCCTCCGTTGCCTCCGTCGGGACCTCCGTTGGGGGCATATTTGGCTCTATGCATGTGCATGGAACCTCGTCCGCCTTTTCCCGAGCGGCACACTATTTTCACGTAGTCTACAAAGTTGCTTTCCATTGTCAGGGGTTAGGGGGATAATGGGACCTTAGAGTCCTTAAGGTCTTTAGGGACTTTAAGGAGGTGGTTATGCCTGTTCGTCTATTGTCTTGAAGATGGCTTCCAGCATGCCTTCCTTGCTGCCCAGTTCGGACCATGAGAAGGTGTTGCGGATGCCTTCGTTGGCAAACCATTCGGACAGGGGAGCTGTCTGTGAGTGGTAGACGGCAAAGCGCTTCTTGATGGTCTCTTCGTTGTCGTCGGCACGTCCCTGCTCCTTGGCACGGTTCAGCAGTCTGGCCATGAGAACGTCCTCGTCCACAATGAGTTCTATCATCATACCCATGTCGTGTCCTCGCTCGGCCAACATTTTCTTCAGAGCCTCGGCCTGTGGTATGGTGCGGGGGAAACCGTCGAAAATAACACCCTTGCCGGCAGGGAACTTGTCGTACGCACTTGCCAGAATGTCGATCATCAGTTCGTCGGGCAGCAGTTGGCCGTTGTCGATATAGCCCTGGGCAGTCTTGCCCAGTTCTGTGCCGGCCTTGATCTGTTCGCGGAGCACATCGCCAGTGCTGATGTGGCCCATGTTGTACTTGGCTACTATCTCGTCGCTGTATGTGCCCTTGCCAGACCCGGGGGCACCGAAGATAATGATATTTTTCATAATATATATAATGTATTAAGTTTGTATCTACTCATTATGATATTAGCGTGTATATGTCCTTAAGTCCGCGTCCAAGACCGTCGTAGTCCAGACCGTATCCCAGAATAAAATCGTTGGGAATTTCCATGGCGGTATACCGGATGTCCAGTTTCACCTCCAGTTTCTGTGGTTTTACCAACAGGGTGCAGATGTCTATGCTTTTGGGGTTCTGCTTCTTCAAGGTGTCGATCATGTGTGCCATGGTGATGCCACTTTCCACAATGTCTTCCACAATGATGATTGGGCGTCCGGTGATGTCGGTGTTCAAACCGATTACCTCGCGTACTGTGCCTGTGGTGGCTGTGCCGGCATAGGATGCCAGTTTTACGAAAGAGACTTCTGCCTGTAGCGTAATCTCGCGCATCAGGTCGGCAGCAAAGATAAACGCACCGTTCAATACGACCAGGAACAATGGAGACTGACCCTCATAGTCGCGGTTGATTTCGGCAGCCACGCGGCGTACCTGCCTCATGATTTCCTCGGCCGGAATGGTTGGGCTGAAATCCTTGTCGAGAACCCGTATTGTACTCATTGGATATGTATAAATATGTATCTCTATGGCAAAGGTAGTAAAAATAGTTTAAAGATACGTAAGTGAGGTGCCGTTGTTTTAAGTTTTTTTGTATCTTTGTCAGTGAAACGTACCAAAAACAGATATGATATTACGGATGAAGGAGTCAAATTTGCAGAAATTACGGATTGTTGCCTTGCTTTTGGCAGGAATCTTCTGTTCCCATTCGATGGCCCAGACCATGATAGAGGAGTTTGTGCCGGGAAGTACTGTGGAGGGAGTGAATTATTTCCTGCCCAAAACGGCACTTCGTGTTGTGGTGACGGCAGAGAAGGAAGTTGTCATTCCCGGCGAATATAATATGTATGCCTACAAATATATGCGTATGCAGGATGTGCCATTGCAGACTTCCGTAACCTGGCGTCTCAAGGACATTATGCTTCAGCCCTATGGAGTTCCAGACAAGAGCAAGGCTTACAGCCTGAAACTGAAGGGCCAGACGGTGGCACCTTTGGTAAGCCTGAGTTCCGATGGCCTGCTGCTTGCTATAAACACAACTGCCGGCGAGGAAGTCCTGCCTCCTCTGCCAAGGGGAAAGAAAGCCCAGGCGACTGTGACCAAAGGCGAATTGCACAACTATCTGACTCGTGAGATGCTGCAGGCCGGTTCTCAGGCCAAGACGGCAGAACTGATAGCACAGGAAATATATACGGTGAGAGAAAGCCGTGATGCCCTGTTGAGAGGAGAGGCCGATAATACTCCCAAAGACGGACAACAACTAAAACTTATGCTTGATGGACTGGAGCATCAGCAGCAAGTGCTGACCAGTGTCTTTGCCGGAACCAAGGAAGTGAGCGAGGTGGTGTATGTCTTTGATATTATCCCTGCAAAGGAAACGGACAAATTGCTTCTGTGCCGTTTTTCCAAGAGATTGGGCTTGGTGGACCATGACGACATGGCAGGTGCTCCTGTCTATATCAGCATAAAGTGTATGGAGATGCTGCCCCAGGTGGTACAGGACGAGAAGGCAGAGGCCAAGAAGGCCAAGTTCCAAAGCGGAGTCTATTGCAATGTGCCTGTACGCACAGAATTGAAAATATACGATGTAGAGGACACTTATGTCAGTATGGAAATCCCTATGGCCCAGTTTGGACGTGTGGAACTCCTGTCGGGAGAACTTTTCAACAAGATGTCTGATACTCAGGTTACTTTCTTCCAGAGTACAGGTGGGGTGAAGGAACTCAGGGCCGATGAGAGCAAGGAAAAGAAACGTAGGTCCTTGTTCTGATTTCTCCAGTTTTCTATGCTTGTATACGAAACTCCAGGTTGGCTTCGCGCGGTTTCCACTGGTAAGGGGGAGGGACTTGACGAATTGCGGGCTGTCGGTTGTGGCAAACCTCTCGCTTTGCCACGTCAGACACACTCCGATAATGTCTTGCAGGTAAACTCATTTGGCCGTCCGGATGACACTGATGCTGTTTTTACAGACGTGCCCGGTTTGTGTCTGGCAGTTAAAACGGCGGACTGTGTCCCAGTTTTGCTCTACGACAGAAAGTTGCGTTCTGTTGCTGCAATCCATGCCGGATGGAAAGGTACGGTCCAATACATTGTGGAAAAGACTATCCTGGCTATGGGGTCTGATGGCAGTGATCTTTCTGCTATCATCGGTCCCAGTATATCTCTGGCTTCTTTTGAGGTGGGGGAGGAGGTTTATGACCGTTTCCGGTCGGAAGGTTTCCCGATGGAAAGGATAGCCCGTCGTTGGCCGCCTGCTTCTGGAATGCCGCCTGGGTCTTTGGGTAAATGGCACATTGATTTGTGGGATGCCAACCGTTGGATATTGGAGCAGTGCGGTGTTAGTGCTATCCATACGGCAGGAATTGATACGTTTACATCAGAACTTTACTATTCTGCCCGTCGCGAAACCATAAATACGGGCAGGAACTACAATTGGATAGAAATCCAGCCATAGGGCTTAATGAAGAATGCACCGGCCAAATATGACCAGTGCATTTTTTTATAGTGCGACCTTAAGGTCTATAAGGTCGTTAAAGTCCTTAGAGACTTTGGTCTTTTTATGCCTGACGGTAGAAGTCAACCTTTTCGGGAGTCATCTTGCGGATCCAGGTGAAGTGCTTCTCCACTTCGGCATCGGCCATGTTTGCGTAAACCTGCAGACTGCGGCCGAAGAGTTCGGGAGCCTTCAGGGCGTTCTGCATAAGCAGGTGGCACATGATGATGTTGCCGGCCATGTCATAAAGGTGACGTGCGCAAAGGTCGTGGAAGTCCTGGTCGCCAGAGTCCTTGACGGCGGCTGTGCAGGCATTGAACTTGCTGGCCATTTCCTTCAGGCGGCGCAGTGTGCTGTCCCCCTCCAGGCCTGCCATCATGGCCTGTTGCTCCATTTCCTGGATTACGGTGGCATACATGCCGTTGGTGACGTAGCGTATGGCTGCCACCGTCTGCAACTGGGTAGTACCCTCGTAGATGCTTGCAATACGTGCATCGCGGTAGATGCGCTGGCAGGCATACTCCAGCATGAAACCGCTGCCGCCATGCACCTGGATGCTGTCATAGGCATTCTGGTTGGCATACTCTGAGTTCATACCCTTGGCAAGGGGTGTGAAGGCATCCGCCAAGCGGGAGTACTGCTTCAGTTCCTGGCGCTCTTCGGGAGTGAGTTTGCGCTCGCGGGCAATATCCTCGAGGTTCTTGTAGATGTCCACGTACCGTGCTGTCTGGTAGAGCAGCGCACGACCGGCATCCAAGCGTGCCTTGATGTTGGAAATCATCTCTGCCACAGCAGGGAACTCTATTATAGCCTTGCCGAACTGACGGCGGTCACGTGCATAGGCAATGGCCTCATTGTATGCAGCCTGACTGAGGCCGACGCTCTGTGCAGCAATGCCCAGACGCGCACCGTTCATCAGCGACATGACATATTTTATGAGACCCAGTTTGCGGTCGCCGCAGAGTTCGCACTTGGCGTTCTTGTAGACCAATTCGCAGGTTGGAGAACCGTGTATGCCCATCTTGTTCTCTATGCGGCGCACGTCCACACCGCCGTCACGCTTGTCGTAGATGAACATGGACAGACCGCGGCCGTCGCGTGTGCCGGCCTCGCTTCGTGCCAAGACAAGGTGTATGTCGCTGTCGCCGTTGGTGATGAAACGCTTTGAACCGTTCAAGCGCCAGCAACCGTTCTCCTCGTCGTAGGTGGCCTTGAGCATTACGCTCTGCAGGTCGCTGCCGGCATCAGGTTCGGTAAGGTCCATGGACATGGTCTCGCCGGCACACACACGGGGGATGTATTTCTGGCGCTGCTCCTCCGTGCCGAAGCAATAGAGGGTCTCTATGCAGTCCTGCAGGGACCAGATGTTCTGGAAACCTGCATCTGCCGTTGCCACCATCTCGTTGGCGGCGGTATAGATAGTAACGGGCAGGTTCAGGCCACCATAGCGGCGGGGCATGGTCATGCCGTTCAGTCCTGCCTGGTTCATGGCCTGCAGGTTCTCGTATGTCTTTGATGCATAGCGCACACGGCCGTTCTCGTGATGGGCGCCCTCGGCATCCACAGCCTCGGCATTTGGCGCCACCACGTTACCCGTGATGTCGCCCACGATGTCCAGCAGACGGTCGTAGGAATCCATGGCATCGGCAAAGTCCTGCGGGGCATAGTCGTGCGTGTCCTTGTCGGCATAGTCCAGTTCCTTCAGTTCCACTATGCGTTGCATGAGCGGACTGTTCTCAAGTTCGAACTTGATTTCGTTTATATCGCTATAATAGTTTGCCATTGTTACTTGCTGTTTTGTTTGTAGTACTTTATCAGTTTGGGCACGACCTCTTCCACGGTGCCGTTAATCACATAGTCGGCAATCTGGTTGATGGGGGCGTTCTCGTCCGAGTTGATACTGATGATGATACCGCTCTCCTTCATACCTGCCACATGCTGTATGGCACCGCTGATGCCGCATGCTATGTACACCTTGGGGCGCACGGTAACGCCTGTCTGGCCTATCTGCAGGTCGTGGTCGCAGAAGCCTGCATCCACGGCGGCACGGCTGGCGCCCACCTCGGCATGCAGTACGCGGGCCAGTTCATAGAGTTGGTCAAAGCCCTCCTTGGAACCGACGCCATAACCACCCGCAACGATGATTGGAGCACCCTTCAGGTTGTTCTTGGCAGCCTCGACATGGCGGTCCAGCACCTTGGTTACATATTCCGTTTCAGGAACGAACTTGGCAACGTCCTGGATGATGACCTCGCCCTTGTAATTCGGGTCAAGTATCTCTGCCTTCATCACGCCGGAGCGTACCGTTGCCATTTGCGGACGGTTCTCGGGGTTGACGATGGTTGCCACGATATTACCGCCAAAGGCAGGGCGGATCTGGTAGAGAAGGCTGTCGTAGTGCTTGCCCAGTTTCTTGTCGTCGTGGGGACCTATCTCCAGAGCGGTGCAGTCGGCGGTAAGACCGCTGTGCAATGCACTGCTCACGCGTGGGCCAAGGTCGCGGCCCACCACATCGGCACCCATCAGGCAAATCTGAGGCTGCTCCTGGCGGAACAGGTTGACGAGCACTGCCGTATGAGGCTTGCTGGTGTAGGGGCTCAGTCCCTCTGCATCAAAGATGTGCAGACGGTCTACTCCATAAGGCAGGATCTGTTCCTCCACCTTGCCTGTTATGCCGCTTCCGGCAACCACAGCCTCCAGTTGTACCCCCAGGGTGTTTGCCAGTTTACGGCCCTTGGTAAGCAGTTCCTGGCTCACTTCGGCAACACGTGTGCCTTCTATCTCGCAATATACGAATACATTGTTCATATCCTTTGTCCCTCCTTCTCTTATCCTATGGTGTGACTTGCAAGAAGTTCCTGCACAAGGGCATTGATGTCCTCGTCGCTTCCTGTCAGTATCTTGTTCTCCTTGGCCTTGAAGACGATATTCTCCACGGCCTTCACCTTAGTAGGCGAGCCTGCCAGACCGCACTGGTTGAGGTCGGCATCTATGTCGGCACAGTTCAACTGGCCCAACTTCAGGTAGTCCTTCTTCTCGTATTCAGAGGCATAGGGCAGGTCTCCGTATCCGCTGCCCTGAGGCAACTCCATGGGAGCCAGGGCACGCTTGTACTTCATTACCAGTTTCACATTGCGCGGACGGCAAGGTGCAGCGCTGCCATTCACTGTCAGAACGCAGGGCAGGGCACTCTCCACCGTTTCCACACCACCGTCTATGTGGCGCTTCACACGGATGACGCCGTCCTGGCAGGACAGAATCTCCTCGGTGTAGGTTATCTGGTTCAGTCCCAACTTCTCAGCAACCTGCGGACCCACCTGGGCAGTATCACCGTCGATGGCCTGACGGCCACCGATAATCAGGTCCACGTCGGGTGCCACGTGCTTGATGGCGGTAGACAGCGCATAACTCGTGGCCAGTGTGTCGGCACCGGCAAAGGCACGGTCGGTAAGCAGATAGCCACCGTCGGCTCCACGGTACATGGCCTCGCGGATTACTTCGGCGGCACGGCCTGGGCCCATGGTTATGATGGTAACTGTGGTACCTGGATTCTGGTCTTTCAGTCTCAGTGCCTGTTCCAAGGCATTCAGGTCCTCGGGATTGAAAATTGCAGGCAGAGCGCTACGGTTGACGGTGCCTTCCGGAGTCATGGCATCGGGTCCCACGTTGCGTGTGTCGGGTACTTGCTTGGCAAGCACAACAATGTTCAGTTTCATATTGTAGGTTTTTGCACTTTACACGTTAATCTGTGCAAAAGTAGTATATTTGACTGAAAGACGCAAGAGAATCGGGCAAATTATTGTATCTTTGCACGCAAAAATAACGGACATCCATGATAGAGTATCTTAGAGGAAAACTGGCAGAACTGGAGCCTACGATGGCCACGGTGGACTGCATGGGAGTGGGTTATGGAGTGAATATCACCCTGAACACCTATGCCTCCATCCAGGGCAAGGAGGACGTGAAACTTTTGATATACGAATCCATACGCGAGGACGCATACCAGTTGTGGGGTTTTTCCTCCAAGGTGGAGCGTGAGGTTTTCCTGCTCCTTATCACCGTGAGCGGTATAGGTGCCAACACAGCCCGCATGATACTTTCCGCGCTTACGCCCAAGGAACTGTGCAGCATCATCTCCGGCGGCAATGCCAAGATGCTTACCCAGGTGAAGGGAATCGGACCGAAGGCTGCCCAGCGCATCATCGTGGACCTTGGCGACAAGATTATGGCCCTGGCAGACGATACATTGCAGGCAGGCTCACAAAGTATTGCAAAGGGCACGACAATACTTAACAACGAGGTTGCCGACGAGGCGACACAAGCCCTCACCATGCTCGGCTTCAGTCCTGCGCCCACGCACAAGGTTGTTCACAAGATATTGTCCGAAGAACCGGATGCCCCTGTGGAGAAAGTCATCAAATTGGCGTTAAAAATGCTTTGAGGCACAATAAACAGAGGGCGGGTCTCGTTTAATATAGCGTGAAGAAACGTAACAGAATCATACTGCTGATGCTGGTGATGGGTATTGTCTTGCCTGTCGCCGGTATTTTTGTGCCTTCATGTCTACCTTTTTTTATTACGCGCGCCTACGCACAGGAGACTACCTCCAGACAACGCCCCGACGAGCTGGAAAACGATACCACAAAGAAAAAGAAGCCGCGATATTCTGTCCGCCGAACCTCCACGGAAACTACCGAAGACGTAAAGCACCGTTCCGCCGACCTTGAGGACCCCGACAACCTGAAGACCGAGGTCACCTACGACGAGAAGAACGGGACATACCAGGTGGGCACGACCCTCGTGAAGAGTGACGGCAAGTCCAAGGATACCAAGAAGGGCAAGTCCACGTCCCAGACCACCTCCAGCAAGTCGGCATCGGGTGACGACAAGAACGCCACTAACGTGAAGTTGGGCAGTTTCCTGCCCGTCAACGACAAGGGTCTGGACCTGCTTACCGCAACCAGTTACCTCACCCCTCCAGTTCTGATGACCACCGAGGAGTACATGGACTGGAGCCTGCGCCAGAGCATAGCGCAATACTACAGGCAGCGCAATCAGGAACTCTTCCTGACGAAGGGCAACAGCAAGTTCGACTTCACCGACATGCGCTTCTCACTGGGTCCGGCAGAAAAGATATTCGGTCCCGGCGGCGTGCACATCAAGACCCAGGGTTCGGCAGAACTGAAGATAGGCGCCAACATGAAGTCTACGGACAACCCCACACTTGCCGCCAGCCGCAGAAGTTCCTTCGGTCTGGACTTCGACATGAAGATAAACATGACCGTCAATGCCAAGGTGGGCGACAAGGTGAACATGAACCTGAACTACAATTCAGATGCCACCTTTGACTACGACGCGCAGAACCTGAAACTGAAGTACGAGGGCAAGGAGGACGAGATAATAAAACTGGTGGAGGCTGGTAACATTTCCATGCCTTCCAACATGAGCCTCGTGCCAGGTGTGAGCAGCCTGTTCGGTCTGCGCACCGACGTGCAGTTCGGCAAACTGAAACTGCAGACCGTCTTCGGTCAGAAGAAGTCGGCCAGCAAGAGCGTGTCGGGCAGTGGAGGTTCCAACACCACATCATACGAGATAGAGGTAACGGACTACGAAGAGAACCGCCACTTCTATCTGGCACACCATTTCCGCGACACCTACGACAAGAACATGCGCACCCTGCCCACCATAGCCAGCGGCGTCACCATCAAGCGCATAGAGGTGTGGATAACCAACAAGACAGGAACAACCACCAACACCCGCAACATCATTGCCCTGACCGATCTGGGCGAACCGCAGAACATCCGTGGTCCGTGGCTGGGAACGGGAGGGACCGTGCCACACAACCGCGCCAACAACGAGTACACCACGCTGATAGAGAATCCCGGCGTGCGCGACATCAGCCAGGTGGGGAACATCCTGGACGGCGAGTACGGCCTGCAGGGTTCCTTCGACTATGACAAGTTGCAGTCTGCCCGACTGCTCTCTCCCAGCGAGTACCACCTGAATGCGGAACTGGGTACGCTGACCCTGAACACCACTCTACAGCCCGACGACATTCTGGCCGTGGCCTACGAATACACCTACGGTGCACAGACCTATCAGGTGGGTGAGTTCTCCAGCGACCTTACAAGCACCGACCAGGCACTGATGCTGAAGATGCTGAAGGGTAGCACCACCAGTCCGTCGCTCCCCACATGGAGACTGATGATGCGCAATATCTATCCCCTTGGCGCCAACACTCTGCAGAAGGAGAAGTTCCGCCTGGACATCAAATATCAGTCGGACTCCAGTGGCGTGTATCTCAACTACCTGCCCGAGGATACCCTGAAGGGAACCATCCTGCTCCGTGCCATGAATCTGGACCGTCTGGATGCCAACAACAAGCCCCACCCCAACGGACAGTTTGACTTCATAGACGGATACACCGTGTACAAGGGCCGCATCATCTTCCCCGTGGCAGAACCTTTCGGCCAGCATCTGCGCCAGTGGATTGAGGCACGTGGAGGCAAGGCTATGGCAGACAAGTATGTGTTCCAGGAACTCTACGACACCACCAAGACTGCCGCCAAACAGATGGCAGAGAAGAACAAGTTCTTGCTTACCGGACAATACAAGGGTTCGGCCGCCAACGAGATAGACCTCGGGGCATACAACATAGCACCGGGTTCGGTTGTGGTCACGGCAGGTGGCGTCACACTGGTGGAGAACACTGACTACATCGTTGACTACAATAA
The DNA here is from genome assembly GCA_017466325.1 of Bacteroidaceae bacterium. Taxonomy (GTDB): domain Bacteria; phylum Bacteroidota; class Bacteroidia; order Bacteroidales; family Bacteroidaceae; genus Physcousia. The sequence continues at coordinate 46,592 of JAFTUK010000008.1, read as the reverse complement.
CGGTCGTGTCACCATCATAAACCAGGGCATCATAGATGCCGGCACTCCCATCAGTGCCTCTGTGGAGAGCAACGACACTTACGGCATGCAACGCAAGACCTTCGTGGGCTTCAACGCCGACTACCAGGTGAACAAGAACCTCGTCATCGGCGGTACCTTCCAATACCTCAGCGAACAGCCACTGACCACCAAGGTGAGCATGGGCAACGAGGCCCTGAACAACATTCTTTGGGGTATGCATGTTTCATGGAAGCACAAGGCGCAATGGCTCACCAACTGGCTCGATGCCATACCGTTCGTCGACGCCACCCAGCCGAGTAATATCAGTTTTGACGCACAGGTTGCCCAACTGATAGCCAGACAGAGCGGTACGGCACAGGGAGGTGCATCATATCTGGATGACTTTGAGGACACAAAGCGCAAGACCACTCTTATCCAGCCAACCTACTGGCAGATAGCCTCCGTGCCCAGCCCTTCAAGAAACAGCAACCTTGCCGGACGCTTTGCCGAGAGCAGGCTGACCAATGACGTGGCCTACGGCTACAACCGTGCCCTGCTTGCATGGTATTGCGTGGACCCTATCTTCACGAACAGAAGTTCTACGCTGACCCCAAGCCACATCAAGAGCGACCTGAACCAGTTGTCCAACCATTATGTCCGTGCCGTCTACGAACTGGAACTGTACCCCAACAAGTCGCAGACCTCCTACAACAGCAACTCTACGCTGAACGTCCTGAACATGGCCTTCTATCCGCAGGAGCGAGGACCCTACAACCTCACAACCGAGGTGGATGCCCGTGGCAACCTGCTCTACCCCGAGAAGCGCTGGGGCGGCATGATGCGCAAGATGGACAACACCGACTTTGAGGCACAGAACGTCGAGTACATAGAGTTCTGGCTCATGGACCCCTTCTTCTACGAGAAGAGGGACGGCACCACAAAGCAGAAATTGGGCGGCGACCTTTATATCAACCTTGGAGAAATAAGCGAGGACATCCTGAAGGACGGCAGAAAAGCATACGAGAGCGGACTGCCCATAGACGGCAACATGAACTATGTGGAGCAGACTGCATGGGGTTATGTGCCCAAGACCAACAGCATAACCTACGCATTCAACAACGAGGGAGGCTCACGCGAAAAGCAGGACCTTGGCCTGAACGGTCTGAATGACGCCCAGGAGCAGACCTACGGGGCCTACATGGACTTCTGGAACGAACTGAACAGCGGTTCATTGGCACATCTGCCCGATACCGTGCGCCAGCAACTGCTGGCCGACCCTGCCAACGACAACTACCACTACTTCCGCGGTTCGGACTACGACCGCGACAAGGTGCCCGTGCTGAAGCGATACAAGCGCATCAACATGCCCCAAGGCAACTCGCCCGACAGCGAGAACTCGCCCGAAAGCTACGAAACGGCATGGAAGAACACTCCGGACATTGAGGATATCAACACTGACTATACCCTGGGCGAAAGCGAGAAGTACTGGCAGTACCATCTGCCCATCACTCCAGAAAACCTGCGCCCCGGCGGCAAGTATGTTTCGGACACACGCACCTCTACCGTAACCCTGCGCAACGGCGAGATAGAAAACATAGACTGGTACCTTATCCGCATTCCCCTGCACGACTCCGACCGCGAGAGCATAGGCGGCATATCCGACTTCTCCAACATCCGCTTCATGCGCATGTTCATGACCAACTTCACGGACGAGGTAATCCTGCGCTTCGGCACTCTGGACCTCGTGCATGGCGACTGGCGTACATACGAGAACACCCTGTATGCCGGCAATGTGGCCACCAGTGCCAACACCGACTTCACCATAACGGCGGTGAACATTGAGGAGAACAACGACCGTGTGCCGGTGAACTATGTCGTCCCCCCCGGCATATCACGTGTTACGGATGCCAGCAGCGGTACGCTAATGGAGAGCAACGAGCAGGCCTTGGCCCTGACGGTGAAGAACCTCGGTCCCAACGATGCCCGTGCCGTGTACAAGAACGTGAAGTACGACATGCGCAAGTACAGGCACCTGCAACTCTTTGCCCATGCCAACCAACTGGAGGCAACAGACCCCGACGCCACTCCGTTGCAGAGCGGTCAGGTGAGCGTGTTTCTGCGTCTGGGTTCCGATTACCGCAACAACTACTACGAGTACGAGATACCCTTGGAACTGACTCCCATAAAGAGCAGCGGCAAGTACAACAACAACTCCTATGACGACCGCGTGGCAGTATGGCCCGAAGCAAACATGTTCGACTTCGACCTGGACATGCTTGTGGACCTGAAGCGCCTGCGCAACAAGAACGGAGTTTCCTATAGCCAACTCTATACAGGTTACGACCCCAACAAGCCCAGCAACCGCATTGCTGTGATAGGCAATCCCTCACTGGGCGAGGTGAAGACCATAATGATAGGTATCCGCAACCATGCCGATGCCAACCGCAGTGTGGAGGTGTGGGTCAACGAACTGCGCCTGCAGGAATTCACCAACGAAGGCGGTTGGGCCGCACAGGGCAACCTGAACATACAGTTGTCCGACATAGGTTCCTTCTCTGCCACCGGCAAGATGGTGACGGCAGGCTTCGGCGGCATTGAGCAGACGGTGTCCGAGCGCAGCGACAAGGATGACTACCAGTATCAGTTCACCACCAGTGCCGACCTGGGCCGCCTTCTGCCAGAAAAGGCCAAGGTGACTGTCCCCGTGTACTACAGTTACAGCAAGCACATTGTCAAGCCCAAGTACAACCCGCTCGACACGGACATGCTCCTGTCCGATGCCCTAGATGCCACGCAGACACAGGAGGAGAAGGACTCCATTGTCTCCCTGACATCCACCAGGTCCGTGAACCGCAACTTCTCCATTACCGGAGCCAAGGTGAACATCGCCAGCAAGAAGCATCCCATGCCCTACGACCCTGCCAACTTCACCTTCTCATACTCCAGTTCGGATAGCGAGGACAAGGGAGAGACCACGGTTTATGAGTACAACAAATCATGGAAGGCCTCCATGTCCTATGCCTGGTCGCCGAACTGGAAGAACTGGGAACCCTTCAGCAAGTGGAGTACCAAGAACAAGTGGGCACAGATAATAAAGGACCAGAACATAGCGTTCGCTCCGCAGAGCGTTACCTTCAACACAGACCTGGGACGTACCTACTATGAACTGCAGGAGCGCGACCTGGAGAACATCGGCAATTCCCAGACCCTGCCTGTCACATGGAGCAGCACATATCTGTGGAACCGCAACTTCTCACTGCGTTGGGACATCTTCAAGGCTCTGCACTTCTCCTTCCAGAGCGCCACGCATGCCGAGGTGGAACAACCCAATGTGGTGGTCAACAAGGACCTCTATCCCGATGAGTACGAGGCATGGAAGGACAGTGTGAACCTCAGCCTTGCCGGCTTCGGCCGTCCGCTGGACTACAGCCAGAGTGCCACGATGTCCTACAAACTGCCCATCAACAAGTTGCCGGCATTTGACTGGATAACCGCCGATGCATCCTACAACTCGCAATATTCATGGAAACGTGGTGCCGAACTGGAGGACGGAACCAGTCTGGGCCATACCATCAACACACAGCGCAGCATAAACGTAAATGGCAAACTGGCACTGGAGACCCTATACAACAAGTCTCCCTTCCTGAAGGAGGTGAACCGTGTCTTTTCTGCTTCCAATGCCAAGTCCGAAGCCAACAAGAAGCGCAACGAGAAGAAGCGTGAGAAGGAAAAGGAACAGCGCGAAAAGGACAAGATGGAAGAGGCACGCCTGAAGGCCGAGGAGGAATCCAAGAGGACCGGTGAGAGCGTGGACAGCATACTGGCACGCACCATGCCCAAGGGTACGCAATCCAATGCCAAGGGCACATCGGCCCAGAAGGACAGGAAGAAGCGCACACAGGGCTATGCACGCGAAATAGTGCTTGCCCCGGACAGTGCCATGACCATAACACACAACCAGAAGTCAAAGCGTCTCATCGTCCGCATCCAGGACAGCAAGGGACACGACTACAAGGTGAAGTACAAGAAACTGGACGAAAACAAGATCGTGCTGATGACACAGGCCATGGATACCTCCAAGGTTCGTATCAACGTGATAGCCAAACCTAAGTTGAGCGAAGAGAAGTGGTACAAGTGGGCTCAGGCAGGAGCACGTTTTGCCATGATGGTAAGGAATGTGTCCGTGTCGTACCGAAACTCCTACAACCTGTCCATGTCTGGTTTCATGCCTGAGGTAGGCGACCTGTTGGGCCAGCGAATGACTTCCGCTCACGGTTTCGCTCCTGGTGTAGGCTTCGGTTTCGGTTTCGTGTCCGACAACTACATAGAGACGGCCAAGGACCGCGGCTGGCTCATCTGTGCGGACAGCCTGTCCACCCCTGCCACCTCGTCCACCACAGAGGACCTGCAGATAAAGGCCACGCTGGAACCCTTCACCGACCTGAAGATAGATCTGAACATGTCCCGCACCATGAACCGCTCAAAGAGCATACAATATATGTATGAGGGTTCACCCACCACACAGACAGGTTCCTTCAACATGACCATCGTTTCACTTGGTTCTGCCTTTGCCGGTACAGGCAATGCCTCCAACGGCTACTACAGCCCCACGTTCGAGAAGTTCCGTTCCATGTTGCCGGTATACCAGCAACGTGTGGAGGCTCAGTACATCGGTGGCAAGGACCCGTCGGGCCGTCCCTATCTGGGCAGTGCCGGAGACCCGGCAAAGGGCAACACTACGCCTGTGAACATGTATGGTGCTGACGTGATGGTACCGGCCTTCCTTGCCGCATACACCGGTGGAGGCACCACACGCGAACTGAACATCTTCCCGTCTCTGGCAAGGATGCTCCCCAACTGGACACTGACCTACAAGGGACTTTCCAACCTGCCCTTCATACGCGACTACTTCAAGAGCGTGACGGTGACACACGGCTACAAGAGCGTATATGCCGTAGGTTCCTACAACTCATACGCTTCGTGGATGGAGTTCATGCACGGTACGGATATGGGTTTCACTACCAATCAAGCTACCGGGGCATTCCAACCCAGCAGTTGCTACGACATCAGCATGGTGAGCATAAACGAGAGTTTCGCTCCGCTTATCGGCCTGAACTTCACATTCCATAACAACATGACCCTGAAGGCTGAGTACCGTACCACCCGCGTCATGAACCTGTCCATCACCAGTGCACAACTCACGGAAACGGGGTCGCGCGACTTCGTTCTGGGATGGGGATACAAGATAAACGATTTCCGCCTGGGCAGCATATTCGGCAGCAAGCGTGCCAGCAAGAAGGCCATGCGCAGCACCTCAAAGAGCCGTGCCCTGAAGAACCGCGAAACGCGTAGCGACGGACGCGAGAACATAAAGAGCAGCAGCAAGAGCAACTTTGCACATGCCTTGTCCCTGCGTTTCGACTTCTCAATACGCAATCAGGATGCCATCCGCCGTGACATTCAGACAGGCCTGTCCGAGGCAACCTCCGGCAACAAGGCGGTGAAGGCCTCGTTCCGTGCAGACTATACCATGAGCCGCTACGTTACCATGACGCTCTTCTACGACCGCCAGCGCTCCGCTCCTCTGCTCTCGTCATCGGCATATCCCACCGTAACACAGGACTTCGGTCTCAGTATGAAGTTTGCACTGACAAGGTAAAACGAACGGAAAGGTGAAAACGGAAAACGGAAAGGTAAAAGGTGAGCGGAACTGAATCTGTGTAAATCCGTCGCATCTGTGTCATCAGTGTTCTATGACGAACGGAAAACGGAAAACGAAATCGCCCACTACTCACTACTCAGTAAACTCTAAACCTATATGAATTACATTCTACCCATTCTCCTCCTTATTGTGTCCAACATATTCATGACACTTGCATGGTACGGACACCTGAAGTTGCAGGATATGCACATCCTGCACGGCAACACACCTCTGTATGTCATCATACTCATATCCTGGGGTCTGGCACTGATGGAATACTGTTTCATGATTCCGGCCAACCACTATGGTTTCCGTGGCAACGGAGGTCCCTTCTCCTTGTTTCAGTTGAAGATTATCCAGGAGGTAATCACCCTCGTGGTCTTCACCATCTACACCGTAACCTGCTTCCGAGGCGAATCCCTGCACTGGAACCACCTTGCCGCCTTCGTGTGCATGATCATGGCGGTGTACTTCGTGTTCATGAAGTAGGGGAGGGTGGCACACTGTTACATAGCATAAAAAAGGTCCAATAATACCATGCATAAGAAAACATATTCTTCCTTGCCGGCAGAGTTTGCCGCATGCCAATACTCCGATTGTCCGTTGTCTGCTGATTGCCTGCATTTTGTGGCATACCCTCAGTTGATGGAGACTCAGACTTATATCCGATTGATTAACCCCAAACTTTGCTCCAAGGACAAGGATTGCCAATTCTACCGCAGTGCCAAGCCGGTGTTGTATGCCCGTGGATTTACCAACGTCCAGAAATGCTTGTTGCCCGAACAGTATCAGAGATTCATGACAACGCTAATAGGCCGCTTTGGACGTAACGGTTATTTCGACAGACGTCGTGGACTTACTGCCCTTTCTCCTGCCGAGCAGGAAACAGTCCTTGCTGCTCTTGCAGAAGTGGGATTCCACGATAAGATTGCCTTTGACAATTACGAAGAACTCACAAACTATTTCGACTGATTGTAGTCTGCCAAAATCATTAGACTACACAGTCAAAGGATTCTTCCCCAGAAACCACCTCAGTACTCCCGTGCGGGTACTACAGTACTCTCGCACGGGTACTGCAGTACCCGCACGGAGTACTGGGTTGTTGACAGGTATCTGCATACAACATGCCCCGAACTCTCGTAAGGGTCCGGGGCATTGCCATGTTTATGGATTTGAGGGATTTTACTTTATCCCCCTTGCCTTGAATATCATTTCCTTGGCATCGTTGATTTGACGGAACTTTTCTTCTGCCGCTTTCTTAACGTCTTCGCCTAAGGTTGCCACCTTGTCGGGATGGTGCTTTAGTGCCAATTTGCGGTAGGCTTTCTTTACATCATCGTCCGAGGCAGAGGGGTCTACTTCAAGGACTTTGTAGGCCTGCTCCAGAGACTTTCCACCCAGGTTCATCATTGACTCCACCTCCTCGGCAGAGAGCCCCATTGCTATGGACACTTCTTTCAAGGCCTCGATTTCCGCCTGGCATACATTGCCGTCGCTTTGCGCTATCTTGGCAAGGAAACTGAGCAGTTGCAGGCGTTGCTCATAACTCATGTTCTGCCTTATCTGCAAACCGCACTCGTGGATGGCATTCCTGAAGGCGGCCGGGTTCTTGGCATCCATCTGTTTCCTCTGCTCGAAGAGGTTGAGCAGAATCTGGTTGCCCTCGCTTACGGCCGCTTCGCCGAAGTTGACGCGAAGGAACTGGCGGACAAATTCCATTTCGCTATGCATCACCTTGCCGTCGGCCTTGATGATGTACGATGCCATCACCAGTAGGGAGAACAGGAAACTGTTCCTCTGTCCATAAACGGGGTCGGCATAGGTGGATTGTCCGTTGTCATAGTTGTTGCCGTTGTCTTCAAACAGTTTGCCCAAGGCATAGCCTGCCAGGGCACCTAAGGGACCCGCCGCCATAAAGCCGACAATGCCCCCAATCCATTTTCCAAATCCCATAGTTGATTCCTTTTAATGAATTCGGGTGCAAACATACGAAAAATAATTGTCATTGGGGTATATATACGGAATGTTTCTTTCCCATTGTTCAAGATGTGACCTCGTTTTTGCCCTTCCCGTGTAGCATAACATAGCTTTATTTTATGTGTTGAGAAGAAAAGAAACACATCTCATATAACAGGAGAACGTTAGCGTATTTTCATGGAAACGTAAAGTCGGAGTGTTAAACAATCTTAAAAGGTTGCGGTGTGCAGAGAACCTGTACGCCGTATTTTTTCATACTTTTGCATAGAATAATCCCCGCTAACCGCTATATAATATAATAAGGTATGAAGAAAACCATTTGGCTGGCATTGTTGCTACCGGCAATGATGTCTGCTTCTCGAATGCGCGCCCAAGATACCCTTGCCATAGGAGAGGGTAGGGTGATGGGCCTGCACGAAATCTATGAATTGGCCGAGCGCGAGAGCCGTGCCATACGAGTAGGGAGCATTGGGCTGGAGGCCGCCACTGAAGGCGAGAAAGCCGCCCGCAGTGCCCGTTTGCCACAGGTGAACCTAAGCCTGTCTGGCAGTTACATTGGCAATGCCACGCTGATGAGCCGTGGGTTCTCCACCTCGGGAACCACGGACGTTATCCTGGCAGGCCTGGGACCACAGAAGGTGACGAACGGCAAGCAGGACACTCCGCACTGGGGCAACTATTTCACGGCCCAGGTCACTCAGGTGATATACTCCGGAGGTGCCATATCCTCGGGCATACGCATGGCAGGCCTGGGCAAGGAGATGGCTGTGCTGGATGTGGAGAAGGACCGCCAGCAGGTGCGATTCCTCCTGACGGGCTTCTATCTGGACCTGTTCCGCCTGGGCAACCAGTTGAAGGTGGTGGACAAGAACATTGCCCTTACCAGGCAGGTGATAGGGAACATGAAGGCCAGGATGGAGCAGGGCACTGTGTTGCAGAACGACCTTACCCGATATGAGTTGCAGTTGCAGAGCCTCCAGTTGACACGCACCCGTTTGCAGGATGCCAGGTCCATCATCAACCATCAGTTGGTCACCACCCTGCATCTGCCCGAAGGTATGGTGGTGTTGCCTGACTCGGCATATCTTGTCTCCACCGGCCTTGCACTGAAGGCACATGAGGCGGAGGATGCTTGGCAGACCCTGGCTCAGAGCAATAATCCCGAGTTGCGACAGGCAGGCCTTGCCGTGTCCATGGCAGAGGAGAAGGTGAACGGCGTGAAAGCCGCCTCACGTCCCACGGTGGCTATGGTCATAGAGGATAATCTGGGCGGTCCTTTTGTGAACGACCTGATTCCCGTGGATGCCAACGTGAACTCATGGTTCGTGGGCCTGGGAGTGAAATACGAACTCAGCAGTCTCTGGAACAACCGCAACGCCATACGCAAGGCCAAGAAGGAGCACCGCCAGTCGGTCGAGCGTCTGGCCATGGCACGCGAGCACATGGACTCCCGTGTGCAGGCTGAGTATGTCAACTTCCTTACCTCCTTTACCGACGTGAAGACCCAGCGCAAACAGGTGGATCTGGCAGTTCAGAACTACGATGTGGTGAACAACCGCTATGAGAACGACCTGGCTCTGCTCACCGACATGCTGGATGCTTCCAATATGAAACTGGCGGCAGAAATGGCACTGGTGGATGCCTACATCTCCCTGCTCTACAACTACTACAAACTGAAATATACCGTGGGAGGACTTTGAAAACGGAAATCGGAGAACGGAAAACGGAAATCGGTAGACGCTTGATTGGGACTGTGTAAATATGTCCCATCTGTGATTTCCTGTGCTCCAACTAAATACAAAAAACAGTCAATTTAAAAATATAATGATGGAAATAATGGAAAAGAACAATATCAGCCGAATAGTTTATAACATCTTCATTGTCCTGCTGCTTGTGGCAGGTGCCGTCTTCGTGGTTTGCCAGTTCGTGCACTTCGGAGATGTGGAGTTTACCGACAATGCGCGTGTGCGTCAGCACATAGTGCCACAGAACACCCGTGTGCAGGGCTTCATCCGCGAGGTGCGCTTTCAGGAGTTCCAGCCCGTAAGGAAGGGAGATACGCTGGTCATCATCGAGGATACCGAGTTCCGCCTGCGCCTGGCTCAGGCCGAGGCTGACCTGGCACGTGCCCAGGAGGGGCTGAAGGCCACAGGTACAAGCATACAGACCACGCAGAGCAACATGCACGTTACCGAGGCCGGTATTGAGGAGGCCCGCGTGAACATGGAGAATGCCGAGCGCGAATACTGCCGCTTCGATAAACTCCTGGCACAGAAAGCCGTCACCCAACAACAGTACGACAACATGCGCACGGCATACCTCTCTGCCAAGGCACGATACCAGCAGGTACAGCGCTCACATGCCACCCAGTCGATGGTGAAGACCGAGCAGGGATACCACCTTTCCGCCGCACAGGCAACACTGCGCCTGGCCGAGGCCGCCGTGGCTTTGGCACGCCTGAACCTGTCCTATTGCTACATCATTGCCACCACGGACGGCGTGCTCGGCACCAAGGACATACAGGAGGGGCAGTTGGTGAACCCCGGCCAGACGCTGGTGAACATAGTGGACGATACCGACATGTGGGTGGAGGCCAACTACAAGGAGAGCCAGTTGCCCAACATACAGGTGGGCGCCAAGGTACAGATGCAGGCCGATGCCGTACCGGGTGTGGTGTATGAGGGCACCGTGGAGCGTATCTCCGATGCTACGGGCAGTTCTTTCTCACTCCTGCCCATAGACAATGCAACGGGCAACTTCGTGAAGGTGGAGCAACGCATAACGGTGCGTATTTCCTTGGAGGGAAACAGTCCCGAGGACCTGGCACGCCTGCGTGCAGGATATAATGTGGAATGCAAGGTGCTGTACTGATGGAGGCGCCAATGTCATTCTCCATGCCCATGTTCCGCGGTTGGGTGCCCAAGGCCATCCGGCCGTGGATATATGTGCTCACGGTCTTTTGCGTACAGTTCTCCGGCGGTATCTATCTGGGAGCACTGGATTGTATCAGAGGGACCACCAACTTTATGATCGAGGACCTGCTCATGCTTCTCTATTGCGGCCTGGCAGGCATGGCCATCTATTTCCCGTTGCTGTTCAGGATGAAGTTCCGCTTCACCAACCAGCAACTGCTCATAGGTGCCGCCATAACCATAGCCGTGTGCAACATCATCACCATGTATTGCACCAATATGGGCCTGCTCATGATAGTGTGCTTCATCTCCGGCATGGCAAAGTTGCAGGGCACATTCGAGTGCATGAGCAACATACAGTTGTGGATAACACCAAGGCGCGACTTCGCCGTCTTCTTCCCCGTCCTTCACATTGTCCTGCTAACGGCCATAGAGGGCAGCGGTTTCCTGGCAGCATGGTTCGGATACCACTTCACGTGGCAGATGATGCACGTCTTCACCGTAGGCACCATGTGCTTCATCGTCCTGACGCAACTGCTTCTGTGCCGCCCCTTCTGTCCCATGCCACAGCGCATGCCGTTGAAGGGTCTTGACCTGCAGAGCGGACTTCTCATCAGCGTGCTCATGCTCATGGTGTCCTATATCCTCATCTACGGCGACTACCTCATGTGGATGGACAACCGTGGGATACGCATCATGGCAGGCCTGTCCGTGCTGCTCCTTGGCATCATCCTGCACCGCCTGCGCACCGTGGAGCAACCCCTTCTGTCCCTGCGCATCTTCACCTACCGCAATGTCGTGGCCATCCTTGCCGTGGTGGCTCTGGCGGAACTTCTGCTTGGTGCCAAGCATTGTCTGGAGGAGATACTTTACGTGGAGGTCTTCCATCTGGAGGAGCACACCAAGGAGGAACAGTACCTGTGGGCTCTGCCCGGAGTCTATGTGGGTGTAGTCATTTCCCTGCTTTGGCTGAAGGTCTTCAAGTGGAAGATATGGAAACTCCTGGGCATTGGTTTTGCCTGCATCCTGGGGTATGCCGTACTGATGTACGTGAACCTCGACGTGCACACCAATCTGGAGCAGTTCCGTCTGGCCATAGCCCTACGCGGATGTGCCTATTGCATTCTGTCCAGCAGTCTCATGTGGGCCTTGCACGAGTCCGTGCACGAACTCTTTGAGTTCTTCATGGGACTATTCGTATTCAACATCATCCACATGTATCTGGCTGGAGCGGCAGGCTATGGTTTCTATACCAGCATCTTCTCGCACTTCCTCAGCGACAACATGGCACGCTACGGCTCGCACCTCACCCTTACGGGACTGGACATGACTACGTTTAACTTCCCTGCCTTCATGGAGCACGATTTCCTTCCCTCCATGATGGCCGTTGCCATAAAGCAGTCCTATGGCATCATCATCTGGATATCCCTCTTTGCCACAATGACCTTCTTCCTGCTGGATATTCCTGCCCTGCGCACTAATGTACGCCGTGTCCCCATATGGGCAGTAGCCGGCATCGAGTATCTTGCAAAACTCAGTGGGTTGAGAAGGCGTTCGTAATAACATTCTCCCGTTCGGGAGGACCTGAAAAGAGAATGAAAAAGGCCCCGAGTCATAGGATTCGGGGCCTGATTATTGTAAACGTTATTTTGTGCATGTATTCACTTCACCACCAGGGCACGCTCTATCTGGTCAGAGAGGTTCTGGAAGTGTGCGCGGCTCTTGGCATCGGCACCGGCATTCCTTATCTTGCTCTGTATGCTCTTGAGGGCAAGGAGAGTGTTGGCGCGTGGTGCAGAGGCAACAGCTTCGCTCAGACCCTGGAAACGGTTGATGAGCAATACGGTGAGTGCGTTCTGCAAGGTCTGGCGATAGTTGCTTACACTCTTGCCGCTCTGAGCCTCGGAGAAGCAGAGACGTACGATGTCGGCAATGTACTTGTCGGCAGGGTAGAGGTCGTTCAGGTAGTTCATGCGGTTTATGAGATGTGATGCCGCATAGGTTGCTACGGGCTGGGTGAGTGTGCGTGTGTCGCGTGTCATGGTCTTGCAATAGTCGTATTCGCGCATCCAAACAGGCTCGTTCAGCACGTTCTTGTCCAGCCACTGGAGAGCCTCCTTCTGCTTATTCAGAGGTGTGGGCTCGAAGGTTGTGCCGCCCTGGGCACGGGTGTAGTAGGTCTGGTATGTACCGCCGATGTAACCTGCCACGTGGCCTGCATAGCGCTGGAGTTGGCCGCGCATCTGGCCGTACATGGTGGAGAGGTTCTCGTCGTGGATATCGTTCTCGTCGAAGGTCCACTTGGGCAGTTCTGCCATTTCGCGCTTCAGGTTCATCACGCCGTATGTGCTTGACTTCACGGCATCGTCACCCAGGTCCTCGGTCTGGCGGCGTGGGTCAACACCACGCAGGCCTTCGCCATCGCCCCACCACAGACGGGGATTCTTCTGCGCCTTCTGTGTCATGGCTTCCAGAGCCTTGTGGTCCTCCATGGGAGTCTTGGCATCAAGCATGGGACGGTAACCCCATTCGATGGCCCACATGTCGTAGTCGCCTATGCGGGGGAAGATGCCCTTCTGGCTGATGCCGTCCTCGGGCTGAGCCACATAGTTGAAGCGTGCATAGTCCATGATGGAGGGAGTGTGGCCGTACTTCTCCACCCACGCCTTGCTGCGCAGGCTGTCGGTGGGAACCATGGCAGAAGAACCGAAGTTGTGGCGCAGACCCAGTGAGTGACCAACCTCGTGGCTGGAAACGAAGCGTATCAGTTCGCCCATCAGTTCCTCGCTGTAGTGCATCTTGCGTGCAGCCTCGTCTATGCTGCTGGCCTGTACCATGTACCAGTCGTGAACCAATGACATCACGTTGTGATACCAGCATACGTGAGCCTCCATGATTTCGCCCGTGCGGGGGTCGGAGATATGGGGACCGTAGGCATTGGCAATTGGGCTTGCCAGATAGCGGATCATGGAGAAACGTGCATCCTCCATGCTCATGGTGGTGTCGTTCTCGGGCCATTCCTCGCCGCGGATGGCGTTCTTCCAACCGGCCTTCTCGAAAGCGGCCTGCCAGTCGTTCACACCCATGATGAGGTACTTGCGCCACTGCTTGGGAGTAGCAGGGTCGATGTAGTAGATGATGGGCTTCTTGGGTTCGATGAGTTCGCCACGGCGCATCTTCTCGGCATCCTCGGCGTTCTTGGGCTCCAGACGGAAGCGTGAGATCATAATCTGCTCGCCCACACGCTGCTGCTCGTCGCTGAACTTGTTGAAACCATGGGTGAAATAGCCCACACGCTGGTCAAACAGACGGGGCATCATGGGTTCTTCGGGCAGAAGTACCATGCTGATGTTCAAACCGAAGGTAACCTTGCCGGTATATGCCGATGCAGGCAGTGACCTGCCGGTGCTGTTGTAGGTCTTCACCAGACGGAACTCTGTGTTGGTGGGGAAGGTCTTGATGTCCTCCACATACGACAGTGCAGCGTCCTGCATGCCCAGGGTAAAGGACTTCTTTACGTATGACATCATGCCCAGAGGGTTGTCGGAGTTGAGGAACTGTGTCACCTTGATGCGTGACTTGCCGTCCTTGTGCTTCTCCAACTTGAAGGCGCCTATGATGGGGTGCTCGTTGCTCACGTTGATGGCCTTGGAGATTGCCTCGGTGCTGTCGGCCAGGTTGATGGTCATGCGAGAGCGCAGAAGCAGGGTGCTGTCGGGGTTCATCTGGAAGAACACAACCTGCTCGTTGCACTCCTCGCCGCCGAACTGGCCGGAACTGGAGGGAGTGGAGGTGTAGCGTGTCACGGCCAGGATGTCCTTGCCCAGCAGGCTGTCGGGAACCTCCAGGAACCAGTCGGTGCCTACTTTTTCCACGTTCAGCATGCCCTTGCGTGAGATGCTGGGCTTTGCCTCCTTTTTCTTGGGAGCAGGTGCAGGCGCTTCGGTCTTTGCCTTGCCCTTCTTCTTCTTGTCCTTTTTCTTTGCCTCTACGGGCATGCCCATGAGGGCGGCTGCCATGAAAAGCAGCAGTACTTTTTTCATGTTGTTTATGTTTAAGTTTAGTGAGATTTTGTGTCTTGTGCACTAATTTGTGCGCAAAGTTATTAAAAATGCACAGAATAACGAGGATATTATCCTTATAAATTGTATCTTTGAGGTCAGAATTAACGTTAATAAATAGTAATACGATGAAAAAGTATCTTCTTGCCTTTATGGCATTTGTTTTCATGTGCGTACCCCGTGCGTTTTCGCAATATACGGAGTACGTGGACCCTATGATAGGCAGTGGTGCTCACGGTCATGTCTTTGTCGGAGCCAACGTACCCTGGGGTATGGTCAATGTGGGACCTGTGCAGCCTTACCACGGATGGGACTGGTGTAGCGGTTACCATGAAACCGGCGACAGCATTATCGGTTTTGCACACACCCACCTCAGCGGAACGGGATGCAGCGATCTGGGCGACATCACCCTGATGCCCATTTATGGCTATGCCGCTACTGCAGGTTCCCGTGAGGACTTTATCAACTCCATTGCTTCCCGTTACAGCCACAAGCACGAGGTGGTGGAACCTGGATATTATAGCGTGATGTTGGATAAGTCGCACATCAAGGCAGAGATGACCGCCACCGACCGAACCGCCATACACAAGTTCACCTTCCCCAAGGGCAACCGTTATGCCAACATCGTCCTCGATCTGGAAGGCGGTATAGGCGACCGTGCCACAGAGACACGTATCTGGCCCTATGACATGTTCACTCTGGCCGGATACCGTGCCAGCCGTGGCTGGACCAACCATATTGTCTACTATGCCATCAGGTTCGACCGTCCCGTCAAGGAGTTTGTCATCGACAGCATAGATTCTCGCTATGCCCAGGCCATCTTCGATGTTAAGCCCGGTGATGTGGTTCAGGCTCATGTTGCCATATCTCCTGTTAGCGAGATGGGTGCCATGGCCAACCTGCAGATGGAGCAGCACCAGAAGGACTTTGCCACCGTGCGTACCGAGGCCAAGGAGCGTTGGAACAAGGAACTGGGTCGCATCCGTGCCAAGTTTGATTCTCCCCGCGACAGCACCATATTCTACACCTCTCTCTATCATGTGCTTTTCGCACCCCAGGTGTGGAACGACGTTACAGGTGACTATATGGGAGCCAACGGCATGATCCAGCGCTCTCCCGATTTCCAGAACTACACCACATGGAGCCTTTGGGACACCTACCGTGCCCTGCACCCCCTGGCCACACTGATGATGCAGGACAAACTCGCCGACTGGGCCAAGACCATGATGGCCATCTGCAAGGAGCACGGCGAACTGCCTATGTGGCATCTGCACAGCACCGACACCTATTGCATGGTGGGCGAACCCGGCGTGCCCGTCCTGGCCGACATGATTCTGAAGGGTGTGAAGGGCTTTGACTATGAAAAGGCCTACCAGTACCTGAAGCAGAGCATGGGCGACCCTGAGACCACCCCCGAGCGCCGCAGGTTCCAGTACCGTGGTATCCCCGACCGTGGAAAGACCGAACTGTGGAAGTATGGCTACCTGACTTTCGACAGCCCCGAGATAGAGACCGTGTCCAAGAACATGGAGTACTATCTGGCCGCATGGAGCGTGGCACAGGTGGCCGGCCGTCTGGGACACAAGGAGGACAGCGTCCGCTTCCACAACCTGAGCATGTGCTACAAGAAGATATACGACGAGCGAGTAGGATATTTCCGCGCCAAGGACAAGGCCGGCAACTTCCGCACCACGGAGGGCTTCAACCCCTCACACCACACCAAGGACTATACCGAGGGAACCCCCTGGCAGTACCTGTGGCTTGTGCCTCATGATGTGAACGGACTTATAGATATGCTGGGTGGCAAAAAGAAGGCCGAGGCCCGTCTGGACAGCCTCTTCCTTGCCGACAGCAAACTTAATGCCGATGCCAACCCCGACATTTCCGGTCTCATTGGCCAGTATGCCCATGGCAACGAGCCTTCGCACCATACAATATATATATATAACTATCTCGGCCAGCCCGACAAGGCCAGCCGACGCATCCACGAGGTATTCAAGACCATGTACACCGACAAGCCCGACGGCGTCTGCGGCAACGAGGACGTGGGCCAGATGTCGGCATGGTACGTGATGGCCGCAATGGGCCTGTATCAGGTGGAACCCTGTGGAGGTATCTACCAGTTGTCTGCACCTTTGGCACGCGAGGCATCCTTTGATGTGGCTGAGGGCAAGACCTTCACCGTCCGCACCAAGGGCAAGGGCACGGCCGTAAAGCGCTGGAAACTGAACGGCAAGCGTCTCGACCGTACATACATCACTCACGACGAGATAATGGCCGGTGGCGTTCTGGAAGCAGAACTTAAAAAGTGAAAACGGAAAACTGCCACTCGTAGGGACACGGCATGCCGTGTCCGGATGAAAGCAGAATAGCACAAGGCGGACTCTGGAGCAACGTCCCTACAGGTGGAAGAACCGTTTGACTTGTCATTCTTAACAAACAACCTAACAACCTAAGTAATATCGTTATGAGAGTAAAAGCATTCATGCTGGCCTGCGCCCTTGCTACGGGTGCGATGGCATCAGAGATACCTGTGCAGATGCCCGTGTCCATCCAGGTCCCCGACACATTCTATCACCGTCCCCCCGTAAAGAAGCGTTGCTTCACCAGCAAGGCTGTGGAGAAGCAAATCAAGGATATGCACTCAAAATTGGTGGAGGTGTCTCCCAAACTCTGGCAGATGTTCCAGAACAGTTTCCCCAACACCTTGGACACCACTGTATTCCCCGACGGTGACCGCACCTTCGTCATTACCGGCGATATCGATGCCATGTGGCTCCGCGACTCTGGTGCACAGGTGTGGACCTACATCAACTACATCCAGGACGACCCCGAATTGGCCAAACTGATCCGTGGCGTCATCCTCCAGCAGTTCGAGTTCATCTGCCTGGATCCTTATGCCAATGCCTTCCTGAACGATCCCACGAAGGAGAGCGAATGGGCAACCGACTACACCACTATGAAGAAGGGTGTGCACGAGCGCAAGTACGAGATAGACTCCCTCTGCTATCCCCTGCGTCTGGCCTACCAGTACTGGCTCCTGACAGGAGACGACAGCATCTTCGGCGAACTGTGGCAGAATGCTCTGGACAAGATACTGGCTCTTTTCCGCGAGCAGCAGCGCAAGAACGGCACAAAGACCAGTTACAAGTTCCAGCGCAAGACACATGTGTTGCATGATACATACAGCAACTACGGCTACGGACATCCTGCCAAGGCATGCGGCATGATAGCCAGTGCCTTCCGTCCCTCTGACGACAGCCAGATATTCCCATATCTGATTCCTGCCAATTTCTTTGCGGAGAGTGTGTTGCGCAAGGCTGCCGTCATTCTGGAGAAGGTCAATAAGGATGCAGGCAAGGCAAAGGAATGCCTGGCTCTTGCTCACGAGATTCACAAGGGTTTGATGGAGAATGCCACTGTTGTGCACCCCAAGTATGGCAGGGTATATGCTTTCGAGGTAGACGGCTTTGGTTCATATCTGCTCATGGACGATGCCAATGCTCCTTCTCTGCTGGCACTTCCCTATCTTTGCCCGGAACTGGTATCTGTCAACGATGAAGTTTACCAGAACACACGTCGCATGATATGGAGCGAGGACAACCCCTATTTCTTCACCGGTACCTATGAAGGCACCAAGATAGGCGCTATCGGCTCTCCCCACACAGGCCTGGACAAGGTATGGCCCATGAGCATCATCATGAAGGGTCTTACCAGTAATGATGTGAACGAACAGAGAGAATGCGTGGACTTGCTTGTCAAGACCGATGCCGGTACAGGCTTCATGCACGAGAGTTTCAATCCCAACAATCCCGCCGACTTCACCCGTTCATGGTTCGCATGGACCAACGGCCTCTTCGGCGAACTGGTAATCAAGGCGTACGGAAAGTAAGGGGAACGGAAAACGGAAAGGTGAAAACGGAAAGGTGAAAACGGAAAACTGCGAGTATTCCGATTACTCTGATTACTCCGATTATTCTGAAAAATTCTAAAAGCCATCTTCGCCCCCTGTTTCAAAGGAACAAAGTGAACGGCGAACGCAATCACCCACTTTCTCCCCCTGAGACAGGGGGAGTCCCGAAAGGGGAGGGGGTATGACAGATATTATATCCACCGCCATAAACTCTTATCCCCAGTCCTCTGTACTCTATCATTAAACAAACACGAACATGAATAAAACCATCAGTCTATTCCTGCTGGCACTTCTCTGCTCTGTCCTGCCCGCCATGGCACGCGAGAGGGTCTACAAAGGTTCCGACCTCGGCCTGCACCCCAATACCGGCAAGAGCCAGTCGGCGGCCATGAAGAAGGCCATAGAGACCATCCGCACCGAGATAGGCAAGGGCGACAAGGCCGTCCTGCTCCTTTCCGAGGGGCGCTACGACTTCCACCCCGAGGATGCCGCCAGTCGCAATTACTACGTATCCAATCACGACCAGCCACAGCCTCGCCCCGTAGGCATACCCATGGAGGACCTTCACGACTTCGTCCTGGACGGACAGGGTGCGGAACTGGTTTTCCACGGTCGCATGATGCCCATGTCGCTGGTACGTTCCACGGATTGCATGTTGAAGAATTTCAGCATTGACTTTGAAAACCCTCAGATTTCACAGATAACCGTTGTGGAGAACGACCCGGAGAAGGGCATTTCCTTCAAGCCGGCTCCGTGGGTCAAGTACGAGGTGGACAAGGATGGCAACTTCATCACCTACGGCAACGGATGGCGTTTCCGTCATCAGTATGCCATTGCTTTTGAGGGCGACACACGCCACATCGTCTACAACACCTCCGACCTGTATTGTCCCATTGCCAATGTGAAGGAAGTGGGGGAGGGCATGCTGAATGCTCCCGGTTGGAAGGATTCCCGACTGAAGCCCGGCACCGTGCTGGCGCTGAGAAGTTGGGAACGTCCGTCCCCCGGCCTGTTCGTTACCCATTGTAAGGACACCAGGTTGTACAACATCAAGATGCACTATGCCGAGGGTATGGGTCTGCTTGCGCAGATGAGCGAGAATCTCGACCTAGACGGGTTCTCCGTATGCCTGAAGGGCGACGGCGACGCACGTTATTTCACCACTCAGGCCGATGCCACCCACTTCTCTGCCTGCAAGGGCAAGATAACCTCCGTGAACGGTCTCTACGAGGGTATGATGGACGATGCCATCAACGTTCATGGCACTTATCTGAAGGTGGTGAAGCGTGTTGACGACTACACCCTGGAGGGCCGCTACATGCACTCCCAGGCCTATGGTTTTGACTGGGGCTACAAGGGCGATAAGGTGCAGTTCGTGCGCTCTGCCACCATGGAACTCCTCGACGGAGAGAACGAGGTGGTGGAGATAACTCCCATAGATGCCGTTGCCAAGGAAATGGGCAAGGGCATGGACGGAGCCAAGACCTTCCGCATCCGCTTCAAGAAACCCTTGCCTGAGGAAATCTCCGAGAAGGCAGGCTATGGCATAGAGAACCTCACATGGACTCCCGAGGTCTATTTTGCCCACAACACCATACGCAACAACCGTGCCCGTGGCACTCTCTTCAGCACGCCGCGCCGTGTTCTGGTGGAGGACAACCTGTTCGACCACACCTCGGGTTGCGCCATTCTGCTTTGCGGAGACTGCAACGGTTGGTTCGAGACAGGCGCATGCCGCGATGTCACCATCCGCAACAACCGCTTCATCAATGCCCTCACCAACCAGTTCCAGTTCACCAATGCCGTCATCTCCATCTATCCCGAGATACCCAACCTGGACGGGCAGAAGAAACTCTTCCACGGAGGCAAGAAGACCGCCATACGCATTGAGAACAACGTATTTGAAACCTTCGATGCTCCTATCCTCTATGCCAAGAGTGTGGACGGTCTCCTCTTCAAGGGCAACAAGGTGGTGAAGAATGCCGACTACAAGCCCTTCCATTGGAACAAGGACCAGTTCCTTCTGCAACGTGTCAACAACGTGGAGATTGAGGACCTCCTCTTCTACCGCGGCGGCAACATCATCAGGGAGGTGAAACTGAACAGATAGGACGGAAGTCCTCCTTAATATAACACATCAGGGGCCGGAATGTTCCGGCCCCTGATGTGTGTGTACGTGTTGCCAGAGCCAGGCTCTGTTGTATGTGGTGTTGTTTTAGGGTGTGAGAAAATTTTTACAAGACCGCATGTCGCCGGGCGAGGTCTCCTGAAAGATGTGGAGAGAGGCGCAGATGTTTGGCGGTGATTTTCTTGAGGTGTGAGTAAAGTATTGCGTATTAGCGACTTGTGCTCTGCGCGTGGCTGCGCGTGTAACTACCCGGGCAAGCCATGTTTGTCCTCCCCGATGACTCGTCCTTGTTGTCCCGGGTGACTCGCCCTTGTTACCCCGGGTGACACGTCCTTGTTGTCGGGACGACAGGAGGCTGTCCTCCCGAGGATATGGAGTTTTGCTCCCGGAGGTATTCTTCACGGATGTTGGTGGCTGTGAAATAATATTTACAAACAGTAGTGCATGCCTGCCGGCGTTTTCCTTCCTCTCTTCCTCTCATGCCGAATTGTTTTCATGCTTCATCAGCATGTTTGACCGTTTGACGTGACAACTGGTCCTTGTGCCTGAAATCCCAATTTATGGGCAACGTTGTTGTGTCTTAGCCTTTTTTTTCATATCTTTGCGCATGGATATAATATAGGATATACAATGCATTTGTTTCCGTCTTTAAGGGATAGATATACAAAGGACAGCCTTTCTGCCCGCGATGCCCAAAGGCTTGCCGAGTTCATAGCGTGGGGACCAGTGGTGTTCCAGGCATCACGGCTGATGGTCAAGTTCGGGATACTGGATGCCTTGCGCGACAGTGACGACGGCTTGACGGAGGACGAGTTGGTGGAAAAGGTATCCCTGTCCAAGTATGCCGTCAAGTGCCTCCTTGAGGCTTCCTTGTGCATAGGTACAGTACATATCGATACAACGACAGACAGATACCGCATTTCCAAGACTGGTTGGTTCCTGCTTACCGACCAGGCCACCAGGGTTAATATGGACTTCAATCACGATGTTAACTACGAGGGCTGGTTCCGCCTTGAAGAATCCCTGAGGGAGGGCCGTCCTGCCGGTTTGGAACATTTCGGCTCGTGGCCAACTATATACGAGGGGCTTTCCTCTCTGCCCGAACAGGTGCAGAAGAGTTGGTTCGGCTTCGACCATTTCTATAGCGACTCCTCTTTCCCCGAGGCATTGGAAATAGTCTTCCGCAAGCATGCCACACGTTCCTTGTATGATGTCGGTGGCAATACCGGGAAGTGGGCGCTGAAATGTGTCGGCTACGACGATGAGGTTGAGGTTACCATACTCGACCTGCCCCAGCAGATAGAGATGATGAAGAAGAATGTTGCCGGTCGTGAAGGTTCGGAACGCATAAAGGGACATGGCATCAACCTGCTGGACGAGGCATCCGTGTTCCCACGGCGCGAGGGAGGTCTGGATGCCATTTGGATGTCACAGTTCCTGGACTGCTTCTCGGAGGAGCAGATTGTGAGCATACTGGCAAGGGCAAAGGCGGCTATGACTTCGGACACCCGTCTGTATATAATGGAGACCCTTTGGGACAGACAGCGCTTTGAACCGGCGGCATTCTGTCTGACGATGACCAGTCTGTATTTTACGGCATTGGCCAACGGCAACAGCAAGATGTACCATTCCGAGGATATGATAAGATTGGTAAAAACGGCTGGTCTGCATGTTGAGGAGATACACGACGGACTCGGCCAGGGGCATAGCATACTCGTGTGCAGGATATGAAACGGCAGTGGAGCGGTAAGACATACGGCAACGGTTGGATGCACCTTTGGCTCATCAGATTGCTCAGGGTGCTTGATGTGAGGGTGCTTTATGCTTTCACGTTTGTTTTCGTATTGCCTGTCGTGCTGCTTGTCAATCCTAGTCGTACGTATATATATAGGTTCATGCGTGAGCGTATGAAGTACGGCAGGTGCAAGTCGCTGTGGAAAACATATGTGAACCATTGTATGTTTGCCCAGTTGGTGATTGACCGCTTTGCCATGTATGCAGGAAAGGAGTTTGATGTCAAGGTGGTGGGCATGGAGCATGTGGAACGATTGATTGCCCTTCCCGGTTCCTTTATGATGATGAGTTCTCACGTGGGCAATTACGAGTTGGCAGGCTATACATTCAAGTCAGTGGGAAAGCGCATGAATGTGTTGCTGTTCAGCGGTGAAAAGGCTTCGGTGATGGAGAACCGTCAACGCCTGTTTGAGGACAACAATATCGGCATGGTTCCGGTGATGGATGATATGAGCCATCTTTTTGAGATAAACCGCATACTGTCCGACGGAGAGATGCTTGGAGTGCTTGCCGACAGGATAAACGGTTCGACCAAGAGCCTGAGAAAGCGTTTGCTTGGTGGCGATGTGTTGTTGCCTCAGGGACCTTTCAGCATTGCTGTCATGAAGTCGGTACCGGTTATCGCCGTGGACGTTATCAAGACTGCTGCCAGACAATATACCGTATTCATCACCCCTTTGGAATATGATGCAGAAGCACCGAGGGCGAAGCAGGTTGAAAGTCTGTCCCAAGCCTATATAGATAATATGGAAAGGACGGTACGCCGTTACCCTACACAGTGGTATAACTATTTCGAGTATTGGGTATGATGGAGCATGCTTTGACCGGAGAACAGGATTTGCGTGGCATGGACCTCGGAAGACTGATGCCGCATGGCGAGTCGTTCCGCATGGTGGATGTGCTGGTGCAGTGCGATGAAGGAAGGGTGGTGGTAGAAACCGTTGTCCGTCCCGACAATCCTTTCTGCAGGTCGGGTATCCTTGCCCCCACGGCATTGCTGGAGGTTATGGCCCAGGCGTGTGCCGTGCGTATGGGATTCCTGTACAGTAGCGCAAAGCCCGGTGTGATAGCCGCGGTCAAGAGTATGGACGTGTTTGCCGAGGTGAAGGCTGGGGATCTGCTTAGGACAGAGATGCTTGTAGGGGCAGAGGCATTCGGTATGATGTCATGTACGGGCAGGATTGAAAGCGATGGCCGCACGGTGGCTGAGGCAGAGTTAAAACTGATGGTATGATAAGGGTATTGTCAACAAACATAACATCGCCTTTGGGCATGACCACGGAGGAGAACCTCCTGGCTGTGAGGGACGGACGTAGCGCATTGCTGCGTAATGAACGTCCTTGGGGCCTGCCCTTTGACGTGTGTGCCTCTCTGTTTTCCCAAGAGCAGGAGCATGCGCTCTTGCAGGAAAGTGCCGATGCCAGGGAACCGTTCACACGTTTCGAGTCCATGGTGCTGCATTCCGTTAGGGACGCCCTTTCGCATACTGACATTGATGTATCGGACTCCAGAGTCCTGCTTATACTCAGCACCACGAAGGGGAACATAGAACTGCTGGACGGCAAGGAACCCGTCGGCGACGGCGTTTTTCCCGGAAACACCGCTTCCAGGATTGCTTTGGCACTTGGCATAACAACAAAGCCGTTGGTTGTGTGCAATGCCTGCATAAGCGGCGTGGCCGCACAGGTACAGGCACTGGACCTGCTGGACAGCGGAGCATACGACTATGCCGTGGTTGTGGGCGCCGATTGTCAGGGAGCATTCATAGTCTCGGGCTTCAACTGCCTGAAGGCACTGTCCGAAGACCCCTGCCGTCCGTTCGACATGGAACGTACGGGCCTGAACCTTGGCGAGGCTGCCGCAACGATGGTCTTTGCCTCTGACCGTGTACCGGGCAACGGGGGCATGTGGCACCTGAAAAGGGGATGTGTGCGCAATGACGCCTTCCATATAACAAACCCCTCACCGAAGGGAGAGGGATGCTTCAGGGCACTGGAATATGTGACGGACGGCATCAGTGCGGAGAGCCTTGCCACAATAGGAGCGCACGGAACCGCCACCATGTACAACGACCAGATGGAGTCCGTGGCCATAGAAAGGGCTGGACTTTCGGATGTCCCCTTGTCTGCCCTGAAAGGCTATTTCGGACACACCATGGGCGCGGCAGGACTGGTGGAGACCGTCTTGACCATGGAATCCGTCGCCCAGGGCTGGATACCCGGAGTGGCGGGGTATGCGGAAAGTGGAGTCAGTGGCAGGATAAATGCAAGTCCAGACCTGAGACCCACGGACAAAAAGTCGTTCATAAAGATAATGTCGGGCTTCGGAGGAAGTAACGGTGCCTTGCTATATACTATGGGCGAGGCAGACTCGGTGGCTATGCATGGAAATGGGACGTATCCCGTAGGAGACATGCCCGTGGCAAGGCATACGGTAAGGATAACCTCGGAAACGGCCGAGGTAGACGGGACTTCAATACCACTTTCGTGCAACGGAAAGGATATGCTGACCGAACTGTACCGTACATCCTCATCGGATTACCCGCGCTTCTACCGCATGGATGTACTTTCAAGACTGGCTTTTGTGGCATTCGAACTGCTTCGGAAAGCCATGGGGGAAGGAACGCTAAGCGGATGCGATGCAATGCTGTTCAACCGTTCGTCGTCGATATTGTCCGACAGAAAGCATCAGGGCACAATATCCGTCCCCGGGGAATTCTTTCCCGGTCCGGCCACGTTCGTGTACACTCTTCCTAATGTAATGCTGGGAGAGGTGGCCATGCGGCACGATATGAAGGGAGCCACATCCTTGATAATCCTGCCGGAGAAGGACAGCACGCTGATGTCGCAGATGGTGTATGCCGCCATGTTGAAATCATCATGTCCGGACGGAATGGTGGCTGGTTGGATAGATTGTCCGGACGAGAACGAGTTTGAAGCGGAAATAAGTATATATAAACACAATCATAATAACAATGGAAGAATTGATACTTGAACTGAAGGAAAGAATTATCGATGTACTTAACCTTGAGGAGTTGACTCCGGAGGATATCGATGCCGAGGCACCCCTCTTTGGCGAAGGACTTGGCCTGGACTCCATCGATGCGCTGGAACTGATAGTGCTGATGGAGAAGTATTATGGCATACGTCTTGCCACGGCTTCCGAGGCAAAGCCTATCTTCAGAAACCTTGCCACCATGGCTGCATACATAGCGGAACACAGGACAAAGTAGGAAAGATACATGAACATAGGCATAAACGGCATAGGCATAGTATCGGCCATAGGCAACGATGCCGCACAGGTGCACCGCTCGCTTGTGGAGCGCAGGTCAGGTATAGGCAGCATGCAGTATCTGAGGTCGGTCCACAAGGACCTGCCTGTGGGAGAGGTTAAACTGTCCGACAACCAGTTGAAGGACATGCTGGGGATACCGCAGGATGCTGTCGTATGCCGCACCGTCCTTCTGGGCACTCTGGCCATACGCCAGGCCTTGGCAGATGCTTCTGTGCCTGTACCGCAGGATGCTGGCAGGGTGTGCCTTGTCTGCGGAACCACCGTGGGCGGAATGGACGTTACGGAGAGCCACTATGAGGAACTGATGTCCGGTGACGGCAACCTTCACCTGATGAAGACCCACGACTGCGGAGCCAGCTCCGAGCAGATGGCAGAACTGGCGGGATTGGATGGGGCACAGGTATGCACCGTGTCTACAGCCTGTTCGTCTGCCCTCAATGCCATTTCCCTCGGTGCACGAATGTTGGAGAACGGAGAGGCGGATTACGTCATCGCTGGCGGAAGCGAGGCTCTGTCGCAGTTCCATCTGAACGGTTTCAACACTCTGATGATACTGGATCATGAGCGTTGCCGCCCGTTCGATGCCACTCGTGCAGGTTTGAACCTGGGCGAGGGAGCGGCCTTCCTTGTCATGACACCCTCGGACAATGCCCGATATGCGTATGTGACAGGGTGGGGCAACAGATGCGATGCCTATCACCAGACGGCAACTTCCGATGACGGACTCGGTGCAAGGCTTTGTATGCAGGATGCACTGGACATGGCCGGCCTGAAGCCATCGGACATACCCTATGTCAATGCACACGCTACGGGGACGCCCAACAACGACAGGAGCGAGAGCCAGGCTATATACGGCGTGTTTGCCGATGCCATGCCGTTGGTGTCCGGAACCAAGTCCCTGACGGGACATACCACATCGGCATCTGGAGCCATAGAGGCAGTTCTGTGCCTTATGGCCATGAAGGACGGGCTGGCTCCTGCCGCAATGGGGGTGGACACCAGAGATGAGGCTTGTGTGCCCGTCCTTTCCGAAAACAGGAGTATGGAACTCAGGCATGTGCTCTGCAACTCCTTTGGCTTCGGAGGAAATGACTCTGCAATGGTGTTGTCGGCAGAACCCGGACCCAAGAAGGTGACCTCTGTTCCCGAGCAGAGGGTACGTGTGGTGGCAGAAAGTATTGTCAGCGACGTAGCGGAACTTTCTCAGTTGCGAGAGTTCGTCCCGCCTATGGAGTCCCGAAGGATGGGACGCCTGCTGAAGGCAGCCATGCTGACCTCCATGAGGGTGTTGAAGGAAGGGAACACGGAATGTCCGGATGCCATCATCACGGCCACGGCCTATGGAATGATGGAGACCAGCATGAAGTTCCTGGACGACATGTGCCGTGGAGGCGAGCAGTTGCTGGGACCCACTCTGTTCATGCAGAGCACGCACAACACCATAGGCAGCAGTGTGGCTATACGCCTGGGATGCCATGGCTATAATACCACTTACACCCAGGGCGCCAGATCCATGGAATGGGCCTTGCGCGATGCCCGCGACCTGATACGCACCGGCAAGGCAAGGACCGTGCTGGTAGGGTGCCATGACGAGGGTGTGGATTTGGTCAACAGATACCGTGCATCGGTGGGATTGCCCCCGATGCCTGAGATATATTCACACAGCATATTGTTGAAAGCAGAATGAACCGTACACTACAACTCCTGATTATGGCCGTTGTCCAGAGCGCATTGGTAAGCGTAGGACAGGTGTTCCTGAAGTTTGCCCTGCAAAGGATGCTGCCCTTCGGCATGAACGCGCAGTTCTGGAAGTCGGTGCTGCTGAACTGGCAATTCGCCCTTTGCGGAGTGTGCTTTGCGGCAGGCAGCCTGCTGTGGTTCCATATACTGCGCAACTTCCCCTTCTCCATGGCCTTCCCTATGGTGTCGCTCAGTTATGTGTTCGGCATGCTGGCGTCTGCCTTCATCTTCCACGAACCCGTGGGGATGAGCAAGTGGATAGGTGTGGGACTGATAATGGCAGGATGCTATTGCATAGCCCGGTGACAGGAGCAAAAACAAATAATGATGATGAAGAGGCTATACGTTATAATATGTATGTCGGTGCTCTCCCTGACGGCCATGGCCCGGCAGTTGTCCGAGCAGGACATGATAAAGGCCATAGCCCGTTCGGCAGAGGCGGTATCCACATTGCAGTGCGACATAGTGCAGACAAAGCACATGCGCATGATGCGGCGTGACATGGTCTCCAAGGGAAGCATGAAGTACAGCCGGCCGGACCGCCTTAGGTGGGAGTACACGTCGCCATACGCGTACACCTTCCTGCTTAACGGCACCAAGGTGGTCCTGTGCAAGGATGGAGGCAAGGATGTTGTGGATGTGGCACGCAACAAGATGATGAAGGAGATAACCTCGGTGATGATAGGTACCATGACGGGAACGGCCCTGACGGATGCCGGGGCTTTTGAAGCGAGTGTCAAGGACGACGGGCAGTATTGGACCGTGACCCTTCTGCCCAGAAAAAAGGACCTGCGCCGTATGTACACGACCATACTGCTGATGTACAATCCCGGGACGGGCAACACGGAACGTGTGGAGATGACGGAGAAGAACGGTGACCGTACGGTGATAGAACTGAAGAATATTGTAAAGGACAAGGATATTGATGCCAAGGTATTCCAAGTGGATTAGAGTTGTGCTGCTGGTTCTCATGCCGGTGCTTCTGCCCCTCGTGGCGGCAGGGCAGGGACTGTTGCCTTCCGCCGACGGGCAGGAACGCCTGTACAATGTGCGCATAGAGATGGAGAAGGGCGGCATGACGGGTGTTTGCATGATGCTTCGTGATTCCACGGGCCTTCACGGCAGTGTTGTAAACGAGTTCGGTGTGGGGCTGATGTCATTCTCCTACACATTCGGGGACGACAAGGTGCGCCTGCACTCCGTGTTCGGCAAGATGGACAAGTGGTACATACGCAGGACATTGCGTCGCGACCTACGCCGGCTTGTCCATGCAATGAGAGACGGTAGCGCCACGTACACTAATGACCGGCGAGGAATAAGATATGCATTCACCCCTATAAACGAAGATGATACTGCTCGATAGTCTATACAGAATATTGCCTGAAGCACAGGAACCCATAACCCTGCCGGAGGAAGGTACGGCTGTATATGACGTGCTTCTGGACGGGGAGCACGGAATATATGCTGCACACTTTCCTGGCAGTCCCATCACGCCTGGAGTGTGCCTTGTGCAGATGGCCGTGGAATTGTTGTCTTGCCATCTGGGCAGGGAGGTGGTCATGCAGAGTCTTTCCGCTACTAAGTTCCTGAAGCCCGTGTGCCCGGATGCGTTACACCAATTGACATTTGAAATAAGATACGAAAAGCAGGGCGCAGGATGGCATGCCAGTTGCACGATACTGGCAGATAAGGATGTATGTGCGCGAATGAAACTGAAATGCAGACAGAACTGAATAATAATATCGGGCATCAGCGCAGGATTATGCGTGAGCGTGGCATTTGCGTGGTTATCCCTACGTACAACAATGCCTCCACTATCTGTGATGTGGTCAGCAGGACCAGGTTGCAGTGCGATGATGTCATCGTAGTGTGCGACGGTTCAACAGACGGAACAGCAGAACTGCTTCGTTCCATGGATGGCATAACGCTTGTGGAGAACGCACGCAATGGCGGTAAGGGGGAGGCATTGAAACTCGGTTTCCGCAAAGCCATATCCATGGGCTTTGCCTATGCCGTCACGTTGGATGCCGACGGACAGCACTTCCCCGAGGACATACCTGTACTGCTTTCGGCCAATATAAAGCATCCGGGCAAACTCATAGTGGGACAGAGAAGAGGTCTGGACAAGGCAGACAGGTCCTTGGGGAGCAAGTTTGCCAATTCCTTCAGCAATTTTTGGTTCAGTGTGCAGACGGGTGTGATGCTTAAGGACACACAGACTGGCTACAGACTGTATCCTTTGAGGAAACTTCACGGATTGTCCCTCCTTACAAGCAGGTATGAGGCGGAACTGGAATTGCTCGTGTTTTCCAGTTGGCATGGAGTAGACATAATATCAGAGGAGGTCAGTGTATACTATCCTCCACGTGAGGAACGTGTTTCACATTTCAGACCGGTGGCAGATTTTACAAGGATATCCGTACTTAACACCATCCTTTGCGTCTTGGCCATAGTGTATGCGCTTCCCCTGAAGATGTTCAGGGTATTGCTTGCCTTCCTGAGGACAATGTATTCGCTGATTGCCTATCTGATGTTCTGTTTTGTCGTGTTGCTTCCAACCGCTCTTGTCTTGAGGGCAACGGGGACTCGCCGTGAGAAGGCCTCGGCCATATTGCATAGCCTCCTGAATTCCGTGGCGAAACTTATTGTCCTGCGACATGGTATCCCGGGAGTCAGGTACACTGTCGAGAACGACGGCGAGGACTTCAACCGTCCGGCTGTAATAATATGCAATCATCAGTCGCATCTCGATTTGATGGTCATGCTCTCCCAAACCAGCAAATTGGTAATCCTGACGAACGATTGGGTGTGGAACAGTCCGTTCTTCGGCATGGTTATACGGAATGCCGAATACTATCCTGTCTCTATGGGTATAGACGCCATATTGCCCAAACTCCAGTCTCTGGTGAAACGTGGATACAGCATCGTGGTCTATCCCGAGGGCACACGTTCCAAGGATTGTTCCATTGGCAGGTTCTATAAGGGAGCGTTTCATATAGCACGTACCTTACGTTTGGATATATTGCCAATGATAGAGTACGGAATGGGGCATGTCTTGCCTAAGAAAGGTAAGTATCTGCGGAAGGGACATATGCTTCTGTCCGTCAGGAAGAGGGTTTCTTTTGAAGAGTATGACAAAATAGGAACGACCAAGGAAATAACATCATGGTTCCGCAGATATTATATAAATGAATATTCACGTATGTGTAATAGGATGGACCAATGGAGGTAGTTGTGGTTATTCGTGAGTGTAAAATGGTGTTGGGGCGATGCCTTGTTTTATTTCTCCTGCTTTTTGCTTTTGTCAGGGGAACATTTGCGTGTCTTGCTATGGAAGGCACGGAATCTGCTGCACCCAAATGTCCGCAATTCCCTCCGATAAACATCTGGCATGATACGGATGTTCGTGAAAAAGTAACGCTCACCCCGTATATAGCTAGCGGGACAGAGACACCGGCCGTTATAGTATGCCCCGGGGGAAGTTATTTCTGGCATGACACCAAGAATGAGGGAACTCTGGTGGCGCAGTGGTTGCAAAAGAATGGCATATCTGCATTCGTGCTGGATTACCGCACGGCAGAATGGCCTGCTTTTGCTTTCCGCACGAGACTGTTTTACAGGGGGCATCAGTATCCGGATGCTCAGAAGGACCTTCAACAGGCAATTCTCTATGTCAAGGACCACGCTATGGAATATCGTATAGATACAACCAGAGTAGGTGCCATGGGGTTTTCTGCCGGCGGACATCTGGTGATGTCTGTTGCCGAGGTATATGACTCGTTCCGTAGCAGACCCGACTTCGTAGTTCCTGTTTATCCAGTCGTGTCTTTTTCTGCCGAGTGCACGCACAAGAGGTCCCGCAGAGGTATACTTGGCGAATACCGCAAGTATGACAGAGCGCTCAGGGACTCTCTCTCCTTGGAAAAGCACGTTCCGCAGGACTGCCCTCCTGTGTTCTTGGTGAATTGTGTGGACGACCCTGTTGTTGATTGCCGTAATTCGGAGCTGTTGGACTCTGCTCTGACCGCCATGAGTATAGAACATGTCTATCTGCAATACCAGACAGGAGGCCACGGCTTCGGGGCATCCGACGTAAAGGGAACGGAGGAGTGCCGCCAGTGGAGAAGAGAATTCCTGCAATGGTTTGATAAGGTTATAAGGTAAAGGATGGTTTTACGTATATATGATTTCTTGCATGGGCACAGGATGCTCAGATGGGGAGTGCTTGTAGTTTCCACCATCATAATGGTATTGGGAGCCTCCACCCTGTCCTACAGGGAGGATATAACCGATTTCCTGCCTCTGGATTCCGAAGAGCGGCAGGCCATGGACATATATCAGGACATTTCGGGTGCCGGCAATCTGGTGGTCATCTTCGAGAATGCTTCGGGCGAGGATACTACCATGCTGGCCGTGGACGCTTTCGTTCAGGCCGTTCAGGAACGTGACACCATGGGGTGGGGCAGGGGAATTCTTGCCACCATAGACATGGAGCAGCAGGACAGGCTTGTGGACTATGTGTATGCCAACATACCGTACTTCCTCACTACGGCCGACTACGTGCGTATGGACAGTAGCCTTTCCCGGCCGGACTTCATCCCCACGCGCTTGCAGGAGGTACAGGAGATGCTCATGCTTCCCGGCGGAGGTTTTCTTGCCGACCATCTTGTGCGCGACCCGTTGGGACTCTTCAGTCCTGTGCTTGCCGAGATGCAGGGCAGTGCCAAGACATCGGACTTCTCCCTGCAGGACGGTTATATCTTCACACCCGACATGAAGTATGGCCTGGTGCTTGTCCCCTCTCCCTTCGGCAATAGCGAAACGGCACATAACGCCCTTCTCCTGGACATGCTGCAGGAGGCCATGGACGAGGTGAACGCCTCTTTCCCGGCGGTGAAGGCCAGAATGCTCGGAGGACCGCAGATAGCCGTTGGCAATGCCGACAGGATACGTCAGGACAGCATCCTGGCTGTTTCCCTGTCCATGTTTCTCGTCCTCGCCCTGCTTATTGCCACGTTCCGGTCGTTCAGGAACATTATGCTGGTAGGTGCCTCTGTGCTCTGGGGCGCTCTCTTCGCCCTGGCATGCATGTCGGTGTTCAGGGATTCCGTGTCCATCATAGTCATAGGCATATCTTCCATAATCATGGGCATAGCGGTGAACTATCCTCTGCACGTCATCGCCCACACGGCACACCAGAAGGACATACGTGCCGCCCTACGGGAATTGCAATCCCCTCTGGTCATTGGCAACATTACCACGGTGGGTGCCTTCCTTGCCCTCCTGCCGTTGCAGAGCACTGCCTTGCAGGATTTGGGACTCTTTGCCTCCCTGTTGCTGGTGGGCACGATAGTCTTCGTCCTCCTGTTCCTGCCACATCTGCTCAGGGTGCGGCCCTCGGTGGACGAGCCTCAGGACAGTGGCCTGTTATACAGGATTTCCCGTTATCGCCCCGAACGCAACCGCTTCCTGGTGCTGGCGGTTCTGCTGCTTACGCCTCTTTTCGCTTGGTTTAGCCAATATGCAGGGTTTGACTCCAATGTGGCCAATCTCAACTACATGACTGGGGAACAGAAGAGGGACATGGCATTGTTCAAGCGCCTCACTTCCCATGGCGATACGTTGCAGGGCACAGGGCAAGGTGTTGCCGACACGCGAACAATGTATCTTGCCACCTCTTGCAATACTATGGCCGAGGCCCTTGAACAGGACTTAAACCATCGTGACATACTTGATGCACTGGAAACCAGTGACTTTCTGGCCACATCGTCTGCTTTTGCCCGTTTTGTGCCTTCCGGCAGTGTCCAGGATGCGCGCATTGCTTCGTGGGTCTCTTTCGTTCGCAGACATTCCCATGCCTTTAATGAAGAACTGCCCCGCCGTTTGGAGGAGGCAGGTTTCCTCCCCGAAACGTTCGCTCCTTTCTTCGAGATGCTCGGCCGGGACAGACAGGTGCAGGACTTCAGTTATTTCGCACCCTTAAACGAGTCCTTGTTCCGCCACAACTTCAGCATTGACTCCCTGCACGGCAGGTACACCGTGGTCCGCCACATGGAGGTGAAGGAGGAACACGTGGAGGATGTCCGTAGCGCTCTGCCCTCCTGTTTCGACTCTACAAGCATGAACAAGGCCTTGGCCGACAGCCTTTCGGACAACTTCAACTACATCGGGTGGATATGCTCCGCCATCGTCTTCCTGTTCCTTTGGCTCTCGTTCCGTAGCCTCCGCATAGCCATTGTGTGCTTCCTGCCCATGGCGGTCAGTTGGATATGGATATTGGGCATCATGGGCATGTTCGGCATAGAGTTCAACCTCATCAACATAATCCTGGCCACCTTCATCTTCGGCCAGGGCGATGACTACACCATATTCATGGTGGAGGGATGCCTGTGGGAGCGCCGTCATGGCCGCCCCATGCTCTATTCGTACAAGCGCGGCATCATCCTGTCCGCACTGATTATGTTTGCCGGCATAGGCACACTGATCTTCGCCAAGCATCCTGCCCTGCACTCGCTGGCCGAAGTGACCCTCATAGGCATGGCCTCCGTGGTGCTGATGGCATGGCTCCTGCCTCCACTGCTTTTCCGCGTGGCGGATGTTATAGTAAACAAAAACAAACAATGATATGAAAGAAGAAATACGCAATCTTATCGAGGATGCACTGCCTCTGGTGGACCTCGACTCCGACTTCCTCTTCACCGACCTTGACTCTCTCGGTATAACCTCCATCATGATGATACTGTCAGAACACTACGACATACCGTTGGAGCACAAGGATGCCACTCCCCGTAACTTCAAGAATCTGGAGAGCCTGGCACAGATGGTGCAGAAGAAGTTGGAGGAGAAGGGATGACCATATTGGACCATGTCTTTGCCTCGGCGCAGAAGTTTCCCGACAAGCCGGCAATCATCCACCAGGGACAGGAGATAACCTATTCCCGTCTCTATCCCATGATGAAGGAGTGCCGTCCGCTTCCCATCCCCCTGCTTGGAGAGGGGTGGGACAAGACCTTCTGCCTGCACACCACGGGCACCACGGGGCAAGCCAAGGATGTCCTTGTCAGCCAGCAGGCGGTGATAGCCAATAGCGAGAACCTGATAAGGGCACAGGGTTTCTCCAGCGACACGGTGTTCGTCCTGGCCGGAGCCTTGGACCACCTGGGCTGCTGGTCCAAGATATTCCCCGTGCTCATGTGCGGCGGCACGCTCATAGTCCTTGACGGGTTGAAGGATATGGATGCCTTCCTCTCGGCCTTTGACTATCCCTCCTCGCATCTGGCCACGTTCCTCGTTCCTGCCGCCATACGCATGTTGTTGCGCTTCAATGCCGGACGCCTTGCACGGTATGCCGACAGGATAGAGTTCCTGGAAACCGGTGCCGCCGCCATATCGCAGGCCGACATGCAGCAGTTGTGCACCATACTGCCCAATACGCGCCTCTACAATACATACGCATCCACCGAAACGGGTATCCTGTGCACCTACAATTTCAACGACGGGGAGTGCATCCCAGGTTGTGTGGGCCGTCCCATGCACCATTCCCGTGTCTTCATCACTCCTGAGGGGCAGATAGCCTGTCAGGGCCCGATGCTGATGAGCGGTTACAGGGGCGATGAGGCCTCTACA
This sequence comes from Bacteroidaceae bacterium, assembly GCA_017466325.1. Taxonomy (GTDB): domain Bacteria; phylum Bacteroidota; class Bacteroidia; order Bacteroidales; family Bacteroidaceae; genus Physcousia. Next base: position 11,446 of record JAFTUK010000008.1, on the reverse strand, counting down.
TGCCGTGTTCTGCGCGAAGGCACCTTTTACACGGCCGACAATGGCCGCATAGACGAGCACGGCCGTCTGCACATCCTGGGCAGGAGGGACGATGTCATCAACGTGGGTGGTTATAAGGTTGCCCCTACTGACGTGGAGAATGCGGCCCTTACCTTCCCGTCTGTTGCCGATTGTATATGCGTCCCTGTGGAGCATCCCATCACAGGCAGGGCACTGAAACTCCTGGTCGTCCCAGCAGAGGGCGCGGAATATTCCCCCAAACCCTTGGCCCTGTTCCTCAAATCCTGCCTGCAACCATATCAGGTACCTCTATTCTATCAGCAGGTGGAGCGCATAGAGCGCACCCCCAACGGCAAGCTGAACCGTAGGTTTTATGCCGGGAAGTAGACAGGGCCATCCGTACCCCCTTATTCTCCTGTCCAAAACATTAGCCAGTACCGACACGGCAGTACTCCAGTACCGACACGGCAGTACTCCAGTACCGACATGGTGGTACTCCAGTACCGATATTGCGGTACAAAAATCGGTACTGGAGACCGCTTGCTTTTTTCTTGTCCTCTGCACCTTGTTGTCATAAGGACAGGTTCCTGTCTTCTCGGATGTGGATTTTTTTACACAAGGCAACGACGGCAAACTAACCGTAAGGCTTTGCGCCCGTTGTCCGCGCCACGGAAACATAAAGCCGGGATGTAGGATACAATGAACTCAGAGGGTGTTGCAAACGGGTTTCCCTAAAAAATAGCAAGGCCTCTACTTACTAAAGTAAAGGCCTCTACTTTGTCAAGTAAAGGCCTTTAGTTGTTCAAGCAAGTAGTACTGCGTTTATTTCTCAATATTAGTACAGAACCTTCTTGCCGTTCATTATGTAGATTCCCTTGGCGTTCATGTTCTGGACACGGTGGCCATTAAGGTCATAATAGACATGCTGTTCCCTTGTCTCCTGACGCATGTCAGTGATGCCCGTTGAGCCAAAGTCCACAGAGCAGACGTTGCTCCAGGGGGAATAACGGTTACCGTCTATGGCACGTACTATAATCTCGTATCTTGACGTTGGGTTCATTCCCTCGAACACGTATTGAGGTTCAGAGGTGTAGTATGTTGTGACGGGATGCATGCTTGCTCTTGTTCTCGCAGACGCATCAAGTCCGAGTTCCTCTGCCGTAAACTCGCCGTCGTAGAGAGCCAGGTAACTCAAGTACATGCGGCTGTCGGGCTTGATATTGAACAGGAACAGCGTTTCGATGTTGTCTGTGGGGTACAACACAAGATAGCCTTCTTCCGAGAACTCGAACGGCACATTCATGCTGCTGGAGAGTTCCGTCACTACATTCAGAGAACCTTTTACCGCTGTCCCCTCTGTATAAGGTTTCACCTTGAGCACAAGGGTGAAGCGTGCTGTGGAAAGTGTGTCTATGGTAGGGGATTTCAGTGTGCCCTTCGTTGTTCCTGTACCAAAGCGCAACTTGTATGGAGACTGGAAAAGAGCAGAACCGGAAAAGCCTTTTGTGCTCAGATAGTCAGACAACTTGGAACCAATGTCGGTAAAGCCTGCTGTTGACTTGTATGTTCCGTCAAAGTTTTCCTCTATTATCATCGACTCCTGAGGAGTCTTCTTGCCACCATATTCCGTAACCTGCAACTCGTAGCGGTCGGCGTACGGCACTGCAGGCCAGTTCAGAGTGAACGAACCGGCATTGTTAGATGATGTGTAGGTAGGCTCCGGGGCAGAAAGGGTGGGATAGAGCGCTTTGAAGGAAATCAGTCCGTTCTTGTCCTCTGTGATATCCTCGATAGGCTTGCCCATCAGTTTCCGTCCGTCTGCATTGCTGTTGTACAGGACTGCGGCAGGTGTTGTGTTGTCTGTAAGCGCAATTACGCCCATGGTCCCGGGGAATGGGTCGGCACGCAGGGAAGCTACACTGTTCGTCTTTTGGTCATCAGCAGGGATAATAGTCATTCTTTGGCGCGAAGAGGCTACATTGACAGAATTGGCAGCCCACACCTGGGCATCATAATCCACATGCAGAACCAAGAGACCATGACCATACAGACCAGCATCGAACCCCTTCTGCTGACGGTTTTCCAACAGGTAGAACTCATCGGGATTGGCATCGTTGTACAGGATGTATGCCTCGGGAGAGTCAACCAGGGATTTCATTCCCGCCACATCTGTCTGTGAAGTCAGTTCCGTTGGCTCGAGCCATCCCATGGACCATCTTTCAAAGGAGGTGTAGGCCGCAGGCGTGCATGAGTTGTTGTTGTATGAACCGGCTGCCATAACGTCCCAATAACTTGTTCCGAAGTTACTGCCTTGTGTGTCATAATGGTCAGCCAATCCCAGGCAATGACTGAATTCATGGCAAACTGTTCCTATACCATCAATTTCTTGTCCCCGGTATCCACGAAGTTCGGAACTGCAGGCATACTGTGATACCCCCACTCCATCCAACATCAACGGTTCTGCCAGGCCATAGGAATGAGGCCAAATGGTATTTGCAGGAGCACCCTGGGCCTCACCATAACCGGCATAAACGATAAAGACCTGCTCTACCACTCCATCACCGTTCCAATCGTAGTCCTTATAGTTGACATCGGCATCGGCCAACATGAACGATTCCTTGGCAAACGCCCTGACACCAATATCCGAACCGTTAGCATCGTTTCCTCCATACGAGGCCATTGAGGCAGACAAAGTATATGGACCCGCCACATCCAACGTCATGTCAAATTGGCCGTAACTTTGTGCCAGAAAATAGTCACGTACAGAGCCAGTCATGCCATAACCAGAATAGTTCAACTGATTGAATATCTCATTGTACAGCTTTTGCGTATTAGAAGTACTGAACGCATTGTCCTTGAAATTTACCAGTATCACCAGACCTTTCTTGCTTCCAGTCAATGATGTCAGGAAACCATGTGTCCTTTTTTGGGTACGGCGAACATTCTCGCGGTTTCTTGCCTCCGCAGCCAACTGCACCATGTTTTCCGTCTCATAGAAGGAGAGGATATGAAAACGCCCGTCAGGCCTCTTGACAATCTTCTCACCAGTCTCTGCCTGCCAATAATGGAAGAACTCGTCACCACACAAGGTAACGGAATACTCAACACTTCCAACCTTCAGTTTCTTCAGCACCGGTAATGCTGGCACTGCAAAAACCTGCATCTGGAGACACATTGCCAGCAAGATGAGTAGGACTAACTTATACTTATTCAACATATACATATACGAGCAATAGATAAGATTATATTTATATTAATGGACAAAAAGGACGCTCACAAATGTAAGCGTCCTTTGCTTAATGTATCTATCTAATTCTTAGGAATTAGGTGTACCACATTCTTCAGCCTGGAGGTTCAGAAGTTTCTTCAGCTTCAAATTTGCCTTAGCACCAGAGAAAGACTTCTTGGCCATCTCTCTCTTTGTGGTATTAGCCTTGGCTATAGCCATGTTACGGGCAAAGGCGTTGGCACCGGGAAGGGTAATCTCCATCTTGCTGTTCATACCAGCGAGATAACCAGACTCACCCATAAAGAGAATAGCCTGATAGGTGGCACCGTTGCTTTGAGTGAATGTCGGGAAAACAATAACACCTTCAGCAACCTTACCAAGATATCCTGCGCCTTTAACTACTTCAAAGGGGTTTGATGCCAGATAGCGTGCACCATTGGTCACAAGTTGCATTTCACCATAACCCCAGTCCATGCCCAAAGACTGTTGCTGGATGTAAACACCCTCAGCATCTGTTGCATTAACCTCAATATACAGACCTTCGGGAGCATAGTCAGCATCACCCAGAGGATGAACAGACTTTGCATAGGGATCCATGATACGGTACAGACCGGGATTCTCGGTGTGCTCCAGAATCTCCACCTCGTATGTTACAGGAGTTCCTCCCTCATAGAACAGGGGAACCAGAACGTCGTCAGTATAGAAACCTGTACCCAAAGACTGCCAGGGGTTGCTGTTACCGGCGCCATAGTACTCAAATGAATTGGTTGCAACGCTCTTGACAGCACCTTCCGCCAATACAACAACGATAATCTGGAAGTTGTTGCCACCCAGTTCCTCTGCATTGAAGGGAACCTCGATGCGGCCAGCCTTTACGTCAACTGCTTCAAGTTCACCAGCCGCGATAGCATCAGCCACAGCAGCTGCGTCTACATCAGCAGGCATTACGATAGCTTTAACGTCTGAGGCATCAGCACCCAGAGTCAGGTCGCCAGTTGCATAGATTTTTCCGTCCTTAGCAGTGAATATACCAGCAAATTCAACACTTGCGCTATAGTCAGCCTTTACGTAGCCGGGGAAGAGAATGCTGATGGTATTTGCAGTAGTCTTGTCCCAACCACCACCTTCATTGAAGAGGTAGTACAGAGGAGCCAGAGAAACCTCACCAGGCAAACCGTTCTCCTGATATTCAAGAACGACATTGTAGTTCCACTTGTCGGGAGTGCGGCCGAAGCGATAGGGGTGCAAAGCAAAGATGTCCTCTGCGTAGTTGCTGTTCCACTGCCCCATGTTATAGTCGTTGAAGATCACATACTCGGCGTCTGTGGTAAAGTCGGCAAACTCAGAACCTGCGGGCAGGATGAAGAACTCAAGATACTTGTCAACAGCGATGTCGCCGAGAATTTCAGCATAAGGTTCTACAAGGCGGAAGTTATTGGGAGCGAGTTCATTCTGCTGCACCTCCACGTCGTAGTATGTGCCGGAACCGTCAAGGAAGTTCTCGGCGAACTTTGCCATACCCAGAGACTTCCAGGGAGCAGGACAAGTAACAGAGATAGTGAGAGTATCCTGGCCATAGAGAGTTGCGTCCTGAGCATTGGCAACACAAACCTTTACGGTATAAGTCTTGTCGTACTCCATTTCAGTTGTGTTGGCAGTACAAGCAACCTTTGCAAATGCCTCTCCTTTCTCGAATGCAACAGCAGCAGGAATATTGAACAAGGGCAGTGTTGCCTCGTCTGCAACAACCTTCAGGTCATAACTTGCTGTCTCGGCAGTATCAACACGACCAAGAGAGAGTTCAAACGTGTTCTGCACATCAGTTACTGTGAAACTTGATGTGTTATCGCTATTGAAATATACCTGGCCGCCTTTTTCCAGAGGAGCAGGAACATAACCGTCTTGCTCTTCGCTACAAGAAACGAATACAGACAATGCAGGCAGTAATAAAGCGATAGAAAGGATTCTACTTAATATCTTCATGATATATTATTTTATTACATTGTTATTGTCGGATTGATACAGCACTTAGGAATTATGCTGTATCAATCCATGTGTATGTGTACTAATTTAATTTGCTGTCCAAGCTGGATACAGGTCGCTGGGGTCAGGATTGTTGAAGTTAACCAAAGCGGCATTGTTAGCAGCCTCAGTCTTTACAATCACATAGTTTGTCCATGCAGGACGACCATTGGTGTTGAGCAGAGACTGTGTATCCTGCCAGTTTGTACCCTCGTAACCACGGGTTACAGACATGTCCAGACGCTTGATATCGAAGAAGGTATGACCCTCACCCCACAGTTCTACACGCTTCTGGAATACGATCTCGTCAATGGCATCCTCACCGGCGTAAGCATAAGCGGGATCACGATACTGCTTCATGAAGTCGGTGAGCAGGGCAATACCTGTACCGGCAGCAACATGCTCGGCAGCCTCAGCCTCGATGAAGTACATTTCCTCAACACGCATCAAGGGTACAGCAGATGCAGCACCTGTCAGATAATCCTCGGCATCACCTGCATTGGGACGGAACTTGACGGAAGCATAAGCAGGCATGGTTTCCTTGTCCAGATCAGACATGAAGGGAGTCTGGCCTTCCAGAGCTGAACCGGCAGGAGCCACCCACTGCTTCTTGCGCCAGTCGGTATCGCTGATACGCTCGTACATGCTCTTGTCCATTACAACGTGGAGCATGGTAGAAGCACCAGTGTAACCGAAAGTGGTCTGGTTGCTTACCCATGAAGTCCAGTTGATGATACCGGTCTGTACTGCATAAGTCTCGGAATTCTGGTTGGCGCACCACATGAAATCAGAAGAGGTGTTATAACCAGTAGTTAAACCCAATGCTCTTGCTTCAGATATAGGAGCAACCTTGGCGGCAGAAATAGCCTTACGTGCAAACTCCTTAGCCTTGTCATACTGCTCTACCCACATGTACAGACGAGCCTTCAGACCATAGACACAAGCCAGGTCGGGCATGCTGTTGTTGTTGGTGTTGGTCTGGTTGACGATATACTTCTCGGCCTTGTCAAGGTCACCCAGAATGAAGGCAAACATCTCCTCACGTGTAGCACGGGGATTGTCTTCAGCCTCCTTTTCAGTAATCAGGTGGTCAACGATGGGCACAGTCAGGTTCAACACAGTGTTGCCCTCGCTATTCTTGCCGTCAGGGAACTTGTCGTTGGGAAGGAACTCATACATACGTGCCAAGTCCAGATAGAGCATAGCACGATATGCCAAAGCGGTACCCAGATAGCCCAGAGGCCCAGGTGCTGCCGTCTCCTCGTCAATAGCACGGATAACACCATTTACAGAGCTGAGGAATCCATAGTAGTAGTTCCAGTGGAACTGCTGCTTCATGTAGTCCTGACCCATGTACTGGTTGCGGTTCCATGAAATGAAGTGGCTGTAACCGGTCTCACCCACATGAGTATAGTCACCGGTAAGCATGTCACGTACAATCATTTCTGCGGGATAGCCGAAATAGCAGTGAGAACTGGTAGACCATACATCCGTAACATAGGCAGGCATACCGTTTGCAAGACCCTCTGTTGCAGAGGTTGACTCGGCAACGATCTCGTCAGTTGCCATATCAGACTGGGGAAGGGTCTCCTCAACACAGCCGGTCAGAGTCAAGGCACAGGCTGCGACAGCTGCGGAGCTTCCCAAATATTTGAATATCTTTTTCATTTTAATTCCTGATTCTTTTACGACTTAGAATACAATGTTAACACCGCATGAGAAAGTACGGATGGGAGAATACATCTGACCGCTTGAACCACCAGTCAAAGACTGACGGGGATCCAGACCCTTACGCTTGCTCCATGTGTAGATGTTGTCTGCTACGAAATAGAGACGTGCGCTCTCGATGTGTGCGCTCTTGAGAATCTTCTTGTCCAGAGTGTAACCGAATGTGATGTTACCCAGAGTCAGATAAGAAGCACTTGTCAGCCAACGGTCTGAAGAACTTGTCATACCGGTGTAAGAAGCCTGGAAGCGGGGGATATTGCTGCCAGAGTTCTCGGGAGTCCATGCATTCAGAACGTCAGTGTGGAAGCCATAACCAGCCATACCGCCCATAAGGGTCTGGTACTCACCGTCGTAAACCTTGCCACCGAGCTGATACTGGAAGTCAACGCTCAGGTCAAAGCCCTTGTACTGGAAACCGGTACCGAAACCACCGAATGCCTTGGCAAGCATATCCTCACCAACGTACTGGTCAGCCTCAGAATATGTGGTTGTAGCAATCACCTTCTCTACGATCTTGGCCTTGTTCTCATCCTTCAGGACATTGCCCTGTGCGTCAGTCTTATACACGTTCTTGTAGTACATGGCCAGACCACCCTTTGCAGGATCGTAAACCTCGTCACCTGTGAGAGCATATGTCTCCTCGTTGTAAACACCTGCATACTTGTTGCCGAAGTATGTATAGCGTGACAGACCTTCTGTGTAATAGTAAGAACCGCTTGAGTAACCCCAGTAACCGTCGTACTCCTGCTTCTTGCGCTCCTCGTGAAGCTTGGTAATCTTATTGCTGTTGGTAGAGATGTTGGCATAGATGTTCCAGTTGAAATCGCTGGTGCGGATAATGTCACCGCGCAACTCCATTTCGAAGCCCTGGTTGCTCATGTTACCTACGTTGGCCAGTGCGCTGGTGTAACCCAGTGTGGGAGGATAGGGAATTGTTGCCAGCATGTCCTCGGTGCGGTTGTTGTAGTACTCCATGGTACCGGTCAGGCGGCCCTTGAACAGGCTGAAGTCAACACCAACGTTGAACTTGGAGTTCTTTTCCCAGGTAAGTTCCTCGTTACCCTTGGTTGTAGAGGGGGTAAGAGCGATATTGTTGTCAGAATTTACGATAGAGTAACGGTTGGTGTAGTAGTAGCTGTAGCGCATACCCAGGTCGTTACCGTTCTCACCATAAGAAGCCTTCAGTTTCAACTCGTCTACCCAGTCAGCCTTGAACCACTTCTCCTTGCTCATCATCCAACCTGCGCTGGCACTCCAGAACATACCCCAACGGTGATCGGGATGGAAGGCAGAAGAACCCTGGCCCATTACAGAAGCGTAAGCGAAGTAGCGGTTGTCGTAGTTGTACATACCACGAGCCATCCATGACTCTGTGTTGTACTCGCTGAAATAAGAACCGGTTGACTGTACGATAACGGCACCGTCAAGTTCCTTGTTGCCCTGTGAAGACATGTTGCTCTTGCTGCCGCTCAGAGAATAGTTGCGGTTGCGGAAGTACTCATGACCTACCATCACGTCGATATCGTTCTTGCCATAGGTCTGGCGCCAGTTCAGACGCTGTGCGAAGGTCAAGTCCCACTGACGTGAATGGCTCTTGCCAACCATACCCTTGCTGCTCTTGTACTGACCGAAGTAGGGATTGGTAACGCTTGTACCACGGCTCTCGTAAACGTAGGCAGAGTTGGTAGAAGTGAAGGTGAAGCCATAGGGCAGGTAGATGTCGATAGTACCTACACCGCGGAAGGTGTTACCCTCAGAGTTACTGGTATTTACCAACAGGTCAGAGATGGGGTTGGCCTGGTTCAGATAGGGACGTACCAGACCGAGGTTGGTGATGTCACCATAGTCGTATGCCTTGATGCCTGCCTCCTTGTTGAACATGATGTTGCCCTGTGCGTCACGATAGAATACGGGATAGATGGGAGCAATGTTCAGCAGAGAGAACATGTTACTGGATGAAAGTTCGTCACCTTCGTTGTCCACAGAGTTGCGATCGAAGTGAGAATAGTTCATGTCGGCAGTAAGTTTGAACCACTTCTTTGCCTGGTAGTCAGCCTTGATGCGGCCGGTAAAGCGCTCGTAGTTAGAGTTGTATGTGATACCCTCGTGGTTCAGGTAGTTTGCACTGGCATAGAAGGTGCTGCGATCTGTAGCACCGCTTACGCCCAGGTTGTACTCCTGACGCAGACCATTGTGGTAGATCTCGTCCTCCCAGTTGTCGGGGGTAATGTAGTAGTCCTTACCGTCGGCACCGGTAACGATGCGGCCCAGAGTGGCATTGGGATTCAACTTGCCATCGCGGCCAATCAGATACTGGCCCTCGGGCTGGGTGAATACGTTATAGCGCAAACCGAACTCGGAACCGTCAATCAAGTTCTGGTTTGCCCACTTCCATGCCTCTGCCTCAGAAAGTCCCAGACCATTGGCTGCACCCTGTCCGGGCTTTGCCATAGCGTAGTTCTTAAGCTTCTGGAAATAAGCCTCGTAATAAGCTGCAGGATTGGTGATACGGCTATAGTTAGCCTTGCCCTTCATGTTAGAACCCCACTTTGCGTCGAATGTAACCCTTGCATCCTGGCCCTTCTTGGCACTCTTGGTGGTAACCATAATCACACCGTTACCACCACGTGCACCATACAGTGCAGAAGACGCTGCGTCCTTCTGTACAACGATGCTTTCGATGTCCTGAGTGTTGATGTCGTTCAAAGAACCTTCATAGGGGACACCGTCCACAACAATCAAGGGAGACATACCGGCGTTCAGAGAGTTGAAACCGCGAATCTGGATTGTGGGAGTTGTGCCGGGCTGGCCTGAACCAGTGGTAATCTGCACACCGGCAGCCTTACCCTTCAGAGCGTCAGCAAAGTTGGTAGCCTGTACCTTGGCAATCTCCTCAGTTCCCACGATAGAAGCAGAACCGGTAAATGAAGAACGTGTCTGGGTACCATAAGCGATAACCATCAGTTCGTCCATCATCTCCTCGGCAGACTTCATTTCCACGCGCATGCCATTCTTGGCGGGACGTTCAACTGCCTCCATGGCAATGTAAGAGAATACCAGGGTCTTGCCGGCCTGTGTGCTGATCTTGAACTTACCGTTCATGTCGGTCACAGCTGCAGTCTTTTCACCCTTTACCTTTACAGAGGCGCCGATGAGGGGCTCGCCATCAGCGGCAGACACTACTGTACCAGTGATAACTGTCTGCGCCCAAGCGGCAATGGTTGCCACCATGCACAGAAGCATCAATGAGAGTCTTTTTTTCATAAATACTGATTTGTGTTGATTAATTATTAGTATATTTGTTAACTCGTTTGCTCTTTTTACCTTATCAACTATACCTTATATATAATATATATAGGCTTTTTCTCATCAGTAAGCGGTCTCAACAAAACGACCGTTTGTTTGGGACGTATAGACCCTTTTGACTTATTTTAACGCAATTTGGGCACAAAAGTACTAAATTTAATCAACGTGAGCAAAGGAATTGTGAAAAAATGTTGTTCTTATTACTACTTTTTGGCTATTTGTGGCAATTTGTTAGCGAACTGACATCCGCACCCTCATTTTGCTTACATTTTGCTATCATTTGTCTAAAGCCGCAACATCTGTAAAACGTGCTTTTGCTGACCCCAAGTATCTTGCAAGCCTCTTTTACGCCATATTCCCTGTGCAATTGTCGCGCCAACTCTGCTTTCCCTTGCATTTTGTTATGCCTGCCTTTTGCCCCTTTGGGGCGCCCGAGAGGCTTGCCCTCGTTCCTAAGCCTTTGCAAGGCTTCCCTTGTCCGCTGACTTATGAGTGTCCTCTCTATTTCCGCACTCAGGCCAAAAGCAAAGGCCAGGACCTTGCTCTCTATGTTGTCGCCAAGGCAGAAGTTGTCTTTGACTGTATATACCCTGCATCCCTTGTTGAGGCAAAGGCTGAGGATTTCCATTATCATGAACAGTGTTCTGCCCAAGCGCGAGAGTTCCGAGCATACGAGGACATCGTCCTTGACCATACGTTTTATCACCCGGCCCAACGAGCGTGACGAGTACGATTTCGTTCCGCTCACGGTTTCTTCTATCCATTTGTCCACAGAAATTCCCTTGCTTTCGCAATAACGTTGGATCTCGTATCTTTGGTTTTCCACTGTTTGCTTGTCTGTTGACACTCTGATGTATCCGTAAATCATAATACTTTCTAATTGCTTTTAATGTTTGTTGGTTGATATTCTATAAAACGGTCGTTTTGCTGAGACCGTGAACTGATGGAGATAACCTGTATATATTATATATAAGGTATAGTTGATAAGGTAAAGTAGAAACAAAGAGTTAACAAATATACTAATAATTAATCAACACAAATCAGTATTTATGTCTTTTCCTGAAAAAGGTTGACTGTTTTTAGGCCTTATTTTTTAACACTTGCTTACCCATACGGATTTGGTGGACTCTTTCGTCTGAGTATAGTTGAGTGCTTTCTCTG
>JAFTUK010000007.1 GCA_017466325.1 Bacteroidaceae bacterium | reverse complement strand
TTCTGCGAGTGCCATCGTTTCCTTGTTCTGCTCCTTGCAGAGTGGATTGACCTCAGGAATGATATAGAGTTTCAGATACTCATACTTCCTGACTCCCTTCCAGTAGATGTCAAGATAGATACTCTTGTTGCCATCTGCGAGAGGTTTGAGACGAATCTTAATCGGCTCCTTCAGTTTGACTTGTTTCTTTGGTCTTGCCATGCTTGTTTATATTTTATTTTGGTAATTTACTCCCGAAAGAAGGGAAAATGAATTTTGCAGAGGGTCTGCGAGGGTTGGGCTTTTCGGATGCTGATATATCGTTTCTGCATCGTGATTATGCCTTTGAAAGCATGTGCAAAGATATGAAAATCAAGCCATATATGAGAAACAAATCAGAAACAAAAATCATTTTATTATATCTTTTTAAGAGTCGGTTGAGCAAGAATCGGAAAAATCAAAAAATCGCTTATTCGCTTGATACTAAGCACTTTATTTGTCACTTCCTTTCTTATCCTTTCCAACCAATTTTGGAGGACTAAGATATTCTTGACGTCCTGTTCCTCGTTGTTCATGGCTATATATACGGAGATGGCCCCGACAACCGCAACAACGCCGGCGATGGCATAACAGAGCTTCACGACGATAGGCACGTACTTGGCAATCTCCTCCGTCACCGTGGTCAGTGCCGTAGTACCTGCGGAATAGTCACCTGCCGAGTTCTGGGCCATGACTGCCGTCACGCCGAACAGGAGCATCATTGTGAACATCTGTGTCTTCTTGGAAGAGGCTACGCCCTTCAGAAATCTTTTTACCTTTTGAAACATTGTAATCTTTTGTTTTTGTTAATGAATGAATTTATTATCTCTGGTTTTTACCTTATTTCCTTTCTATATCTGATAGCCGAAGAAAGCCGGGAAGACTATGGAGGCGCCGATGATGAACAGGCATGCGCCTATCAGAGTCATGATGGATTTTGTGATTCCATCTTCCCCGGTATTCATCTTGATGTAGATTTGGAGGGCGGACACGACGGTCAGGATGCCGGCAATGGTGTAGCACAAATAGAGGACATACAGCATCATCGTCACCACGTAGTCGTGCATCGTGGCGAGAGCGTCTGCACCCCAACTGTAATTTACTCCGCCGCATTTGGCAAAGGCGGAATATGGGATTGTAGTACATAGTGTGAGTAGTATTGCTTTTGACTTTGACATGCTGCTATAACTCGGATTTTGTCGTTAGCCATTTGAGTTCCATATTGTTCTTGAGCTTGCCGCCGCTGAGAATTGCCATACGCAGCTCCTCGTCATTACATGGATTGGACAAGGTGCTTTCCATACGCTCCATATTCTCTTCCATGGCCGCTTTCATCCGCTCAAAGCGTGATTGTTGTTCTGCTTCAGACCTCAAGGATGTGTCTTCTTCCGTGATGACATTCACGTTTGTCTGATATTCACTGTCGCCTATGCTGAAACCTGTGTCGCTTTCAGACACGGCAACACTGTCTTCACCCTCATCCATCGAGGACACATCAAAGACTTCTTCATCGGACTTTACCTCATCCTTCTTGCCGTAGAGGTCTTGAACGATAATGACGGCGTAATACAGGATATACGCAATTGTCAAAATTATGACAAATATTAAGTATGCACTCATATTTTTAAGTATGATTATTTGGTATGATTAAAATCTGACTGCAAAGGAAAATATAAATAATTGTTCTGCCAAAATATTGATTTTTATGAGCGTTGTTTCTTAACAAGATTTCATGCAAAATCGAAAATCATACTTGGAAATCATACTTAAAGTTTGTTTTCTGCTAGACTTGAGCGGAAACTCAGATTCCATCCTCTTATGTGCAAGACTCATGTTATGCCAAAGAACAGACTGTTGTTTTGTTGTATGGAAGTAGCTTCATGCTACATGGTACTGGAATTTCTTTTTTGATTATTTGGTGGTTTGAAAGAAAAGTGCTACCTTTGCAGCGACAATTGAAGGTACTCGGTATAAGCCGAATCAAAGATAACCGAACCCGTCTGCATCCCGGAGACCTGCAGTCGGGTCACTTTTTATATATTATGAGTAATCAGAAACCACGCAGTATTGACGAACATATCTGTTTGCTTCGACAGAGGGGAATGATTTTCCCGGATGTAAACTATGCAAAAGAATGTTTTGGGCGTATCAGTTATTTCAGACTGAAGTATTACTGGAATGAGTTCCTGGATGAAGAGTCTGATGAAGATTTTGTGGAAGGGGCATCATTCACAGAAGTGATGGGCAGGTATAACTTCGACCACAATCTTCGGCTGACTCTATTTGATGCAATAGAGATTATCGAAGTGGCTTTACGTGCAAAAATCATAAGCCACATGTCCCATGCAGCAGGGAATGGGCTGTGGTACCTGGACTCAACGTTGTTCGAGAACAAAGAGTACCATAAGGATTTTGTGTTTGACCTCAAATATGAATTTGGCAGGAGTACAGAGCCGTTTGCCAAAGAATATATTGCGAATCATCCTGATTGGGATGAAGATTCTTTTGACGGCGACAATCCAGATGCCTGGATGATCATAGAAGTGGCGACTTTCGGAGCCCTCTCCAAAATGTACAAGAATCTCAAGTCACAGTTGCCACAGCGTTCTGCCATCGCAAATGATTTCGGTATTTATTCCTCAAGGGAATTTTCGGGATGGTTGGAGGCCATATCCTTGATGCGTAACATCATTGCACATCATTCGAGACTTTGGAACAGGACATTGGGAAAGAAGGCAGTTGATCCGAAAGGACACCGCGACAAATGGCTGAACACTCCTTTGACGGAAGGGCAGAAGAACAGACCCTACGGTGTTATATCCGCAATATTGTATCTTTGTAATGCAGTGTGTAGCGATAACGGAATCAAAGCGAGGATTCTTGAGTTGATTCATTCCAACCGTGGTATTCCTGTCCAAAAACTGGGATTTGTAGGCAAATGGGAAGAAAATCCTATATGGAAATGACGGTATATAAATAAGAAGGCTCTCTACCAACACAATAGAGAGCCTTCTTATTATAATTTCTTATTTCGTAAATAATCGTTTGTGTCCTTGTAGCCATCGTATCTTTCAGATTCATCTACGCTCTTTTCTCCATATAGCCCGATAATGGTTTCCGTTGTCTTGCGGCCGGCCAAGTCGTTGTCCAGATAGCAATGGATCTTCTCATATAGCCCGATAATTTCAAGACACTTCTTCAGATTACTTACAGAGTTGAGTATAATATGGTCAGCTTCTCGCTGAATACACACGGATGTGTCATTTCTTCCTTGCAATGTCAGGTAAGCAAGAAAATCCATAAAACCCTCGAATACACAGACATCCGACTGACGTTCATCTTGTGAATACATTACTACCGTGACATCCTTATTCTTGACACAACCCTTGAAATAGGCATTGCGTACCTCGAAGCCGCCCGAACGGTTCTCGAAGCAGATTCCGAAATAATGGCGTTTACACCGGCGGTAGTGTATTTCACGGCAAAAGCATTGTGCTATCGGCACATCCACATCACGGCTCTTTATGTAAGAGAGCAATGCAGGATTGGTCAGTGGCCTTATGTCCTCAACAATTATCTCCGTCGCCACGGATTTCTGAGGGATGTTTGGTGAACGGATATGCAGTGACGGAATGTCGGAGCATTTCTCCAGTTCACGCAACACCGCGTTCAGGTCGTGCGTCCGATATAGATGCTTGCCCAGTTCAATCAAGTCGCCACCTTCTGCTATGCCGAAGTCATACCACAGGTTTTCCCGGTCATTCACTTTGAATGAAGGCGTTTTTTCGTCCCGAAAGGGGGAGAGATACCAATATTGGCTATTTCTTACCGTGCTTGGTGTATATCCCAACCTTTTTAGATAGTCCACAATGCGGATAAGTTTTGTTTCTTGTATGTTCATTGTACAATCATTATTTGTGCGAAAAGGAGTTTAGTTTGGGATATTCCCTATAGGCACCCCTTGTAAAGTAAACCACTTTTCGAACTGAATCATTCATCGCCTTCTCCACCGAAAAGATCGGACTCTCTGCCCATGTCGCCATAAAAATAGAACTTGTCCTGGCGGGTCAGGAGCCCAAGTTCATTCACAAGATAGCGCAGCATGTCTATCATCACACTCCGTCCGCGCTTGAAGCCGATTTTGGTGTAGGAGGCCATCAGGGTGCGGATGGTGTTATCGAACCCGAAGATGGGCTTCCCCTTGAATGCATCCTCCAGTGCCTTCCGGTGCTCTTCGGCCGTAAGGTCAAGATAAGTGAAGCGCTTCTTTGCGGGAAGAGGGCCGCTCTTGGCCTCGAAGTGCTCCACCAGTGTGGGCAGCCCCTCATCGTTCACGGTGAAAGAAAAAGGCTTGAACTCCTTCTCGCGGATGTGCATAGCTTGCACGATGCTGTTGTTCGGATTGTCCGGATTCTTGCTGATGACGATAACCGTTTCTGCCTTGTTGTTCATCTCGGTGCCGATATGGCCCCGTGAGTTGTTGTCCGCCTTGTTCTGGTGCAGTACGCAATGGATGTGCAGATTGTATATGGAAGACCATTCCATCATCTTGTTGATGACTTCCACGGACTCGCTGGCATTGTTTATGTCCAAAAGCAGGTCCCTTATGCCATCGATGATGACCAGTCCGTATCTCTCATCCCTTGCCAGGGCATAATCTATCACCTCCAGTCTGACGGAGGGCGTAAATTCCCTCAGGCAGATAAAGTCCAGATTCTCGTTATCCGTGGTCGTGGACAACCCTGCGAGCTTCAGGATGCGTTCCAGTACATTGTGGCAATGATAGCGGCTCTGCTCAGTATCGACGTACAATATGCGCCTTTTTCCTTCGGGCAGGCAGGCGCGGTAGTTCAGCACCTTGCCATTGGACAAGGAAGCTGCCACTATCGCCGATACATTGAAGGTCTTCTTTGCCTTTGCCTTGCCTGTCGAAGCACTGAAATTGCCCAAAGTGCCGATGGTGGAGTTGTCCACCCATATAATCTGTGGCGGCAACTTATAGGTGTCCGTGGCCCTGATAAGCGAATCGTTCAGGATTTTACTTATCCGTTCACTGCTTTTTTCTTTTTCCATAGCGTTCTTTCTTGTGGTATGGTATCATGTCTTCGTCCATTTCATGCATTTCGACAATGGACCGTATTGTAGGAACTCTGTTCTGCATAAGCCATTCGTCCAGTTCGGCTTTCTCAAAATAGTTCAGCTTGCCCCTTGGCTTGTAATAGGGGATTTCATTGGCTGCCGTAAGCTTATAAAGCAGGCTTTCTGATATACCCATGTACAGGCATGCCTCCTTGAAGGTAAGGACATTCTTTGTCGTATAAATGTTTTCCTCAAGTTGTGCCAGTCTGCGCAACAAATCTTCAACAGGCTCCAGTTTGCGCAATACCATTTCTATGGCTATCACCCGCTGGTTGAGTCGTTCGTTAAATGTTATCTTGTTCATTCTTTCTATATTGATGTTTAACAATGGGAGGTGCCCCTCCGTCCATCTGCAGATGTGGCTGCAAAGGTAGAGGGGATTTTCCATCGGATGACAAAAATGACATTGACAATCACATTGTGTCAATGCGATTGTCAAGCTTTTCCCTTCTCCGATAAGCATTATTCGATGGAAACAAGTTTGCTTATGGCCAAACGAATCCTTGTTTTGGCGGTACAGTCAATACGTTTTATGGCAGACAGTGATGATGAGAGATTCGAGGCGGAGACAACTTTGGCGCCATTACGGTCCAGCAGAAAACACCCCTTGTGTAAGGTTGATTTCCAATTGCTGTCAATCAGACTCATCTCCAGCAGGCAGTCAAAGAGCAGTGCAAGCAGTCTGATGTTTTTTACACGGATTTGGAATCCAAGCCTACAATTGAACAGATCTTCAATATGCTGTTCAGTAAGGTCTGAGATGCAAAACAGATAGTTCTCACGTGCGCAATTCGCAATGTGAACTATCTGTTGTCGGGTAAATGAACAGCCCAAAGACAAAGGAATTGTTTGTCTGCTGTCGGATGATAAAGTAGGTGGAGCCGTTCTCCTATTGTATGTCCCCATCAAAGATTCAAATGCTCCGTAGGAGAACTCCCTTTCAAAAAGGAACTCATTTGCGAGTTCCTGATGCCTGGTGAGAATGCCGTTGACGATATTCAGATTCATGCGATGGACGTTCCTGCATACAGCCATATCACAATCAATGTAGGTGTTGCGGTTTACAAAGTCTTCCACAAAACGCCCATAGGATTTCTTTTGGGATACCACATCCTTGTAGTAATAGCATTTGGCTGACTCCAACAGTTGGAACAGCTCCAACATTTCTCTTTCCTCATAGCACAAGTGGGCGTGCTTTTTTTTTCATCCCAGCATGGGGATGCTTGGTTCGGTTTCTCTTTTTGTCCATATTGAAATTATTTAGTTGAATATAAACACAAGTGCCCTGACCATGTATGCAGCCAGAGCACTTGTGTATGATTTATGCAAATACCAAGAAAAATAGGATACTAGTCAAAAAGACCGTTGACAAGGTTTACGGCTTCATCCTTCTTACGGTTGACGATTTTGGCATACACTTGTGTCATTCTTACATCTGCATGGCCGAGAAGCTTGGATGTAGTATATAAATCCGCCCCCAATGTAAGCATCATCGTCGCAAATGTATGTCGGGCCGTATGGAACGTTATATGTTTTGTAATGCCGGCCGATTTGGCCCAAGGTTTGAGTAACTCGTTGATGCGTGCGGATGAGGGCAATGTAAATACGCTTTCTTCGGCACCTTTTTCGCCACGTTCGGGCATCCATCTTAAAGCTTCCGGCGAAAGAGGCAGATAGATAGGTTCCTTTGTTTTTTGTATGACAACCTCCAAACGGTACTGACCACGGTCACGGAATACATTGCCCCATTTCAAACCGGCTATATCACTTATACGCAAACCACAAAAGCAGGAGAAGAGGTATGCAGCCTTTACCTGTTGGTTATTCATTGGCGTATTGATAAGCAAGCGGACTTCATCAACGGTCATGTATTCTCTTTTGCTTTCTGATTTGTGTATCTTGTCTGAACTGCTTATACGTGTGAATGGATTTATCTTCATCAGGTCTTCACGGACGGCAGAGTTCAAGGCACCGTTTACCACTCGATAGTAATTGTGAGCCGTGGATGTCTTTACTAACTTTCCTTTGGGCTTGTATTCGGTCAGGAGGTAGTCAATGTAACCCTGACAAAAGGATTTGTCTATTTGGTCAAGGGTGACTTTCTCTCCTGCATACATCTTCAATATACATATGGCCGTATCTATCTGATAGCCGTCCTTCTTGCCACGTCTTGCCTGATTCTCCTTGTAAGTTCTCATCCAGTCCAGCAACTTTATCTTAGGCTCGTCGTTT
This sequence comes from Bacteroidaceae bacterium, assembly GCA_017466325.1. Classification (GTDB taxonomy): domain Bacteria; phylum Bacteroidota; class Bacteroidia; order Bacteroidales; family Bacteroidaceae; genus Physcousia. The sequence goes on along the minus strand of JAFTUK010000007.1, from coordinate 90,915 downwards.
GGGTTCTTTATTCCCGCCTCACCGTTGGTAAGCTCGATTATACGTTTTGACTTGATGGCGTTGGCTGCTGCTAATGTCGTTTGGTTTTGTCTCCTGGCATTGTCGTCAGTTTCCGGAATAAGATACATCTTGAGATATTCATAAGAGCGTTTGCCGTCTCTGTAAATATCCAGGTACAGACTCTTGTTGCCGTTGCTCAGTTCTTTTATCCTAAGTCGAATCGGCTCTTTTGCTTTAGATATTTTCTTTGTCCTACCCATAACACCGAATTTTAAGTTTGTTTCTTGGTGCAAAGGTACAAAATATCCTTCAAACAAAGAAACAAATAAGAAACAAAAACGGTGCAAAAAACGGCAAATAAAGTGAAATGAAAAACTGTAGATTTTCTCCGTGAAAACTTTTAATGTACTTTATTATAGATATTTATGCTTCATTTGGTTAGTTTTTGTCTTCATTCTAATTTACCACTTTACAAATCTCGCAAATTCAAACAGTTAGTCAAGAACAAAGCAACGGGAACGTCTCATGGGATGTTTATATACAGCCCTCATTGGATATTCACCCTTTCTGGTGATAGTCCTTTGGGTGTGTTTTATATACTCATCAACGTGGGGCTTTCAACGTTGCTCGTTTCGACTAACTGGGCAATGCGAGAGCCTTACTATGTGGAACGAGCATCAGGGCTGGCTCCACGCTTTTTTTGTATCCATGTCTTCTATCGTTAAATTATAAATTCCCCATCCTCAATGGAGCCATGAGGTAGAGTTCAAGGGATTTTCATTTTGTGTGTATAGAGAAATGGGTTAAGATTAAAATAGGACAAGAGTGGTTTAATTGCCCCGCTACTTTTGGACGTTTTTCTTATGGGGCAAAAACTTAAAAAATCATATTATGAGTAAAAAAAATTTCATTCAGGCAGCAGTACTGCTAGTTTCTGCATTTGCATTTTGCATGACAGTTTCTTCGTGTGACGAGAAGAAGGAGGAGCCCCAACCTGCCAAGACACTAAAGAGTGTTAAAGTGGAATATGATTTCACTTTGAATGAGAACTGGTACCGTTATTTTGATATAACTGTGGAATATACCAGTAATGAGGGGGTTAAGACATTTGAGTTGACTGAGGCGTGGAGTGATTCTTTTGTTATACCTTATTCAAAGGAGAATAACACTTTTGTATGTCATGTAATAGCAACCCCTAAAAGCGAATACCCTGAAATCCAGGATGAAACAGACATGTCAACATCTCTTAAATGGGTAGTAACTGGCATATACTCTGATGGTACAGATGATGGTGGTTTTGTGGGTTCTAGCACTACGTCAAAACCTTATCCTGTATCTGCGAAGGTGCTTACTAGCTGGATGGAAAAAGACAGTAGGATTTTGCTGAACTATGACTACAATCTAACAGATTAGTAAAGTTCAATTACAAGTAAAAAATAGGGGAACGGTAAGAGACATACGCATCCTTGTCGTTCCTTTATTTTGTACACATATGCAAAACTCCTGTAAAAATTTAATTTCAGGATTTCCTTGCATTATGCTATAGTCTTCTTATTAATAATTTTAATAATCTTCGACATGAAAAAGACATTTGTGTTCTTCAAGTCAATTCTGATGATTGTCTTGATGTGTGTTCCCTTCGCATTTGTATCTTGCGAAAAGGAAGAGACTGTTTACCTATCAAGTATATACGAAACAGGATTTGAACATGATTGGTACCCGTCACAAACAAGTTTGGCAGGTTATAACAGGGAAAAGGGTTATATTGTAAATGCCTTTAAGGAAGAATTTGCATCTTTGGGTATTAGTGATATGTCGAGATTTATCATAAATGGTAAGACTGCGGATTGTGACAAGAAAATCAAGGATGCATGTAAGAGGGCAGAAGAAAAACTAAAAACAAAAACTTTCTATGGTTCATGGGTATGGCATGTTAAACGCGTCGGTCTGGGCGAACCAGCGGATATTTATACATTTAGTATTAACTATGATTCTGAAGAATCAGATTTGGACGAAAAGGATATTGCGTCAGTGGCATTTGCTTATCAAAATTATGAAACCGACGACATTTTAGAGTATTGCAATGTTGTTATTGAGTATACAGATGGAAGCGGAACTAAGGTTGAAAATGTTACAAACCCAGTGTGGACTAAAAAATTTGATATAACTCCACTTCCAAGTACTTATTCCTTTAAGAAAACTTATACTTTGAAAGCAGACAAGGACATGGCGTCTGCAAAGCAAATATTGTTTGCAAGAACCTCTCATGCCTATTCGTATCAATACTTTAATGAATATGGCAATCCTATAGGTAAGTCTATATTGTGGGACGAAACACAGAATGCTGAGTATAGTGCTGGTGAAACAGTAGCGAATTACATTTCTAATGGCAGTTTTAACAATAGTATTACCTTTACACTTAAAGGGAAAAGTGTTCAGATTAATAGGGAAATAAATAAACTGAAATGAATATAAAGATTTCCTTACCATGCGTTTCATGTGTTAGAAGCATATGTCTCCATGGTGGGGATTTTTTATAATCAGATACGAATACAAATGAAGCAACATAATTTTTTATTCATATTTGTGCTATGGTTATGTCTGCCATTATGCACATTTGCCCAATCGGACAGAAACACTGTTTTTAAGGTGGCTGTTGGAGATATGGAGTACACCCCAAAGCAGGGAAAGGAAACTGTGGGCTCTGTACTTGGAACCATCAGCAAGGCCGTGCTTCTGGGCACAGTAACTACACAGAAGGATAATTATGCTGGTTCTGTTAGGGCCAGCGTGCTATCTGGCTTTGGCAAGGTAAGGAGATTCCATGCCATAGAAGGAGAATTTAAGGATGGGGAAATTAAGGAAGATACCCATGCTTTTTATGTCACAGGAACAATCAATAACATCAGCACTACAACCGAACTGTTCACACCAACAGACAAGTCCATAAAACCATACAATGTGTTCAAGGCGCAGATAGAGGTGGCTGTTCATGTAAAGGACGTACACGATGACCATATTGTTGACACTCACACATTCTATGTGAACAACAACGACCTTAGTTGGGTGAAAACGGAGGATAAGGCAATGAACGAAGCGCTGATAATTCTTTCATCAAAGGTGGCCAAGCGTTATAATAAGCTTTATCCTCTGACTGCATCGATCGTAGAGCCTGGTGATGTAAAGAAGGACAAGCAGAAGGATGTCTATATAGATATAGGTAGCAAGGATGGCGCTGTTAAAGGAATGAAGCTAACCGTATATTCCATTAAGACAATTGCTGGCAAGGAGGCGCAAAAAGAACTTGGTGCCGTTAAAATAGTAGAGGTCATGGGAGATGATGTGAGTATGTGCCAAGTGAAGAGTGGTGCCAAGGAAATAAAAAAAGCATTGGAGGATGGACTTAAGGTGATAGTTACGAGCAGTAATTAAGGCGTCCATAATTTTACTCACTATTCACTCTCACACCAAACGCACCATTTAAGGTCAGTCCCATACTATTTTGTTGCTTTTACTACTGAAATAGATGACTCTATGCAAAATTCACCACTATACAACCGCCCTAAATCAGGGCACTGGTTCTAACTGACAGCTCAGTTGGCTCAGTTTCAGTTTTCATACACCCCTATCATCTTAATCATCTGGGATGGGATGAAACGTCCCACCCCTACCGAGAACTGAATAGATGACGCCTCGTCAATGACAAAGTGGTGAGCGCTATGTTCACCCCAGAAATGCGGATGAAAGGGATGTCGCAAAACGCGACACCCCCTAATGGAAAGCTGAGAGAACGAATCGTTCTGTCAGGTCAAAACATGGAACCTTCTTCATCAACGAGTCAGCTCTCGCTTACTCGTAGTTTTCCGTTTTCACCTTCCCGTTCCACAAAATCAAGGAGAGGCACATTTCGTGCCTCTCCTTGATTTTAGGGTAACTTTCCTTACTCCTCTGTCATGTGGTTCCAACCCTGGGCTTTGAGTTCGAACTCGTTGCCGTCGCGACTGATGAGGGCTTTGCCCAGTTCGGGTTTGGTGATGTAGCCAATGACCTTGATGTCCTCTATGGCGCTGACCAGTTCGTTGGCGGTCAGGGGTACGGTGAACAGCAGTTCGTAGTCCTCACCTCCGTTCAGGGCACAGGTGCTGACGTTCATGTTGAACTCCTCGGCAGTCACGGCGGTCTGGTAGTCCAGAGGGATGCGCTCCTCATAGATACGGCAACCGCACCGGCTCTGCTCGCAGATGTGCATCAGTTCGCTGCTCAGGCCGTCGGAGATGTCTATCATGGAGGTTATCTTCACGTTGGCCTGGCGCAACTTCTCTATGATGTCCTTGCGTGCCTCGGGCTTCATCTGCCTTTCCAAAAGGTATTCCTTGCCGGCAAAGTCGGGTTGGGGAATCTGTGCTATGGCTTCTTCCACGTTGCTGCCGTTCTTCCTGGCCTGCTGTGTGGCTTCCGCCACCTGCTGGTTGTAGACGGCTTTCTCGCGTTCCAGAACCTGCAGGCCCATGTAGGCTGCTCCTAAATTGCCGGAGACGCAGATGAGGTCCGTTTCCTTGGCTCCGTTGCGGTAGGCTATGTCCTCTGCCCTGGCCGTACCTATGGCGGTGATGCTGATGGCCAGGCCGGTCATGCTGCTGGTGGTGTCTCCGCCTACGATGTCCACGTTGTGGCGCTTGCATGCCATGCGCATGCCGCTGTAGAGCTCCTCGATGTCCTCCACCATGAACCTCTTGCTGATGGCCAGGCTGACGGTAATCTGCCGTGGCGTGCCGTTCATGGCATATATGTCGCTCAGGTTCACCATCACTGCCTTGTAGCCCAAGTGGCGCAAGGGCATGTAGGTGAGGTCGAAGTGCACGCCCTCCATGAGCATGTCGGTGGTTACCAATGTCTGTGTGCCGGCTTCGGGAGAGAGTACGGCACAATCGTCGCCCACACCTTTCAGGGTGGACTCGTTTATGGTCTCGGTTTCCTTGGTGAGATGCTTTATGAGGCCGAACTCACCCAATTCTGCTATTTCCAAAGTTCTGTCTGTGTGTTTGTCGGTTCAGGAACGTGCTATCATCTCGCGCATGATGGCTGCCATGCGTGGCTGTGCCTCGGCGGCTGCCTTCTGCACGTCCTCGTGTGTAACCTTCATCACCTGTGCGTGGCCGCCCAGGTCGGTTATGATGCTTATGCCGAAGCAGCGTATGCCGCAATGGCGTGCCACTATCACCTCGGGCACGGTGCTCATGCCCACGGCATCGGCTCCCCAGTGTGCGAACATGCGGTACTCGGAGGGAGTCTCGTAGGTGGGGCCTTGTGTGGCCAGGTACACTCCGTGACGCACCTTTATGGCCTTCTCGTGCGCTATGGCGTCGGCCATGTCGATGAGGTCGGGGTCATAAGCGTGTCCCATGTCGGGGAAACGGGGGCCCTGGGGTATGTTCTCCCCGCGCAGGGGATTCTCGGGCATGAAGTTTATCTGGTCGGTGATGATCATCAGGTCGCCCACACGGAAACTGGGGTTGGTGCCTCCGGCGGCATTGCTGACGAAGAGGGTCTTGATGCCCAGCTCGTACATCACGCGGATGGGGAAGGTTACCTCCTTCATGTCGTAGCCTTCGTAGTAGTGGAAGCGGCCTTCCATGGCCAGTATGTCCTTACCGCCCAGTTTGCCGAATATCAGTGCTCCGGCATGGCCCTCAACGGTGCTGACGGGGAAGTTGGGGATTTCGGCATAAGGTATGGTAATTTCCTTCTCGATTTCTTTTGCCAGTTCGCCCAGACCGGTGCCCAGGATGATGGCGGTTTCAGGCTTTGTTGTCATCTTGGCCTTAAGCCATTCTGCTGTCTCTAAGATTCTTTTGTACATAACCTGTGATTTTATCGTTGAACGTGTTTTCTTTTCCTTGCATGAAGTGTATGCCTATTGGCAGTACCCAGATGTGTCTCATGATGTCCTCGGGCAGGTTGGTCATGGTCATGAGTCTGGTGGTGTCCTTTTCTGTGGTGATGATGATTTTGGGTTCTGGAATATTGTCCAGTTCCCCGGCAATGGACTGTATGTCTGCTTGTGTGTAGTAGTGGTGGTCGCGGAAGTTGATGCTTTTTACGGAGGCAAACCGTTCCTCTATGTCCATGTGCATCTGTTTGGGACATCCTATGCCACTGATCAGCAGCACGTTGTTGTTTCTCATTTCTGTAATGCCGCGCATCTCATGCGTCAGCATGTTCACCATTCTGCCGTATCTTATTCCTGTGAAGAACAGGCGTTGGTAGGGACGGAGTTTCAATGCTTCCGCTATGATGCGGTATTGCATTGGCGGTATGTTTTTGGGGCACTTTGTCACGATGACCATGTTGGCACGCTCTTTGCCCTGTGCCGATTCGCGGAGCCTGCCTGCCGGCAGGAGCATGTCGTGTGTGATGAGTCTGTGATAGTCCGTAAGCAGGATGTTCCTGCCGGGCGATACGTATCTGTGTTGGAAGGCGTCGTCCAGCAGGATTACTTGCACGTCCCTGGTTTCGGGGTCGTTCATCAGCCTTTCTATACCGTTGCGCCTGTCGGCATCCACGGCAATGTAGACGTGTGGGAACTTCTGTGCCATCTGCCATGGCTCGTCGCCAATCATTTCCATGGGGGTGTCCTCTGTGGCCAGCACGTAGCCTTTGCTCTTGCGCTTGTAGCCTCTGCTCAGTACGGCCACCTTGTATTGTGGCGCAAGCAGACGTATCAGGTATTCTATGTGCGGAGTCTTTCCCGTACCTCCTACGGTAATGTTGCCAACGGAAATGATGGGTATGTCGTACTTCCTGCTTTCCAGAACTCCCCAGTCAAAGAGACGGTTCCTTATGGCGGTGACACAGCCGTAAATCCAGGCAAACGGTGCCAGCCAAAGGTTCTTGCGTATGAGTTCTCCTTCCATGGGGTAGTTGGTCTAATGGTGTGTTTAGGTGAACAAAGATAGTGTTTTTATTCAACAAATCAAAGGTATTTTCTTAATTTTGCCCCAGTTGGTCTCTGTGGCGCCATAAAATCGTGGCTGGATGTTGTTTCGCAGATGTTTAGCGCTATCTTTGTTTGCAAAAACAGGATATCCATGAACTATTCCATGCACAGGACATTTTCCCTCGCTTTTGCTCTGCTGTGTTCTTTTGTCGGTGCCTTGGTGGGCAAGGCCCAGATCTCTCCATATATGCCCAAGGTGAAGACGGTGCTGACGTATAATATCAGGAATGCCACCACTGACGACGGCCAGGTGGATTTTGCCGATGTGGTGGCAACGATACAGCGTGCCGATGCCGATTTTGTGGCGTTGCAGGAACTGGACAGTGTCACCGGCCGTAGCAAGGGAAAGGATGTGTTCCGCGAACTGGCCCTGCTCTCCCAATACTATCCCGTATACGGCTCTGCCATAGATTATGACGGTGGCAGGTACGGCCTCGGAATCCTGTCCAAGCAAAAGCCTCTCGCTGTCCGCAAGATTGCTCTGCCTGGCAGGGAGGAGGCAAGGGTTCTGCTCGTGGCGGAGTTTCAGGTTGTGGTGCTGGCATGTACGCATCTGTCGCTTACCGATGAGGACCGCATGGCTTCGGCCGGGCTTGTTCTTGCCGAGGCAGAGGGTAGCACGAAGCCTTTTTTGGTGGCAGGCGATTTCAATGATGTTCCTGACTCCAAGTTCATGAAGCAGATTGAGCGTGATTTTATCGTGCTTTCTCCCAAGGATAAGCCTACTTTTCCGTCACGCTCCCCCAAGGCATGCATAGACTACATAGCCTCGTTCAAGGGTAGCGGGGAGTCTTTGGTGTTGCGCGAGACTGAGGTAATGCCACATGGCCGCGTTTCCGACCACTTGCCGGTGCTGGCGCGTTTCCAGTTGAAAACGCCAGTGGAACGGATACTTTATGGCAAACCCTATCTGCAGAACCCCTCTCCCGATGCCGTTTCCGTCATGTTCCAGACCAATACCATTGCCCATGCTTGGGTGGAATACGGTCAGGACACGTTGAACCTGCGCCGGGCACGTATGGAATATGGCGGCCAGGCCGTCTGCCATGATATAGAGCACAAGGTTCGCCTGGAGGGCCTGCAACCCGGAGGCAAGTATTTCTACAGGGTATGTGCTCAGGAAATTCTGCATTATGCCGCCTACAGTAAGGTTTTGGGCGACACACAGGTTACTGACTTTTATTCCTTTCAGTTGCCGGAAGAAGGTCAGGAGGATTTTACCGCCCTAATATTCAACGACCTGCATAGAAATCCGGAGACGATAAAACTGATGTCGGAACTTGCCGGCAGCATACCGCACGACTTTGTCTTGTTCAACGGTGACTGCATCCCCGACCCCGCTTCCAAAGAGGATGCCATGTACATGCTGCATCGTCTCGCTTCTGCCTTCCATGCCGAGGAGATACCGGCAATCTTCGTTCGTGGTAATCATGAAATCAGAAATTTCCATTCGGCAGCCCTGCCATCTCTGCTGGACCATCCAGGCGGCAAGACTTATGGCGCGTTCAGTTGGGGCGACACCCGTTTCGTGGTCCTTGATTGTGGAGAAGACAAACCCGACGACCATCCTGTTTACTACGGACTCAACGATTTCTCGGCTTTCCGCCGGCAACAGTACGATTTCCTGCAAGAGGAGATGGAATCGCGCGAGTTCAGGAAGGCAGAGCGTCGTGTCCTTGTAAGCCATATCCCATTGTGGGGAAATGACGACAAGTACCGCCCTTGCTCCGAACTTTGGACTCCCCTGTTGGAGGATGCCCGTTTCGATGTCGCTCTCAGCGGTCACACCCACCGCTTCCGTTATCACTCCACTGGAGATGCCTCCAATCCCTTCCCCGTCTGCATAGGTGGAGGTCCTGGCGCAAATTCTGCCACAATGATGGTCCTCACGAAGAAAGGCAAAAACTTCTCCCTCCGTGTCTTCAATACCAAAGGTGAAGAACTCGGTGCGTGGTCCTTATAATAAAGGTCTGTAGTTAATCAAAGACCTTGAATTCGTAACCCTGACCCTTTATCCACAAGAGGGCCTCGGGCAGTATTTCCTTCAGTTTGTCTATGCTCTTGAGGCTGTCATGAAATGTGATGATGCTGCCATTGCGGGTATAGCGCTTCACGTTTTCCAGCACCTCCTCTGCCGTGAGGCGATTACTGTAGTCGCGCGTTACGAGGTCCCACATTACCACTCGCCACCCCGTGGCTCTCATCACTCGATATTGCATCAGTTTCATCCATCCGTGCGGAGGACGGAACAGTTTGCCCGTCTCCAGGATTTCCTCGGCCCTCTGCACGTTGCCAAGGTATTTCCACGAGAACCATCGGAAGCCGCCTATGTGGTTGTAGGTGTGGTTGCCTATGCGGTGTCCGCGCCGGCGAACCTCTTCAAGCAGATGCGGATAGCGTCGGGCATTGTCGCCCACCATAAAAAAAGTGGCCTTGATGTCCAGGCTATCCAGGACATCAAGGACGTATGGTGTGGCCTCGGGAATGGGACCGTCGTCAAAGGTCAGGTACACCGACCTCTGACTGGGGTCCATTCTCCATAAGGCATGCGGATACAGCCAACGAAGAAACCTTGCGGGCTGCTCTATTATCATCTGTAGAGATAACCGCTGAACATGATGTGGTATGCCTGGAGTTTCTCCTCCATTTCCTTGAGGTTGGCGGATTCGGCGCTTTCAAGGATTTCCACGGCATTGCTCAACTGATATACATTGTACAGGATGTCCTGTGCACAGGACTGCTGCACGCGGGGCTTTAGTGTGGCATACCAGTCGAGATACTCGCAGGCATTGGTGGCGATGTCCGTGACGATGCCTTCTGCCTCCTGCTTCTCGCCATGCATCAGCCATACACGTGCCAGGTCCATGCTGCCGCTCATGTAGTTGTGGCTTACGGTTTCGGCAGGAATTACCTTCTTGGCATAGCGTACAACCTCCAGGGCCTTCTCTTCCTTGCCCTCGCGCATCAGTTGCATTGCCAGGGTGGCAAACAGGCGGCGGTGCGTGTAGCACATGCGCAGAACCGTCTCGTCCAGATAGATGTCGGGATTGTCCAGGCCACCGAAGCGGAACTTGTTCATCAGGTTGTCGTACATACGTTCGGTGTCCATGGTCATGCCGCTCTCCTTGGTGTTGAACGGAGTGATGCGGTCTGCCAGACCTTCGCGCACGAAGTTGTTGCCCAGAGAACCGTAGTTGTCGCTGCCCACGGTGCATGCCACATACATGGGACGTTCCCAGTTGGTACGGCAGAGCATCTCATAGATCATCATCTCGCTCTTGTACACGGCACGCTTGCCCTTCAGGCTGATGTGCATCACGTCGGGTATGGAGTCGCCGGCAATCATCATGCCGCTACGGCGTACGGCCTCCTTGTCGATGGTGATTACCACGGAGTCCGTGGGGAAGCACTGGAGAACCTCATCGTCGTTCAGTATCCACTTGTCTATGATGTTGCTCAGTTCGTAGGGGTTCTCGCCAAGCAGTTCTCTCATGGCCTGCGGGTCGTCCTTCAGTATCTCTATGGCACGTTCCAGTTCGCCCGGACGCACGCTGATACCCTCTCTGGTGCCTGTGACGTACTGCAGGCGCTTCCACGTGATGGGCACGGCAGGAGAGTCGTAGGCAGGACGCTTCATCTGGTCAATGTACCAGTCGGTCTGCAGGTATGAGAGGTTGCAGACGCGGGCATCGGTGCGGAAGCCCTCTGTCTCCTGGCAATACCACAGGGGGAAGGTGTCGTTGTCGCCGTTGGTGAAGATGATGGGAGCCTTGCCCTCGTCCAGACTCATCAGATAGTTCTGGCCGAAGTCGCGGCAGGTGTAGCGTCCGCTGCGGTCGTGGTCGTCCCAGGTCTGTGAAGCCATCTGCACAGGAACAAGCAGGCAGAGTCCGCTCAGCACTGCACCCATTGTGTCGTTCTTCTTGAACACGAATTTGTTGAGCAGGTCGCTTATGGCGGCAACACCCAAGCCAATCCAGATAGCAAAGGCGTAGAACGAACCGGCATAGGCATAGTCACGCTCACGGGGCTGTACGGGAGTCTGGTTCAGGTAAAGCACGATGGCCAGGCCCGTCATGAAGAACAGGAAGAATACCACCCAGAACTGCTTCACGCCCTCGTCCACCATGCCTTCTTTGGTGCTGGCGCGCTTGTTCACCTGCCATATCAGGCCGATGATGCCGAGCAGAAGGGGCAGGCAGTAGAATACGTTGCGTCCCTTGTTCTCACGAAGTTCCGTGGGCAACTTGCTTTGGTCGCCCAGACGCATGTTGTCAAGGTAGGGAATACCGGTAATCCAGTTGCCGTGCTCGTATTCGCCATGGCCCTGGATGTCGTTCTGGCGACCGGCAAAGTTCCACATGAAGTAGCGCCAGTACATGAAGTTCACCTGGTAGGAGTAGAAGAAGTAGAGGTTCTCCCACATGGTGGGCACCTTTATGGTCTTGCGCTCGCCAAGGTGGTCAATGGTCACGTTCTTGCCTTTGATGCCACCCATCCATTCCTCGTAGTTGTTCTTGTGGCGGTCGGAATGCATGCGGGGGAAGAGCATGTTGTAGGCATAGATGTACTTCTTTTTATAGTCTATGATTTCATAGCGGTCGGGCTCGTCCTCCGTTTTCTTCTCCACACGCTGGTACTGCGGTGCACCCTCTGTGTATGCAGGAACGTAGTATTGTCCCTTTACCTCCATCTTTACGGGAGCCGAATAGGGCTGGCCATAGAGCAGGGGGCTGTCGCCGTACTGGTCGCGGGCCAGATAACTGCCCAAAGTGAACACATCCTCGGGAGAGTTCTGGTCCATGGGAGGGTTGGCCTCGGAGCGGATAACGATGACCGCATAGGAAGAGTAGCCTATCATTATCATCAGCAGGCACAGGAGCGTGGTGTTCATCAGTCGGGCTGAAACCCAGTGAATGCCATCCTTGGCATAGTTCAGCACGAAGTACAGAACAACCATTGCCACCACTCCAATCACCACACTGCCGACACCATGTCCGTAGAAAGGAATGCCCAGCATGCCTATGCTGGCAATGAAGGACAGGTTCATCCTAAGACGGCTCTTTTGTTTGGTAGACTCCCATATAGCCCAAAGCACAGTGGCTATGAGAACGAGCAGGTACATAATCAGGCCGGTATTGAATGGCTGGTCAAGTTTGTTGACGAAAAGCAGTTCGAACCAACCGCCCACCTTGACGATACCGGGTACGATGCCATACAGCACCACGGCCACGAGCACGAAACTGCCCAGCAGAGCCATGAGGCTGCCCTTGACATTGGGATTGGTGTTTCTCTTGTAGTACCATACCAGCACGAGGGCAGGCAGGCAGAGCAGGTTCAGCAGGTGTACGCCGATGCTGAGGCCTGTGAGGTAGGCAATGAGGATAAGCCAGCGGTCGGCGCCGGGCTTGTCGGCATTGTCCTCCCATTTCAGGATAAGCCAGAAGACAACGGCGGTGAACAGGCTGGAGTAGGCATAAACCTCGCCCTCTACGGCAGAATACCAGAATGTGTCGGAGAAGGTGTAGGCCATGGCACCTGTCATGGCAGCCAACTCAACGGTTAGTCCCTGTCCCCAGGTCTTTATCTGTCCGTTCTCGCCCACCAGTTTGCGTGTCAGATGGCTTATGCTCCAGAACAGGAACATGATACATGCGGCAGACAACAGGGCACTCATAATGTTTACCATCATGGCCACCTTGGTGGGGTCGTCGGTTAACTGCGAGAAGAGGTTGCCCGTGAGCATGAAGAAAGGTGCGCCTGGCGGATGTCCCACTTCCAACTTGAATGCGGTTGTGATGAATTCGGGACAGTCCCAGAAGCTTGCCGTGGGCTCTATCGTGCTGCAATACACGAAAGCCGCAATGGCAAAGGCAATCCACCCCATAAGGGTGTCAATCAGTTTGAACTGTTTCATTATAGTCTGTTTAGTTGTTTATGTAATATATCGAGATAATGAGGATGGCATAACGCACGGCCTTGCCCACGGAGATGGACAGGAATGTGGTATAGGGATTGGCACGCATATAGCCGAGGGTGACGCTGAGCACACTGCCCAGGATGGGCAGGAAGCACAGGGTTCCTATCCATGCACCCCGTCCGTCTATCCATTCCCTTGTCTTGTTTACCTTCTCTGCGGAAATGTGGAGATACTTCTCTATCCACTCCATACGTCCGAAGGTTCCTATCCAATAATTGAACATCGAGCCTGCCACGTTGCCCACAGTAGCACTGAGGAACAGGGGCCATGGTTCCAGTCCTGCCAGTTGCAGGCTTGCCATCACGGCCTCGCTGCTGAAGGGAAAGACACTGCCTGCCAGAAAGGCGGCAATGGTCATGCCCATATAGCCATAGCTCTCAAGTGCCTCTATCAGAAAGTCCATATTCCTAAGTTTAATGTGAATAGCATAAGGGTGAGAATGAGTGTCAGACAGAAGAACAGGTTGCTGAGAATGCTTCTGGTGAGGGCAAAGAAGTGCGCTATCATGGTGCTTGCGCCAAGCATCAGCACCGGAGCAAGCAGGGAATACCTGTCGGGCATGGCTACGACGAGCAGCCAGGATGCCACCGTCTGCATGACATAGATATAGAGGAACATTCTGGTCCTTATCTTGTCGTTGTAGTAGTTGCGCAGGTAGTGCACTATGCCTGTCAGGGCAAGCAATGACATGAGAGCGAAGCCCAGCGCCTGGGGTTCCCGGTATGAGAGCATGCGGCCATAGTGGGCTGCAACGAACAGGTCCGTGTGAATAAGGCATTCTATCCTGCTCCAAAGGAAACTGTAGTCGTCAGACACTATGCTCCATCCCACGACAAAGCACATGGGCAGAGTCAGTCCTACCAGACCTGCCCACAGTCCGCGCCATGTCAGGCTCCGCAGGAAAACCAGCAGATACCAGTAATAGAGTGGGGTAAAGACGAGCAGTTGCGGTATGGCCAGCGAGGCAATGCCGAGGAGCAGGAACGTGTGGAACACATGTATTACCGGTTCATGTTGCTGATAGGTCAGGAACATGATATAGTAACTTCCTGCCAGTGCCGGTATTGCCACCCATGCCTCGGAGAAGGAATGCAGCGATGGCATCATGGAGATGCACAGCACCCATACCGTGGCAATCATGCTTGAACGTATGCGCAGCAGGGCGAAGACATTCGCCGTCTCTATCACTATGTAGGTGGACAATGCCGCCAATGCAAATGCTACAATGGTGGAAAGGTTGCAACCGAAAGCCTGGGTGCTGCCGTTCCAAAACCATGCGAGAGCACCTGTCGCCATGCACAAAGGCAGGGTGACGGTACTCTCGCTTACGTGATTCTGGAACCGGTTGTTGCGCATGGCTTCTTACAAGTCCTGGCCTATGTCCCTACGGAAGTATTTGCCCTCGAACTGTATCTTGGCGGCTTCCTGCATGCTCTTGGCCAGAGCCTCGGCCTTGGTGGAACCGTATGAACTTACGGCAATGACGCGTCCGCCGCTGGTAACGACCTGGCCGTCCTTGTTGTCAGTGCCGGCATGGAACACTATGCTGCCTTCCACCTGGTCGATGCCTGTGATGGGGAAGCCCTTTTCGTAGGAGCCGGGATAGCCTCCGCTCACCATCATCACGCACACGGCGCTGCGCTGGTCAAACTCTATGGTCTTCTGGCCAAGGGTCTGGGTTGCCACACCCTGCAGGAGGTCCACCAGGTCGCTCTTTATGCGGAGCATTACGGTCTCTGTCTCGGGGTCGCCCATGCGTACGTTGTACTCTATCACCTTGGGGTCTCCGTCTACGTTTATTAAACCAAAGAAGATGAAACCCTTGTAGTCGATACCCTCCTGGGCCAGGCCTTCCACGGTGGGACGGATAATGCGGTCCTCAACCTTCTTCATCCATGCCTCGTCGGCAAAGGGAACGGGAGATACACTGCCCATACCGCCTGTGTTGAGACCTGTGTCGCCTTCACCGATGCGCTTGTAGTCTTTGGCTTCGGGCAGGATGACATAGTCCTTGCCGTCGGTAAGCACGAACACAGAACACTCTATGCCGCTCATGAACTCTTCAATCACCACGCGGCTGGATGCACCGCCGAACATGCCGCCAAGCATCTCCTCCAGTTCCTTCTCGGCCTCCTCCAGAGTGTCCAGAATGAGCACACCCTTACCGGCACAAAGGCCGTCGGCCTTCAATACGTATGGAGCCTGAAGGGTGCGCAGGAAAGCCTTGCCTTCCTCCAGGGTCTCGCCTGTGAAGGTCTGGTATGCTGCTGTGGGGATGCCGTGGCGCTGCATGAATCCCTTGGCAAAATCCTTGCTGCCCTCAAGTACGGCACCTTCCTTGGAAGGCCCGATAACGGGAATGGAAGCCAGTGCGGCATCGGTCTTGAAATAGTCATAGATACCCTTAACCAGAGGGTCCTCGGGACCTACAACAACCATAGTGATGCCGTTAGAAAGAACAAAGGTCTTTATGGCTTCAAAGTCATCAGCCTTCATGGCAACGTTCTCGCCAACCAATGCTGTACCGGCATTGCCTGGGGCAATATACAGTTTCTCCAACTTCGGGCTTTGTGCTATCTTCCATGCCAAAGCGTGTTCGCGGCCGCCGGAGCCGAGCAGAAGTATTCTTTCCATAATATAGATTATTTCAAATAGTCTTCAAAGTATCTTGTTATCCTCTCGTGCAGGTGCACTGCATCCTTGCCGTACATGTTGTGCTCGCCACCAGGGTAGAGGAAGTAGTCGCACTGTGTGCCGGCGTCTATGCAGGCTCGGATGAAACTGAGGGTGTGCTGCGGCACGCATACGGGGTCGTTGTAACCGATGATAAGTTGCAGGCGGCCCTTCAGGTTGCCGGCACGCAGACGCAGGTTGCTGTTCTTGTATCCCTCGGGGTTCTGCTCGGGAGTGTCCATGTAGCGCTCGCCGTACATCACCTCGTAGTAGTTCCAGTCGATGACGGGGCCTCCGGCCACGCCCACCTTGAACACGTCGGGGAAAGTGAGCATCAGGTTAGTGGTCATGAAACCGCCGAAACTCCAGCCATGTACACCCATGCGGTCTTTGTCCACATAGGGCAGTGACATCAGGTACTCCACACCCTTGTACTGATCCTGGCACTCAACGGTTCCCAACTGGCGGAATGTGGCCTGCTCGAAGTCGCGGCCGCGCCATTCGCTGCCACGTCCGTCGAGGATGAAGACGATGTAGCCCTTCTGTGCCATATAGGTTTCCCAACCGCGGCTGGACCAATGCCATGAAGCGTCCACCAGATGTGCATGAGGTCCGCCGTAGACATAGACGATGGTCGGGTATTTCTTCTTCTCGTCAAAGTCGGCAGGCAATACCATACGGTAGTAGAGGTCGGTAATGCCGTCGGCAGCCTTGATGCTTCCGCTCTTGAAGGTGGGGATGCAGTATCCGTTCTCCTTCCATGTGTCCTTGGCAGTGAGGATGTTGGAACCCTTGCCAGTTGTGGTGGACAGCAGGTTGATGCTTCTGGGTACATCAGGTGCGGTATAGGCAGATATTACGGCAGCACCGCTCTTGCTCAGTTGTGCCTGATAGCAGACACCCTCCTGAGCACCCAAAGGAGTACGTTTTCCACCGGAAACCTTCACGCTATAGAGGCATGATTTACGTGGATCGGCCTCGTTGCTGCGGAAGATGAGGCGGCGTGCCATGGTGTTGAAGCCAACGAACTGCTGCACCACCCATTTGCCCGTTGTTATCTGCTTCAATTCGTCCTTTTCCAAGTCCAGAAGATAGAGGTGGTTGTAGCCGTCGCGCTGACTCTGCATTACGGCCTTGGTGTCGTCCCATGGCAGGAAGGCCAGAGGATGCATAGGTTCTACATACTTGTCGTGCTTTTCCTCCAGAACGGTGCGGACTACGTTGCCTGTCTGGGCATCGTACTGCACAAGGCGCATGTGGTTCTGGTCGCGGTTCAATTCGAAGATGTAGATGCTCTTGCCGTCGGGAGCCCATGTCACGTTGGTGTGATAGTCATCCTTCTCGCCAACGAGATCCAGCCAGATATTCTCTTTTGTCTCGGTGTTGTACACACCAACCTTCACCACATGGCTCTTCTCGCCGGCCATGGGATAGTGGCATGAATAGGTCTTTGCAATGCGTGACTCGCCTTCGGCAGGACCATTGGACTTGATGTCCACCTGAGGATAACTGGGCACCATGCTCTGATCCATGCGATAATATGCCAGGGTCTTGCCGTCAGGAGACCAGAATGTGCCACCGCTGATACCGAACTCATCGCGGTGTACGCTCTGTCCGTACACGATGTTGTCGCTGCCGTCTGTGCTGCCGTCCATGCTGATTTGCAGTGTGTCGGAATTGGCGGTAAAGACATACAGGTTGCCTCCTATGGTGTATGCCGTCTGTCTGCTCTTGATGTTAAAGTCGCGTGTAACTGCACCTTTGGGCAATGTCACGTCGTAAAGTACACGACATGCGTGGAAGTCCAGCATTATGCGGCGCTGACCCTTGGTGAACATTACCACGGGTTCCTCGGAAAGAGGGAAAGAAAAACTGTGGGCGCTGAATGCCACCTTCTCGTTCAGGCACTTGTTAACCTGCTCCACGGTCAGAATCTCCTTGCCTGTATTCAGGTCATAGACTCCCTCCGGGGTAGTCTTCAACGCAATATTGCCCCACCATGAGGTGTAGACATTCTTGGGGCGCAATTTCCAATAACTCTCGCCGCCACCCAGCAGGTCGTCCAAAGTGAACTGCTTCTGCTGCGCTGATGCCGATGCTATACACATAAAGCAAAATACAAACGATAACAAAGCCTTCACCGAAAGCTGTTTGATACGATTAGTCTTCATCATCTCTACGGAATTTATTGAATGATTTGTTGTTTTTCCTGTTGAAGTCCTTCTTTCCATACTTGTAGCCATCGGACTTTCCCCTGCGGCCTTCTGAATCACGGCCGAAGGACTTACCGTCGCGTCTACCGTCGCTATGTCTGCCCTCCTCCTTGCGGCCAAAACCTCTGTCATCACGGCCGAACCTGCGATCTTCGCGAGCATATTTGCCCTTTCCGAAATTGCGGTCGCCTGACAGTTGGCGTTCCTCTGGTTCTTCTCCCAGACGGGTCTTGAAGTCGCGCTTCTGCTTGAAGCGTTTTTGATCGGCCATAAGACGGCGTTCCTGTGCGGTCTTGATGTCGCCGCCTCCGGCACGCATGTCGTTGAACTTGCCGTCGAAAATCTGGTACTTGCGCAACTCGCACTCCAAAGAACCGTTGTAGAGGGGTGTTCTCAGCGAGGGCTTCAGGCCGATGGCCTCGAAACATTCCTCCCTGTAACTCAGCACCCAGGCGTCTCCGCCAACGAACTGGTGCTTGAATCTCTCTCCTATCATCTTGTACAAACCCAGCAGGTCGGGAGCGGAGATGCGTTCTCCATACGGCGGGTTGGTGACGATGATACTCTTTTCCTTTGGTTGGGTGAAGTCCTTGAAATCCTGGAAAGCAATCGTAACCTCCTTGCTCAGGCCTGCTGCCTTCACATTGCGTGTGGCTATCTCCACGGCCTGGCGGTTGTTGTCATAGCCATAGATGTGGTGCTCGAACGGACGCTCCATGCTGTCGTCGTCATAGATGCGTTCGAAAAGTTCCTTATCGAAATCGGGCCACTTTTCGAAAGCGTATTCCTTGCGGAACACACCAGGAGCAATGCCGCGTGCTATCAGTGCCGCCTCTACGGCAAAGGTGCCGCTGCCGCACATGGGGTCTATCAGGTCGCATTCGCCGCGCCATCCTGTCTGCAGGATAATGCCGGCTGCCAGTACCTCGTTCAGCGGTGCTTCTACAGCCTCCTGACGGTAGCCACGACGGTGCAGGCTTTCGCCGGAACTGTCTAGTGCCAGTGTGCAGTCGTACTCTGCCACGTGGATGTGCAACTGGATGTCGGGGTTCATGATGCGTATGTTGGGACGGTTGCCGGTCTTCTCACGGAACTGGTCAACGATAGCGTCCTTCACCTTGTAGGCAACGAATTTGGAGTGCTTGAACTCGTTGCTGAAAACCACGCTGTCCACGGCAAAGGTGGTGTCGTTGCTCAGATACTCTGTCCAGTCTATCTGTTTTACGGCGTCATATACCTCGTCGGCGGTCTTTGCTTTGAAGTGACTGATGGGTTTGAGGACACGTATGGCAGTGCGCAGTTGGAAGTTGGCACGGTACATAGTCTCCTTATTACCCGTAAAGGACACCATGCGGCGTCCTATCTGAATGTTGTTGGCTCCCAGGTCTATGAGTTCGGATGCCAACACTGTTTCCAAGCCTTGAAAGGTCTTGGCAATTAGTTCGAATTCCATTATCTTGTCTGTTATTGCTTGTTTCTGATATTGTTGCCCTGCATCAGTTTCTCTCCGGGCTTGGTTCCCTCCGTCACCCAGAGGTTGCCTCCGATTACCGTGCCCTTGCCTATGGTGATGCGTCCCAGAACGGTGGAGTTGCTGTAGATTATCACGTCGTCCTCCAATATGGGATGGCGTGGTATACCCTTTATGGGGTGTCCGTTTTCGTCCAACGGGAAACTCTTTGCTCCGAGGGTCACTCCCTGGTACAGTTTCACGTTGTTGCCTATGATGCAGGTGGCGCCTATCACCACACCGGTACCGTGGTCTATGGTGAAGTGGTGTCCTATGGTGGCGGCAGGATGGATGTCTATACCTGTTTCCGAGTGTGCCTTTTCCGTGATGATGCGGGGTATCAGTTGCACTCCCAGTTCCAGCATCCTATGTGCTATGCGGTAGTTTATCATTGCCTTTATCACAGGATAGCAACATATTATCTCATCGTAGGATTCTGCTGCAGGGTCTCCGTTGTAGGCGGCTTCCACGTCCATGTCCAGTTGGTGCTTCAGTTCGGGCAGGTATTCTATCATACGGGCAGCCTTCTCCTTCTCCATTATGCTGCACATCTGGGCATATAGCAGTTCTTCGCTCACTCCTTCACCATAGAACTTTGGGAAAAGGATGGAACGGAAACTGTTTATTATCTCTTCTACTTTGTTAACCATTTTGTTACGCCGTACCTAATAATTCGTTCGCGTGCGCGCGTCATTTAACAAATATAGCCCGCCGTTACCGACAGGCTATCACTTGCGTGCGCTTCAGGATGGGCTTGAACCAACGACCCCATGATTAACAGTCATGTGCTCTAACCAACTGAGCTACTGAAGCAGTTTTGCAACTGAGCGACGCCCTTTTTCTCGTCTTTGCGCTTCAGGATGGGCTTGAACCAACGACCCCATGATTAACAGTCATGTGCTCTAACCAACTGAGCTACTGAAGCAACTTTTTTGAGCGTTTTTTCTCAATTGCGGTGCAAAGATAGAGGTTTTTTCGGAAATAAACAATATATTTGCAGAAAAAAATAAAGGAACAGCATGAAAATATTGGGTATAGGCAACGCGTTGGTAGACATTTTGTATCGTTTGGACGACGAGCACCTTTTGAGCGAGATACACTTGAAGAAGGATGCAATGACCCTTATCAACGAGCGTTGGGAGCATGAGATAGAGGACATGACACGTAACGTGGACAAGAGTATGGCCAACGGCGGAAGCATCAGCAACACCATGGTGGCTTTGGCGCGTCTCGGGCGCGAGGTTGGTTATATCGGACGCGTAGGTGACGACGAGATGGGGCACTTCTTCGAGGGCAAGTTGCATGAGGCAGGTGTACACACTCAACTAATCAGGGGGCGTGAGGCCACAGGTGTTGCCCACACCTTTGTCACTCCCGGTGGAAGCCGTACTTTCGGCACATTGCTGGGTGCTGCCTACTATCTTGGACCGAATGACATCACTGCAGAGATGTTCCGCGGTTACGATCTGCTTCATATCGAAGGATATCTGGTGCAGAACCAGGAACTCATCGAGGCTATATGCCAGAGGGCCAAGCAGGCAGGACTTATCCTCAGCCTGGACTTGTCCAGCTTCAATGTCGTCAGCAAGAACCGCACCTACTTCCACCACTTGATATCTGACTATATCGACATTGTCTTTGCCAACGAGGGCGAGGCACGTGCCTTCACGGGAAGTTTCGATTCTCTGGAACAGGTTAGACACATTGCACATTTGTGCGACCTTGCCGTAGTGAAGCTTGGCGAACATGGTTCCATTGCCATGCTGGAGGGTGGACGCATATACAAGTGCCGTGCCGAGTATGTGGAGGACGTAGTGGATACAACGGCGGCCGGCGACTATTTTGCCGCAGGTTTCCTGCATGCGCTTACCCGTGGTCATAGGTTGCAAAAATGCTTACATACCGGCACCATTTTGGCAACAGAGGCCGTTCAGGTTTTAGGCAGCCACTTGTCCCCTGCAGCATGGAACCGAATCAAGACCAGCATAGATTGCAGATAGCCGTACATCATTGTTTTAGCATATAAATGTCCGCTCTCTCTTTATTGGGAGCGGAATTATGAATTATGAAGATTATACGCCAGTTTTTTCTTGTTGCCGCACTCCTGCTTTCGGCAGGTACGGGCATAACCGCCAGTGCGCAGGTAGTAGAGAACCACAATTCCAAGGTAGCCAGGAACCTGGAGATATTCAATGAGATATACAAGGCACTGGACCTTTTCTATGTGGATACTCTTGCTGCTGACACCGTTATCCGTTGGGCCATTGACGGTATGCTCATGAAGGTGGACCCCTTTACTGGCTACTACCCTGCCGACAATGAAGACCTGCGCCAGATGGCTACAGGCAAATATGCCGGCATAGGCAGTATCATACGTTATCACAAGAAGCACGACCGTGTGGTGATAGACGAACCGTATGCCAATACTCCCAGTCAGGATGCAGGTTTAAGGGCAGGTGATATTATCCTGACAGTAGACGGCAAGGACATCAAAGGCATGATGCCCACAAAGGTGACGGAGATGCTGCGTGGCGAGGCCGGTACTACGCTTGAACTTCGTTTCCAGCGCCCGGGTGAGAAGAATCCCCGTACCGTACATATTACGCGCCGCACTATCCAATTGCCTGCCATACCTTATTATGGAATTATGGACGACGGTGTAGGTTACATAAACCTGAATAGTTTCACATCGGGTTGCGCACGCGAGATGCGCCATGCCTTGCTGCAGCTCATGTCGCAGGGGGCAAAGAGCCTTGTGCTGGACATCCGCGACAATGTGGGCGGTGCCATTAACGAAGCGGTGGATATAACGAACCTGTTTCTGCCCAAAGGAGTGAAGGTAGTCTATACCAAAGGCAAGCAGGCATCCATGAATCACGAATACTCCACCACCACAGACCCTATAGCCCCCGATATGCCACTGGTGGTGCTGGTAAACGGCATGTCGGCCTCTTCTTCTGAGATAGTAAGCGGAGCCTTGCAGGATATGGACCGTGCCGTCATCATGGGTACCCGTACGTTTGGCAAGGGCTTGGTACAGGCCATACGCGACGTTCCCTATCGTGGGGAACTGAAGATTACCACTGGCCGTTATTACATCCCCTCTGGCCGTTGTATCCAGGCACACGAATACAACCACGACGGCAGTTCCAAGATTATCCCCGACTCCCTGCGCAACACATTCTACACCAAGGCCGGACGCCCTGTTACCGACGGAGGTGGCATTCAGCCGGACAGTGTAATACTGAACGACACTCTGCCCACCATGATATATGATCTCGTGCAGAGCGATATCTTCTTTGACTGGGCTACGGACTTTGCCAACAGCCATCCCGCCATAGATGCACCTGGAAAGTTCCAGGTCACTGACAGTCTATATGATGCTTTCTGCAAGTATGTGGAGGAGTCCAAGTTTACCTACAACCGCCGTTCGGACGAGGTGATGCAGCTCCTGCGCCGTGTTGCGGACATGGAAGGTTATCTGGAGGATGCCGAGGACGAAATGAAGGCCTTGGAGGCCAAGTTTGCGCCGGATATTCACAAGGACCTGCAGCGCATGCGTAAGCACATCATGCCATATCTGGAGAGCGAGATAATCATCAGATACTACCACCAACAGGGCAGTATCCGCCATTCTATTCCCAAGGACAAGGTGTACCGTAGTGCCGTAAAACTGTTGCGTGACACCAAAGCATATCACTCCATCCTGAAATCAGCGGAAAATTAGTTTTTACACCTAAATATCTATGAGACGAAAAGCAAGCAAAGCCAACCTGTCCTTCATGTGGGGCATCATGGCCATGGCAATAGTAGTCCTGCTTGTGGCAGGGTTATTCCTCTACTTGTGTGTTCCTGCAAAATAGAGCTGGGGCATTTTTTGCCCTCTCTATACCATGCGTCCTACCCTACTGCTTAGGATGCATGTCATCTATCTTCCAGAAATCCACGTTTAGTCCTCGGTGGCGATAAAGTTTACCGCCAGTGGCGGTGAGACGAACGGCCACTGGCGATTTATTTTACCGCCACCGAGGGCATTTTCAGACTTCCCATAGCACAATCCCAAATCGCTCAGTAGATATACGTGCTAATGATGCTATTATCATCATAATGCCAATGATCTATTTGGGATTGGGTATCGTTTTAGCAGGGATATAGGGACAAAAAGGTGCTAAATGCCTAATTCCTTTATCCCAGCAGGAACTCTGCCAGGCGGGCAACGGCACGGGCGCGGTGAGAAACGGCATTCTTGCCTTCTGGACCCATTTCTGCGAAGGTGAGACCACTTTCCTCAACTTCAAAGACAGGGTCGTAGCCGAAACCGTTCTCGCCACGGAGTTCATGTACTACCCTACCCTCCACTATGCCTTCGAAGAGGTGTTCTTCAAGTTCGGGTTCTGAGTTGCCTGACTTTGTAGTATGCCTTACCAGTGCTATGACGGTGCGGAAACGGCAGGTACGGTTTTCCTTGCCTTCCATCTTGGCTAGGAGGCAACGGATATTGGCGGTGGAGTCGTGGCTGTCGCCATATCCGTTCATGGTGCCGAAACGGGCAGTGTATACTCCGGGTGCGCCATCCAGCGCATCGACATGGAGGCCAGTGTCGTCGGCAAAGCAGTCCACGCCGTATTTCTCTGCCACATAGCGTGCTTTCTGCAGGGCATTGCCCTCCAGTGTGTCGCTGTCTTCGGGAATCTCCTCTGTGCAACCTATTTCGGCCAAGGATTGTATCTCTATCTGCGAACCGAGTATCTGACGTATCTCGCGCAGTTTGTGTTCGTTGTTTGTCGCGAATACCATACTAATTAAACGGAAAACGGAAAACGGAAATCTAAAAACGGAAAACGGAAAGGTGAAAGATGAAAGGTGAAAACGGAAATCATTCTTAGTTTTCCGTTTTCACCTTTCCGTTTTCACTTTTTAATGGGGTCAAAACCTTCGCCGAAGACGCCTTCCACATTGGACATGGAGACGAAGGCTTTGGGGTCTACTCTGTGAATAAGGTCGAAGATATCCTTGCGCTCGAATTTCTTGGCCAGAACGAGCAGTACAGGTTTCTTTTGCTTGCTGTACCATCCATGACCATCCAGGATGGTACAGCCTCTTTGCAGATCGTGGTTTATGCGCGTGGCTATCTCCTCGTACTTATCGGAAACGATGATGAACTGTACGCTCTGGCGTGCGCCGTTGACGACATAGTCAACCATGTTGATGGCAATGAACATCATGCAGTAACTCATTACCAGGGTTTCCATATCGCGGATGACGAACCAGTTCATGCCCACGATGAAGATGTCCACCATTAGCAGGGCGCGTCCCAAGCTTATAGGTTTGTACTTGTTTATGATGGAGGCTATGATGTCCGAACCTCCGGTACTGCCTCCAGACTGGAATACGAGGCCGAGGCCGAGGCCTTCAGTGAGTCCGCCAAGCACACATGCCATGAACTTCTCTTCACCCACCATCTTGTACATGTTACCCATTTCGTCTACAGGTACCAGACGTTGGCCCAAGTCAATGAACAGAGACACCATAGCTGTGGCAATCAGGGTCTTTACCGTGTACTTCAGGCCAAGTATCTTTAGGGCAAAGAGAAGCAGTGCCACGTTTACTATGAAGTAGGTATAGGAGGGAGGGAAACCGCTGACATAGAATATCAGTGCGCCTATACCGGAAACACCTCCGCTGGTCATCTCGTAGGGCAGGATGAAGCATGAGTATCCGATGGCAAATATAAGCAGGCCCGATGCCATGAGAAACAGGTCCTTGCTGGAAGGAATGATATCATGCATAGTAATCTTCTCCATATGGCTTATTTTAAGGGTTAACGGTGAATTGTTCGTGGATTTGCGGTGAGCGGTTAGCAGATGAGCGGATTAGCGAGCGATAAGGTTAGTTTTCCGTTTTAATCCCGCTTCGCGGTCTTGAATCTGCTCCCGCTCGGCAGAGTAAATACATTTTCTCTGCTCTCGCTTATCCGCAGATTTCAGTTTGTACTTATGCTTTTATAACGTTGAATCCCTTGCCGAAGGCTCCTTCTACGCGGTGGAAGGTGACGAAGGCATCGGGGTCGGTGTCGCGTATCAGGCGCAACATTTCCACCTGTTCGCTCTTGTGCACTATGGTCACCACTACTTTCATCTGGTTGTGAGTGAATCCGCCCTCGGCGAAGAGTAGCGTGGCCGTATGTCCTGTATGGGTGCGTATACTTTCCACCATGAGGTCGTTGTGCTTTGTGTAGATGGTGAACTGGATGTCCTGCTTGGATGAGTTTATCATGGCATCCACGGCAAAGGTGTAGACCACAAGGGTGACATAGCCGAATACCACCATCTGCCAGCTATGGAACAGGAAGTAGCAACTGCCTATGACGAAGAGGTCGAGGTACAGCAGCACTCGGCCTATGCTCACGTTCTTGTACTTGTTGATGATGGATGCAGGTATGTCCCAGCCTCCGGTGCTTCCGCCACTCATGAACACCATGCCTATGCCTATGCCGTTGAGTGTGGCGCCCAGGATGCATGCCATGCCCTCCTGGTTCTCGCCGAGCACCTGCCACAGACCGTTTGCCTGGTCGGAAACTATGTCCTGTCCTATTTCCAGATAGAAAGTGAGCGACAGCACGGCATAAAGGGTCTTCAGCGTAAACTTAGGCCCCAGTTGCCACCATGCCAGCAGGAGCAACAGCGCATTTACCACGAGCAGGCTGTATTGCATGGGTATACCTGTGGCGTATTGGACGATGGCGCACAGACCGGCACCACCGCCGGTAGTGATCTTGTAGGGTAGGAGGAACAAGGCCCATCCCACGTCGTAGATGGCCATACCGAGGTTTATGAAAATCAAATCCTTTATGAGGTCAAGGATGTGATACTTGCGTAGGCGGCCTTGTAGTTTCTCCCGCTGCTCGGCCAGGGTGATCTTTGTCTTCATAAGACAGGTTTGTGTGTGTTAATCTTACTTTACCACTATGTTTACGATACGCTTGGGCACTGCTATGGTCTTCACTATCTGCTTGCCCTCCAGATGTTTCTGTGCTTCGGGTGCGGAGAGTGCCATCTGCACCATCTCCTCCGGTGTGGCATCGGCGGGGAACTGCATGGCAAAGCGTACCTTGCCGTTGAACTGTACGCCCAACTGAACGCTGCTCTCAACGAGGTACTTTTCGTCAAACTCGGGCCATGCGGCGTCGCATACGCTTCCATCCTTGCCCAGAGCCTCCCAGAGTTCCTCTGCCACGTGGGGTGCGAAGGGTGAAATCAGTGCAACCATCTTCTCCAGCACCTCGCGGCTTCGGCATTTCTGTGCGGTGAGTTCGTTGGTTGCCACCATGAAGGCGGATATGGAGGTGTTGTAGGAGAACTCCTCTATGTCGGCCGTCACCTTCTTGATGAGTTTGTGCAGGGACTTCATGTTGTCAGCCGTAGGCTCTGAGGCGTCTACCTGTAGGTTGCCGTCCTTGTCCCAGAACAGTTGCCAGAACTTCTTCAGGAAGCGGTGGCATCCGTCTATGCCGTTGGTGTCCCAGGGCTTGCTCTGCTCCACGGGGCCCAGGAACATTTCATACAGGCGCAGGGTGTCGGCACCGTAGCGCTCCACTATCATGTCGGGGTTCACCACGTTGAACATGCTCTTGGACATCTTCTCCACGGCCCATCCGCAGATGTACTTGTCGTCCTCCAGGATGAATTCGGCGGTCTCGTATTCGGGGCGCCATGCCTTGAAGGCCTCCACATCCAGAACGTCGTTCTTCACTATGTTCACGTCCACGTGGATGGGTGTTGTCTCGTACTGGTCCTTGAGACCCAGGCTTACGAAGGTGTTGGTGTCCTTTATGCGGTAGACGAAGTTGCTTCGTCCCTGAATCATACCCTGGTTGATGAGTTTCTGGAAGGGTTCTTCCTTCTTGCTGATACCCAGGTCGAAGAGGAACTTGTTCCAGAAGCGGGAGTAGATGAGGTGGCCGGTGGCATGCTCGCTGCCTCCAACGTAGAGGTCCACGTTCTGCCAGTAGTTGGCATTCTCCTCGCTTACCAGAGCCTTGCCGTTGTTGGGGTCCATGTAGCGCAGGTAATAAGCGCTGGAACCGGCAAAGCCGGGCATGGTGAAGAGTTCTATGGGGAATACTGTTTTCTCGTCGATGAGGGCCTTGTCCACAATCTTGCGGTTAGCCTCGTCCCAGGCCCAGAGTTGTGCATTGCCCAGAGGAGGTTCGCCGCTCTCTGTGGGCAGGAAGTTCTCCACCTGGGGAAGTTCCACGGGCAGGCACTCCTCGGGAATCATGCAGGGTATGCCCTGCTTGTAGTACACGGGGAAGGGTTCGCCCCAGTAGCGCTGGCGTGAGAATATGGCATCGCGCAGACGGAAGTTCACCTTCACGCGTCCGAGACCGTTCTCGCTGACAAACTTCTTCGTTGCCTCTATGGCCTCCTTCACGGTCAGGCCGTTCAGGCTGAAGCCCTTGAAGGAAGTCTTGCCCTCCATGGGAGAGTTCATCACTATGCCCTCCTTGGCATCGTAACTCTCCTCGCTCACGTCGGCACCCTCCACCAATGGGATGATGGGCAGGTTGAAGTGGCGCGCGAAGGCATAGTCGCGTGAGTCGTGGGCAGGCACCGCCATAATGGCACCGGTACCATAGCCCGAAAGCACGTATTCTGCAATGTAGATGGGGCACTTGTCGCCGGTAATGGGATTGATGCCGTATGAACCGGAGAACACGCCGGTAACCGTGTGGTCAATCATGCGCTCGCGCTCGGTGCGGCTCTTCACGTAGGTCAGGTACTTGTCCACCTCCTCTTTCTGCTCCTCGGTGGTAAGTCTGGCCACCAGTTCGCTCTCGGGTGCCAGCACGAAGAAGGTTACGCCGAACATGGTATCGGCACGTGTGGTGAAGATGGTGAAGTCTATGTCACTGTCTGCCACCTTTATCTGCACCTCGGCACCCTCGCTTCGGCCTATCCAGTTCTTCTGTGTCTCCTTTATGCTCTCGCTCCACTCTATTGTCTGCAAGCCGTCCAGCAGGCGCTGGGCGTATGCGCTGACACGCAGGCACCACTGGCGCATCTTCTTCTGCTCCACGGGGTATCCGCCACGCTCGCTCACACCGTCGATAACCTCATCGTTGGCCAGCACCGTGCCCAACTTGGGGCACCAGTTCACCATCGTTTCGCCCAGGAAGGCTATGCGGTAGTTCATCAGCGTCTGGCTCTTATCCTGCTCGCTCATTGCCTTCCACTCCTCTGCCGTGAACGAGAGTTCGTCGGTGCAGGAGGCAGTGATTCCCTCTGTGCCTTTTGACTCGAAACGGGCAATCAGCAGGTCTATGGGCTGAGCCTTGCCAAGTGAGGTGTCGAAGTATGAGTTGAACATCTTCTGGAAGGCCCACTGTGTCCAGTGGTAGTAACCGGGGGCACAGGTGCGCACCTCGCGGTCCCAGTCGAAGCAGAAGCCTATCTTGTCCAACTGCTCGCGGTAGCGGTCAATATTCTGGAAGGTGGTCTTCTCGGGGTGCTGTCCTGTCTGTATGGCATACTGCTCGGCAGGCAGGCCGTATGAGTCATAGCCCATGGGGTTCAGCACATTGTAGCCCTGCTGGCGCTTGAAGCGTGCATATATGTCGCTGGCTATGTAGCCCAGGGGATGTCCCACGTGCAACCCCGCACCGCTGGGGTAGGGGAACATGTTCAGGACGTAGAATTTCTCCTTCTTCTCGTCCTCTTCCACGTGGTATGTCTTGTTGGCAACCCACTGGGCACGCCACTTCTCTTCAATCTTTCTGAAATCGTAGTCTCTCATTATTATTCGGATATTTATTTTGGTACAAAGTTACATAAAAAATCCTGATTTATAAGGATGCCAGGACAAAAAACGATAGAAAAACCATTTGCTGTTCACAAATCAGCCGATAATCCCAAATCGCTCCCTGCGTTATAATGATAATCTCCTTTGTTTTTGAACAGATGTTTTCCGCTTAGAGTGTGCAATGGGATTCCATTGTAACCGAGAAGCGACTAAAGAGATGACAATCCTGCCATCATCCAGTCAAAAAACTTGCAAAATTCATCTGCCATAAAAAATAATTCTGTAACTTTGTCCTCGGTGAGCATAGCGATTATTGTTTGTAATACTTTGTAATTGAGCACTATAAAGACACAACAATTTTCGCTAATCGCCAAATTTATAAGCAGTTATATTTCGTCGAACTCACGTTAGTTAATACCATGAGCAAAACAGAAAAATTGAGAGCACTGCTGAATATCGGTGCAGAAATGAATTCCACTCAAATAGAGGAGCGTTTCAAAGAAATAGCATTGGCCTTATTCAATGATTTTGCCATACAAAAAGGGACAAAGAAATATTTATTCAAGGAAATAGAATTCTACTTCTATAATAATCTTCATCGCGATATTATAACCCATCCACGTTTATCCAAGGCCTTGTATTGGTATGTAAATGACTTCGGTGGTATTGATCTTAATTTTGGTAGTAATATAGCTATTAGAGAAAAGGATGTTAAAGGCAAGTCCAAGACAAAATTCGTTTTGGATGACAAGGCTTTTTTCGGTGGAATATTAATACGTCAACTTGTTAGCATTGATGGAAGTGAGACGCTTGATGGTCCTTGGGCTTGTGCAGAATTATTCAGATGTTTTGACGCAATTAACCAAAGCACGTGCCAACCTCTAATAGTAGAGTACAATAGTGGTATGTCCGCTTATTTGAAAGGAGAGCGTATCCGGTTGATTAGAGGAAAACAAAGCATTCCGTCTAAGGTAGACTATATTCTTTCTAATTATGATGAGCATCCAGACAGGTCTGTTCTTTGCGAAGACTTTTCTCGCTTCATGGGAAAGCCATATAGATTCATACGATGCGATTCTCTTATGCATGATAGAGATACCGATGAGGTGTATCTTTCTAAATGGCTAATGGATGAAAAGGAAGGGCATAAAGACTTCTATGAAAGATTGACGGATTTATTTAAAGGGATTGGTATAAAGGTTAAAGAATTGAAAGGCACGTCCGATTATTGGGCACGCGACTATATGCCAATACAAATGGGAAGAAATGAATATGTAAAGTACAGATACTATCCTGATTATCTTGTTAGAAGCAAGAACCCCAAAGACAAGGACACAATAACCGATTGTGCGAAAGTATTGCAAGGAATGGGGATAAATTGTCGTTCCACAAAGCTTGTGATTGATGGCGGCAACATGGTTCCTTGTGGTCCTTATGTAGTAATGACAGATAAGGTCTTCACAGAAAACGGTCATGCGAAAGGTGATGCTGTATTCAAATCAAGGTTGGAAATGGAGTTGGGACATCCTGTCATAATAATACCATGGACTCTACATGGAGATTTTGATTCCGACGATACAGACAAATATGGACATTCCGATGGTTTTATAAAATGGTGCGGAGGTAACCGAATTCTTATGGGTAATCATGGAGATTGTTATCCAGAGGAGGCGGATGCCATAAGACATATTCTTGAGGGATACGGCTTTATTGTGACGGAGATACGTTTCAAGGATAAGGTTGCATGCCCGAAAGAGGAATATAATTGGGCCTACATCAACTTTCTTCAAGTCGGGAACAAGATAATCATGCCTAAATTCAACATAGAGGAGGATTCCATAGCCCTAAGATATGTTCACGAGGCTTTTCCCGATTGCGAAGTACACCAAATAGAGATGTCTGATATAGTGAAAGAAGGTGGGGCATTGCATTGTTTATGTTGGAACATAGCAAGGAGTCCTCAATCCCCAACTACTCTTTAGTCAAAAGGAAGCGACTTTAAAGTAATATCACTTTGCATTATGGCAAGGTTTACTTCCTCTCTCCCATCTTCTTCTTTGCTGCAGCAATAGAGTCCTCGCGCAACTGGCGGTTGATGGCTTCGGTGAGTTCGTCTTCGTAGGTCTTGGCGGCATCCAGTTTCTGGATGTTCTCCTTGGCTTTCTTCAGGTTCTTTTCCTTGCGTCGTTCGCGCCACGCAAAGGGGTGCATGATGTAGTCGTTGGCCTTTTCGCCTATGATGTCGGAGATACCTTTCTGGCGCGGTTGTGTAAGACCGTTTTTCAGGGACTTGTTTATGACATCCACAACACGCAGGTTCTTGTCGGCCTTCACGCTAACCTCGCTCAAAGTGTCCGTGTATGCCACAGAGGTGTCCTGGGCTGTTTGCGGATAAGCCTTGCGTGTCTTGGTGGTATCCTTGGCGGACTTGGTGGTGTCTGATGGGATAGTGAACGGTGAGCGGTGAGCGGTGAACGGCGAGAGGTGAGTGGTGAGCGGTGAGCGGTGAACGGATGAGTTTTCCGTTTTCCGTTTTCCGTTTTCCGTTTTCCAAGACGTGAGGGTCAGCATCATTGCCGCCAGCAGTAGTATGAATGGTATCTTTTTCATGTCAAAGGCTTGTTTTCAAGGGTCAAAGGTACGAATAAGTGCTCTATGGTGCAAGTATTTCGCATTCTTTAACGTAGGACGGAGTGGAGAAACGGAAATGGGAAAACGGAAATGGGAAAACGGAAAACGGAAAACTAATCCGCTAACCTCTCACCCGCTCATCCGTTCAACTCAGTTTTCCGTTTTCACCTTTCCGTTTTAATGCGCCTCCAGCCAGTTGCTGCCCCACCCTGCATCGGCTATGAGGGGAACGGTGAGCGAGGCGGCATTCTGCATCTCCTCTATGACGAGTCGCTGGAGTTGGTCGCGTTCTTCGGGCAGGACGCTGAAGTTCAGTTCGTCGTGCACCTGAAGAATCATGCGGCTACGGAGGCCTTCCCGGCGCATGCGGCGGTCCACACGTATCATGGCTATCTTCATGATGTCGGCTGCACTGCCCTGTATGGGCGAGTTGATGGCATTGCGCTCGGCATAGCCTCGTACCACGGCATTGTGGCTGTTTATGTCGGGCAGGGGGCAACGGCGGTGGAAGATGGTCTCGGTGTACCCCTTCTCGCGTGCCATGGCTATGCTCCGCTCCATGTATTCCTTCACTCCGGGATAGGTCAGGAAATAACCGTCTATGAGTTGTTTTGCTTCGCTTCTGGAGCATCCGAGGCGCTCTGCCAGGCCAAAGGCACTGATGCCGTAGATGATGCCGAAATTGGCCGTCTTGGCACGCCGCCGCTCGTCGGAGGTAACCTCGCTGATGTCCTTGTGGAATATCTTGGCTGCCGTGGCGGCATGTATGTCCTCTCCGCAGAGGAATGCCTGCACCAGGTTCTCGTCCTTGCTGAGGTGTGCCATGATGCGAAGTTCTATCTGGCTGTAGTCGGCCGAGAAGAAGAGTTGCCCCTCGTCGGGGATGAAGGCTTTGCGCACCTCCTTGCCCATGGCATCGCGCACGGGGATGTTCTGCAGGTTGGGGTTGGAGGAGGACAGGCGTCCCGTGGTGGTGACGGTTTGGTTGAAGGTGGTGTGTATGTGTCCCGTGGAGGCATTGACCAGTTTGGGCAGGGCATCGATGTATGTGCCCAGCAGTTTCTTCAATCCTCTGTGCTCCAGTATCTTGCCTACCACCTCGTGCTTGTGGCGCAGGCCTTCCAGCACTTCCTCGCCGGTAACGTATTGTCCGGTCTTCGTCTTCTTGGCCTTGGAATCCAGTTGGAGCACGTCGAAGAGGATTTCGCCCACCTGCCGGGGCGAGGCGATGTTGAACCTCTGTCCTGCCAGTCGGTATATCTCTTCCTCCAGGTGCATCATTTCCTCGGTGAAGTGGCGACTTGTTTCTGCCAGCCCCGGTTCGTCTATGCGTACTCCCGTCTGCTCCATGCGTGCCAGTACGCACATCAGGGGCATCTCCATCTGCCGGAAGATGTCCCAAAGGCCTGTGTCGTGCAACTCCTTCTCGAAGAGTTCCTTCAGTTCCTTCAGTGTGGCTTTGCGGTAGGCATCCTTCAGATAGTCAAGTCCGTGGCGCATTTCAGGATGCAGGAGGTAGTGCGCTATGGCGGTGTCGAAGAGTTGCTTCTCCCCTACTCCATCGGTCTCTAAACCAAAAGTTTGCACCTCGGGATACTGTGCGGTGAGTTCCTGCCAGTGCGCCTTCAGATCGTGCCCTATGATGGTGTTGCCATCCAGGATGAACGGAGGCTCGTCCATAGGCAGGACCCCTCCCCGTCCCTCCCCTGTATGGGAGGGAGTAGTTACAGGTGTATTTGATACAATGTCGGAAAACAAATCGCCCTGTATGCTGCCGTCTTTGAAGCGGAAATTGCCGCCAAGCATAGAGGCCCCTCCTCCTTCTCCCTTCTTAGAGAGGGTAGTATTATGTATAGACGTATTACTTGTCGGTTGTGACCACTCCCCTCCTTTGGGAGGGGCAGGGGGGAGGGTCTTCTTCAAGAGTTGTCTGAACTCCAGTTCCTCGTATATCTCCTGCAGGGCATTGTGGTCGGGTTCCTTGATTTCCAGTGCCTTCATATCCAGCGTGATGGGAGCGTCCTTCACTATTGTTGCCAACCAATGGCTCTGCCTGATGAGCTCGGCATTCTCCGTCACCTTCCTCTGTATGGCGCCCTTCAGTTTGTCGGTATTGTTCAGCAGGTTCTCTATGCTTCCCCATTGCTGGATGAGGGTGCAGGCGGTCTTCTCTCCCACTCCGGGGCAACCGGGGATGTTGTCGCTGGAGTCGCCCATCAGTCCCAGGATGTCTATTACCTGCAGGGGCGACTCTATGCCCCACTTCTCGCAAATCTCCTTGGGACCCATGACCTGTGCCTCGCTCTTGCCTACGGGCGGGCGGTACATGCTCACGTTGTTGGTCACCAACTGGCCATAGTCCTTGTCGGGGGTCATCATGTAGGTCTCAATGCCTTGGAGGTCAGCCTGATGTGCCAATGTGCCAATGACATCGTCGGCCTCATACCCCTGCACCTCCAGCACGGGAATGTGGTAGGCCTCCAGTATCTCCTTTATCTTGGGCACGGCAAAGCGTATGGCCTCGGGCGTCTCCTCGCGCTGGGCCTTGTAGTCGGGGAAGGCCTCGTGGCGGAAAGTGCCTCCGTGGGGGTCGAAAGCCACTCCAAGGTGAGTGGGGCGCATGTTGCGCAGGACGTCCTCCAGGGTGTTCACAAAGCCCAGTATGGCGCTCGTGTTCTCGCCCTTGGAGTTGTATCTCGGGTTTTTGATGAAGGCATAGTAGGCTCTGTAGATGAGAGCGTATGCATCCAAAAGGAACAGTTTCATGACTATTTATCTTATTTGCCTACAAAAATAATGAAAATAAGTGAGAAAATTCCGTGTTTTTATATAAATTTGCAAATCGTAACACACTACAAAAGTCAAGTGGATTTACTGAAAGAGATAAGAAAGCCCGTAGAGGCCGACCTGTTGCGCTTCAACGAAATGTTCCGTGAAACGCTCACGTCCGACAATCCGTTGCTCAACAAGGCACTGGAACACCTGACACGTCGCACAGGCAAGCAGATGCGCCCCATTTTGGTGCTTCTGGCAGCCCGTGGTGCCGACAACAGCGCTCCCGTGCTTTGCGACGAGGTAATCCATGCTGCCATTGCCATGGAACTGCTCCATACGGCGTCTTTGGTGCATGACGACATCGTTGACGAGAGTGACCGCCGACGTGGTCAGAAGAGCATCAACAGCCTTTTGGACAACAAGGCGGCCGTGCTGGTGGGCGATTTCCTGCTCAGCAAGGCCATAGAACATGCCGTGGCATGCGGCGACAGTAGGGTAGTGGCTCTTGTATCCAACGTGGGCATCATGCTTTCAGACGGCGAACTCCTTCAGTTGGCCAATGTGGACAGCAAAGAAATAGAGGAGAGCGCCTACTACGAGGTGGTGCGCAAGAAGACGGCATCCCTGTTCTCCGCCTGTGCGGAAATGGGTGCTTTGCTTGCCACGGATCATGCCGGTTATATATATACAATGAAGCGTTTCGGCATGCTTCTCGGCATCTGTTTCCAGTTGAAGGACGACATTTTCGACTACGACGACCAGCACGATGTGGGCAAACCTGCCGGAAACGACATGAAGGAAGGCAAACTCACCCTGCCCGTCATCTACGTTGCCAACAAGAACCCCGAGGCTCATGCCCTTGCCCTGAAAGTACGTGCCGGCGAGGCCACGCAGGAGGAGATAGCCCATCTGGTTGCCCTTACCCGTCAGGAGGGTGGGGTAGTGTATGCCGAAAGTGCCATGGGCGACATGTCTGGCATGGCCACCGGCTTGCTGGATGAGGTAGGGGAGACCGCCATTGCCCAAACCCTGCAGTACTATCTCGATTACGTGGCAAAGAGGGCGCTGTAAGGCAGCCTATATTTATAGAATGTAATAAAAAAACAGTCACGGGCACTTGCGTCATGCGGTGCCCGTGATTGTTGTAAGGAGTATTGTGATTTCTGCAAATATACAAACAATTCACATTACTCCGACGAGGTTTTACCCATTCGTTCCTTAGCGCGTAACTGCCTATTGGACGGTTTGGGTTTAAGATGGAAAATATATGATGAACGTCGGAATAACAGTCCTGTTTTCCGACCCATAAATTCGGGTCCCATGAGGCTGTTATTCGGTTCTCCCGAGGACAAGCGCTTGTCCTCAACGGTGACAAGGACGTGTTGTCGGGACAACAAACCCTTGTTCTCATGGAGGCCATATTTATGTGTCTTTGG
This sequence comes from Bacteroidaceae bacterium, assembly GCA_017466325.1. Taxonomy (GTDB): domain Bacteria; phylum Bacteroidota; class Bacteroidia; order Bacteroidales; family Bacteroidaceae; genus Physcousia. Next base: position 54,899 of record JAFTUK010000007.1, on the reverse strand, counting down.
GGGGTGGTTTTGTGAGTTTCTTGCTCCAAGTCCATTTGGCCTCTGCAAAATAAACTTACAGGACTTGTTGTGTTGTCAGGACTGGTTCTATTTTATAGCCTTGTTTTCGCCCAAAATCAATAATTTTGTTGATGTTACTTTTTCCAATTTCTCTGGTAAATGCAAAAAGTATGCCATCAGAGCTTTTCATTAAGTCCTCTTGGCTTTCAAACCATCTGTTGTCCTTTTTCATGTCATTCGTGCTTTCTTTCCAACTTTGTATTGCGCTATATGACATTGTATCCAACGGAATCTGTTTATGTATTTCAGAGAAGGTGAGATGAGGGTTGTTTTCTACAAATAATTTGACAATTGCCAAGGCCAAGCGCCCCTTCCCATAATGTCCTCGGCCGTTTAATGTGTAGTGAGTGTAGTCCTTCTTACTTCTTTTCTCTGTCTTTCTTGTTTTGTATGATGTATGTTCTTCTGTACTAATGGCTTGGTGTTTGTGTTTAAGACCAACATTGATTTCTAATTCACTTATGATTCTTTTAGCGTTGTTTTCGCTATACCCTTCGCTCAATAAGTGTAACTCCAGTAGATTTGATAAAGTTTCCTTGCCATTTTCTGTTACAAAATCATTGATATACCTCTTTATTTCTTTTTCCTGTTCTAACTTCTCAATTTGTGCTTTGCAGAAGGAGGCAAGTTCCATAATGCTAAAGTTCTCCTGATTGAAAAGGTCTACGAATGTCTTTCCTTTTGGCGAGTCTATTGTAAAGTTGATTTGAAAAACACTGATGGGTTCTTTGCCGAATTCATAATAATAAAGTTCAATGTGTTCTCCGATATAAAGACCGAATTGTACGGGCAATAGTTTCATGTAGGAATGTAGTTGTACAACTTCATCCCTGTTTTGAAGGTGGTTGGGCTTTTTCATCTCAATGACGAATGCGGGTGTTTCTTTATTGAAGAAAACGATGTCCGGATATACGTAGTTAATGCTACTGCCCACCCTTAATTTGTACTGTTTTTCTACACGTTCGCAGTGCCAACCCAGTAGAAGGCGGAAATGATTATATATAAGTTCTTGATACTCCTGTTCGCCTGCTTCTTTTGTCTTCTTTTCTAAGACATCTTTACATAGGGTATTCCATTTTTGCATAGTAGTGCCATCTTTTGCACAAAGATAGCTAATTTTTATCATTAACGTGACTTATAATCGTTGTTTCTTCTCTCGTTCTTCTAGATCACAAAAAGGATGATGCAAATAAAAATGCCCTTAACAGACTAATAATCATCTGCAAAGGGCATTTCTTTGCCTCGTGAGAATCGTTTTCTTTCACTTTTTCGGCCACAGGGGCGTGAATTTTGGATTGTCAAGAGGGAAAAGACCCTCCCCCGACCCCTCCACAAGGGAGGGGAGTATGATGTATTGCAGATATGGACACTTAGGCGGTTGTTACTACTCCCCTCCCTTGTGGCGAATGGAGTCCTTGGCGGATTGACTGAATGTCAATCTTTGCTCCATGAGGGGAGCAATCTCCATTGCGACGAGAGGACAGGGTGGGGGAGGGTCCGTCCGTCGTCGTCGGGTCTTACCTCTTTTAAAAGAACTTCACTTCCTCGCCTTGTACTTCGCTAAGGAGCAGGTTGGCCAAGCGGCTGGTGCCAAGGCGCAGGTACTGGTTGGTGAGCCATTCGGTGCCCAGCACTTCTTTTACTATGGTATAGTACACAAGGGCATCGTGTACGGTGTTCAGACCTCCGGCAGGCTTGAAGCCAATGCGAATGCCGGTTTTATCGTAATATTCCTTTATTGCCTGACACATTACGTAGGCAGCCTCGGGGGTGGCGGCAGGCTGTTCCTTGCCGGTACTTGTCTTGATGTAGTCGGCACCTGCATACATGGCCAGAAGGCTGGCGGTCTTTATGTCCGCACAAGAGGGTAGGAGGCCTGTTTCCAGGATAACCTTCAACTTCTTTTCGCCACAAACGGCCTTCAATTCGCTGATTTCATCACATACTGTCTCATAATCTCCGCTCAGGAACTTGCCCACGCTCATCACCATGTCTATCTCCGTGGCGCCATCCTTTATGGCCAGGGCTGTCTCGGCAACCTTTACCTCTATCAGTGCCTGGGAACTTGGGAAAGAACCACTTACGCAAGCCACTTCCACGCCTTCAACCTCGAGGCTCTGGCTGACAATCTGTGCGAAGCAGGGGTACACGCAGATGGTGGCCACGTGTGGCAGATCGGGATATGCATCCTCAAACTCGTTCACGCGTTCAGTGAATTTCAGCACGCTTTCATCGCTGTCTGTGGTCTTCAGTGTGGTCAGTTCCACGCTGCCCATCAGGAACTTCTTGACCTCCAAGGTGTCGTTCTCGGCAACCTTGTCCTCAATGATACGTGCCACGGCACGCTTTACTTCCTCGTCCTTGATGTTGGTGTTGTACTCGGCCAACATGTGTTCATACTTGTTTTCTTCCATAATGTTTAGGACCCACCCCCTAACCCCTCCCTCTATGGAGGGGAGTAGATAGTGCGGTTTAATTTAATATTTAGTTTATAATCATTTAATCAATACATATCAATGAGTTTCACCCTCTGTTATTCCCTCCAATGGAGGGGTAGGGGTGGTTCTTAGGTTCTCATATAGTGCCTTTCCTTTGCTTTCTCCTATACATTCTATTAGGTCCTGTAAGGTGCTTTTGCGTATTCTTGCCATGCTTTTGAAATGCTTTAAAAGAACTTCCTTGGTCTTTGGCCCTATGCCCGGGATGCTATCCAACTCGCTGGCAATCTGTCGTTTACTCCTTTTATCTCTGTGGAATGTTATGGCAAAGCGGTGTACCTCGTCCTGTATCTGTGTGAGGAAGCGGAACAAGGCGCTGTCCAGACGCAAGCCTATGGTCTTCTGGGGGAAGCCGAAGAGCAGTTCGTTTGTCCTGTGCTTGTCGTCCTTGGCCAATCCTGCTATGGGGATATTGAGGTTCAGTTCGTCCTCTATAACCTCCCTGACGACCTCCATTTGCCCCTTTCCACCGTCGGTTATGATAAGGTCGGGTAGGGAAGTGCCTTCCTCCATCATGCGCGAGTATCGGCGACGTACAACCTCCTTCATGGAGGCATAATCGTCGGGACCCTGTACCGTCTTGATGTTGTATTTGCGATAGTCGCTCTTGCTTGGTTTTGCCTTCCTGAACACCACGCATCCGGCCACGGCATCCTCTCCGCTGATGTTACTGTTGTCGAAACATTCTATGTGCATCGGCAGGGTGTCCATGCCAAGAGCATCCTGCAATTCCTTCAGGCAACGAACCTGTTTCTGCTCAGGATTCAACTTGTCAGCCTGGTTTAATCGGTCTTTCTTGTATTGCAGGGCATTGAGTTTCGAGAGTTCCAGCAACTTCTTCTTGTCGCCCCTTTGCGGTATGGTGAACTCCACTCCATCCAGTGATAGTTCCACGTGGAACGGAACGATGATTTCACGACTTTTACTACCGTATCTTGCACGCATTTCGCCTATGCCGGCGATGAGAAGTTCCTCTGCGCTCTCGTTCAACTTCTTTGAATATTCGAAGGTAAAGGCTTGGTTTATGCAACCGTTCACAACGTGCAGATAGTTGATATAGGCGTTTTTTTCGTCGTTTTCTATGTTGAAAACATCAATATTGTGCAAAGTGTTGCTTACAACCTCGCTCTTGCTTCGGTAGTTCTCCAGAAGGATGTATTTGCGCTTTATTGCCTCTGCCTCTTCAAACCTCATCTCTTCTGCGAGGGATTGCATTTGTGTAAGCATTTGGCGTTCGATTTCACCGGTGTTTCCTTTCAGGATTTCACGTGCCTCGTTTATGTACGAAAGGTATTCATCTCTGCTCTGAAGACCGCAGCACGGACCTTTGCAGTTCTTTATATGGTACTCCAGGCATAGTTTGTGCTTGCCGTTCTGTATGGTTTCTGCGGTGATTTTTTCGCGGCACCGACGTAATGGGTACAGGTTTTTGATGAGCTCCAGCAGGGCCTGCAACGTTGGAACGTGGCTATAAGGGCCGAAGTATGTTCCAAGTCTCTTGTCTATCTTTCTCGTGTAGACAATGCGTGGGAGATATTCATTGGTTATGCAGATGCTCGGGTAGGTTTTACCGTCCTTCAGCAGGATGTTATAGCGGGGATTCCATTGCTTGATTAGATTGTTTTCAAGCAGGAGGGCATCCTCTTCCGTGTTTACGACGATGTATTTTATATCGTGAATCTTGGAAACAAGTACGCTCGTCTTGAAGTTATCGTGCTCACGGTTGAAATAACTGCTTACCCTTCGCTTCAGGTTCTTTGCCTTGCCGACGTAGATGATAGTGTCGTTTTCGTCAAGGTACTGATAGCATCCGGGCAGTTCGGGTAAGCTGCCCACGATGGATTTCAGGCGTTGCTGGGGAGCTTGTTTCATATTCATTTTTGAAGGTTACCGGACCCACCCCCAACCCCTCCACAAGGGAGGGGAGTGGTATCAACCGTCTTGTGCTTACATCAGCAGTACATTATACTCCCTCCCCCTGTGGGAGGGTTGGGGAGGGGTCGTATATTAAATCACCATCAGAGTGGTTATCTCCGTATCTGCATCGAAGACATCCCTGCCGTGCAGGCCCTCGATGGTAAGTTCAATGATGAAGTTGATGTAGATCTTCTTGGGGTTGAACTTGCGTACGAGGTCGTAAACCGCCCTCATGCTCCCGCCTGTGGCGAGCAAATCGTCGTGGAGAAGCACTACATCGTTGGTGTCTATGGCGTCCGAACTCATGCAAATCTTGTCCTGTCCGTACTCCTTCTCATATACCTGCTCTATCACCTCCCCGGGGAGTTTTCCCGGCTTGCGGGCCATAACAAAGCCGGCGTTCAGTTCTGCCGCCAGTATGCCACCGAGGGGGAAACCGCGGCTTTCCACGCCCTCCACCTTGGTTATGCCCTTGTCCTTGTACATGGCAAGTGTTTCGTCGCGCATGATCTTCAGGCACTCGGGATTCTTGAATAGGGTGGTGACGTCCTGGAACTGGATGCCCGGGATGGGGAAGTCGGGTACTACCCTCAGGTTCTCTAATAAGGTTTTGTTGTTCATATTTAGTATAATGCTATTGTGGTCTTCGTGTAATTGTTTCACGTGAAACATTAGGTCTGTTGGGGGGGGCTTCTGAGTAATCTGAATACTCTGAGTAATCCGAGTAATCCGAGAACCCCAAGTTCTTTGAATTATCTGCCCTCTTATGCCACATACTTGGGCGTATATATTCCCCTCCCTTGTGGCGAACAAGGTCTTTGGGGAAGCACTGAATGTGCTTTCTGTACCTTGTGAGGGGAGAACTTCCCAGTTCGACGCGCGGACTGGGTTAGGGGCGGGTCCTATCTTCCCATCAGCACCAGCAGCACGTTGATGTCCGAGGGAGACACCCCGGGAATGCGCGAAGCCTGAGCCAATGTTTCGGGGTCAATCTTTATGAGTTTCTGGCGTGCCTCGGTGGAGAGCGACTTGAGGCTTTCGTAGTCAAACTTGCCGCGAATCTTGATGTTCTCCAGGCGAAGCATCTTGTCGGCAATCTCACGTTCGCGACGGATGTAGCCGTTGTACTTGATGCGAATCTCTGCCGCCTCCACTATCTCCTCGCGTCTGTCGGGGATGGAGTCAAGCAGTTGGCGCAGGGCATTGATATGCTTTGCCAGTGCGTTGAAGCCAACCTGCGGTCGGGTGATGAGGTCCATCAACTTGCATCCCTTCTGCAAGGGCATGGTGCCCATCTGCTCGAGGGCGTCGTTGATGTATGCCGCCTTCACGGAGAAGGTGCGGCAGAACTCGCTGATCTTCTCTATCCATTCCTTCTTCTCCATCCACCTCTGGTAGCGCTCCTCTGTGGCAAGGCCTATGTTGTAACTGCGCTCTGTGAGGCGTGCATCGGCATCGTCCTGGCGAAGCAGTATACGGTACTCGGCACGCGAGGTGAACATGCGGTAGGGCTCGTCCACACCCTTCGTGACAAGGTCGTCAATGAGCACGCCTATGTAGGCCTCGTCGCGATGCAGGATGAACTCCTCCTTGCCCTGGAGTTTCAGTGCCGCATTGATGCCGGCGATAAGTCCCTGTCCTGCCGCCTCCTCGTAGCCGGTGGTGCCGTTGACCTGTCCGGCAAAGTAGAGGTTCTCCACCACCTTTGACTCCAAGGTGTGGTACAGTTGTGTGGGGTCGAAGAAGTCGTATTCTATGGCATAGCCAGGGCGGTACACCTGCACGTCGCGGAAGCACGGAATCTTGCGCAAGGCATCCAGTTGCACCTCTATGGGCAGAGAGGAAGAAAAACCGTTCAGGTAGTACTCCTGCGTGTCCACGCCCTCCGGTTCGAGGAATAGTTGGTGCTGGTCCTTGTCAGCAAAAGTTACCAGTTTAGTCTCTATGCTGGGACAGTATCTGGGACCTATGCTCTGTATCTGTCCGTTGTACAGGGGAGACTCGGGGAGCCCCTCCCTTAAACGCTCGTGAACTGCTGTATTTGTGTAAGTTATCCAGCAAGGCAGTTGGGGTAGGGGGCGCGCCTCGCCCATGAAGGAAAAGTTCTGCGTCACGGCATCGCCAGGTTGCATCTCCATGTCATCAAAATGTACCGAGCGCCCGTCTATGCGCACTGGAGTGCCCGTTTTCATGCGTCCGCACCTTATGCCATGGCGTATGATGCTCTCTGTCAGTTCCTTGGATGCAGGTTCGGCACAACGTCCGCCCTCCAGTTTCGTGCGGCCGATGTGCATGAGGCCGTTCAGGAAGGTGCCGGCGGTCAGGATTACGGCCTTGGCGCGGAGCGTAACGTCCATGTAGGTCTTCACGCCAGTCACCTGCTTTGTCTCCTCGTCCACGAGCAGTTCCCTCACCTGGTCCTGCCAGATGCTCAGGTTCTCCGTGTTCTCCAGAATCTTTCTCCATTCCCAGATGAACTTAGCCCTGTCGCACTGTGCCCGGGGGCTCCACATGGCAGGCCCCTTGCTACGGTTCAGCATCCTGAACTGAATGGCGCTGCGGTCGGTAACCTCGCCGGTATGGCCTCCCAAGGCGTCGATCTCGCGAACTATCTGCCCTTTGGCAATGCCGCCGATGGCAGGGTTGCACGACATCTGCGCAATCTTGTTCATGTCCATGGTCACCAGGCACGTCCTGGCGCCCAGCCTTGCGCTGGCCGCCGCTGCCTCGCAACCGGCATGCCCGGCGCCTATTACAACAACGTCGTAATTGAATTCCATCTTCTCTGCTTATTGTTTCATTCGCAAAAGTACGGAAATTCTTTCTACTTTTTCTTAAAAGCGTTGCACAAATAAATAAAAAACCTTAAATTTGTGGCGTCTATCGTACCTAAATCTTGGTATGCGTGTGCGTGGGTGCACTCTGCTTCGATGCCACGGCGAGGGTTCGGTGTGTCAGACAGAGAAAAGCAATCAAACAATAAACACTTAAAACTTTAATCAAAATCCTATGTGGTTAATCAATTCATCAATCGGTAGGAAGGTGGTTATGTCGGTAACCGGCGTTGCCCTCATTCTCTTCCTCCTGTTCCATGCGTCAATGAACGTAGTGGCTCTTATCAGTGCCGAGGGTTACAACATGATTTGTGGTTTCCTTGGTGCTAATTGGTATGCGGTTGCCGCAACCATCGGTTTGGCAGGTCTGGTGCTTCTGCACTTCCTGTATGCTTTCTGGCTGACAATCCAGAACCGTCGTGCCCGTGGCAACAGCCGTTATGAGGTGACAGACACTCCCAAGAAGGTGGAGTGGAGCAGCCAGAACATGCTCGTTCTGGGTATCATTGTCATCCTGGGTATGGGCTTGCACCTGTACAACTTCTGGGCAAAGATGATGCTCGTTGAGTTGGTTCCCTGTGCCGGCGACCATCACCTGGCCACCAATGGCGTGTACTGGATTGCAGAGACATTCTCTTGCCCCGTCTACACCGTCATCTACCTCGTTTGGCTTGCTGCCCTGTGGATGCACCTGAACCACGGTTTGTGGAGTTCAATGCAGACCTTGGGTTGGAGCGGTAAGATCTGGTTCAACCGCTGGCGTTGCATCAGCTGCATTGTGTCTACCGTCATCATCCTGATGTTCGTTGCCGTTGCCGTTGCCTTCTGCTTCGGTTACCGTCCCTGCGACTACAACGAGGTTGTTGGCGTTGCCTCTAACGCTTGCCATGCAATCGGTTGCTAATCTTTATCTATTAAACTAAATCCATTAATCTATAATCTACCAAAATCATGGCAAAGACTTTAGATTCAAGAATCCCCGAGGGACCTATTGCTGAAAAATGGACCAACTATAAGGCTCACCAGCGTCTGGTTAACCCCAAGAATAAGCTCAAGCTCGACGTTATCGTTGTAGGTACGGGTCTGGCAGGTGCCAGCGCCGCCGCTTCTCTGGCCGAGATGGGTTTCAACGTATATAACTTCTGCATCCAGGACTCTCCCCGTCGTGCTCACTCTATCGCCGCACAGGGTGGTATCAATGCAGCCAAGAACTATCAGAACGACGGCGACTCTGTTTACCGCCTGTTCTACGATACCGTAAAGGGTGGTGACTACCGTGCCCGCGAGGCCAACGTTTACCGTCTGGCAGAGGTGAGCAACGCCATCATCGACCAGTGCGTGGCACAGGGTGTTCCCTTCGCTCGCGAATACGGCGGCATGCTGGCCAACCGTTCTTTCGGTGGTGCACAGGTAAGCCGTACTTTCTATGCCAAGGGTCAGACAGGCCAGCAGCTCCTCTTGGGTGCCTACTCTTCACTGAGCCGCATGGTAAACACCGGCAAGGTTAAGCTCTACACCCGCTACGAGATGGAGGACGTTGTTATCGTCGACGGCCGTGCCCGCGGTATCATCGCCAAGGACCTGGTAAGCGGCAAGCTCGTTCGCTTCAGCGCCAATGCCGTGGTTATCGCCACCGGTGGTTATGGCAATGCATACTTCCTCAGCACCAACGCTATGGGCTGTAACTGCACCGCCGCTATCCAGTGCTACCGCAAGGGTGCTGTGATGGCAAACCCCTCATACGTACAGATTCACCCCACCTGTATCCCCGTACACGGCGACAAGCAGTCAAAGCTGACCCTTATGTCAGAGTCTCTGCGTAACGACGGCCGTATCTGGGTTCCCAAGAAGTTGGAGGACGCCAAGGCACTTCAGGCTGGCACAAAGCAGGGTTATGAGATTCCCGAGGAGGACCGCGACTACTACTTGGAGCGCCGTTATCCCGCATTCGGTAACCTGGTTCCCCGCGACGTGGCTTCACGTGCCGCCAAGGAGCGTTGCGACAAGGGCTTCGGTGTGAACAACACAGGTTTGGCCGTATTCCTGGACTTCTCAGAGTCTATCCAGCGTCTGGGCATCAAGGAAATCCTCCAGCGCTATGGCAACCTCTTCGAGATGTACGAGGAGATTACCGACGTTAACCCCGGCAAGCTCGCCAAGACCGTAAACGGAGTAGAGTACTATCACCCCATGATGATCTTCCCCGCCATCCACTACACCATGGGCGGTGTTTGGGTTGACTACGAACTGCAGACCACCATCCCCGGCCTGTTCGCTATCGGTGAGTGTAACTTCTCCGACCACGGAGCCAACCGTCTGGGTGCTTCTGCCCTCATGCAGGGTCTGGCCGACGGTTACTTCGTTCTTCCTTATACTATACAGAACTACCTGGCCGACCAGAACCTCTGGGGCCGTCTCTCTACCGACCTGCCCGAGTTCGAGGCTGCCGAGAAGGCCGTTAACGCCGAGATCGACCGCCTGATGAACATCAAGGGTAAGCGCTCCGTTGACTCTATCCACAAGGAACTGGGTCATATCATGTGGGAACACGTGGGCATGGGCCGTACCAAGGAAGGTCTGCAGGAAGGCTTGAAGCTCCTGAAGGCTATCCGCAAGGAGTTCAACGAGAACCTCTTCATCCCCGGCACCAAGGAAGGCTTGAACGTAGAGTTGGACAAGGCTATCCACCTGCGCGACTTCATCCTCATGGGCGAACTCGTTGCATACGACGCACTCCATCGTGAGGAGAGCTGCGGCGGTCACTTCCGCGAGGAGCACCAGACAGAGGAAGGCGAGGCAAAGCGCGACGACGAGAACTTCTTCTACGTTGGTTGCTGGGAGTACCAGAAGAACGACGACTCTGCCCCCGAACTCATCAAGGAGCCTCTCCACTACGAGAACATCAAGGTTCAGCAGCGTAACTATAAGAACTAATCCCCTTAATCCCAAAGATTATTATGGCAAAGAATATATCAGTAACTGTAAAGTTTTGGAAGCAGAATGGTCCTAAGGATAAGGGTCATTTTGAGAAGCACGAGATGAAGAACGTCCCCGACGATACTTCATTCCTGGAGATGCTCGACATGATGAACGAGGAACTCATTGCCGCCGGCAACGAGCCCTTCGTGTTCGATCATGACTGCCGTGAGGGTATCTGCGGCATGTGCTCACTCTATATCAACGGTACTCCCCACGGTAAGACCGAGCGCGGTGCTACAACTTGCCAGCTCTACATGCGCAAGTTCAACGATGGCGACACTATCACCGTAGAGCCCTGGCGCTCTGCCGGCTTCCCCGTCATCAAGGACTGTATGGTGGACCGTATGGCATTCGAGAAGATCATGCAGGCAGGTGGCTACACCAGCATCCGCACAGGTCAGGCTCAGGACGCCAACGCCATCCTCATCCCCAAGGACGATGCCGACGAGGCAATGGATTGCGCCAGCTGCATCGGTTGCGGTGCCTGCGTAGCAGCATGTAAGAACGGTTCTGCCATGCTCTTCGTTTCATCCAAGGTGAGCCAGTTTGCTCTCCTGCCTCAGGGCAAGGTAGAGGCTGCACGCCGTGCCAAGGCAATGGTTGCCAAGATGGACGAACTGGGCTTCGGTAACTGTACCAACACACGTGCCTGCGAGGCCGTTTGTCCCAAGTGCGAGACCATCGCCAACATTGCCCGCCTCAACCGCGAGTTCATCAAGGCAAAGCTCGCCGACTAAACCGACACGCATCCTTATATATATTTATATATGTAAGGACCTCAAAGATAATCCCGATGGTGCTCCCACATGCCATCGGGATTTTTGTTTTATTACGCTTGATATGACTTAATGCCTAGTCTTTTTTTACTTTTTCCTGAAAAAAAATCGAAATTCTCTTGACTCGTCCCTAAGGGCATATATTAACTTTGCACTCGCTAGCAAATGAATCGTACGATTATGAGTAAATCAACAAAGTTAAAAATCGGAGAGTTCTCAAAGATGATGCAAGTAACAGTTAAGACTCTGCGCCACTACGAACAAAAAGGGTTGCTATTTCCCTGCGAAGTAGACGAGTGGACAGGCTATCGTTATTACAACGTCGAGCAAATGCAGCGGTTGGGCACCATTCGTGGACTCCAACGGCAAGGTTTCACGCTCGAAGAGATCAAAGAACTATTAGAGGATGGTGCGCAGATGCCAAGCATTGACCAGCTGACTCAAAAGATAGAGGAGACAGAGCGACAATTGCAACTGCTGATGGAGCGACGTAGTCAATTGCTTAAATGGGTGGACTCTCAAAAACAGATCAAAAAAATGGAAAAATTTAGTATTCAAGCCTTGCCCGAGATTATTGTGGCAAGCCATCGTGAAGTGATTTCTAATTACGCTGCTCTTGGACAACTGTGTGTAGAGACAATTGGCCCCGAAATGCACCGTCTCGGATGCAAATGTACAGAGCCAGGCTATTGCTTTACCATTGAGCACAACAAAGAGTATCGCCCCACTGACATTGACATCGAGTATTGCGAACAGGTGGAAGATATGGGCGCAGACAACGATATCATACAATTCAAGCGTTTTGCTGCTGTGCCCAAGGCGCTATGTATGAAACATATTGGTCCTTATGAACGCTTCCACGAGTCATTCACCGAAGCTTTTGCTTATATGGAAGAGCAAGGCTACAAACTTGCTGGGCCTCTTCGTACCTCCTACATTGACGGAGTATGGAATCAGGAAGACCCAGAACAGTGGTTGTCTATCATTCAGATTCCTATTGAGTAAAGTGGCGTTACTCTCAAGGTAGGTTCTGTAAATTAGCTCTGAGTTGTTTGGCCCGATGAAAGGATATGCTAATTTATAGAACCTACCTCAAAAGATTTGTGTATCTTTGTACTCGCTGTTTTGATTTGATCACGATCTCCACGTGGCTTTCTCTGTAGGAAGTTGCAAATATATTAAAACCGACACCAATAGCTAATAAGTAAAAACTATAGGTTCTATCTGAAGTGAATATCTCCGCCTCCTTCCTCAACCCCGAGCACATTGCTCTCTCCACCGATGGGGTGGAGTACCACCCTCTGCACCCCTTTCTGCCCGAGAACTGCCGTGTGCTCTTCCTGGGCAGCTTCCCTCCGCAGAGGAAGCGATGGTGCATGGACTTCTACTATCCTAACTTCATCAACGACCATTGGCGCATAGAGGGCCTCATTTTCTTTGGTGATAAGGACCATTTCGTGGACACTGCGGCAAAGACATTCCGCCTGGACCTTATCATCCCCTTCTTGATGGACAAGGGCATAGGCTTCTACGACGCCTCCACCGCCGTGCGACGCCTGAAGGACAATGCCTCGGACAAGTTCCTGGAGGTTGTCCTTCCCACCGACATCCACGCCCTCCTGTCCCGTATTCCCCATTGCCGTGTAATCGTCACCACAGGCGAGAAAGCCACCGCCACCCTATGTCAGTCCCTCTCCATACCCGAAATGCCCTCAGTGGGCCGGTATGTGCCCATTCCTGGCCTATATGCCGACGGACAGCAGATGGTACTCTACCGCTTGCCCTCCTCTTCACGCGCATATCCCCTTTCCTTGCCCAAGAAAGCCGAAGCATACCGCCAGATGTTCAGTTTCTGCGGAGTGGAGTAGGGGGGCGATGCTGTTAAAAGGTTGTTATTGTATTGTCTGTTCCATTGCTAATGCGAGAACCGGAGATTAGGGCAGGACGGATATTAGTTCACATACCGTTGTTTTGTGCATAAGAATAGGTAATATAATCAGAAAGAACGGTATGTATTAAATAAATTCAGCATTAGGGAGTATTGTGCCTAACATTCAGTAGCATTATCCTAAACATTAAATCTATTCGTACTGAGCATTGAGTACATTTTTATATACGTATATTTTAATCCAAATCAGTCAATGACCGATTTGGGTTTAACTGTTTGTTTTCTTGTATAAATGCTTTTGATAACCCGGCTTGATATAAATAACGCGAAAATGGTGTGCCAACTGACACACCATTTTCACGTATTGATATAAATAATTTGGTGAGAGTAGTATTACTTGATGTACTCTGACAGGTCGGTATTGCGCATGTCGCCGGTGCGGAGGAAGGTGTCGTGCATGGCGAAGGCTGCAGACAGGCAGTGCTGTGTGTGACCGCCGTTCTTCTGTGCGAAACGCAGGTAATCCTGCAGCATGGGACGGTAGTCGGGATGTGCCACCTTGATGAGTTCCTGAGCCTTCTGCATGTCGCTCTTGCGGCGCAGGTCGGCTACACCGTATTCGGTGATTACAGCATCGATGAAGTGGTTGGTGTGGTCGATGTGGCTGGCAAAAGGCACTATGCTGCTGATTGCTCCGCCCTTGGTGGTAGAACCGCAGGTGAAGATGCTCAGGTAGGCATTGTTGGTAAAGTCGGCACTGCCGCCGATACCGTTCATCATCTTGGTACCGCAAATCTTGGTGCTGTTGACGTGTCCGTAGATGTCGCACTCTATGGCCGTGTTCAGCGAGCACACGCCGATACGGGCGATAACCTCGGGGCAGTTGCTTATCTCGGAGGGGCGCAGAACCAACTTGTCCTTGAAGAAGTCTATGTCGCGGTAGATACCTTCCAGACACTCGTTGGTAACGGTCAGCGAACAGGAACTTGCGCTCAGCACACGGCCGTCGCGCATGAGTTGTACGGGAGCATCCTGAAGCACTTCGGTGTAGATGTTGAAGTTGGGCACCTCGGGGCACTGGCCCAGTGCACCAAGGACGGCATTGGCACCGCTGCCCACACCGCTCTGCAGGTTCAGGAAACTCTTGGGGATAAGACCCTTGCGCATGTTGTCCAACAGGAAGTCGGCAACGTTCTGGCCAATCTGGTTGGTGATGGGGTCGGCATCCTTGAAACCGCGAGCCTCGTCGGGGATGTTGCACTCTATGACACCTACGATGCGGTCGGCATCAACCTCGATGTATGGCTTGCCGATACGGTCGGAAGCCTTTGTAATCATGATGGGCTTGCGGAAGGGATGGTCCTCTATCTCGTAAACGTCGTGTATGCCTTTGCTCTTGGGGGAGTGGAAAGCGTTAATTTCCACGATGATGCCACGCTTGGCCAGGCGGCACACCGTGGGGCTGATACCACCGGCGGCGGTCAGGTAGATATGGGCCTTGGAACCAACCTTCTCTATGGCACATGCCTCGATGATACCCCAATCCAACTCGCCAAGATAGCCTTGGCGCATCTGTGTGGCCAGATTGCTCAGGTTCAGGTCGTGGTAGTTGATTTCGTTCATGTTCACACGCTTGCGGAAATCCGCATTTGTGGTGTAGGGTGTGCGGAAGTCGATGGCCTGTGCATTTGCCAGGGCGCCGTCGCAACTCTGTCCGGTGCTGGCGCCTGTGATGACGCTGATCTTGAAGGGACGGCCGGCGGCATGCTCGGCTTCGGCCTTCTTCGCTATTTCTGCAGGAGTGCACTTGGGGGCACCTGCAGGAGTAAATCCACTAAGGCCAATGGTGTGGCCGTTCTCTACGAGGGCAGCAGCCTCGGCAGCAGTGATTTTGTTGAATTCCATTTTATGTATGTGTTGTTTGTTTGTTTATTGTTAGTCTGGTCAACCCGATTGCTCTAAGTTTTCCGTTTTCACCTTTCAGATTTCCGTTTTCCGTTCTCACGGTACCGGGTCGTAACCGTGTCCTCCCCAGGGATGGCACCTCAGTATCCTGCGGATGGCAAGGTACATGCCTTTGAACGGGCCGTGCTTTCGCAATGCTTCCACAGCATAATGGCTGCATGTGGGTGTGAATCTGCACGACGGAGGTGTCAGTGGCGATATGCATGTCTGATAGAACCGTATGGGCAGAATCAGTATTTGACTCAGAAACCTAAGTATGGGGTTCATGGTGTGGGTGCTGATTGTGCTATTTTATTCAGCAAGGATATTATCTTTGCTGTAACGAGTTGTGACGGCTGGTGTCTGTCGGTCAGCCAGATGAATGCAATGTCCATACCAGGGGATGCCTGCGCTATGTAATCAAGCCTGTGCTTGTTGAGTCTGTATGCCTCGCGTATCTGGCGTTTTGCCCTGTTCCTGTCCACGGCATGTCGGAAGCGCTTCTTGGAAACAGAAACGAGGATGCGGATTCCCGCTTCCTCGGTATATCTGTACACGATGCGTATGGGATAGGCCGACAGGGATTTGCTGTCAGTTCCCGTGAAGAGCGCATCTATAGCCTTTTTGCTGCAAAGTCTCTCCGCTTTCTTCAGGCCAAAGCCATTATCCATTGTGCTGTTTCAGGTATGCATCCAGAGCGGCTGTGATGCTGGGATATTCAGGTGTGGGTGCCTGCAGGTCCAGTCGCAATCCTGCGTCGGTAACGCTCTTTGCCGTGGCAGGACCGAATGTGGCAATAGCTGTTTCGCCTTGGGCGTAGTCGGGGAAATTCTTCAGCAGTGACTGTATTCCGCTTGGGCTGAAGAAGACGAGCATGTCGTAGTCAAACTCTTCTTCGCTTGTGAAGTCGTTGCTTACCGTGCGGTACATTACACCGCTGGTATATGATATTCCCTTGGAGTCGAGCAGTTCTGACAGTTCGCTGCTGTGAACATCGCTTTGCGGGATGAAGTATTTGTCGTTCTTGTGCTTTTGGATCATTGGCATGAGATCGGCAATCTTGCCTGTATCTCCGAAGAACACCTTGCGCTTGCGGTACTGCACGTATTTCTGTATGTAGTGCGAGATTGTCTCGGTGATGCAGAAGTACTTGATGTCTTCAGGAATCTCTACGCGCATTTCCTGACATAGAAGGAAGAAGTTGTCTATGGCATGACGACTGGTAAAGATAACTGCCGTGTGGTCAAGGATATTTATGCGTTGTGCCCTGAATTCGCGCGGACTCAGCCTTTCTACCTTGATGAAGGGGCGGAATATCAGTTCCACGTCGTGCTTGCGCATAATATCGAAGTAGGGAGACTTCTCCGAAGAGGGTTTGGGCTGTGAAACCAGTATCTTCTTTATCATTATTTTTCTATGTCAAAACGTTATTGTCAAATGCTCCGTAACACCCGTTAAAATCACCCACAGTAATAAGAGGGGGACGATTTCAAGGGCACAAAGGTACGACAATAAATGCAGAAAACCATATATTTTGAATAGAAATGTGGTGTATGTCTTATATAATAATGTAATCTTGAAGATACCTATCAGGAGAATTGCGGAGTAGAGTACGGCCTCCTGGGGCAGGTGCAGGAATGTCGCTACGGCACAGAGAACCAGTAGCGCGGCGGCTTCCGGTATGAGCAGGAAGTTGTAGGAATCCCTCCATTCCTGTCTGCTTGTTTTATCAAAAAATATCCAGTTTATGAAGGCGGACAATGCCTTTTTTGCAAGAACGAACAGAGCGAAAATGCCCGTGTATACCCCCAGCAGCAGGTAGGAAGGAAACGGACACATGAAAAGGTTGTATTGTTCCTGTGCATAGTGCATGAACAGCATGCCTCCGGTGGCGCTGAGTACGGTATTGGCAAGCAGTACATACCCGTAACCCATGGTTATGTTTGCATCCGTGTGGCCGTTGTTGTGCTTTGGGGACAGGAAAAAGCCGTGTGCCTGCTGGCTCAGGAAGGAATGTGTACGGTTGACTGTGATGGAAAGCAATAGGAGGCACAGTATTATGGTTGTGCTGATTATGCTGTCCTGTATTGTATAAGATGCAGGTTCTGTGGGTATTCCCTGTGGTTTGACGGTAAGTTCTGGATGCAGCAGGGCATTCCCCTTGAAAAAGCCCAGTTCATAGCAGTTGGGCAGATTCACGGTGTATGCTATGCGCCCCTCCAGCCCCGGTATCTCCAGCGTGTCTGGCCTTTGGCTCCACTTTATCTTTCTTGGAGGCAGGTTGGCCTGTATCACCGAGTCTATTTTGGCAGGGGAGCATCCCTTCATCTGCCTTACGACACGTGTCACCCAGTACTCGGGGACGCTGTCTCCGGTACTGGGTGTGCTGTATTGTGTGCTGGTCGTGTCGTTGCGTAGTGTCATTTACAATTTTGCAAAGCGGCGCACGTTGGTGTCCCACATGGGGGTGCTCATGGCCAGATCCAGGGCTTCCTGCGGAGTGGATGCCACGGCAAAGGTCCTGAGGTGTTCTTCGCGCAGGAAGTTCTCCTCCATTCCCTTTTGCAGGAAGGCTATCAGTTCGTCGTAGTAACCGTCGGTGTTAAGCAGGATGATGGGTTTCAGGTGTATGCCCAACTGCTTCCACGTGACGAGTTCGCTGAACTCTGCCAGTGTGCCGAAACCTCCTGCCAGCACTATGCCGGCATCGGACATTTCCGCCATCTTCTGCTGGCGGGTGTGCATGTCGGGGGTCTCTATCAGTTCGGTCATTTCCTGATAGTGCCAGTTCTCCTCTATCATGAACGTGGGGATGATGCCTATGGCCTTGCCGCCTGCCTCCATGCACGCATCGGCACCGGCACGCATCAGGCCCATGTTGCCTGCTCCGTTCACCAGCGTCATGCCCTTTTCGCCCATCAGGCGGCCCAGTTCCCTTGCCGCTTCAAAGTACTTCTCGGGAATCTTGTCGCTGCTGGCGCAGTATATGCATATACTTTTCATGCCTTGACTTATGTGTGTTTACAGGGAGAATGCCTTGCGTATTTCGTCTACATAGTCCAGTTTCTCCCAGGTGAAGAGTTCCACCTCCACGGTCTTCTTGCCGCAGTTGTAGTTGGAGTCGAAGGTCTTTGTCACGATGCGCGGCTCGCGTCCCATGTGTCCGTAGGCTGCGGTCTCCTCGTAGATGGGGTTGCGCAGTTTCAGGCGCTGCTCTATGGCATAGGGGCGCAGGTCGAAGATGCCCTTTATCTTCTCGGCAATCTCTCCGTCGGTCATCTGCACCTTGGCACGTCCGTAGGTATCCACGCAGATGCTCACGGGCTGAGCCACACCGATGGCGTATGAAATCTGCACCAGCATCTCGTCGGCCACTCCTGCCGCCACCATGTTCTTGGCGATGTGGCGTGCGGCGTATGCGGCCGAGCGGTCCACCTTTGAGGGGTCCTTGCCGCTGAATGCACCGCCACCGTGTGCGCCCTTGCCGCCATAGGGGTCAACGATGATCTTGCGGCCAGTCAGGCCTGTGTCGCCGTGAGGCCCGCCGATGACGAACTTGCCGGTGGGGTTCACGTGATAGGTGATGTCGTCGTTGAAGAGGGCCAGGATGTTCCCGTTGGTGATGGTTTCCTTCACGCGGGGAATGAGAATGTTGATGACGTCGTGGCGTATCTGTTGTTGCATGGCTTCGTCGCTGGCAAACTCGTCGTGCTGGGTGCTTACCACGATGGTATCTATGCGCACGGGTATGTTCTCGTCGCTGTATTCGAGGGTAACCTGGCTCTTGGAGTCGGGACGCAGGTAGGTCATCACCTTGCCCTCGCGACGTATGTCGGCCAGCACGCGCAACAGGCGGTGGCTCAGGTCCAGGCTCAGGGGCATGTAGTTCTCTGTCTCGTTGGTGGCATAGCCGAACATCATGCCCTGGTCGCCGGCGCCCTGGTTCTCGCGCTCCTCGCGCTCCACACCACGGTTGATGTCGCTGCTCTGCTCGTGTATGGCGCTGAACACACCGCAGGAGTTGCCATCGAACATGTACTCGCTCTTGGTGTAACCGATACGGTTGATGACTTCGCGTGCAATGCGCTGCAGGTCAACGTATGCCTGAGTCTTGATTTCTCCGGCCAGCACCACCTGACCTGTAGTTACGAGAGTCTCGCAAGCCACTTTTGACTCGGGGTCGAAAGCAAGCAATTTGTCCAGCACGGCATCGCTGATCTGGTCGGCCACCTTGTCGGGATGGCCTTCGGAAACTGATTCGGAAGTAAATAGGTAACCCATAGTTTTAATAATTAAATGTGTTATTAATTAATAATGTATGGGGAAAGAAATAGGGCGGAATGCGTCAAAGTCCTGTTGTGCCTGTGCCAAGCAGGTCTTTCCTTTTAGCATTTTTTTCTGTGGTTGCAAGCAGCCCAAATCTATCCACATGTTTATTGAAATCGTGTGCAAAATTACGAATAAGTGAGCGAAATACAAAATAAATCTTTATTTTTATTTCCGAACGTGAGTAATTTGGAGACAAAGGTCTCAATGTTACGAATAAGTGAGCGAAAAACGACATCCGAATAACGAGGTGCATGGTTTTTATTTAAGAAGACATGAACGAGAGGACGGCGCGAGTGCTCAAACAATACGACGACAAAGGCCAGAGAATATATTGTCTCATGCCAGACATCACTATGCGTTGCTACGTGATATGGCATGTTCATCGGGAAAATTAATGTGAAAAGGAGTCATTTTGGCTCCTTTTTGCACGTTTAGCGAAAGTAAAAATGGCCTTGCGAGAGAAAAGTTGATACGTCCAAGTGCTGAAGACTTGAAGTTCTCTTCGTATCGCTGATAAAAATCAAACTCTGTAAATGTCATCTCCTGTTGAATGCCAGATAAATTTAGTACCTTTTCCATGAGTTATTTTTGCTCCGATATTCACTTTTCCCTGGTGTTCGGAGGATTTTTAATTTCCTATTGCTAAGATACAGGATATTTATAACTCTGATGATCTACTTGTTACTTTTTAAATATGTTTCGCAACTATCCCTAATCTATATTCCAATAAGCAGAAGCGTCCCCGTCAAATATAGTGTCTATGTCATCATCACTATACCCCATTTCGTTCTGTGCATATGACCCAGCATATCGTTCATATGTAGGAAGTTCGCATTCGTCATTGAAACGATGATCATAAAAATCCTCATTTTCGTTGTAGCCTTCTTCCATATATTCATATTCAGCAATTCGCTGATTTCGCATTGCTTCAAAAGCAGGGGAGATTTCAAACTGGGGAAATAGCAATCGGAGTTCTTCTATAACAGAATCAGCAAAGACGCATATCGCTCCGCTCACATTTTCAACTACCCATGAAATATATTCTGGGTTATATTCAACAACTTCAGCAAATGTACATCTTGCAAACTTGCCAAAGTTGAACTTATCATCCAAATGCTCAATGTACGTCATCAACAAAAACTTCTGTAAGATTATACTGCGTATAACACATTGTTCCTGTTTCTGTATGTAGATAACGACATACCACCATAATATTCTCAGCAATACTCTTTACCTCACCGTCTTTGTCAATGAATTGAATATGTGCTTTTGGTGCATTTAGTATTGCCCTTCCCTCAATCGCTTTAATATGTGAGGAGAATTTTGCTTTTTCCAAGTCATATTCTCGAACAAGAACTCCATTTCCGTGACGTGACTTAATCTTGCGATATAGTTCCTTTCCTACCAATGAAGGAACATACAAGTCTTCTACATTGTATTGACCTTCAGATTCAGATACCACGAGTGACTGAAAGACAGGAATAGCCATGCCTTCTCTTGTAATTTCTTTACCTCTATAGTGAGTGGTTACCTGATAAATATAATTTGACAAAACAATTTGATGCTTTGGTTCCTTGTTCACAATGCCATTGAGAATATGTCCGGCATAAACATCGTTATACATATCTTCGTCCTTGCAAGCATTTACAAATCCGTATATTTCCATTCTATCAATGAGATTGCTATTGGCAATCATACCACAATGAACACTTCCATTTTTTTTTAGATAATCTTCACATGTAATTCTATCCATGATTTCTATATTTTATTGATTCATTAAACAATACATTTCTTCAATCAACTCTCTAAGTTGTCTATTTGCCTTGTGAAGTTTCTTTACTTCTGAACTCAGTTGTTTCTCTAATTCATCCTTTCTTAAAATTATATTGATAAGTTGGACTTGTGTAAGTCTTTGCAACCCTGTTAATTCTATACTTTTGCTGTCAATTTTCTTCATAGCGATTATTCTATCATATGATTTATAATGAATTAATTGACTCTGCTATTAACCAATCACTTGAAGGTTTCGTAACCAATCTAGCATTACTATATGCCATATCTAATGTAAAGATGGTAACTGCACGATACCGACCTGAAGGCGTTTTGGTCATTACCAGTGCGATTGAGATTTCCTCTGGTTCATTAATGTTTAAAGCCAAAGGTAAAATCAAATGCACGGAGTCATCTTTAGGATAATACACAGGTATTGCCGTCTTATAATTCCATGCTACTCGATGCTTTGCTGTTTCAACCGCCATCCCCATCATGCTTGAAATGATAGACAATCGCATAGGATTTGACTCCAAAAAATTTCTTAGTTCATCATAGTAACTCAATTTGTCATTATCCCTAATCTGAGACTGATCAAGAACCTCAAAAGAGCCAAAGCAGACTTGACGAAGAAGTTCAGTTGGCATTCTATCGATATTTTCTAAGATGATGTGTTCCCAATTTACATCAACAGGGAGTGATGTGTCATAAATCACATCGTCATAATTTTGTATATATGATGCTCTTTCTGGTAGATGAGAAAAGTTGTCCGTCAACTTTCTTGCAGCGACAGTACTACTTCCTGCTACACAAAAGTCTAAAAAATGCCAAGGTTGTTTATTAAACTTGTTTTTATCAAAAACTGCATATATCGGTTTGTAGAACTTATCTACCAATCCTGTATTGAAAGAGGCGTAGTCATTTGAATACAGGATTTTGTCATCCTTCATAAGTTTCACAAAAGTCCATTTCAAGTACTTGGCAAGAATTGGATTTGGGTAATTTTTATCCTCAACGCTGTACGTCCAACGTTCAGGAAGTGCCATATTCTTCAATGTCTCGATAGCACTCATTTGGTTTATATTCGCCCATTGAGTTAAATGCATTATTTCTCCTTTTTTACATTTCGAGTTCTTTTTGATATTGGGAACAGAATTTGTAGCTGTCATATAACTACACTTAACCAATGGCAAACGACTTTGTTCATCAATATCAATAATAAAATGGTCACTTAATGACTCAAAGAAAGGTTTCAATTTAACGAAACCATCTTCTTTGACGTCAATTCCTTGAGCGATAAGTTTCAAACCAATGGTTGACATTGGCGTCCAACCATCTTCTCTCATGCTCTGAGATACAATCTCTTTGATTCTGGATATTCTTTCAGTATTCATATATTCTATCAATTAAAGTTTAACATCTATTTGTTTTGATGGCGCAAAGTTAGACATAAAAAAATATGGGCGGAAGAAATAAACTGTTAGTTCCTACCACCCATCAATAATTAACAAAATATGGTTGTTTTATCCAACTATACCATCTATCAATTCTACTAGTGCTGAGATATTTGGCATTTCCCCCATTTGTATAGTGAAGTGGTTTACCCAAGCCTCTTTATGCAATTCTTTTTCTTTTAGAGGGTTTATATCCCCTCTACTCCAGATGCAATAAGGAATAAACTCTAAATAGAGTTCTAATTTTGTTTTTAATAAACCAGGAATAGAGAGAGGAAATATGTGGTCAACCTCTTCATACTTATTGTTAAAAAGTTGTCTAAATCGGGATGTCGTTACAATTTCAGGAGCAAAATCAAAAAAATTAAGTAGAAAACATACCAACTTTTGTTCAGTCGTTGTAAGATAACTATTCCTTCTTCGTTTTATAGAACTGAAATACACATGTAAGAATTTTGAGATATATCGTACAAACTCTATCTGCCCATATTCTTTTGTGTAAACATCAACTTTTTTCACTATCCTATGATAACCTATAGTTGACAAATCGCTACTTTCCAGACTCTCAAAAAGCAATTTCTTAACCTCGCAAAAGTCTGTTTTATGCTTATTGCCATTCTTAAGGTTAAATGTTACACTTTCCAAATTATCCAGACCTCCAATCTCTTCGATAGTATCCTTCAATGTAGGTTTTAAGAGGAGTGCATATCTACGACTTATTATTTCTCGTATATATGCGCAAAGTCCATATAACGCAACCAAATTTATGTGTGTAGCATGTATTTCTTGCATCTCCTGATGAAGAATGCATAAATTTTTATTTGTCAAGAATGTATATATCTTATGATGATGTTTATCTCTTATGAAAATTTCCACGAACTTATCTAATCGCAATCCATCAAGAAAAACACGCTGTTCTGAAATGTATTTCCGTTGTATATTCTCAAAAAAGTAAGTAGCATATTTCCAAGTGTCTACAGCCATGGTTTTACCTTTCGAATCAACCGCTTCAACAATATTGTTTTTCGTATCATAAGTTAAGTCTTCTATCAAAAAAGACATACTATATTCTTTCTCTTGATTCATGACATAGAATTTCTATTTAACGTGAGTTCAACGAATTATAACTACTTATAAATATAGCTATTAGCGAAATTGCTGCATCTTTATAGTGCTTATATACAAAGTATTATAAAGAATAATTGTTATGATTACCACAGACAAAGTTATAAAATTATTCTTTCTGGCAGATACATTTTGCATGCTTTTTGACATAATGACGGCAAGATATACGCAAAAGAACACTATAAAGTATTCCTATCATCGGGTATCTACTTTCTCAAAGGCAGAAATCATGCTTATCATCATACTATATCATGATTCAGGATACCATTGGCTAAAGCAATTCTATTTTGAATGTAGGCTAAGACCATCAGGTCAAACCTACAACAGATACGATATGTACCCCAAAATCTTACATTCTAATGAGCAATTTGAGTACAAACACAACTCTGTCCTAAAAGCGCTAGGAACGCTTACTAAAAGTATTAAGACAAGGAAATAAATATGTGAAATACGTGTTTATAAAATTGTACCCAATATTGAGTACAATTATACTTAACGTTTAGTACAATGCTACGCAATGCTTGGTACAATACTCCACAATATTGGATTTATTTTATAGGAAGTGTCCTTTTTGCTTATGCGTATCGTTCTTGTAACTTTTGCATAGTGTTGTTCTGGCTAAACCCTCCTTACCTTTGTTGACCTAAAGCAAGCAAGTTACTTATGTTTTTTCAATAGACTTCTTGTATAAAATCTCGAAAAGGCATAAAATACGACAGGGAATGAATCTCAAAAAGGTGCGGACGGCATCGTTATGAGGCGTAAATGAAGTTGGAGCGAGCCACGAACGAAGGAGATAACCAGCGGTGAAAGTCCAGGCCCTTAAAACAAAAAGAACCGCCATTTGGGCGATTCTTTTTTGTGGACCAGCCTGGGCTTGAACCAGGGACCTCCAGATTATGAGTAAGGCAGAATGATATTTTGTGAATTTTTAATATCAGAAGTTTGGCTGATTACCAAATAGTTACTGTCTTTGCGGCAGTTTATGATACCCCATAAAACCCCGTATCAAAACGCCTCTGTTTTCCCATTGTTTTCCCGAAAAACATCGGAAAACACGGGATTTCGGGAGAAAATTAGAGACTTTGTTTTCCCGTTGTTTTCCCAAAATAGAGAAAAAAGTAAAGTTGAGACCTCCAGACTATTGACCAAAAATGGCAAAGAAATTAGACACAACGTACAAGAGCCCACGATTCGGAAATTGCACCTATGCGCTCATCCTTGACAAGCGTCATCCGAAGAAAGACAAGAACACGTTCCTCGTCGTAATGCGCTATATCATAGACAGAAAGTTGTGGTACAACTTCGTGGCTGGAGAGTTCACGGAGGAAGATTTTGCGAAGGTATGTAATCTCAGCGCCAAGGCAGTCCGCTCAGAACTCTACGATAAGAAATTGGAATTTGATGCCATCTTTGAGGCGCAAGTGGAGCTGATTGAGCGTCTGGGGAATAGTCTGACGCTCGATAAAATAAAAGCAGCCATTACGGGTGTTGACACTTCCAAGGATGCCTCCTTCTTTAGCGTGTGGCAAGACAGGATCAATTTCTTTAGGACCAACAACAACGGAGAGCAATACACCACTGCCGAGTCATACGAGTGCGCCATGAAGTCTTTCCAAAAGATTCTTTGGGATAGACCTATTACCGGTTTTAAGGTGGGAAAGGAAGACATTGAGTATTGGAGTAACGGAATGCAAAATGGTGTGCTGAATGAGAATGGTGAGTTAATCGGTCAAATAAGAGAGGCGACAAGAGGCCTTTATCTCCGAAACTGTCGTGCAGTTTGGAATGAATGTGTGTTACGAGGCTATCTTACTAACCAAGAATATCCATTTTCTAATGTCAAGAAAAAGAAACTCGTAGCGATACCAGTCGGCGACACAAGGAAGGATCATTACCTGAATGTCCAGCAGATGACAGAACTGTATTGGGTGTTTATCGAGAAACGCTATCCTGACACATGGAAGAAAGGCTATGCAGAAAAAGCCCATTACTCATTAGGATTATTCCTTGTCCAATACCTGTGTAACGGTTTCAATATGGCTGATGCAGCCGAGCTTAAGTATTCGAAATTCTATTTCGACTCTAGTAGGAAAGCGTTCAAATTCAAGCGAGTGAAGACCAGGAATCGCACAGAAGGTGGCGGTGAAGTAATAATCCCCGTCATAGAACCGTTACAGAAAATTCTTGATGAGATAGCGGCAGAGCCCGTACTCAATGGCTTCGTGTTCCCAGATATTCTGCAAGGTGCAACTCATAAGGCTGACAAACGCAAGCGTATCTCTCAGGAAAACTCAAATGTACAAGACCGTGTCATCAAAATCTGTGAGGACGTTTTGCATTGGGAAGTCCGTCCATCGGGAACCTGGTGTAGACATTCTTACGGAACGAACCTCACTCATGCCAAAGTAGAGGAGAGATATATCTCGCAGAGCATGGGGCATGCAATCGACAAGACCATTACAGAAAGATACATCGCCCAATACCCGTTGGAAACTATGTTCGAGTACAACAACAAGTTGTTAGACTTACAGCCAAAGGTGACCGAGGAAGATGTCAAGAACATGACAGAAGAGCAGAAAACGGAGATGCTTCTCAAACTATTAGCTAATAAGTAACACGTTATTGTATTATTCATAATCATACTTTTCAGATGATACCCTTTGAAGATTTCCAAAAGCATGCCATGAGAGAGGCAATGGACAGAGTGTATTCATGGAAGCAGGAGCATCCAGAAGAATACTCACGTTTCTCCGTGGAAATGATGAAGGTGGAGCGCAACGACTTCAGTTGCCTTGAACGCATCTTCAAGATGGCGGCAGGCTTTGTGCCGACATCTGTTCTTGTCGAATGCCGCAAATTGCTAGCACCCGATTCTGAAGAAGTGCTGTCTGCTGATGAAAGAGCTGTCGCTGCCAGCCGAGTTGTTGATGAATTGATGGGATTGAAAGGCTATCTAAGGTTTGGAGTGTACGCTGAGACAGTAGGGGATAAAGATGCTCCAGACCAGGCAGAGCAGTTCCTGATAAGGGAATTTAGCTTATCAGACAAGGACATGAGTGAGGAAGATGACGAACACATCTATGTTCCTTATGTGACTGCTCAGGAGTTTTGGGAGTCATTGCCGTCCTTTATTCAGATGGCAATATTCACTTTTGGGAAAGGACACTCTGCTGATGAACTTGCGACTCTGTCAAAGAGAATCATGTTGTCAGCCATACAAGCGTTACCAGAGATTTTCATCAAACTCCGCGACCAAATCCATGATGGCAGCAATTCTCTGTTGATGTGTACATTGTATTATATCTGCTATGACCACGGGCTACCCAGGAGCGCTATGGCACTGAGCAAGGTCAGCCTAGGAGCCAAACAAATTTCCTACATACGTGAGAGTGCCAAAGCTGTAGTCGAAAAACTTGTGGAAACAAGTGTAACGAATGCACTTGACAAGAAGGCAGAATGGACCAAATAGATTAAGGGAGTTGAAGATGCTGAATTGAAGCAACTCGTGAAGAACACCCTTGTCAATACGAAAGGCAAGCATGGACGCAGAACCGCTCTGCAAGAAGAACAGAGCATTGATGACATTCTCATTGCCGATGACAAGCAAGCGTTGAAGGAGGCGATTCTGACGGCCCTCGACGACATGGAACACGAATACGAAACTGCCTATATCAAGGCTGCACTCATCCGTTCTCATCATCTTGATCCACACATTTCCTTTTCTGTATTTCTCCGTGCTATCTGCACTTTCTCTGGCAGAGAGTACAAGTATGCCCCCGCCCAAAGGGTTGACACTATCATTTATCGTGAGGAAAAGAAATTCCTGACCTCCAAGAGTTCAAAGTGGCAACGTGGAAGAAGAATAGTGTCGTATCTGGTGGAAATCTTTGATGCCATACAATAGGCAAAATCTGGCACAAGGATAGCAGGAAAAATAGTGGTGGCGATAAAAAATGTGAAAATATAGTAAAAAATCAGGGTTTATTAATTCTGTTTTATAGGAAATGCTTAACTTTGTAAACCAAACTTTATAAAATCATACAACTCTTATTAAATATAATTTATATGAGTGTCAGTAAAGATGTCATCAAACAATGCTTGATTAGCAAGCAACGCGAAGTGGATGAGGCGGTGATTGTGAACCGTCCCACAGACTTTGAAGAGAATGGCAACTATGTGATAGTTGGCGTGAGACATGCAGGTAAGTCGTACTTGTTGTATCAGCGTGTGCGTCAGTTGCAGGCTGCTGGAAAGGGATGGGATGAGATCTTGTTTGTGGACTTTGAGGATGAGCGTCTGGCGGAATTCCAGACGGAAGACTTCAACAGTCTGCTGGAAGCCCATCTGGAACTGTATGGTAAGAAGCCAGTGGTATTTCTGGATGAGGTGCAGAATATTCCGCATTGGGATAAGTTCGTGCGGAGGTTGGCTGATGCGAAATACAGGGTGTATGTAACGGGTAGCAATGCGAAGATGCTGAGCAAGGAAGTGGCAACTACGCTGGGCGGACGGTTCTTTATCTATGATGCGTACCCATATTCATTCAAAGAGTATCTGGCAGCGCAGCAGGTGGAACTGAAGGAGCATTGGGAGTATGACACGATTCAGAGAAGCGAGGTGAAACGGCATCTGAATGAGTACTTTTATTACGGTGGTCTGCCAGAGATCCAGTCGTTTAAGAACAAGCGGGCTATGCTTTCAAGCTTGTACCAGAAGATTTATCTGGGTGACATCTGTGCACGAAACAACATTAAGAACGACAGGGTGCTGAACATCCTGATCAAGAAGATGGCAGAGAGCGTGAAGCAACCGCTGTCGTATAACAGACTGAAGAATGTGATTGTGTCAACGGGGTCGCCTATCAGTGTACCTACTACTATAGACTATGCGGATTACGCCTCTGACAGTTGGCTGATACTACCCATGGAGAACGAGGTCGGAAAGCTGACGGAAAAGGAAATGCAGAAGAAATACTACTTCGTTGACAACGGTCTGCTGAATCTGTTTTTGATGAATTCAGAGACATCGCTACTGGAAAACATGATGGCGGTGGAACTGTGTAGGCGGTTTGGCAAAAAGAATGTGTTTTTCCTGAACGCGGAGAAGGAGATAGACTTCATTGTGCCTGACGAGAAGTTGGCCATACAGGTGTCCTACAGCATCAAGGATGAGGCCACTTACAACAGGGAAGTGCCACCACTGGCGAAGTATGCCAAAGCACACGAGAACTGGAAGTGCCTTCTGATTACTTACGATGAGGAGGGCACGGAAGAGGGAATACCCGTTGTGCCGGTATGGAAGTGGCTTATGTGGGTGTGAGGACATCTAAAGGATGCCGGAAGTATGGAATTACGGAGCTACGGAACCTTGCTGCGAGCAGCGGAAGGACAGATTTATGGAAAAACGGAATTACGGAAGCAGCAAGCCGCGGAAATACGGAAGCGCAAAGCGCGGAGATGCGGATACGAGGAAAGCCGAAGAATCGGATACACGGATATTTGATAATCCGTGTAAAACCGTTGATGGCGGAAGGGGAGAAGAAGGATGCTCAGGTTTTGGAGTTGAGCTATGACTTTTCATGTAGGATCATCAGGTTGTACAAATACCTGAATGAAGGAAAGCTAAGTATGGCTGATAGAGATATCTTGATGTGTTGGGAAGGCAGCTGTTTAGGTCGGCAACCAGCATCAATGCCAATATGAATGAGGCGCAGCATCCTCAAAGCGACAATGACTTTTTATCAAAAGCCTCTATCGCTTTAAAGGAATCACGGGAATCGGAAACGTGGTTGTCCTTGTTGAAGGACAACGGATATTTGGAACCACGGGCTGCGGAATCACTGATGAATGATGGTGCTAGGATTAATAAGATATTGATCACGATAACGGCGAAAGTTAGGAAATGCCTCTCTGGAGGCAAGGAATGACGGATCTAAGGATTGACAGAATTACGGAAAGAAAGAATATAAAAATAAGAGTTAGTGGTGCAAATTTGCTATGAAATATCCGTTTTGGAGTTAAAAAAGAATAATAATCGCAAAGAAATACAATAAAAGAGGTGGAAAATTGCTAATTTTACAAAGCGTTATTATATATTAAGTACGATAAGAATACCTAAAATTAAGATAGAGATACATTATGAAACCAGAAAGGCTGGACATAAAAAAAGAAATGTTGATATGGGCAGTTACGCGATACGGGCTGTCCGTGGAGGAGTATGCCCAGAAGAATCCGGCTTTCAGTAAATGGATTAATGAAGAGCGAAAACCCACCTTCAAGCAATTGGAGGAATTCGCTAACAGCGTGTATGTACCTTTAGGATATCTATTTCTTGATGAGCCTCCTGTTGAAACTGTACCCATACCGATGTTCCGTTCTGGGGGCGGTTCTGTTTCTTTAAATGTTATGGACGAAGTTAGAAAAGTTCAAGAACGTCAGGAATGGCTTTCTTCTTACATTGAAGGTAATGGTATAGAAGCCCCAAGTTATGTGGGAAGTATTGCGACGGATACGCCTATTGAAACAACTTGTCAAACAATCAGAAATATTTTGGGCCTGAGTCTTGACTGGGCCTTTAAAGAGTATTCTATGGGTGATGCAATTCGTAAATTGGTGACGAGAATGGAAGATTCTGGCACTATGGTTTGCATCAACAACATGGTTGGTAATAATATTTTTAGAAAGATATCCGTTTCTGATTGTAGGGGTTTTGCTTTAATTGACAAGAATGCTCCCTTTATTTTCGTAAACGGAGGTGATGCCCAAGTTGCCCAGACGTTTACGCTGATACATGAATTTGTTCATGTGTTAATTGGTTACGAATCTGGAGTAGGAGACGAAGATAGCATTATCAATTCTTCTGATGACGAGCGGTACTGCGATAAAGTGGCGGCTCATTTCCTGGTTCCAGAAGGGCTGTTTAGGCAGGTATGGACTGGGGATACGGAAGATGTATATACCCAACTTGCAAGAAGGTTTAAGGTTAGCAGATATACCATAGCACGAAGGGCGGCTGAACTGAATTTTATTAACAGGGCTAGGCAATTCCAATTGTTTGCAATATGGAAGAATGAGCCGATTCCTCATAAAGATAATAGTGGTCATCCTCCTTTTAGGACTATGGCACTCCGTAGAATAAGTCCAACCTTTATGATTCATTTATCTAATGCGGCGCATGCAAACAAGATTCTCTATCTTGACGCATATCGTTTGGCTGGATTAAAAGGTGATACGTTCCATAATGTGGTTGGTGATAAAAGACAGATAGCAAGATGAAGTACCTAATAGATGCAAATACGTTTATCACACCATATCGTGGATATGCTCCAATGGATGTGGCTGTGACGCTGTGGGATAAGTTCAAGGACATGTCTAATAGTGGCACTATTGTCTTGTTGGACAGAGTACAACAAGAGCTGTTTATTAATTCGGATGCATTGCATCTGTGGGTAGATGCGAATTTCAATGTGGCATCTATTGAGACGTTCCAAACCAACCAGCAGGCGGTGGCGAAATATGCCACCATATCCCGATGGGCAGCATCGCAGAACCGTTCACAGAAGGCTCTTGAAAAGTTTCTCCGCCCCGATGCTGCGGACATTTTCTGGTTTCATACGCTGCGACTGATCTGGCTAATTATACCGTTGTTTCCTTTGAGGTGTCTAATCACAACGGCTCTTCTGAATTCAAATTGCCGGACGTTTGCAATCAATTTGGCGTAAAATGTATACCATTTCAAGATATGTTCCGTGAGTTAAATGAGACATATTGAGAGTATTGGGGGTAATCGGGCGGTTGCTCTTTGGCTCTATGGAAAAATTTGAATATGTTAACAGCTGCGTCCGATGAGAGTATGGCTGTTTGTGGTTATAATGACAAGGTTTAAGATAATAGATTCGTTGCTATAATGAATAAGTGTTATTTTCGCTCTTTTGATGTTGGTATAGGGGACTGTTGCGTTATCCGATTGGTGAAAGAATGCGGAGAACAATATGTCATTATGGTGGATTGCGGTAAGTTTACACCTGCAGTGAAAAGATATGTAGAGGGAGAGCTGCAAAGTCATATCAATCTACTTGTAGCTACACATATTGATGGCGACCATATCAATGGTTGTGCACAGATGCTGAAAAAATGTCCCAATCTACAAATAGATCACATCTGGTATAATTGTTATGGACGAGTAAAAAAAGAGGATGAAACTGTAGATCTGACGGAAGAGCAGAAGGAAATTTTGCAATGGGTTAAGAATGCTCTACCAGCTGAGTTTGATGCTATTAATTACAAGAAGGAGATCAGCGCGGAGCAAGGAAAGACTTTAGCAGGCGAAATATTGAAGAAAGAACCCTGGCGAAATGCCTGGAATATAGAATATATAACCGATCAGACCCCCAATTTTGATTTAGAGGGGGGCTTCGGGAAAATCGTGTTGTTAGGACCTCCGAGAGACGCACTTGATGAAATAGAGAAAAGATTCAAGGATGCCTTCAATAAATACTTTATGCAAGTATGGAATGATAGTATCAGGGGAGGTGAGAGCTTGTTTGAATTACTGATAAGACTTGCAGATGCATACAAAGATAAATTTGAAAAGAAACAGATATCAGCTTCATTACCCCAAAAACTGGATGCAGAATATGTGAAAAAGATGGCAGAGAAAGAAGGGACTGACACATCGGACACCAACTATTCTTCAATAGCATTCATGCTTGAGTGTGGTGTACACAAGGTGGCTATGTTAGGAGATTCATTTGCTGTGACATTAGAAAATGCCATCAAGAATAAGTATGGAGAAGAACATAAACCGTTGGATTGTGATGCCATTAAGGTGGCACATCATGGTAGTAACGGAAATACAAGTAAAAGCCTGTTAGAACAAATTAATTCGAACAGATACTTCATACCGGGCGGCAGAAAAGACGAATATCCTACTTGGGGAACAATAGGCAGAATAGCCCTAAGTCATCAAGAAGATGGGAAAAGCCTAATAGTATTTAGTCACAAAGGTGATATGAGTAAGCTAATAAATGGTTTGGATGACGCAGAAAAAGAAACGCTGCACATAGATACTATTATCACAGAGCAAGAGTATGAGCTTTTTGAATGGTAGATTGACAGAACAAGTGATTGTCCCCGTGACATGCTGTGAAGAGCAAGGGACAGCTTTCTTTATAGACAAAAGCCAACTGATAACAGCGCGGCATGTAGTTCGGGAGCACTTCTGTAATCCCGGTGCTCCAGAACCTATTTTTGTCAATGTGAAAGGAGAACTATACACTTGTCGGGCAGAAGAACTTGGCGGCGTGGCTGATATAGCCCTTCTAACTATAACTGATGAAGAACTGTATGAAGCACCAGACTTTCTGAATTTATTAAAAGATAAGTTTGTAAAGGACCTTGCTCTCAAAGTGTATGGTTATCCGCAAGAGGTGGCAATGGGAGCAAGTTTGGTTGAACTGTCGGTGATGAACCGCCTAGAAATAAAGGGTTGGAACGACCGTGCATTGGTTAGACATGACACTTTGAAACTGGCAAATTATGATGGTCTATCAGGGGCACCAGTTGTGAACAAAGAAGGACGGGCAATAGGCATACTCACTCAGCAGACCAACGAGACACTGGGTTATCTGTCAATTGAAAAGATTTCCGCACTATTAACCACAAAAGGAGTATCATTTGCTGAAGACTGGCAAAAGGAAGATAATACTACTTTCGGAACGGGACGTAGTATAGAGATTAGCAAAAAAGCTGTTGACTCTATTCACGACCGTTATATGTCAGACTTGCATCAGGATAACAAGCGACTAGATTTTCTGTTGAAGAGTATAACATCTAAAAAGGACATAGACGAAAAGATAATATATGCGCAGTCGCTTAAGACGTTCCTGAAAGGGTTGAATGAGAAAGACCTGAAAAAGATATATGATATTTATAACCACCCTGATAAGTTGGATTTCAGGCAAACAGAAACGGGAATAGATAACTTGGATTTTTTCTGCCAGTATGCTTTAAACGATAGGTTTAAGAATGTGCTTTCTTCTTGGGATGATGAAATAGAGTTTAATAAGCGCGTCATCAAGTTGAGGGATGGTTCTCCATTTGAATACCTACGAGGAGGGTTGGTCAAGAATGTCTGTCTGGTAGGCAAGGCTGGAACAGGCAAAACCCATAGTCTATGTGAGTTTGCCACAAAGAAACAAGATTTTGCTAACATCTATCTATTTTTCGGGACAGAGTTCAGTGCACACGAGACAGCAACAGAACATATCAGAAGTGTGGTGTGTGAAGAAAAGAGCTTTGAAGACTTTAATAACGACATGCAGAAGAAGAATCGCTATGCCGTGATAGTGATAGATGCCATCAACGAAGGACTGGGCTGCTCTTACTGGAATAACCACCTTGGAGCACTCAGAACGGAAATAGCAAAACATGACAACATCAAGTTAATCATATCAGTCAGGAGCCCTTTTGAACAAGAATTGAACGACCTTGCTGTGATAGATGCCCGATGGAAGACCATAGAAGTAGATGGTTTTGAGGACAAAGAAACGGCCATCAACAATTTCTTCGAAAGGTATGAGATTCCGCAATCATACAAAGAGAAAAACCTGGAGGCATTTGGTAATCCGTTGTTTTTGAAAATATTCTGCGAGACCTTTCATTCCATGTCGCAGAAAGAGTTGTCCACTTTGTCGAAGGAGACCATCTACAAAAAGTATGTGGAGAAAAAAAACGTAGCCGTCTCTCAACAGGTGGATGAGGATGTAGAACTGAATATTGCAGACCGTTATTTGAAGAAGCTTGCCAACTATTCTGTTTATACAAACCACTTTAATACGATTTCGCGAAATAAAGCTAGAGAATATGCCCGTAGGCTATGCCCTGGGAGACTTTGGAGTCAAGACTTGTTAAATGCCATGTTGACATCAAGCCTACTGTTGAACGACCGTTCAGATGAAGGTGGCGCGGCGGTGATGTTTGAATATGAGAACTTTGGCGACTATTACAAGGCAGAGCAGTTGATGCTCTCGAAGATGAATGTTGATGAGACACTGGGATGGATAGCAGATAAGAAACGATATTTTGAGCGTCATCCAGAAGTATCATCCAGTAAATTCGAGAACGCAGTGGTGGCCCTATTTGATTGTTGGACGAGACAAAGTGCTCAGTTACAGCGGAGCGAAATGATTCGCCGCAATGAGTTCTTGCGTGAGGAGTATATAGCATACCTAATGGGTTCAGATATGACATTCGATGAGGTGATGGACAAGATGATAGAACTGGATCCTACAATAGAGCGTGATTTGAAAATGTTACGCTCTCCGCAGGAGATGTCAATGCAACAAGCTCTTGAAATACATGAGCATCTGAAATCATACGAAACAATTGGCAAGAGAGACTTATTATGGACGCATTTTGTGAACGGTTTGTTTGAGAATTACGGCAGTGGAATCATAGGAGTGTTCCCAATTGACGTTAATCCCGAGATTAGTGTGGATGAACAAGAAAGGGTGTATCTTATCAGGCTGGGTTGGTTATTGACCAGTTCACATCCTAAGTGTCGTGCTTTGACGATGCGTATGATTCGGAAGCAATTGAATAGTCATACTGATGTGATATTATGGCTACTTAAACAGTTTGAGAAAGTGAATGATCCATACGTCGTAGCGGGATTGTACTGTGCCGTTGCCGGAGTGGTTCTAACAACGAGAAATGAGGAGTTAGCAGGAAGCATCGCGGAATACATATACAAAACCTTCTATGGGCAGGCTGAAACTGTGCCTCAAGACTTGATAGTGCGGCAATGGACTTTGAAGATTATTGAAAGAGCATATGCTCTAGATGAACATAATGATTGCTGGTCAAAGATACAAACGCCATTTGCAGCTTTGCCTTTTGATGAGGATAAGATAACGCCTTACGAAGATATAAATCGAGACTACTTTGGAATGCAGCATGGTTCGAGATTGATGTATAACTCAATCTTTGGATTTGAGGACTTTAACCGTTATATAATAGGAACCAACAATAGACACAGGAGTAGTGATTATTTCAAGTATGATGAGATTGGGGGAATCTATTTGGGTGATGATTTGACTAGAGAAGAGGCTGAAATAGCATATTATATCAAGAATGTGTTTGGATGGAATGATAAACTGGGTTCATTAGATAATGGAAAGTACTCGGTTGATAGGTCACACAATGATGAGGAACGTATAGGAAAAAAATTTCAGTGGTTAGCTTGGTTTAGGTTGAATGCTAGACTAATGGATAGTTATAAGGTGACAAGAAGTTCTTATCATTATTCAGACAAAGCAAAAGAAGATGAACTTACCCCAACTCCATATCCATGGAATACATCGGAGGTGACATATTTTGATCCAACACTTGATGTTGAAGTGTATAATTCGTATAATAAACTTTTGAGTGGTGTAGAGGCGTTGGAGGTAATTGGAACACAAGACGAATCGTGGATAGACAATAACAAGTACGTTCCGACGTTCAGGAACCAAGTGTTAGTAGAAGGGAGTATTCCTTTCGTGATGCTAAGAGGATTTGACAAGGCTACAGGGGGTGATAAAGAGACCGTGGTGATTACGAACGCGGCCTTTGTGAAGAAATCTGATTCTGAAGCATTTGCGGAATGGTGTCGAGACAAGAACTTTTATGGAAGATGGATGCCAGAAAGAAATGGGATGTATAAGTTTTTGTGGAATGACTATCCTTGGGCTGATGCGTATTATAATGCTATCGAATTGCCTGCATGGGAAAGACCATCAAATGGAAGTCCTTGTGATGTAATGTTGGCCTATGAAGCACAATTGCAGGAACACTGGGAGGGCATAGCCTACGAGGACGATTATCTCACGACGGTGTATATGCCCTGTGTGGAGATGATGAAAGAGATGGGACTATATAATTCTGATGTAAGAGGTATTGTAAAATTACAAACAGATGACACTATTGCGGCGATTAATTCTTCCAAAGAAGATGGCGTTACTGGACTATTCGTTAGGAAGGACATACTGGATGAATTTTTGAGAAGGAAAAATTATGTGTTATTCTATTACGTCCTTGGCGAGAAAGTGTTACGAGCTGAGGCACCGCATTCCATTATGAAAGATCTGTCAGCTGCCTATAGATATGAGCAGGAAGGTCCCGTGACCGTTATTCAACCAATGAGGGTAATATAGAGGGATTTGCCCAAAGCGGTTAAAGTGGACCCTACAAAAATTGATGAGCTACTTAATAAGAATAGTGTAGAAGGGCTGACCACAATGGAACGAATGGATTTGCTAGAAACGATGAATCATATGAAGGAAGAAGATCAAGGAGAGAATAAAAGTGAGTAAGATAATAAGGTAACAATGATATTTAACGGGCGCAATAATATACCGAACTCTCAAGAGGAGCTCACCAAGGTCGTAAATTTCTTGAATGAAAAAGCAGATGTTGGTGAATTTGAGTTCAGCGAGTCACCATCATACTAGGCCAAGCATGAGGGGATCATCAAACCATTAGGTTTGGGGCATGATGGTGCTGGCTATTATTTTGCCGTGTCTTTGGCTTTTATCGCGGTAAAGAAAGATGGAAATTTGTCTTTACTGAAAAAGATCATGTTTGGAGATGGGCGTGGTCGTTCCATCTTATTGCCGGCATAGCAGGATGGAATCCTGATTTTATGGTACGGGTGATACAATCCTTTGAAGGAAAGGAAGATGGCATTGACGGGCTAATGAGCAGGGCCACACAAATATATGGTAACACATATTACGATGAAGCCGTTACTTTAATGTCTTTATTACCGCAATATCGATTGAGCATTATGGCAGGTCTGATGGAGAACAATTTCGAACGCTATTATGCTGAATATCCGCCCGAGGATAATAAAGAGTTTTTCGCGCTGGCCTTTGTAAAAGCGAATTCATTGAAGCAGCATGAGGTGAACAAGGCATTCGATACAGCAATAAATCTTCCTTCGTTCACTTCGACCTCAGCAATGGCATTCTTCCTCTTTATACACGGTAAGTTAAATGAAAAAAGAAAGGGTAAATGTGAAGAGGTTATCCTTGATTTAATAAATGGCGATACAACACCCTATGTGACTCCTTTGTGCAATTGGATGTTCATGGAACAGGAGGTAACTGCATTTGAAGAGGAGTGCGTTTTGTCGTTGATAAAAGGTCTAAGGGGGGAGAAGAAAGAGGCATCACTTGATGCAATAGATAGTTCTATTGGTATTCATGCGAAAGACCCTGAGTTTCTAACTAAAATCTTTGTCTGTATAGCTGAGAACCTTCAACCTACCGATATATTAAGAATGGAAGGATGTCTTAGAAGTTTGCATGAACACAATGACTATTTTCAGAATATGGTATTGTCATTTGTGATGCACCCAAAGGGCATGTACCGTATTGTGGGAAGAAGGCTATGGGATAATTTTCATTTTGAGACCTCGAGTTTTAATGCACAGAAGGATTTACCCGAAGATCTCCAATGCCTGTTTATTATTAGCATGCTTCAGGACTATGGTAATCCTGAGACTCGTTTACCAAAATTGCTCCCTCTCATAGATAGTAAATCGGAGCGTGTGAGAAATATCCTTATGGGACAATTGGACCCATATTTGGATGACTATATGGGGCATGTTATTAATGCCTTAAATAAGCCGAAACTGGAGAGTAAGTATATAGATGTCATTAAGCAATACTATGAACGAAGAGCGGATGCACTGGAAAAGAGACGAAGCATGAAAGAATTGTCACCCAGATATAGCCACATGTCTGAGTTTCAGGAAACGATGCGATTGCAGAAGGTGCACATGCAGGAACAGATGAGAGAAGCGGAAAAGGGACACAAAAGTATTTTGAAAGATATAGCAAAGAATGTTGTTCTTGCCAGAGGTGGTGGTTGGCGTGATGAGAATGGAGTTGTACATCATTTGGCGCACATTAAGTTCTCAATGCCTTCTAGACAACTGGTACAATCCATGACACCGATGGAACAGGAGGATTGGATAAATAAAGTTATTGAAGATTGGGATGTAAAACAAGAAATAATTAAGCAATATATAGCCACCCTAAAAGAGGACAATGAGTTAGACTATATTTTCCCACTGCTCTTGAAGCAGATGGGCTATAGGATTTTGTTAACTCCAAAACAGTCTAAAGGCCAACCCCAATATGGTAGAGATGTGGTAGCAGCTAAGAATATTGACGGGGTGGACACTCTTTTCCTTTTTGAACTTAAGGGGTTCAGTGCTAAAGATATTACCGATAGGACTCTATCTGCAAGAGATGGCATAATAGAGTCATTAAATGCATCTAAGAATACGAAGTACCGAGACGCTTCTATCTTAGGGTTATCAAAATTTCCGAGGAAATATGTCTTTGTACATAATGGTTATGCAGAAGCGAATGCACTCCTTACCCTTAATGATTATGTGGAAGAGAATTTTCCAGAAGGGAGTTTTGACAGATGGGATTTGGACAAGTTGACAACACTCTTCTCAGAGTATTTGTTTGATGAAACCCTCCTGACGGACGAGGAGAGTTGCAGGTTATTTAAAAAGGTTCTTGTTTTGTTGGATGGCGAAGGAAATAATTTCAAAGATATTGTTTCATTGATAGACTTGCAAATCCAGAAAATAGATGGTAAGAAGAAAGAGGGGAGGAGAGTTGTAATCAATCTGTTTGCTACACTGCGTTTAATAGCCTCTATGATTTATTTTTATTCAAAAGACTGTAATAACCTTCTACCTGCAAAATTCTGTATAGATACCATCTTGGTGAAAACATGGGCATGGATTCTTAAAGGAAAGAAAGAGAAAAAAGCTGCAATTATCAAGCATTTTTATAGTTTAGTATTACTACAAGTGCAGATTTATGAAGAGTATGTAAATAAGATTTTGTCTGTAGCAAGACTCAACAAGAGTATGTATGGATTTGAGTCTTCTGACACAGAATATATATTCTATCCGCTCAGATGCTTTGATTTTTGGAGGATTTAACCTATTTCTTTTTCTTGACAGATTCAATAGGTCGTCCAACACAGAAAGAAATAAGGAACAGACTTGATACGTTGAGATTAGTCATAGAAAAGAACACCGCTTGTACAATGCCATTATTGGATACGCATTCTATCCCTATTCAAATGGTATCCTTATATATTTATAACCGATCTAAAGGTAATAAGGAAGATGTGCATTTTCTCGGAAAATATCTGATGGATGTAGTTATAAACATGACTAAAAGAGATCAAGATAAAAAAATGTGGCAGGAAATGACGGGGAATCGATTGGCTTTAGCGAGGAGCCTTTATGTAAAGGATGACGACTATTGCTGCGAATCATCACTTTTGCTAACTGTGATATTTGAACTAATTGCTTATTTGAATATACCACAGCTTTATACACCGTTTAATAAGACTGTTAAGGAATCTGGCGTTAATTTGCAGATTGCATTTCCCATTACGGATGAATTCGATATCGAACAGGCTCTTTTTGAACATCGCCTCTATGATGAAATGGCTGTTCAGACTGATATAAAACTTCCCGATACTCTTGATGGATTTCATAAGAATTATTCGAAAAAAAACAGTTCGATAGTATATAGAACAGATGTCGCAGGATTTGAGTTTATGCGCGTACTGGCCCATAAGTATTATGAAACAGACTTGTTTCCCGATTTTTTGGGAAGGTCGTATTGTGTTGATTAGTCACAGTGGCATTCCCCCGTCTGTGAAGAATAAACAGATGAGGTACTTAAACTGAGCATCTGTTGTTAGGATATTGAATTAATCCTGCTTTTGACAAGAAAAAAGAAACAAACCGCTCTGTAAAGTGAATAAAATTCACTAAAAGCACTCGTTTTAGTAACTTTTAATGGCCATCAGACCTTGGTCTGAGATAAAATGAGTACCTTTGTGAGCGAATAACAAACATATTGCAATGGCAAGTAACAAAGACCTCAATCGCCTGAAGGTGATACTGGCAGAAAAAAAGAAGTCTAATCTCTGGCTGTCCAAGCAGTTGGGATGTGCGCCAACTACTGTATCTAAGTGGTGTACCAACTCGTCACAACCTCCGTTGGAATCGCTGATGAAGATAACAAGGTTGCTTGGCGTGGAATTTAAAGACCTTGTCAGGTATGAAGAGCTTGATAAAAATGAAGAGAAAGTTGATTCCCAGACTGAAACAGGGGTGGACGGTAAACATTCTGAATTCTGACGTTCGTATTATAATACATTTTAATTTGTAAAAGATATGCAGATTCCTCAGTCGGACATATTGTCAACCAACGCCATGAATCGCGTGTTTGACACGACAACTGCAACGTACAAATTCTATTGGCTCTTGGCGTTGCTCGACATGCACGTCAAGGAGCAGAAGGATGAAATGCTGGCTCTCGATGTGGCGGTTCGGATGGTTGCCTACGCTTGGTACCCGACCCAGTATATCCGACTGTCGTTTGGCAAGGGCGATTCCATGTCGAAGATTATTCCCGATGTGGCTCTGTTGACGGGCATTACGGTAGATGACAGGCTCGAAGACAAGAATGAAGCCATCTCTAATGCCATTTCGGAGGACAGGGAGGTGAAGAAGAGAGTCAAGATTCTGTTGAATAATGTCCCTTTCCGCTTTCAGAAGCCTTGTATTGACACAACCGACGATTCCGAGATGCAACGTCGCAGCCAGTCGTTTGAGAATGATTGTTTGTATTCCCTGACGGGTAGTGGTGAAAGGCTTACGGTTACCATCAATCTGCGTTGGAGCAGTTATCTGACAACCAATTATGAGGTGCTTCGCGATTTTGCTTTGTGGAACCTCACGTTGTTCTTGCAGTCGAAGAATCCCAACGTACCGAACATATCCGGCAAGTTGCTTCGCCTGGAAGAACGGGAACCGCTGAACAGACAGAAGAAGTTCTGGAATAAGGTCATCGAGATAGGTGGCCCCATCTGGTGCATATACAAGGACACGCCACTTGGAAGGAACGAATATGACCTCGACCACTTCATTCCGTGGAGCTTCGTGTCGCACAATCAGAACTGGAACCTGATTCCTACCGACGGCTCGTTTAATTCTTCCAAGAGCAACCGCATCCCCGACCTCGACTACTATCTTCCCAAGATGGCAGAGGTTCAGCACAGAGCTTTGCGCTTGTATATCCCACAAAGCGGGAAAAGGGACAATACTTTGGACGAGTATTATGCCTTGGGCTATTCCCCGCAGGACTTGATGCAAATGTCCAACGACCTGTTCCTGAACGTCTGCCGCAAGACATTCTCCCCTCTTAGCCAAATGGCTGTCAACATGGGATACCGAACCCTAAGCCCCCAATAACTATGGAACCAGAGAAGATAAACCATCCCTACCTTACAGCCATCAAGCGCACGGATTTCTCTGTGCCCACGCGATACCTCATGCAGCACAATCTGCTCAGAGGCAAGATTCTCGACTTCGGATGCGGTTTCGGTTTCGATACCGACGAACTCAGGAAGCAAGGCTTCGACATCATCGGCTACGATTACTACTACCGCCCGGACTTCCCTGAGGGCAAGTTCGACACCATCTTCTGCAACTATGTGCTGAACGTCTTGGAACCCTACGCCCAGGCCGAGGTGTTGATGAATGTCGCCAACCTGCTTTCCCCTAAGGGGACGGCCTACTTTGCGGTACGACGTGACCTGACGGAAGAGGGCTTCCGGCTCCACGCCATCCACACGCAATACACTTACCAATGTAACGTAAAACTGCCATACAAGAGCCTCTCAGCAATAAGAGCTACGAACTATACCAATACAACCATTTCAACAAGCTGCCGCGCGTGGAAGGCGAGAAGTGTCCTTTCTGCCGCCTTTCCCGCCGAGTGGAAATCATCTGCGAGACAGCTACCTGCGTGGCCTTCTACGACGGCTATCCCGTCTCGCCCGGTCATGCGCTTATCATCCCCAAGAGGCACGTCGCCTCCTACTTTGATCTGACGAACCATGAGCGCGAGGCCATGAACGTCGTGCTGCAATATGTCAGACAGAAGATTGACGAGCGTTTCCATCCCAATGGATATAATGTCGGTATTAACATAGGCGAAGCCGCTGGCCAATCGGTCTTTCATTGTCACATGCATGTTATTCCCCGATACAAGGGCGACGTGTCCAATCCCAAAGGCGGGGTGCGTGGCGTGATTCCCCAAAAGCAAAAGTACTAATATAGGTGTTTATCATGAACAACAATTTATTATATAGGTTGCTCAAAACGAAATTCGGGTACGATACTTTTCGACCGATGCAAGAGAAGATTATCTGCCATACCATTGATGGTGGTGACTCTCTTGTTCTAATGCCAACAGGCGGAGGCAAATCGCTCTGCTTTCAGATTTCTGCATTAGCAATGGACGGAATGGCAGTTATTGTCTCACCGCTCATCTCACTGATGAAGGACCAGGTGGAGGCACTGAAGGCAAACGGCATAGCGGCAGAGGCATTGAACAGCAGCAATGATGAGGGAAAGAACCGCGATATCATCAACCGATGCCTAGAGGGGAAAGTGAAACTGCTCTATATCTCACCAGAACGACTGGTGAGCGGTATGATGCACCTATTGCAGAAGACAAACGTATCGCTCTTTGCTATCGACGAGGCACATTGCATCTCCAGTTGGGGTCATGATTTCCGACCAGAGTACACACAATTGAGACTATTACGTGAATTGTTTCCAAGTGTTCCTATCATGGCGCTGACAGCTACGGCAGACAAGATAACCAAACAGGACATCCTGAAGCAGCTGAATATCGAGGACGCCCAGACGTTTATCGGTTCCTTTGACCGTCCGAATCTGAGTCTCGATGTAAAACGTGGCTATTCAGCTCGTGAGAAACTGCGTTCCATCGTGGAACTCATTCGTCATCATTCTGGTGAGAGTGGAATCATCTATTGTTTGGCTCGCAAGACGACGGAAGAGCTGGCGGAAAAGTTGAAAAAGGAAGGCATTGCGGCAGGTGTCTATCATGCCGGCTTGCCCAACTCGGAGCGCAACCGTGTGCAGGACGATTTTGTGGCAGATCGCGTGCAGGTGATTTGTGCTACCATCGCTTTTGGTATGGGTATCGACAAGAGCAATGTGCGGTTTGTGGTGCATTATAACTTACCCAAAAGCATCGAGAGTTTCTATCAGGAGATAGGGCGTGGCGGACGAGACGGACTGCCTTGCGAGACCGTGCTTTACTATAATTTAGGCGACATCATCACGCTACGGAAGTTTGCTGATGAGAGCGGACAACAGGAGATTAACCTTGAGAAACTGCAACGTATGCAGGAGTATGCAGAGGCACAGGTCTGTCGCCGTCGCATTTTGCTGAACTATTTTGGGGAGACAAGTGACAAGGGTTGCAGCAACTGCGATGTATGCCACACGCCACCACAGACGTTTGATGGCACAACCATCGTGCAGAAAGCCTTGTCAGCAATCATACGTACAGGGGAAAATATTGGATTCACAACGGCTATTGACATTTTGCGAGGCAGCATGTCGCTCGACGTGGTTTCACATCAATACAATCTCTTGAAGACCTTCGCGGTGGGACGTGACATTCCTCATCGTGATTGGCACGACTATTTGTTGCAGATGCTGCAGATGGGATTTATCGAGATTGCCTACAACGAGGATCGCCATATACATGTTACCGATTTGGGACGGGAGGTACTGTACGGAAAGCATGCGGTGCAATTGGCATTTATCAGTCGTGAGGACTTTAGCGTGAAAGCACGGAGAAAGAGACAGCGTGAGGAGAGCTTAAGAACTATTGTGAATGCTGGCGCGAATGAAAACATGGA
Source organism: Bacteroidaceae bacterium (assembly GCA_017466325.1). Lineage (GTDB taxonomy): Bacteria > Bacteroidota > Bacteroidia > Bacteroidales > Bacteroidaceae > Physcousia. The sequence continues at coordinate 10,491 of JAFTUK010000007.1, read as the reverse complement.
ACTCTTCAACAAATTGAAAGAAGTCCGCAAGCGTATTGCTGATGAACACCAGTGGCCAGCATACGTTGTTCTGTCCGACCGCTCGCTGCATCTTCTGGCAATAGAGCGTCCCACAACACTTGATGCCTTTGGTAATACCTTTGGCATTGGAGAGCACAAACGCGACAATTATGGAACTGCGTTTATAGAGGTTATCAAGGAATATGCTACCGACCAGGACAATCTCCCCCTCCCCGATGCGGCACCGGCTCCGATGACAGAAGAGTCTAAAGAAGAGAAAAAAAAGAAGCTCAAGAATCAGATTACGATACAAGGCACCAAGTACGAGATTGACCTTGACATCTGGAAATCGATAGAATGGCGAAAGGTATTGAAGGTAATCACTGAGAAAGCTTACTGGAATTATCAAGGACCGCTTGAAATCAACTTAAATGATTATGTTGCACCTTCCACAAAGCATTCTGACAGAATTATCGCTATGCTGTGCCACCTTTTGAAAGAAGGCTATCGTATGAATGTTGATGAGCAGGCAGGTGTGGTAACTATCCCACAGAAACGTGATTACGACAAGAATGGGCAATTGGTTGAGCTACCTTCTGGCTCGTTCTTCGAGATTCTTTCCCGATTCCGTTTGTTCGTGATTCAGAACAAACATTATCCTTTCATGGATGGAGACCATGATGAGATTGCCCTGAGAAAATGGTATCGTGAGATTGGACATGGATTAGTGCCTATAACAGATGAGCAAAAGATATTGTTCGACAATCTGAGTGTTGAGTTTGCCGAGATGCCCAAACATAGAAATCAATTAATTAAAGATGTCGATATTCAGTAGGATAATTGGATTACAGTCTAAATCCGTAGACAAAACGGAATCAGGCTCTCCAGAAATTATACGCCTAGGAGAGTTTGAGAAGGAACTACGTAAACTGTTGGGTAAAGATGTCTATTTGGCTCGAAGTGACTACAAGCCATTATGTACTGAATATAAGGATTTGTATGAGCAATTCTCTACACTGAAGAAATCGAAGACTTTAGAGTATTTTTGCTCGCAGAATCATGTCGATGTGCAACAAATTGAGTCTTTCATTGAAACTTTTAAGGACCTGAGCAAGCAAGAAAGCACAGAAATAATCACTCTGCATAATAGCTCTTTCTTGGAAAAACATCTTGTGGCAGACAAAGCATATCTGGACAATGTGCTTAAAATGGTTGACCCAGCTATAAACCTTGATGATGAGCAGCGAAGAGTAGTTCTTTCTGAAGAAGACTACATGCTCGTGATAGCCGGTGCTGGTGCTGGCAAGACGACTACCGTAGCAGCGAAGGTGAAATATCTTGTCGAGAAGAAACATATACAGCCTGACCAGATTCTTGTTATCTCGTTTACAAATAAGGCTGTCGGGGAATTGCAATCAAAAATCAATAAAGCTTTGAAGATAAACTGTCCAGTAACTACATTCCACAAAACAGGTTATGCTATTCTTCGTCGTCAGGAAGAAGACAGGAAGTTGATAGTCGATGGAGGATTTATGTTCAACGTCATCAGTAACTATCTAAAAGGAAATATCCTTGAGAATCCGGAACTTGTTGACAAACTAATTCTGTTTTTTGGCAGTTACTTTGATGCGCCATACGAAGGAGAAGACCTAAATACATTCTTCAACTATATCGCTAAAGCAGACTTTTCTACTCTCCGTGGAAACATGAGCGAATATACAGAAGAAATCATCAACCAACGTACAGGACAAAGAATCACTATAGCTCGTGAGATATTACGTTCTTCTCAAGAAGTGAGGATTGCCAACTTCTTGTATACTAACAATATCGAATATGTTTACGAAAAACCTTACCCCTACAATATTCAGTATTCTCACAAACCATATACTCCTGACTTTACAATAACGCAAGGTGACAAAGTTGCCTACATTGAGCATTTTGGAATTACTGAGGATGGTCGGAATAACAGGTATTCGAAAGAAGAATTAAAGCGATATAAGAAAGCCGTCAACGATAAGGTCCTCTTACATCGCAAACACAAGACCGACCTTATCTATACTTTCTCCAGCTATAAAGATGGGAGAGACCTCTTGGAGCATCTGAACGAAGAACTATTGAAGCATGGTTTTAAGCTGGAGGAACGTTCAGCTAAGGAAGTATTTGAAAAGATTGTTAACACGGAAGAAAACCGATATATCGCCAATCTTGTCAAACTAGTTTGCACTTTTATCCAGAATTTCAAAACCAATGGCTATCCTTTCGACCATTTCGATAGTTTCAGATATAAGACGAATAATGTCAGAACCAGATTATTCCTTGACATCTGTGAGCAGTGTTATCATGAATACTCCAAGCGGTTGAAGGAAAAGAACGCGATTGACTTTGAGGATATGATAAACGACTCTGCCAAGATTATTCGCGAACAGGAAATTAATGGCAAGAAACTCGACTTCAAATACATCATTGTGGATGAGTACCAGGACATATCCCGACAGCGTTTCAATCTGACTAAAGAGCTAAGTAAATTGTGTAATGCCAAGATTATTGCCGTTGGAGACGACTGGCAGTCAATCTACGCCTATGCAGGTTCAGACATCACACTGTTTACCCATTTCAAAGAGGCATTCGGATATGGTTTGGAACTGAGTATCACCAAGACGTATCGCAATGCTCAGGAGGTTATTGATATTGCAGGTGGTTTTATTCAGAAGAACACTTCGCAAATCAAGAAGGCACTGATTTCTCCTAAACATATTGCGAACCCTGTTGTAATAGACACTTATACAGAAGAGGTTGACAGAAAACAATATGAGGGTAAAGGCGGAAAGTATTTCCTGATAGGTAAGACGGTCGAGAATATCATCAAGCATATTTATCAAGAGAATCCTCATGCTTCCATCCTCTTGTTAGGTCGATATGGCTTTGATGCCTACAACTTGGGACGGTCGTCAGATTTCATCTATGACGAGAAATCGGGCAATTTGTATTCCAAGACCTTTAAAAACAAGCCCATAGAATTTATGACTGTTCATCGGGCTAAAGGACTTGGATATGACAACGTCATCATCATTAACGCTCGGAATGAAGTTTATGGATTTCCATCGCAAGTTCAGGAAGATCCAGTTCTGAAATTTGTAGTAAAGGATGACCATTCAATAGAGTATGCAGAAGAAAGAAGACTGTTCTATGTAGCACTGACAAGAACCAAGAATCGAGTCTACATTGTAACGCCAAAAGAACATCCCTCGGAGTTTGTGGTGGAACTGTTAAACGACTACCCTAATATCAAAGTCATTGGAGATTTGGTTTTAGAAGATACGAGGGAGAACCTGACTGTCAACCGTTGCCCGATTTGTGGCTATCCTCTTCAACTGAGATATAAGAAAGCATACGGATTAAAATTGTGGATTTGCTCAAATGAACCTGAAATTTGCGACTTCATGACCAACAATCTAAAAGGTGGCATTCTGCCAATTATGAAATGTGACAAATGCCGTGATGGCTTTATGATAGTCAAGGAAGGCAAAGGGCTTCCCTTCCTTGGTTGCACCAATTATAAGCCAGATAGAACTGGGTGCAATAACATGATATCGCAAGAGAATTATCGAAATCTGTACATCCATAAGTTTTGTCCACAAGACAAGACTGTTTATAGATATGAGATTACCGAGGAAGAGCCACTGATGGCGGCAGAGAACATTCTTACACAATATGGTAATAAAGCAACTTGAAAATACGCTAAAAATATATGATGCAAGATAATAAAGACCGACTGCTTAGACTGCTACTGCAAAATAGGGAGTTCGCCATTATTGCCAACACTTAGCATCGGATATTGACCAAAACACTAAAACTGTAATGGATGAAGTGGTTGATAAGGATGACTTGAAGCAGAAAATGGTCGATATTTTGTAGTTTGTGCCCGATAAAGGGGCAATCACAACGAAAAATATTGTGGTCCACTTTTGAAAAACCTAATTCGCCAATCGCAATTGGCGAATTAACCCACTAACAACTTCCATTTGATAGCGGTCAAAGAGAGGGCATAAACAATGATGCAATTGTAATTCGTCAGTTGCAACTGACGAATATAGCAAAGAGCATCAATTCTCAATGGTCGCTCGCAAAAATATGAAAATTCCGAGCGATTATGTGCGGTTTTCCAAGAGATGCGGAATGAGTAATTTGTGTAAGCCGTTGAAATACAAAGAGAAACATCGCTCGTAAAATTATGAAATTTGTGAGTGATTACGAGCGAACTTGCGAGCGATTATACATGATAGACTGATAATCAATTGAGTTTCGCTAGCAAATGTCTGGAGATTCTGAGCAGGAAAGAGACATATCCCCAAAGAAATTAAAAACCAGATTGGTGATTTGCCAATCTGTTTTTTGAATGAGGTAGTTCAGCGTTTCTCGCCATATACCCTCTCACACACCTCGTTGATGTCATCTTTGAGGATGACGGAGTCCATCGTGTGAATGAGTGGGGCATATTTGCGGTCTTGCTTCAAGACTGGCTTGATGATGTAGTACTCTTTGACTACGGCTTCTAGCTGGGTTTGTCTGTACCATGAAGTAGCGGCAAGTACAAAACTGCACAGTGCAACGGTATAGGCGAAACATTTCCACCATGAGGTTACCATGTCACTCCAGACGTGACTCCAGAGTAGGCGCAGTCGGCGATGTTTCGTGGAGTCCTTTTCTGTCTCTCCTGATGAGTGGGGTGGAACACCATCAAGTTTTTCGCTTCCGCTCAACAGTACGTCATTCTCTGGTACCTTGTACACGGTATCTTTCCCAAATGTTATCGCTTTACCCTTTGGAATGCTGGTTGGGGATGGTGCATTGGTAAACCGTGATATGGTTCCACAACCAACGTCCTTCACCCATTTGGCCCATTCTTCATGGGCAATTGTCATAGCGGTCTGGTTGTTTTCCATATGCACAGAAGTATCGAAGATAGCCTGAATATGGACGGGTGAGCTTTCCACTGCATTTTGTAGAGCCTTCTCAACATGCTCTTTCAGGGCATTAGCCAACCTGACGTAATCAATTCCTGATAGGTCAGGCGGTTGGTTCGGCGTTCTCTGCATCTGGACGAAAGATTGTTGCGTCTGGGTGGACTCCTTTACGGGCTCAACTCGTTCAACAGTCACTTCGCCGTTCTTTTCATTGTAGGTCATCTTGATTCCATGCACCTCTGCAAGGGTGATGAGCATCTGTATCTCGGCCTTGTGGGACAGGTCGCTTTTACGAAGATAGCCAAGTGTGGCTGCATCATTGTCAGCCACTTTCTGAGTTTTTTGTTTATTTGTAGCCATAGCTTATCGTTTACGTTTGAATTGGGGTTTATTAGAATGTGAGTAATTGAATCGAAAGCGGTACTTCTCCTTGTCTTCATCGTCAAGGTCGCGCCAGCCACGGTTGTTGCCGCCACCCCCTCCGCCACCGATGGAGAGTGGTTGGACGTATGGCATGAGCAACAGGTCGCACAACAATTCAAGAGCGACAAAGGAGGTCTTACCGTCCTTAGAGTTTTCATGCTCCGACTGGAAATCATTTTGGTATTCCTGAGACAGATAGGACAATAAGCCGTCAGTTGACGTATAACCGCCAAATGGTAGTTTCCCATTAGGGAACAACCTGTCGAAGTCAGGGTATGCGTGGTCGATGGCTTTGCAGCCCTGCCAATCATTGATATAGTGGAGTTGCTGTCGGTAATCCTCATACCAATCACGCACATTGTCATGGGTTATCTGCTTCAGGTCTCCGAACTTCTCTGTAAGGGCAGAGAGTTTCAACTCGTTGTCTAGCTGTCTTCCGCTGAAGGTGTATTTTCCATCTGTGAAGACAACGCCCATCAGCTTGCCGTTGACATTGTTGTAGTGGAAACGCAGCTTCAATCCCTCGGCACGAAGTGCCTTATCGAACTGTTGCCAGTCTGCTGACTGAGCCTTGCAGCGCATCACCTTGTCGTAGAACTGGTATTTCAGTTTCTCCATGCCTCGGAGCTTGTTCCTGTTGACGTTCATCTTGCCTGCGGAGATGTAGAGTCCGTACTTCTTGGTGAGATACTTACAGATACGCGCATTACGCTCCTTCTCATAGGATGTGCTGATAACGTGCCCGTCTCTATCCACCATGGAACACATCATGTGGGCGTGGTCATGGTCGGTGTCATAGTGACGTGTCATGATGAACTCGGTATTCTTGATACCCATCAGTTCCATGTGCTCTCGGACGATTTTACGTATCAGTTCGTCAGTCATTCTGTTGCTGTCCTTCTTGTGGAAGGAGTAGGCATAGTGTCCCACTGGTTCGCGTATATTGTTGTTCCCCTTTGTGGCGTATGCTTCAAAGATCTGGGCAACAGTCTTGTTGTCCAAGAGCGGAATGCCTTCACTATGCATGATGACCTGAGCCTGCTTGTCCTTGTCGTACTTCCCGGTGATGTAATCAAGACACCCTTGGAAGTTCTGCCCATGTTTTATCTTGCAAATCATAGTTGCTCCTTTCGTTAATGGGTTATACAGTCATCTGTTGTACTTGTCGGCTCTGACAGGTCGCCGCCGCGAAGTATTCTGCGGATAAGCTCAGTCAAAGAGATGATAAGCTGCTCAGCCTTGAAGCGTACGGAAACGAACCCTCCAGCATTGGCTTGATGCGCAATCTGGTTGGTATTGTTTGCCATGCCGCACACGTCTCTCAGTTGCTCTATGTTCTCGTCGCTCATGTGTGCCTGAACAACAGCATCTAGCCCTGCCTCGTGCAGATAACGTCATCAGGCTTGCCAGCCTGTTCCGCCTTATACTGGATGATGTTCTCTTCCTCGTCGTTGTAACTCACCTTGTGGTGATGGTTGCGACGTTCATATTTGGCAAGCTTCGGTCTCCCTCCGGCACGGCGGGTGTCGATGCCTCCGTTCTTTCTATTGGTTTCTTCCATATACAATCCGTTTTAATTTTTCTACAATCTAATGATACCTATATAAAGGTAGGGAAAGAAAACGTTTTTAAGGATAGCAAGTTTACGGTCTGGCTCAGTGGTGTGCGAAGCAGCATCAGTGTACCTGACACCATGCAGGGCAAAGCCCGTTGCATCAAAGGAAGCGGCTATACGTGACGTATAGGGACTGACGTGGTTTTTGGCGACCAAAAACACAAACTTGCTTCCTTAAAAAACGTCTCAATCATTCTGAAAGGGAGTCGCGTTTTGCGACATCCTTTTTGCTCAACTCCTTCTGCCACAAATCAGCGAGCGAAGGCTCCTTAGTCACATTGGCGTTTTGCCAATCTGGGCTCGGAGGTTCACTTTGCAGCTGACCAGCGAAGAGGTCCGACGACATGACTACGGCATCGACTCGGTGCTCGTTGCTGTCAGAAGCGGCATCCGCTTTACCTTCATGGACATGACTGTTGTCATGGGTCGTGGCATCGTGGTTGTCTGGCTGTCCATTGGTAGAATGGTCTGCCGGATTACCATCAATGCGATTAGACATGGTACTGCCATCGGGCAAGAGCCATGAAGTTATACATGTCATGTCGGCAACAGTAGCCAGACGCGAGCGGTGCATACGGATGATGCCGTGTTGCTCCATCTTGCGCATGATAGCCTCGAACTTCTTGCGCCTGATGCCAAAACGTGCGGAGCAGGAATGGACGGAACACTCCACCTAGCCCACATCGAGCGTGATAAGATTTCCACGCTTGGAGGTGGAACTGGGTGTAACGGACGTGTTCTTTATCAGTTGTCCGAGAATGGCAAAATGGCTTGTGCCATTTGTTGTCTCGGAGAGGAAGTCTATCGCCTCGGAGGTGAGACTAAGGTTTACCTTGTTATAAGGTAATGAAGTGGAACTTGTATTCATTTCTTTTTCAGATTTTTAAATTTGACATTGCTATGAAAAGAGGAAGGTTTGTTGTTTTGTCGCCAGCGTCACTATCTGTTGAATTGGCCAACAGACAGTTGGAGCGAGCGACAATCCAAAGGTGAGAGAGGATTGGAACTTGTCCCAAATAGTCCCTCGGTTGGGAAAACACTTCTTGTTTCTTTCTAAGCATCTTGGTTTTTCTTTGTTGATAAAATTATTGGGACAAAGGGACAAGGGACAGTAGAATGCAATGAAGTCAGAATGGAAGTTCAGGCTCGATGCTTTCTTCTTTCCCTTCTATTGAACCTTGCGTAGCATTACCGACCCTCACCCAAGGGTGCTTTGCTCGTCCCGTCTTGTCGCAATAGGCTGGGTGCAAGCCCTTGACCTTCTCTTGCTCACTCCGTTCCCACCCATCTACCAGAGACATCAGTCGGTTGATGTACTGTGCGGTGTACTTGGCTGGATTTCGGCGCACCAAGTCGTTGGGCAACTCTTCTATAATCTGTCGGGGACAAACCATGTTGAGCAGCACCTCAGGCTTGCTGTCGGGTGTAGATTCGGTATATGCCCCTTTCTGATAGGCAGCACGCATTGGAATGCTCCAAGTGGAGTAGGCTCTTGGCACCACGCGCTCCAGGTAGAGACGGATGTCATCAAGGATGGGGTCATTGTGGATGCTTGAATGGTTCAGCTGCACGGCGTTTGCCTCTGCTTCCAGTTCGGGACTGAGATAGAGTTTGACACCCATCTTATAATAGGTGTAAGCCTCTGCCCATAACTGGTTCACCGCAGACTGCAATTGGGGTAGCCACGTAGGGACATGCCCGTTGCCATTCACTGTGATTATCCACCAACGGCGGTTCCCGTTGTCACCCTGAAGAAAATTGGTCTCGTTGGTGGTGGTTGCAAAGACATTGTGCCGCAGAAACTCAACCACTTTACGCCCGTAGGCGGGTCGCATAGAATCGCTCCTGCGGCTTAGAAATGCCTTTGCAGCCTCTGCATCATTGGCTCTTTTCATGCCGTTAAGTTCGCTTATCTCAATAATCCATCCGTTGGTGATGGTCTCCACCTTCTCCTTGTCGCCACTTGCGAAGGAGAAAGAGTCATTGAACCATTTGTCGCCAATGGTCTTGAAGAACGTACTCTTGCCTATTCCCTGTGGCCCGGGCAGAGTAAGCACGTTGTCGAACTTGCAACCAGGCTCGAAGGCACGAGCCACGGCAGCCACAAACCACAACTTGGTCTGCTCTCTGACAAGGGGAGTGTCTTCGGCACCAAGGTAGTCGATGATGGCAGTCTCGATACGCGGCACACCATCCCAGTCCTCCTTGCGGATAAATTCCTGGACGGGATTATTGCTGCGCTCTGAAGCCGTTGTCTTCAGCAACTCAAACACCTTGTTCTGAGTCAGGTGGAGTTGGTAGGTCTGCTCCAGATAGTCCTGGATCTTTCCTACCGACTCCTCATCTACCTTATTGCCGTTGACATTGAGGAACAACGGAGAGAAGGAGATGTCGTCCTGACAGAAGGTGTCGAAGCAGATCTGACTCAGGTTCTCATCGTGGGTGAAGATGGCCCTGTAGTTGCTGATGCTCTTCGTCAGATTACCCTTGTCGTCAAACGATAGGCTGTTTTTCCAATCGTTTTCCATATTACTTCTTAATAGATATGGTAGTACCCGCTTCCTTGGCAAGGCTCAGGGCCAGTTCGGAATCAACGGTAATCTTTCGGTTCACCTGAGTGATGGCTGCATCAATGACACCGCTCTTTTTGATGCGATTTGCGGTAGGGATGCTGCATCCGAAGATTTTGGCTATTCCTGCTATACCATATTCATAATGTTTCTCTGGCACCACCTCGGCAGGTACCTTTGCCGTTTGCTTCTCAGCATTCTGGAGTAGCAGAACGAACTCTTGTCCCGACATCATGCAGATGGGCTTCTCCAGCAATTGCTCTATTGTTACCAATTTTGTCATAAAACCTAATTCTTTTTTGTGGTCTGCCAGTTGTACTTCCTGACTTTCCGATTAAACATTCTTTTTCGGTTCATGAACCATCTTTGAACTCCCGTGATTTGGAATTCGAAGGCAAAGGTAGTCTGTTTAATCTAGTAAGGAATTATGAGTGCTATACACCAAAAATTGAGCAAGTTTAAATTGTATGGTTTTGAAACACTATTTAAGGATTGAGCAAGGCAAAAGACCTAAAAATAGGGGGATAATAGGCAGCTTTGATACTGGAGCATACAAAAAGAGCCGCATAACCTTAAGGTGGGTAATGCGGCTATAACTTTTATCCTGTCTATGGAGGATTATAATATTAAGGTATCTGTTGGGGAAATACCTTAAAGTACGAATGAATATGGCTGCTTAAAAGTGGAAAACTGTCTTAATCTTGTTTTCCAGACTGTTTTCCCACAGAGATTTGATACTCAGATAAACCTTATTTACTTGTCTTACTTAGGCTGATATTGGCTCAGTAGCAAAAATGTGTGGAAAATCGGTACAAAGCTGTATCTTTGTATCCATGGAAAGCAAGATATTAGAACAATTAGCACAGTTAGTACTCCCGAGTGAGATACTAGAGCGTTTTGAGATAGTAAAAATAGAGAC
>JAFTUK010000027.1 GCA_017466325.1 Bacteroidaceae bacterium | reverse complement strand
CTACACCGATGTAATGATCTTTTTTCATACCTTTGTACCGATTAAACGAACAATTGGTTAACCAGGAGTTGAACTAACTACATCCTTTATTAGATCTATGAATCTACAAATATAGTTGGCTCTTCCGTTCAACGGAAAGGAGAAGAGGACTGTTTCTGTGTTATAGTTCATTAGCTAGATGACACAATAGTTCACCTCTCTCCTTTGGTTAACTTTTTGCAAAGATAGCACTTTTTGCTTACCTTTCTTTTTCTTCGCAAATCTAAAGGAATCCACAGAACCCACAGAATTATTCCTAAGAAATGAGCAGAATATGTGCTATCATACAGGAATTAGAATCCACAGAATCTGTCGCAGACTTCGTCGCGACGGCTGGCGCGATGGGAACGGATGACGAAGACGTTTTCAGATATAAATGTGCCTTCGGTGCACATTATCTTGCTCTATCTCACGCTATCTCGCTCTATCTCGCAAAGCGCAAAATTTGTGCAGTATATTTGCAAACAGAAAAAGACGGAAAACTATCCACCCCCTCCCCCCCTGCGGGGTACTCGCCCCTGTATCAGGGGGAGAGTCAGTTACTACCGACTCGTGGCCACACCTATAACCTTTAACTTCTAATCTATTAACCATTTAACAAAATCCCACTCATCCTCTCTTGTTGCACAGGCATCGCGCGAGCCTTGTCCCCTCCATACAGGGCGAACAAGGTCTTTAGAGGATTGACTGAATGTCAATCAGTACCTTGTGAGGGGAGCAATCCCCATTGCGACGCGCGGACAGGTAGGGTGGGTCCTCTAACTAAACTATGGGAACATTCAACAACAACAGCACCTGGGGTAAAATCCTCAACATCGTAATCACCATCCTCACGGCAATTGCAACTACGTTTGGCACGGCGAGTTGCATGTAAAGACCCCCTCTGCCCTTTGGGCATCTCCCCCTCTATGGGGAGAATTACATACCCCCTCCCCCCTGCGGGGTACTACCCCTATCTTAGGGGTAGAGTAAGTTACAACCGCAAGCACCGCGCCAGCCTTCTCCCCATAGAGGGGGAGATGCCTGAAAGGCAGAAGGGGTCTGTTTCCATCCTCTAACCTCTAATCTTTAATCTTTAATCCATTAACCTTTAACAAAATCCCACCAACCTCTGCCAGCGTGCAGGAAACATCGCGCCAGCCCTTCTCCCCATAGAGGGGGAGATGTCTGAAAGGCAGAGGGGGTCTGTGGGTCCTCTAAAACCACTATGTCAATACCTTATTCTCTTGCCCTGCGCCAGATACAGCCGGGCGAACCCGAACAGGGAAACAAAACCTATCCAGTAGCGCAATTCCGCGAAGTAATGAACCTCTCGGACATGGCAAAGCACATGTCCAGTCACTCCAGCAAGTATGACAAGGGCGACGTGATGGCCGTGGCCACACAACTGACCTCATGCATACGCGAACAGTTGCTCCTTGGCAACAAAGTGCAGTTGGGCGACCTGGGCGCATTCTCCGTCTCGCTCATTGCCGACAGTGCAGACAATGCCGAGTCCTTCAGCACCGCACTCATCAAGAGGGTGAAGGTGCGCTGGGAACCCTCCAGCGAGTTCAAGGACCTGCTGAACGAAGCCTCCTTCGAGTACGTGGGCACCCGCAAGGCTCAGGCCGAGGCCCGCAAGGCCGAAAAGGAACTGCTGAACCAGTTGGCCACCACCCCTCCCGACAATGACACTCCCTCCGGCGGAGACGACGAGGGCGGAACCGACCTGGGAGACTGACGAACGGAAAACGGAAAACGGAAATCGGAAATCTGTCATACCCCCTCCGTCGCTTCGCTCCTCGTCCCCCTATCTTAGGTGGACAAAGCGGCAAGGAACGCTGTTGCCACTATCTCCCCCTGAGACAGGGGGAGTACCCGTAGGGGGAGGGGGTATGATGTAAACTGAAAACTGAAACCTAAACACTGAAATGTGAAAACGGAAATCTGCGAGTAAGCGAGAGCAATCAAACATGTTTGAATTGCCGAGCGGAAGCAGATTCGACAAAGTCAAAACGGAAACTGCGGACGCTGCACGCAGCGTCCCTACCGCTCACCACCCATCCTCTCACCCGCTCACCCTTAACCTTTAACCTTTCCGTTTTCCCTTTTCCCTTTTCCCTTTTCCGTTACCAAGGCACAGGACCTGAGTGAAACAGGTTCCTGTGCCTTGGTGTTATATCTGTGAAATTTATCGCAACAGCGTCCCGTCAGTTAACGGACGGTGCCTCTCTCTCTACTCGCTACCCGTCTTCTCAGCCGCCATTTCGGCACAACGTTCGCCGTCCACACCTGCCGAGACGATACCGCCGGCATATCCGGCTCCCTCGCCGCAGGGGAAGAGACCACGGATGCGGACATGCTGGAGGGTCTCCCTCTGGCGCAGGATGCGCACGGGGGCGGAGGTGCGGGTTTCAATGGCTATCATGTTGGCCTCGTTGGTGAGGAAACCATGGTAGGCACGGCCGAAGGCCTTGAATCCCTCCTGCAGGCGTGTGGTAATGAACTTGGGCATCCAGAAGTGCAGGGGGCTGGCTATGAGGCCGGGGGCATAGGTGCTTTCGTTGAGGTCGGCACTGAGGCGGTTGTTGACAAAGTCGGCCATGCGCTGGGAGGGGGCCGTCTGCCGGCGGTTGCCCTGGAGCCAGCACATCCTCTCCAACTGTTCCTGAAGGAGGAGGGGGCGTAGGATGTCGTCTTGCATGTCGGAGGGAGAGAGGTTCAGGTCGGAGGTTTCCAGCGCTATGATGTCCGTGCGCTTGGCCTCGGACGTGGTGAGCAGGGATGCCGGCATGATGTCCTCGGGACGTATCTCCACCACCATGCCGGAGTTGCTCCAACGGCCGCCGCGGTTGGAGGGGCTCATGCCGTTGACCACTATCTGCTCGGGACCGCTGGCGGCAGGAACCACCACACCGCCGGGGCACATGCAGAAACTATACACGCCACGTCCCTCTGCCTGGCGCACCATGCTGTATTCGGCGGCAGGGAGCCACTTGCCACGGCCCTCCTTGGAATGATACTGTATCTGGTCGATGAGGTGCGAGGGGTGCTCCAGACGCACACCGATGGCAAGCCCCTTGGCCTCCATCTCTATGTGCTCGGAGTGCAGATAGCGGTAGACGTCGCGTGCGGAATGTCCCGTGGCAAGTATCACGGAGGAAGCGAGGAACTCGCGCTCGCCGCAACGTATGCCACGCACTTGGTCGTTCTCCACAATCAGGGAGGTCATCTTCGTCTGGAAGTGCACCTCGCCGCCACGCGAAAGGATGGTCTTGCGCATGTTCTCGATGACACGGGGCAGGCAATCCGTACCTATATGCGGATGTGCATCAACAAGGATGTTGGGGTTGGCGCCATGTTGTACGAAGACACGCAGGATCTTGTCGCAATCGCCGCGCTTCTTGCTTCGGGTGTAGAGTTTGCCGTCGCTATATGCCCCGGCACCTCCCTCGCCGAAGGAGTAGTTGCTCTCGGCATCAACGCATTGTTCGGAACGTATGCGTGCAATGTCCTTCTTGCGCTCGCGCACGTCCTTGCCCCTCTCCACCACTATGGGGCGAAGTCCAAGTTCTATGAGGCGCAGTGCGGCAAACAATCCACCGGGACCTGCACCCACCACGATGACCGCCTCGGCCTCGCTGACGTCGGGATAATATATGGGGTCAAAGAGTTTGTCCTGAGGCTTCTCGCCCACGAAGGCACGCACCGTGAGGTTCACGAAGATGGTACGCTGGCGTGCATCAATACTGCGTTTGAGCACCTGCACGGCATCGGCCCTGATGCCCTTCTCGCGTTGCAGGTAGGAAAGTATCCCGCGTTCGTCGTATGCCTCGCGGGGGGAGATGCGGAGTTGGAATTCGTGTATCATAGTTAAGAGAAAGACCCTCCCCCTTACCCCTCCACAAGGGAGGGGAGTATATAGTACTGGGGAATAAGGGGACCCCTCCCCTTTAATAGTTGAACGTTGAACGATGTTCACTGGGGAATGAGGATTTTATTAAAGGTTAATATTCATTGTCTGTTGTAACCACTCCCTCCCCTTGCGGGAGGGCTGGGGAGGGGTCCGTTGGTGGGTCCCCCCTCACCCGAACAGTTCCCTTACCGCTTCTGCCACGCGGCGCACGGGTACTATTTCTATGGTGTAGTTCTTCTTGTCCAGGGAGGACATATTATTATAAGGTATGAGTATGCGGGTGAAGCCAAGGCGTTGCGCCTCGCTGATGCGCTGCTCTATACGGCTGACGGGACGTATCTCGCCACTCAATCCCACCTCGCCTGCCATGCAGACACCGGTGTCTATGGGGGTGTCCACATTGCTGGAAAGCACGGCGGCTATGACACTGAGGTCGAGGGCAGGGTCGGTGACGCGCAGACCTCCGGCTATGTTCAGGAAGACGTCCTTCTGTGCCAACTTGAACCCCACACGTTTCTCCAGAATGGCAAGGAGCATGTTCAGGCGCTTGCCGTCGAAACCTATGGTACTACGTTGTGCCGTGCCGTAGGCGGCGGTGGAGACGAGTGCCTGGGTCTCTATGAGGAAGGGGCGTACGCCCTCTATGGCGGAGGCTATGGCCACACCGGAGAGTCCTTCGCGATTGTCGGAAAGGAGCAGTTCGGAGGGGTTGGTCACCTGGCGGAGGCCGTCATGCCTCATCTCGTAGATGCCCAGTTCGGAGGTGCTTCCGAAGCGGTTCTTTATGCTTCTGAGGATACGGTACATATAGTGCTGGTCACCCTCGAACTGAAGCACGGTGTCCACGATGTGCTCCAGCACCTTGGGACCTGCCAGGGAGCCCTCCTTGGTGATGTGGCCGATGAGCAGGATGCTGACACCTCCCGACTTGGCATAGCGCAACAGGGAGGCGGCACATTCCCTTATCTGGGAGAGCGAACCCGGACTTGACTCCACTCCCTCGGTGGAGATTGTCTGTATGGAGTCGATGACCACGAGGTCGGGACGTGTCTCCTGTATCTGCAGGTATATCTGTTCCAGGGATGTCTCGGTGAAGACAAGCAGGGAGTCGCGCTCCTCCCCACCGGTCTCGGGTGCCAGGCGCTCGGCACGGAGTTTTATCTGCCTGGCGCTCTCCTCGCCGGAAACGTACAGGATGCGCTTGTCCTTCAGGGCAAGAACCGTCTGCAACACCAGGGTGCTCTTGCCTATGCCGGGTTCTCCGCCCAGCAGGACAAGGCTGCCCGGCACCAGGCCTCCGCCAAGCACGCGGTTCAGTTCGCCGTCCAAGAGGTCCATGCGAGGTTCTTGCGTGGCATTGATGTCGGACAGGGGCATAGGCTTGCGTCGGTTTGCCCCCTCCTGCTCGCCGGCCGCCTGCAATGCCATGCGCGTAATGGCCGACTGGGGTTTCTCTGCCTGGATGTGCATCTCCTTCATGGTGTTCCACCTGCCGCAAGCGGGGCACTTGCCCACCCAACGGACAGATTCCTGACCACAATAGTCGCACACGTATACGGTCTTCTGCTTTGCCATATTATTATATTAAGACCCCCTCAATCCACCTTTAGGGGGGAGGAGGTTAGATGTTTTCTATGCATTCTGAGTATTCAGAGTTTTCGGAGTATTCGGAGTATTCGGAGTTTTTCGGATTTCGTTCATCGCTCATCCGCTCACCGCTCACCGTTAATCGCTCACCTCCACCGTCATCTGGCACGCCTTGCAATCAAAGCGCAAGAGGAACCTGCGGCCGTCGGCACCACGGAGATACAGGGGACCCCGCACCGCTTGGGGATTGCGCTTGAGGCATTGCCCCAACTGATAGCGTATGCAATAGCGGCAGGTCATCAGGGGGGGAAGGGAGGGAATGGGTACCGGACCTGGACCTGGACCCCTCCCCATCCCTCCCGCAAGGGGAGGGAGTATGATGTTCTGCTGATGTGGGCACAAGTCGGTTGTAACCACTCCCCTCCCTTGTGGAGGGGTAAGGGGGAGGGTCTGTTCCTCTCCTTCCATCACCGCCAGCACTTCCCTCCTCCACTCTGCCAAACGGCTACGGGGGATGAACCATGGTTGAGAGAAGGATATCTCCGTGTTCGTTACCTCGTATATCGTGCCGCCAAGTTTGGAGAGCACATCGCGGATGGAGGATGACTGGTCGGTGCGTGCCTCCTGGTGCTCGCACTCATATTCACGGGATGCGGCATGCGTGCCTACGGTTGCCGTAAGGCGGAAACCCTGAGGTATTTCCTCCAACGTCCATGCAAGGGGCAAACGGCGCACGGCCGTCTGTCCGGCAAGGACGCTCTCCATTGCCTGATCCTGATTGCGGTATATTGTGATGCCGTCCTTCAATCCCTGCGGCATGCGATGGGGATAGAGGTGGTTGCCCTCGGCACGGTTTATGCGGAAGCCCACCAGTTGCTCCTGTCCCTTGGGACCAGAGACGTAGCAAAGTCCGTCGCCGTTGGCAAAGGAAGCCGTACCAGCCACCACAATGTGGTCGCGGCGTATCTCCTTGACGAAGCCCACGCGCTCACCCGTGCTCTTTGGGGTGACGGTATTGCAGAGGTCGGAGGTGCGTCCGTGCATGAAGTAGTCGGTAAAGCCACGGTTGAAACTACGCTCGGGGTTGGGGGTAAAGGACAACTCCACCCTACCCTGCGAGGCGGCACAATACTCACGCCGTCTCTTGAAGATGGCATCCAAGTGCTGGCGGTACCATGCCGTTACGTTCTTCACATAGGCGGCATCCTTCAGGCGGCCCTCTATCTTCAGCGAACGTGCACCGGCATCGAGCAGAGCCTCCAGATGTGCCGTGCGGTTCATGTCGCGCATGGACAGGAGATAACGGCCCTGCAGGAGTTTCTCCCCATCGGCGGTTTCCAGGTCGTAGGGCATACGGCAGAACTGGGCACACTTGCCACGGTTGGCGCTACGTCCGTAGCACACCTCCGAGGCATAGCACCGGCCGTTGTAACTGACACAGATGGCACCGTGTATGAACACCTCCAACGGCACCTGGGGCACCTGGCGGTGTATGTCGGCAATCTCCTCTATGGTGAGTTCGCGCGCAAGCACCACCTGCTCATAACCCTCGCCATGGAGCCTCTGCACCTTCTCTGCCGTGCGGTTGTCCATCTGTGTGGATGCATGCAGGGGTATCGGGGGCATGTCGGGCAAGAGCCTTATCCTCTCGTCCTGGACAATGAGGGCATCCACCCCTATGCGGTACATGCGCCATGCCAGGTCGCGGGCCTCACGGAGTTCCTCCTCGCCCTGGAGCAGGGTGTTCAGCGTAACGTACACCTTCACACCGAAGGGACGCGCATATTGCACCACCCGGGCAATGTCCTCGTCCGAGTTGCCAGCCGCGGCACGTGCCCCGAAGCGTGCGGCACCTATGTAGACGGCATCCGCACCATGGTCGATGGCGGCAAAGGCACACTCCTTGTCGCGTGCCGGTGCGAGGAGTTCTATCTGTATCTTATCCGATGGCATTGATGTCGTATGGTGTTTCCTGGTAGACGTAGTAGTTGAGCCAGTTGGTGAAGAGCAGGTTGCCGTGTCCTCGCCAAGTAACGTGCACGCCCTTTTCCATATCGTTGTCGGTATAGTAGTTGTAGGGCATCTGTATGGGCAGACCTTTGCCCAGGTCGCGCCGGTACTCGGTGTCCAGTGTCAGGGGCGAGTACTCGCTGTGTCCCGTCACGAATATCTCCCTGCCTCCGCGTGCCATCACCATGGAAACGCCGCTCATGGGACTTTCCGCTATGATCTGCAGTTCCGGCACACGTTCTATGTCCTCGCGGCGCACCTCGGTATGGCGGCTATGGGGCATGTTGAAGACGTCGTCGAAACCACGGAAGATGGGCAGACGGGGATTCAGGGGTGTCTGCGGGAAGATGCCGAACATCTTCTCGGGCAGGGGATACTTGGGTACGCCATAATAGTGGCTCAGTGCCGCCTGTGCCGCCCAGCAGATGTACATGGTGGAGGTGACGTTGTGGCGGCACCAGTCGAAGATTTCCTCCATCTCCTGCCAGTAGGTCACGTCCTCGTACTCGAGATGCTCCACGGGTGCACCGGTTATTATCATGCCGTCGAACTTCTCGTGCTTCATCAGTTCGAAGTCGCGGTAGAAAGCCTGCATGTGCTCTATGGGCGTGTTCTTGGACGTGTGTGCCTTCACCTTCATCAGATGTATCTCCATCTGCAGGGGTGTGTTGGACAGGAGGCGGAGCAGGTCCGTCTCGGTGGTTATCTTCAGGGGCATGAGGTTCAGTATGGCAATACGCAAGGGGCGTATGTCCTGATGCCTGGCCCTCTCATCGCCGAGTACAAAGATGTTCTCTTCCTTCAGGTACTCTATGGCGGGCAGTTTGTCGGGTAGTGTTAGTGGCATAATAAAGGACCCTCCCCCTTACCCCTCCACAAGGGAGGGGAGTAAATACTACTGGAGAGTCTTATTTTTGTTTATACTTATATTTCTACTATTCGCTTCCTGTTTATGTAGGCAACAACCAAATACACCTTTAGTAGTCAGGAGCAGTCTACTTCAATGCCTCAACCCCTTATGTAACTACTCCCCTCCCTTGCGGAGGGGCTGGGGGAGGGTCTTTCTACTCCATCAGTTCCATCCATCGCTCTTCGGCTTGGGTTAGTTGTTGTTTCAGTTTGGTATGTTTCTCGTATAGGCTCATATCCTGCGAACCTGCTTCGGTGGCCATCTGCTCCTCCAGTATGGCTATGGCGCTTTCCAGTTGGAGGACGGCAGCCTCGGCATCGGCAAGTTCCTTTTCACGCTTCTTCTGGGCACGGGCTTGGGCTTTCTGCTCTTCGTAGGAAGCGGCTGCAGACCCACCCCGTCCCTCCCTGCGAGGGAGGGTGGTAGAAAGCCGAGCACCCGAATCTCCCTCCCTCGCAGGGAGGGCCGGGGTGGGTCTGCTCCTTATCCAGTCATATATGCCTCCCAGATGTTCGCGCACTTTGCCACCGCCGAACTCGTAGACGCGCTCCACAAGGCCGTCCAGGAAGTCACGGTCGTGGCTCACCACTATCACCGTGCCGTCGAAGTCGCGTATGGCCTCCTTTAGCACGTCCTTGGATTTGAGGTCGAGATGGTTGGTGGGCTCGTCAAGGATGAGCAGGTTTACGGGTTCCAGCAGGAGTTTTATCATGGCCAGACGGGTACGTTCGCCTCCGGAGAGGAACTTCACCTTCTTCTCCGAGGCCTCGCCTCCGAACATGAAGGCGCCCAGTATGTCGCGTATCTTCAGGCGGATGTCGCCCCTGGCCACACGGTCGATGGTATCGAAGACGGTAAGTTCGCCGTCCAGCATCTGTGCCTGGTTCTGCGCAAAGTAGCCTATCTGCACATTGTGGCCAACCTTCACTTCGCCCTGGAAGGGTATCTCGTTCATGATGCACTTCACCATAGTGGACTTTCCCTCGCCGTTCTTGCCCACGAAGGCCACTTTCTCGCCTCGGCGGATGGTGAGGTTCACATGGTCGAAGACAACGTGGTCGTACTCCTTGCGTGCCTCGTTGCAGATAACGGGATAGTCGCCGCTCCTCTGCGAGCAGGTGAACTTGAGGTGCAGGGCCGAGTTGTCCACTTCGTCCACCTCCACGGGTATCATCTTCTCCAGTTGGCGTATGCGTTGCTGAACCTGTATGGCCTTGGTTGCCTGATAGCGGAAGCGGTCGATGAAGGCCTGCGTGTCAGCAATCTCCTTCTGCTGGTTCTCGAAGGCACGGAGTTGCTGCTCGCGGCGTTCGGCACGGAGGCTGACGTACTCGTCGTACTTCACCCGATAGTCATATATGCGTCCGCAACTTATCTCTATGGTGCGGTTCGTCACGTTGTTTATGAAGGCGCGGTCGTGGCTCACTAGCATCACGGCACCCGAGTAGGTGGCCAGGAACTGCTCCAGCCATTGTATGGACTCGATGTCCAGATGGTTGGTGGGCTCGTCGAGCAACAACACATCGGGGTGCTGCAACAATATCTTTGCCAGTTCTATGCGCATGCGCCAACCTCCCGAGAACTCGCTGGTGGGGCGGTCAAGGTCGGCCTGACGGAAGCCAAGTCCCTGCAGGGTACGCTCCAGGCGCCCCATGTACTCGCTTCCTCCCATCATCTCCAAGCGCTCGCTCTCGTGGGTGAAACGCTCGCACAACTGCATGTAGCCCTCGCTTTCATAGTCGTCGCGCTCGGCCATCTCCTTCTGCATGCGCAGGATGTCCGCCTCTATCTCATGCAGATGGGCAAAGGCCTTCTCGGCCTCCTGGCGCACGGTACACGAATCGGACAACACCATCACCTGAGGCAGATACCCCACGGTGGTACCCTTGGGCAGGGATACGGTTCCCGAGGTGGGATGCTCCACTCCTGCTATTATCTTCAGCATGGTGCTCTTGCCTGCTCCGTTCTTACCCACCAGGGCTATGCGGTCCCTGTCGTTCACCACATAGGTGATGTCCGTGAAGAGCGGACGGGCACTGAACTCCACCGAAAGTTGGTCAATTGATATCACTCTGTCTGTTTCTTTTCATTATTTCCGTGCGCAAATTTAGTGATTTATTCTCAAACGACCATAACATTCCACATCTTTTGCGTCCCCCGGCAACGGGCACGGGTGTAGCAACATCGCAAAAACGCCGGGAGTATGCCATTTGGCAGGATACCGCATTGCACTTTACAATAAATATTGTATATTTGTGCACGAAACTACACATAAACAATACATAACCTAACACACATGAAGAAGAAAGCAACACTACTACTTGCCCTGATGGCACTCGGCTTCGGGTCGGGACTGAAGGCTCAGGGCGACTACTACGTGGCGCACGGAGCGGATGTGAACATCAATCACGGCACGCACTACCCCAAGAGCGTGAGCATCGTGGGTACACAAAGTGAAAGACAGGAACTGACGGGCATTGCATCGGCCATAAAGTGCCCTGCCTACTTCGACAAGACGGCGACCGTCTTCGAGGTGAAGGCCGGGGACATCGTCACACCCGAGATAGTGATTAACGGCCAGTGGATGCACGGCTATGTCTATGTGGATTGGAACATCAACAAGGCATTCGACGTGAATCTGGAGGGCGAAGGCCCCTACACCCAGGGCGAGGGCAACGAACTGATGTGCTGGTCGTTCTATAACCATACCGGCGAAAACGCCACACCCGGTTGGAACAGCGACGGAGTACAGGCAGGCGACAACACGCTTGCACCGGGTTCATTCCGCGTTCCCAAGGACCTGCCCAACGGCAGCACCTACCGCATGCGCTACAAGGTGCAATGGAACAGTATCGATCCCAGCGGTGCCGGCGACAAGTTCATCAGCGACGGCGGGTCCATCATCGACGTAACGCTGAAGATAAACGGCGTGGCGGAGAACGTCACCAAATATCCCATCAACGACTATGCCGAACCTCGCGTAGGCACTACTCCCGACGTGGCGGCATGGAGTGCCGTTGGCGAGGGTTTGCAGGCTTCATGGGCTTCACGCGACGAACACTACTCCCTGCACGATGTGCCCCAGTTGGAGCAGAAGGATGCCGCCACCATCCATGCCTGGAAGGGCGAGCGTGCCAACATACAGGCGGTGCTCTTCAGCAAGGAGGACCAGGGCATGCTCTCAGTACGCATGACTGAATGGACAAAGGGTGGCGAAAAGACCGGCATAAAGGCCGGCGAGGCACGCTTCGTGAACTACGTCATCACCGACGACTTCAAGGCTTGCGGCAACCATCCCAGCGGTTTGGAGACATGGCTGGTGCCCGACGTGATTGACCAGGACAAGCCCCATGCCGTTCCTGCCATGGAGACACGCCCCGTATGGTGCACGCTGGAAATACCACGCGATGCCGAGGCAGGGGAATACCAAACCGCTCTGGAAGTGGTGAACGAGGGCGGAGAGGTGCTGAAGACCCTGGCACTGACCGTAAACGTGAATACACGCTCGCTTCCTGAGGTAAAGGACCAGAAGTTCCACCTGGACCTCTGGCAACAACCCTACTCCGTGAGCCGCTACTACGACGTGGAGCGTTGGAGCGACGGCCACATTGAGGCCCTGCGCCCCTATCTGAAGGCCCTCGGACGTGCCGGACAGAGCACCGTTTCCGCCATCATGTTCTACGAACCTTGGGGCGAACAGACACACGACCTCTTCGACCCCATGGTGCAAACCACCAAGAAGGCCGACGGCACATGGGCATACGACTATACCATCTTTGACAAGTACGTGGAACTGTGCAACGAGTACGGCATCAACCGACAGATCAACTGCTTCAGCATGGTGCCCTGGGACATGAAGTTCCGCTACTGGGACGAGGCTTCCTCTTCATACAAGTTCCTGCAGACAACCACCGGCACCGAGGAGTACCGCGAACTGTGGACGGCCTTCCTGACCGCCTTCAAGGCTCACCTGCAGGAGAAGGGTTGGTTCGAGAAGACAAACATTGCCATGGACGAGCGTGCCGAGGCCGACATGCTCAACGCCTACAACATAGCCAGCGCCCTGGGCTTCAACATGGCCCTGGCCGGAAACTACCACTCATCCCTGAGCGACAAGTTGCAGGACTTCTGCGTGGCACTGGGACAGGACAAGCGCTTCACCGCCGAACAGCGTGCCGACCGCAAGGCCAAGAACCGCATCACCACCGTCTACACCAGTTGTGCCGAGGCTGAGCCCAACATCTACTCCAACTCGCTGCCCGCCGAGGTAACATACCTGCCCCTGTATGCCGCCGCCAACGACCTGAACGGCTACCTGCACTGGTCATGGATCAACTGGGACGAGCATCCGCTGACGGACAGCCGCTTCCGCAAGTTCGGTTCGGGCGACACCTATTGCTACTATCCCGGCAACCGCTCCAGCGTGCGCTTCGAGCGCCTCATCGAGGGCATACACCAGTACGAGAAGGTGATGATCCTGAAGGAGGAGTACAAGGACAACCCCGAGAAGATGGCCATACTGGACATCCTCCTGCAGCGTTTCCAGAGCAGCAGCGTGGCAGGTGTGGATTGCGCTCCCAAGGTGAACGACCTGGAGAACTTCCTGAACGGCCTTGAGGTGGAGGTAACACTGCCCGAGGGCGTAAGCACCGGCTACTACCGCATCATCAGCAAGGCTACGGCACGCACAGAGCACCTCTTCAACAACGCCCTGCACACGGGCAACAGTATGAAGTTCACCCTTCAGTCCAACTCCAAGGTGGAGACAAACAACGGCATCTGGCACATCACAGACAAGGGTGCCGGCAAACTGGGCGTGAAGAACGGCGACGGCCAACCCATGGTGGCAGGTGCCAGTTGGGGCGGTTCCGTAGCAGGCACATTCAACGAACTGACCATCAAGGAGACCAGCGATGTGGGCGAGTACCGCTACTACTACTTTGCCGAGGCGGTGAACTGTACCAACGGCGGCGCCAACTTCAAGGTGGGCGGCACTGACTTCATCACCACATGGGCAGCAGGCGCAAGTACCGCCGACGACCTCCTTTGGAGATTCGAACCCGTAGACACCGAGGGCAAGTATATATATAATGTAGACATCGCAGACAATGCCGATGCATACGTCACCTACACCCACGACGGCAAGGAGGAGACCGCCTTCAACGGAGGTTTCTTCATCTCTGACAAGGAAATCGCCAAGGAGAGCCTGACGGCAGGCATACTGGACAACGTGCTGAAGACCAGCACCATCACCGTGGAGGCGGGCACCATCAAGGTGACAGGCCTGCAGACCATGGAGGAACCCAAGCGCCAGGATCTCTACAACACCAGCAAGGGTGACGGAGTCATCCCGCCCTACCGCATCCCCGGCATCAGCACAGCCAGCAACGGACGCCTCATCACCGTGGCGGCACGTCTGGTGTGCGGCACTGACCCCGGCTACGGACAGGTGGACGTGGTGTGCCGTACCAGCGACGACAACGGCGACACATGGACGGAAATGAAGGATGTGGCCGTGGGCAACGGAAAGACCTCGGCAACGGTCAACTACTTCGAGACTGCCTTCGGCGACCCTGCCGTGGTGGCAGACCGCACCAGCAATGAAGTTCTGGTGATTGCCGTGGCCGGATGTACCGTTTACGGAAACGGCAACACCACCAGACAGAACCCCAACCTCATTGCCACGATACATAGCGCAGACAACGGCGAGACATGGCAGGAACCCGTGAACGCCACGGAACAGATATACAGCCTCTTCGACCAGGGCAACCCCATTCAGGCCGCCTTCGTGGGCGGCGGCAAGGTGTTCCAGAGCCGCATCGTTAAGAAGGACAAGTACTACCGTCTCTATGCCGCCATGTGCGCACGTCCCAATGGCAACCGTGTCATCTACTCCGACGACTTCGGCCGCACATGGAAGGCTCTGGGCGGTGCCTCTGCCCTGCCCGCTCCTGGTGGCGACGAGCCTAAGTGCGAGGAGATGCCCGACGGACGCGTAATCCTGTCAAGCCGTGTGGGTGGCGGACGTATATACAACATCTACACCTACGAGAACACACTGGAGGGCACTGGTTCATGGAGCACCGATGCCAAGAGCACCTTTGCCGGCTCCGGACTCACCCCCGGCGGCAACAGCACGAACGGTGAAATACTCATCATCCCCGTGGTTCGCAACAACGACCAGAAGGACATGTACCTGGCCCTGCAATCCCTGCCTACAGGCAGCGGACGTACCAACGTGGGCATCTTCTACAAGGAACTGACCGACATGGCCGACATGAACAGCGTAGTCAACTTCTGCAAGGACTGGAACGGTTTCCACCAGGTGAGCACCACATCCTCGGCATACAGTTCCATGGATCTGCAGGCAGACGGACGAGTGGGATTCATCTACGAGGAGACACTGACCGGTTTCGGCAAGCGCGACAACCCCGTATCCACCAGTTTCCCCACAGGTGCCGGACAGCACAACTTCGACGGTTTCGACAACATCTACCTGCCTATGGAGGTGGAGTACATCACCGAGGGGGCATACTCCTATAAGGCCAATGTGGACCGCCGTGCATTCCTGCAGGCATACTTCTCTGCCGTAGTGGCAGATGCCGAACTCTCCGAGGGCACAAAGGCAGAACTGGCCAACGCCATAGAATCCCTGAGCCAGCAGCCCACCACTCAGGAGGTGGACAACATCTATGCCCTGCTCAACAGCGAGGCTCCTGCCGACCCATGGGACGGCAAGACCGTGACACTGACCAACGTCCAGCAGAACGGTACGGAATACGCCCTGTACATCAACGCAAGCAACACCCTCTCCCTGGCCACCACCACAGCCGAAGAGCAGGGAGCCAAGGCTGAGTTCACCTGCAAGAAGGAGGCAAGCGGAAAGTACAGTTTCTACAACGAGGACACCAAACAGTACATGATATGGCGTGCTGCTTCCAGTGGCGGCCACAACAGCAACAAGGGAACCATTGGCACCTACAACGCCACCTATTGCGACTGGAGCATAAACGATGCCTCAGCCACCAAGGAAGGCACCTACTACCTGGTAAGCAAGCGTTCAAACGGCAGCACCGACGGTTCACTCATCGTCATGGCATCGGGCGTCTTCGACGGATGGGGCAACAGCATCGGCTGGAGCAACAACTACAGCAACCTCTTCCGCATAGACATAACAGACACCGCAACAGGCATCGGCGACATAGAGGAAACGGAAAACGGAAAACGGAAAACGGAAATCTACGACCTCTCTGGCCGTCAGGTACGCCAGGCAGACAAGGGTGTCTACATCACCAACGGAAAGATTGTAGTGAAGTAAAGCAAGACGTATTTGCCACTGATACAAGTGGCGTCCCTACCCTACCATTAAAGAGGATGTGCCAGAAAACAGGCATATCCTCTTTTTGATACTATAACACACAAATCGACCATTAGACTGTTATACGCTAATGACCGATTTGGATTAAAGCAAGAAGTTTATAAAAACCAATCACATACAACAATTGTTTTGGGCGAACGCTTCTGGAAATATTGGTCAAGAGTTTTCAAATAAATACCAGTTGCTTTAAATGCCTCCATTACATCTTTTAAATAAACACCAAAATTAGCCTGACAACTATTGGCAAGATCTGGTGAAAGTGAATATGTAATCGTATAGTCATACTTTACCGGACTATTCTCCTCTGTATATTGACGTATTTCTTTTTTACACAAATCACTTATATTAAACTCTATATATTCACTTGCACCTGTTATAATGTCTTTAAAACCTTCTATCTTAATATAGTCATCCTTTGACAACAATGCTCTTCCCTTTGGAGGAATTACTATTAGACGTAAATTCTGACACTCGGCCATTCCTTCAAAATTATAGTATGGTCTTTTTTCGCCTAATTGAGATTGTCTAAAGCAGGCGGCTTTATCTATATAAATATTTTGAGAAGTCTTATTGTATATTTCTATTACGAACTTTACAGGATGCGACCAGAATACATTTGCAGGTGAAATTTCAAACCTTTCGCCAATCACTGCATCAAGCCAGTATCTATTACTTTCTGATTCCGTTGCTTGTCTCAGCGATATTTCAATATCATTGGTAGATAATATGGATGATGAGGTAATCCCCAAAGTTCCAATTGCCCCCCTGGCCTTTTTCTTGCTCGGTTTAGTAGGTTTCGACCAAAAATATGTATGCGTTTCGTTTCTATATCCATCTATAAGCGCTTGATTGTCGCTGACGGATTGGTTTGACTCCGTCTCTTTAGATGTATTTGACGTTTCTTCTTTAAACACATCCTTGTCACCATTCTTATACTTAATCATGAAAACCTCAGACTTTGGAACACAATAAGTCGGCCCTTCTTGATTATCCCACTTTTTGTATTCAATCTCTGTAGTAGATATTTTCAAAACCATTACTTGAAGTTCGTCACCACTCCTTTTTATCAACACATCTTGCGCAAATGCAGATATGGAAATTACACTTAGCATAGATAAGATGAACCTTTTCATTACAATTACTTGTTTATTTGAGAATTATTAGATAATCAATACCATTCACTGCCATAAGTACCCTTACCATGGCACATTGTACATTTACCCCTTCCATTGCAAGAAGGGCAAGGAGTATAACCAGAGTGCAAGGTGTTGTATTTTCCCGTACCACTACATTTGGGACATCTGCCATTACCAAGACATCTTGGACATTTCTTGGGATGCTCCTTCTTTTTATACGTAGAACCGGATGAGGAAGAAGAGCTTGAAGATTTTATAGGAGACGTGACAGATTCTGAAACGCCAATACTATAAGAAGAACTTCCGCCTTTAATTAAAGAAGATGCTGTAACACCTTTTGGTGCATTACCACGTTTATACGTGTATGTTTCTCCATCTGGAGTTGTTACCTCTAAAGAAGAATGGTCACTACTGAAGATAAACTTTGTCTTTGGTCCCCAGTATGAATTTCCTACGTACATATTCTTATTCTGCGCTGTACGCCGTAAAGTTCCATTTCCGCAAGGATTGCCTTTGATGTCGGTTTCCATACACATAATTCCCTGGAATGTGATAAATTGTCCTCCGGTTACATTAGTCGTAGTTGAACCTCCACTCGTGTAACTGTACATTTTATAATAGTAAGTCTGAGCTTTCAGTACCAATACCACAGCGAGCAGACAAAATAGACTTGCGATAATTCTTTTCATGCAATTTCAATTAAAATAAATCATCGGCATTGGTATGTGTAATAAATGAATCGGGGGAATAGCTTTTGTAATAAATAGGATTAGACCTATCTGGGTCTTCGATAATGGTTTTGAAATCATTACCAATTGCAAATCTCATCCTTGCTCCATGATTATATTCATACACGTTACATTTCTGTAGTCTTTCAACAAGTTTCAATTTGACAAAACTAAAATAACCCCTTAATCCAACGCTCCCTAATCTTCTATCACTATAAGAGCGGGGACTATTATAGTCTACAACTCTATCTTGCAGAGAGAAACCTGGCTTTGTGCCATGTTCTGACTTATTAAAAGCATCTATATAGAAATTACGATTAATGGCAAAAGCGTCTTTCAATATATTTAATGCACTTAAACTACTATCGCCAAAACGACGTTCCATCCATAAATTTCCATAGGAGTCTTGAACTAAAACTACCGTAAAATGACCATCGTGCGCTCTTGACGAGGCACCTGTGGTTATATCTGTGTCAGCATCTACATAATACCAAATCTGTGCGTTCATGCTAACTACATATGATAGAAACAATATCAAACCAAAAATTTTTTTCATAAACATATTCATTGATGCGTATATTAATATTTTTTATATTGCTATTCGATAAGACTAAAGTCAATGGTGTCCCGAAACTATTATGAACTATTTGACATCCTGAAATTACTCTGACGACAGTTTGTTTCCTAGTTGCATTCTATTAGTTCAAAACAACATTGAACTTTGCACTTTTAGATGAATATAAACCCAAATTGGTCATTAGGTCGTTCGAACTAATGACCAATTGGGGATAAACAAAACAGGCAAAGTGGACACACGTAATACGATTTGATCAATCGCGCCAATATTGGCCAGAACCATCACACTTAGGACACTGACCAGAACCACGACAGGTTTTGCAATCCTGATATTCATCGGTGCCATAAATTAGAGCTCCTCTTCCATCACCATCACAAGTGTAACATACACCTGAACCATTGCAGGCATAACAATCCCTCCATTCACCATCGTCTTCATCCTCATCCTCGTCTTCATTATTATCGTCATTGCCATTAGAGTTACCATCTCCTCCATTATCTGAAAACTTCGCATAAGATGAAGAAACAAACGAACGATACATTTCTTCGTACTGGTCATATAACAGCAAATGTTTTTCTGTCATTTTCTTTACAGTAAACATTCGACTATCTTCATAATCAACAACATTAATGCCATAAAAAGAAGAGCCGACACTACCAGTAACTGCCCCAGTCAATTTATAGGTTGAATTTTTGCCTCCCAAGCGACTATTCCAATAAAGGGCTGTCTTGCTAAACTCCATGTACTCCCGATGGTCAACAACATTATAGGATTGCCACTCCATATCATTTGAACCAGAGAAGTCTGTCAAATACCAACGCTTAAACAAGGTCAGTGTTTTCTGGTTATCACTGCCATTGTTTCCTGGTTTTGGTTCATCATCATTACTACAAGCCTGTAGAATACACATTGAACTTCCAATGAAAAGAAGCACCAATACTCTGTGTAAAAATTTTAAAATTTTCATTCTTCTGTTAATTTAATTGGTATTAATTTGTCGATAATATTCAAAACATGTACGAATGGAGATGCCATTTAACTAATTATTACTGTCCGCTAACATTGCTATTTAGCGGACAGTAATGACTTAAATGTTCTTGATTACCCTATTAAGAATATTCTGCTATCCTTTATTATCATTACGGAAGTCGCTTAAAAGTCAAAGCCTATACCTACGAAATGCGAAGCAACAGTTCCCTTTTTGAAAGGAATGGAACATGTATAACCCAAGTAACCACCGCTGAATTTCAATCTTCCGCCAACGTCCCATCCAAATGTAAAATCACTCTCTGCGCCATCAAACAGTGGAATTCCATAATTCAACATTAAACCTGTTGTGGGGATCAAAGCACACTTTTCACTGAACTTTATTTGTGCCGAGAGTCCCAAATATAAACCAAAACCAATACTGTGATAACTTTCATCTCCGTAAGAAAAACAGTTCCACATACCCTTCAAACCAAAATCAAAGCCAAAAGCTGATTTGCCACCCTTAAAAGGATTAGAAGTAAAATACTCTATGTATGCACCATTTGACTCACCAGAACGAAGATAGCCAAGCTCCATGGCATTAAAATTTGCATATTTAGGAGGTTCTTCTACTGTAATTGGTGTTTCACTACCAGATACTGTCTGTCCAAACGAATGCATTGACACCAACAATGCCATACAAATAAAAATTTTCTTAAACATAATAATGTGTTTTTAATAGTTTTCCTACTCACTTTACGGCTTTTCGGGTACTCCTTTTAGACTATTAACACTTGTTTTTGGATATGCGCCAAACACGCGAACTATCCACTCATACCATAAACTTTGTGCCTAAGGCTCCTACAAGGCGTATCCTAAATCATATTGCTAACATATACAAAAAAGACGTGGAGCCAGTCCTGATGCCCGTTCCACGTAGTAAGGCTCTCGCATTGCCCGATTAGTCGAAACGAGCAACGCTGAAAGCCCCACGCCGATGAATATATAAAACACTCTCATAGAACCACTGCTTGAAGACAATAGGCAATGAGGGTTGCATATAACCATCACATGAGACGTCCCCGTTGCTTTGTGTTTGACTAATCGTTTGAATTTGCGAGATTCTACTACGTCAAAACCAAAGCGTTCAGTTACGCCTTTTATCTATATGTATCATGCCCGCCTATGCCCACAGAGGCTTTCAGCAAGAGCAATGACTGTGCAAATATATAATTTATTTTAAAAACAACGAAAAATTACTAAATAAATTTATCCTTAGCAACAAAGATATTCTCAGAAAAACAAAACAAGAGCAGAGGATGCTTGCTTTATCCGCAACAATGATATATCTTTGCAGGTGCAGAAGATACATATAAATACCATGCCGAAGAAGATTCATACCTCTACTCCATCGCACTATCCCGTATGCCTGCATGCGGATTGTCCATTGGCGCAACGTTGCCTCAGGCGCAATGCATTCATCACCCTGGTAAAGAGTCAGGAATATATGCATATCGTAAATCCGGAAAAGTGCACGCAAACTGAAGGGTGCAAATATTTCCGCGACAACACTCCGGTGGTTTACGCAAAGGGATTTACCAACTTCCAGAAGAAGATGACACAGGAACAGTATCAGAAGTTCCTGGACATACTGCAGAAAAAGTTCGGCCGCAACCCGTATTTTGAGCGTCGCAACGGCAAAACCTTGCTGACACTGCAGGAACAGGACCTGATAATGGAGACACTGCACCAGTTAGGCATCAAGGACGAGTACAAGTTCGACTCGTATCTGGAGGCCTTCAACTGGAACGAATGACGAGTCCTCATAGTAAGAGGACTGCAGTCCTCGTAGTAGGAGGACTCAAGTCCTTATACTATGAGGACTGGCAAAGACACGGGAGGAGCAACACATATCACAACGAGAGGATGTCCCTGAATTCAGGAGCATCCTCTCGTTTCATAAATAAGTCCAATTCCAATTACCGGATAACCTGCTTCTTTCCGTCCACAATATAGATGCCCTTTGCTGGAGCGGTGACACGGCTGCCACTCAGGTCGTAGATGGCAGATGCTTATTGCTTTACTTCACTACAATCTGTCCGTTGGTGATGTAGACACCCTTGGCGGCTTTGCGAACCTGACGTCCGGACAGGTCGTAGCAGTTTTCCGTTTCCCGTTTTCCGTTTTCCGTTTCCTCTATGTCGCCGATGCCGGTGGGAACCTCCACACCGCTTTTCTGGAACTCCCATGTGCATGCTCCCCAGAAGGGTTTCATCAGTATGTAGGTCCAGGCGTCGGGGTTGGTGTACCAACTGTATTTCTTGCTTCCGTCTATGATGCAGATGCCGCTCTTGCCGTCGAGGGTGCGCTCTTCCAGTGTCCAAGCATAGTCCTTGCCCACCTTCACCTTCTGGTCAACGGCGTTGGAGGCAAGATAGGCGGCCGTCTGTGTCTTCTTACTGTATATGAATACGGTGCCGTCGGCATTCTTCTTTATGCGCCAGAGATAGGTGTCGTCCTCGGTCTTGGTGGAAGAAATAGCCAAGCCCTTGTCGGAAGTGTTGTATTTGGCATATCTGCCGAACCACACGTTACGGATATAATAGTAATGGCCTTCGCTCAGGGTTTGCGAGATGGAAGTCTTGGGCATCTGTATGAACTGGTTGTAGATGTCCAGGAACTGGTTGTATTTCTCCTCCGAAACGACGCCCTCTTCCAATGCCTTCTGGGCAGGAAGGATGATGTTCTGCTCGGCAAAGTCGAGAGCCTCCTGTGTGTAATTGCCCATTTCGCCTGGCTGGGCGGTGAGGAGGATGATTTCACACTTGTTGACAAGACCCTTCAACTGGGCACTGAAGTCGGTCACTTCCACCACCTTCCATGTACCGTTGTAGCATAGGGCGGCCTCATCCTTGGCATAGACATCACCGGAGAGTTCCGCGCTGAAGCGCTTCACCTGACCGGTCATCTGGGCATTGTAGCCACTTACGGCAGAGAGGGTGACCACACCAGGGATATATGTGAAATTCTTGGTGGCGATGGTGGCCTTGTCCATGCGGATGGGAGTAGCGCCACTCTCCACCATTTCCAGTGCCGTGTTGTAAGCGCCCATCTTCACGAACTTGCCTGTGCATAGATTCTTGAGCAGGTAACCGCCATCGGTGGGTACGAACTGCCAGAGTTCCTCGGGTTCTGTCTGGGGAGTAAAATGGAAACGCACTCCGCCATCCTTCTGGTACATGGTGGAACCCTCGTACTGACGTTTGTAGTAGGTGGAAGCAGAGACAATCTGATAGGTCTTGCCCTCCTGCGGCTGGACAATGTCGGCCGCCTTGTAGTCACTGATTGCCTGTGCAAGGGCGCTGACATCCTGGCCGTCGGTGCTCTCCAGCGCATTCTTCAGAGCATCGTACACCTCTACACTGGGGTATCCGACACCGCCACGTATGCTCTTGGCAAGGATTTCCTCTGCTTCCATGATGGTGCTTTCCTGCCCGGTGTAATCCTTGGGCTGGATGAAGTGCTTGGCATACTGATAATCCAGGTGGTCGAAGATTTCGTCATGTGTCTGCAAGCGCAGGTAGAAAGATGTCCAGTCCTTCTTGTTCGTGGGCAGCCATCCAATTTCGGACACGGCCAACATGCGGGGCAGGAGGCAGTATTCCAACTCGTCAATGTCGTTACAGGTCTCCGTCCACATGTTGCACTGCACGCCGAGAGCAAATTCCTCCTTGCCGCTCAAGGCGCTCAGGGGATTGAGGCCATATATCTCGTCCACGGTGTTCACACCCCATCCGCCATGATAGGGTTCGTCCACGAAGAGGTCGCCCTCCTCTCCCTGCATGAAGTCGATATACAGATACTGGTAGGGCACGATGATGGACTTAAAACCACGGTTGGCTGCCTGGGTACTGAAGTTCATGCCGTTCCATGCCATGATGACAGGTTTGGTTTTGTTGTTGTCGTTCCAGTTGTGCAGGAGTTCGTCCCACACGACGATGTCCTTGCCATACTCTTCCTTAAGGAAGATACCCAGTTCCTCCACAAGCCATGATTGCAACTGGTGAACGCCGTCAAGCCCCAGTTCCTTCACACGATCCAGACACATCTGGTTGGTCTTCCACTGGTCCGTGGGGCACTCGTCGCCACCGATATGGACGTAGTCATAGGGAAAAACGGTTGCCACATGGCCAAGCACGCACTTGAGGAAGTCGATTACACGGTCGTCGCCTACGTTGAGAACATCTTTTGATATGCCGCCGTCAATGCGTACCTCATACTTCTTGCTGGGGTCGCAACTCAGTTCGGGATATGATGCAACGGCTGCCACCATGTGACCGGGGAGGTCCACCTCGGGGATGATCTCTATGTTGCGAGCCTTGGCATAGGCGACAATCTCGCTAAGGTCCTCGAGAGTGTAGAACATGCCACGGCCGTACTCGGTGTCGTCAAAGAATTTCTGTCCGTCGCCATTGTTGGCAAACGAACCCTTGCGTATGGCACCCACTTCGGTGAGTTTGGGATACTCGGGGATGTGTATGCGCCAACCCTGGTCGTCGGTCAGATGCCAGTGGAAACGGTTCATCTTATAAAGGGCCATGATGTCCAACACCTTCTTCACCTCTTCCTTGTTGAAGAAATGGCGGGCAATGTCGAGCATGTAGCCGCGATGCCCCAAGTGCGGACGGTCCTCTATTTTCAGGCAAGGCAGGGTCCATACCTCAGCATCGCTTTGCTTTTCTCCGGCAAAGAAATTGCGTGGCATGAGTTGCTTCAGCGTCTGCAAGGCATAGAACCAACCGCCGAACTCGGAAGCCCTGATGGTGACAGCCTCGGATGTGATACTCAAGGTGTAGGCCTCCTTGGCAAGCACCTCGTCGGTGCCAAACCATATCTCGCCGGCAGAGGGCGCGTCGCCCGCTTCCCTTACTTCTATGGTCATGCCCGTGGAGACGCTTAGTTGTTTGGCAAACTCCTCGGCATGCTCCTTCATTTCCGCACCGGCATAGGCAATGGCGGAAATGGACGAAACGGCCAAAGTGCCCTCCCTTAGTTCCAACTTGTTGGGGTATGGAATGAGAGCAGTCTTGTCTATCTTAGCCAGGCTCTCGGCATCCACGAACTTCACCGGATTGTTCTTGTCGCCCTTGTCCCAAAGGCCCACACCACGGTTTTCCGCAGGTCCGCCCCACAGGTTCATTGAGATGGCGGTGTTTGTCTTGGGTTGGATTTCGTAAGCACCCGAATATTCGGACACCGCAGTAGTGTTGATGGCAAATGTGCATGTGCCTGTAGCAGAGGCCTGGGCACGCACCATCTGGTTTTTGGCCGCAGATTCCACGCTGAGGGTATAGCCGAGTTTGTTAGTAAACACATACCCGTCGGATGCGGAACCCGTAATCTTCCACAATTGTGCTTTGCTGCCGATGACCGGACCTGTGGTAATGTTGGCACCGTCAGTTTCAGCCATCAAGGCATTGCCTCCGTTCATAAACTGGATCAGGTACCACCTTGTTTCCTGGTCGGTACTTACCGCAGGGAAACCTTGTGCCATTGCATGCACCGATGCCAGCAACACGCAAAGCAGGGATAAGAAATGCTTTTTCATAATTATATATAATATAGATTTAAGTTTACCGATTCATTCCTATCGTCATGACTTTTCCACATGCAGAGTCATTCATTCCCAAAGCCATGCAAACAGGTTCACATCCTTCCGGACAATGGCAAAGTTAATGTTTTTATTTCAAGAACCCACCTTTATCGGATGAAAAGTGTTCCGGAAACAGATGTACAGAGTTAAATTTCCATCATACCGTGACAATAATGCACTAATGCTACCTGCAAAGCAAATAGGCCAATAGGCCAATAGGCCGTTAGGCCGTTAGGCGCTAATGAGCGATTTGGGATCATCATAACGCTAATGACCGACTGGGAGGCAACATTGATTTAGGGCCGGCCCCAACGAAGTGGAACCAGCCCTATTCATCTGCATTTAATTGGGTTATACCCCCCCCTGTACGATTAACTACGCGATACCTGAAGACCGGTACGCGACATGCTCATTTCCACGAAACGGGCACGCTCGTTGGGACGTTCCTTTGTAAGTATCTCGCGGATGCGAAGGGCTGCAGTGGGATCCTTTGCTACCATATAGAGGAAACCGCCTCCACCAGCTCCAGGCAACTTCAAGCCGAGACAGAGATCCTGAACCTTCTCGATGATGGCCTGTACCTCAGGAGGATTGGTACCGCTGTCCAACAGTTGGTTCTGATACCACGTCTTGCCTACAAGTGTGCCGAGTTGCGTGTAATTGCCTCGCATAATGGCCTGGGCAACATCCTGGGCGTGTTCTTTCATCTCGCCAAGCAGTTGCAGGCGTTCCGTATCGTAGAGGAACATGCCACGTACTATCTCTGCAAGAATCTTCTTGGCGGTACGTGTTATGCCTGTGTAGTACAGCAGATGGCATGCCTGATACTGGGAGTCGGTGAAGAGGTTGTCGCTGAGCCAACTGATTTCGGGTGTCTGCTCGAAACCGTCCTGAGTGGTAAGCAACTTCACGCCATGGAGCACACCTCCATACTGGTCCTGCCAACCGCCTCCTGTGGTGAGGAGTTGCTCCAGCACAAGCGTGCGGTTGCATATCTCGTTCTTACTCCATGCCAATCCGCAGAAGTCGCTCACTGCCCCCAATACCGTTGCGGCCAGGATGGAACTTGTGCCCAAACCGCTGCCGGCAGGTATTGCACTGAGCAGAGTCACCTCTATGCCGCATCCGAAGTCCTTCAACTGCTCCTGAAGAGACTTGTACTTCTTCTGACAGAACTGGGGCAGGAAACCTGCCAGTGCCAGGGCTGCCTTGGGAATGGAGAAGGGAGAGCCTACCTTGGCAAAATCTGCCAGTTCCTCCCATGTGGTGAGAATTTCTATAGCGCCCAAGTCGATGCTTCGGAGCACGACATGGTAGTCTGCCGAGGGTTTTACGTATGCCTGCAGGGGAGGCTGGCCGTTCAACTCTATGGCCAGATTTACCACACTGCCGCCTGAAGTGAGGCAGTAAGGAGGCGTGTCTGTCCATCCTCCGGCCAAATCTATCCTGACGGGACTTCTACCCCATACTATCTGGTCGCTGTACACGTCCAACTGGGGCATCTGCTTGTGGGCAAGCACGTCTTCCGTCAGTCCTTCGCCAAGCAAGGAGAATGCCTTTGCTCCGGCTTCAGAACCGTCCTGTCCGTTCAGTTCCAACAGACGGGAACGGAACATGTGGTCGTTGATGCGCTTCAGCAGAGGTTCGGTCTCGGGCAGAGACTCGGGAACCGGCACCTGAAGATTATGGAATTCATGAGCCAAATCATCGAGGTTAGTCTGATAGAAGATACTGCATCTGTGGTTGTTTGCCAGGGCGGTAAGGTTGGCCTTTCGGAACTCCAGGCGTTGCTTCTGAAGGCGGCGAAGGTTGGCCTTGTCGCTGATTTCGTTGGCGGAGAGGCGTTCGCATGCTCTCCATACATCCGTCATATCGGCAGGGGTGTCGGATATCATCCACTGGAGCAGGCGGCCCATCTCCTCAATGTTGTCACACACGGGGAAGATACGGCTGTTCTGCAAGTCGGTGTTGCCGTCCACCTCTTCGGCAGAGATGCCACGCTTTGAGAGCCATTCTCCCACAGGGCGTCCGAGGTACTCGGTAGAGGCGTCGCGCAGGTCACCACGCATAGCATCATTGAAACCGTAGGGGCGCAGAACCCACTGGCTTTCGCCCAATGGCACGACATCAACACAGATGCCGGGAACAAGGCTGATTGTCCAATCGTTTTGAGGCACTCCGGTGATGATGTTCTCGTGGGTCAAGGTCCAAGTGGAAGGTATCCACGAGTTCTCTATCCACGTGTTCTGGTTCGTAGGAGAGAACTTTATGTCGTGATAACAGTTCTGGGTGAAGATGCTCGGGTGTGCCTTCACGCCCAAATGCATGATGGCGCGCTGGTCGTACACAAGATTCTGTATGGCCATGGTGGAACTAATCATCTCGCGCGATGTGCCGTAGTGATAGAACTCACCGTCCTGCAAAGGCAATACCGCCACCTTCAACTGGCTGATCTCGGCATCTGTGGTGGTAGGATTCTCGCCGAGTGCCTGGCCGAAGTCGCTATAGAGGTCGTAGTTCAATATCTCGCCTCCCTTGCCGGTACTCTTGCTCATGAGCAGGTTTACGGCTTTGTCGGACAGCAACCAGATGCCTATGTCCATAAGGAACAGGTGGCTGTGCATCAACTCTCCCAACTTCTCCACCGAGGGCTTCTGAAGCACAAAGTCAAGCACCTCGGGCGTCTCCCTCTTGGAAAGGAACACACCGTGGTTCTTGGCCAGGGAGGGATCTACCCAAAGTCCGTAGCACACTACATCGGCATCGGGAATCTGTTGCAACTTGCCTGCACGGATATAGACATCGCCCGATGCTATCAGGGTACGGAGCCCGGCAGGTGCGGCATTCATGATGCGCTGGTACAATGGCAACTGTAACTGCAAGAGGTTCTGACCTATGCGCTGGCCACGAGCCCAACGGAAGACGGGTATGGGTGTAAGCACCTTGCCACTGGGGGCATAACCAGGCAAGCGCCGGCTTTGGCCTCCGGCATGCAACAAGATGCGCTTCTCGCGTGAAAGCCACTCTTCGAAAGTCTTTTCGGGAGCCTCGTCCTGATGGCAGGCTTCCATCAGCCAGTTTGTTCCGCCTCCGCTGCCAAGTCGTGCACCTACAGGGTCAGAGGTGCAGAAATATTCCTCACGGCTGACACCGGCCACGTCATGGAAGCACTCTACCAGATTTGGGGGAAGGGACAATAGTTTCTTCATAATAGTATCTAAGGATAACCAATGTTTGTTCTTTACAAGGCATGGCACTCAAATGCCATGTCTATCTCTCTGCTCTCATGGGATTGCTCAGGAAGTCCTGATAACTGAGGCGGATGCCGTCCTCCAACTCCGTGCGGTATGTCCATCCGAGTGCCTTGGCCTTGCTTACGTCAAGGAGTTTGCGCGGTGTGCCGTTCGGTTTGGATGTATCCCAAAGGATGCGGCCTTCGTAGCCTACCACCTTGGCGACGAGTTCTGTCAGTGCCTTTATGCTCAGTTCCTTGCCTGTGCCTGCATTGACGGTTTCGTTTCCGCTATAGTTGTTCATCAGGAAGACACAGAGGTTGGCAAGGTCGTCCACATACAGGAACTCGCGCAGAGGGGAACCGTCGCCCCAGCACGTCACCTCGTCAAGCCCCTGTTCCTTCGCTTCGTGGAAGCGGCGGATAAGGGCCGGCAGCACGTGGGAGTGTGTGGGATGGTAGTTGTCGTTGGGACCATAGAGGTTGGTTGGCATTACGGAGATGTAGTCGGTACCGTACTGGCGGTTCAGGTACTCGCAATACTTCAATCCGCTGATCTTTGCCAGGGCATAGGCCTCGTTTGTCTGCTCCAACTCGCTCGTGAGCAAGCATGATTCGGGCATGGGCTGCGGAGCCATACGGGGATAGATGCAGGAAGACCCGAGGAACTCCAGTTTCTTGCACCCGTTCTGCCATGCGGCATGTATGACGTTCATCTCCAGCATCATGTTCTCGTACATGAAGTCGGCCAGGGCTGTCTGGTTGGCAATGATGCCTCCCACCTTGGCGGCAGCCAGAAAGACATACTCGGGCTTCTCCTGCTCGAAGAAGCGGTTTACGGCTTCCTGGTTTATCAGGTCCAGTTCGGCATGGGTACGGGTGATGATGTTGTTGTAGCCCTGTCTCTGCAACTCACGGACAATGGCGCTACCCACCATACCGCGGTGTCCGGCAACGTATATCTTGGCATTCTGTTCCATCATATAACTATCTCGTTCGGTTAGAATGTCAGACAGGTTACTTCACCAGGCCCTTCTCCAGATACTCTGCCAGGTTTGTACGCATCACGCTGGCCACGTGGTCGGCGGCCACCTTCTCCATGTCGTGCTTGACCATGATGGATACAAGTTGCTCGAAGGTAGTCTTGGCAGGGTTCCAACCCAGTTTTGTCTTGGCCTTGGTGGGGTCGCCCCAGAGGTTGACCACATCGGTGGGACGGTAGAAGTCGGGGCTTACCTCCACAAGTGTCTTGCCCACGAGTTCGGCAGGACCGCTCACGCAGATGCCCTTCTCGTCCATCTCCTCACCTTCGAACTTCAGTTCAATGCCGGCAGCCTTGAAGGCGGCATAGGTGAACTCGCGCACAGAGTGCTGCACGCCGGTGGCGATGACGAAGTCCTCAGGTTCGGGCTGCTGGAGGATGAGCCACATGCACTCCACATAGTCCTTGGCATAACCCCAGTCGCGAAGAGAGGAGAGGTTGCCCAGAAGGAGTTTTTCCTGCTTGCCCTGTGCTATACGTGCGGCGGCCAGGGTAATCTTGCGTGTCACGAAGGTCTCGCCACGGCGCTCGCTCTCGTGGTTGAACAGGATGCCCGAGCAGCAGTACATGTTGTATGCCTCGCGGTACTCCTTGATAATCCAGAAACCATAGAGTTTTGCCACGGCATAGGGACTGTAGGGATGGAAGGGCGTGTTCTCGTTCTGCGGAACCTCCTCCACCTTGCCGTATAGTTCGGAAGTGGATGCCTGATAGATGCGGCATTCGTTCTCCAAGTGGTTGGCGCGCACTGCCTCCAGAACACGGAGTACGCCAACGGCATCCACATCGGCCGTAAACTCAGGAGCATCAAAACTTACCTGTACATGACTCTGTGCTGCCAGGTTGTATATCTCAGTGGGACGTACGTCGGCTATTACCTTTACAAGTGACATGGAGTCGCCCATATCGCCATAGTGGAGGTGGAACTGGGGATGACCCTCCAAGTGAGCGATGCGCTCGCGGTAATCCACACTGCTGCGGCGGATGATACCATGAACCTCATAACCTTTCTCTATAAGGAACTCGCTCAGATAACTGCCGTCCTGTCCTGTCACGCCCGTTATAAGGGCAACATTTCTCTTTTCCATAAAATATTTTGTCTATCCGTTAGTTATTCTGAAAACTGCTTTATCCTCTGCTCCTCCGAGAGTTTGCATATCAGCAGGGTATTGTCCTTCTCTGCCACGATGTAGCCGTCCAGACCCTGCACCACTACACGGCGCTCTTCGCTGCAATGTATCACACAATCGCGTGTCTCGTAAGTCTGCACGTTGTCGCCAATCACGGCATTTCCGTTGTTGTCGCGGCTTACGTTCTCGCGCAACGAGCCCCAAGTGCCCAGGTCGCTCCAACCGAAACTGGCAGGGAAGCAGTATATCTCCTCCGACTTCTCGAGGATGGCATAGTCAACGGAGATACTCTCGCACTTGGGGAAGTTCTCGTTGATGGCATCCTGCTCCTTGTCCGTACCGTAGAGGGGCAAGAGGTTTTCGAACACCTCGTTAATCTCAGGCGCATACACCCTGAGGGCATTCACTATGGTGCTGACGTTCCA
Source organism: Bacteroidaceae bacterium (assembly GCA_017466325.1). Lineage (GTDB taxonomy): Bacteria > Bacteroidota > Bacteroidia > Bacteroidales > Bacteroidaceae > Physcousia. Next base: position 24,907 of record JAFTUK010000027.1, on the reverse strand, counting down.
GATGAAGATGCCGGCATTCCATAGCATGTTGGGCTTGCGGATGTACTTCTCGGCCGTGGCAAGGTCGGGCTTCTCGCGGAAGGCATCTACACGATATATCTCCTTGTTGCGGGCAGAAGGACAACTCATGTCCGTCTGTATGTAGCCGTAGCCTGTCTCCGGTCGGGTGGGTTTCATGCCCAGGGTGACGATAGCATCCGAGGTGGAGGCAAAGTCCATGGCGCTCTTCACCACACGCTGGAACTCGGGAGTGTCCAGGACAAGGTGGTCGGAAGGGCTTACCACGATGGTCGCCTTTGGGTCAATGCTCTTTATCCTCCATGCGGCATAGGCTATGCAGGGAGCGGTGTTGCGGCGGCAAGGCTCCAGAAGTATGTTGCCCTGAGGCACCTCGGGAAGTTGCTCGGCAACGATGTCCTTGTATGCCTGGCTGGTAACCACCCACACGTTCTCCGGAGGCAGGATTCCCTTGAAGCGGTCAACTGTCATCTGAATGAATGTGCGTCCTGTGCCCAATACATCCACAAACTGCTTGGGACGTTCGGGAGTGCTCATGGGCCAGAAGCGGCTTCCTATGCCGCCTGCCATGATGACAAGGTGCGAATGGCTGATTGTATTTGCGCTGTTCATTATCTGTGTTCTTTTTATGTTATACGTTGTAGATGGCTACGCTATACCTTGCGATGTGTATCGCCTCACGAGGCAAAGGTTGTCGCATCACGAGGCGAAGGGCATCGCATCACGAGGCGAGGGCCGTCGTCTCACGAGGCGTTTTCCCTACAACTTTATCTTCTTTACGATGCCGTCCCAGGCCTTCACCTTGATAGACACGGTAATGTCGTGGGCAAGGTTGTTCTTCACCTTCTCCGATTCGGGAGTGAGCGAGCGGATGGCATCGGCAGGAATGCGGATATCTGTGGTGATGTTCTCATCGGAGAAGTTGGCCACCACCAGGTAGGTCTTGTTCTTGTCGCTACGCAGGAAGGCATACTGTCTGTCCAGATGCCCGTTCATGTACATCAGGTCCCAGAAGAGTCCTTCGCTGAAGGCAGGTTCCTCCTCGGCCAGACGCAGGGTCTGTGTGTAGAACTCCTTCAGTTTCTTTTCCTCGTCAGTGAGCAGGGCACCGTCGAACTTTCCGCCGTTTCGCCAACGGCGTATGGTATCCACCGTCCAGTAGTCGAAGATGGTCGTACGTCCGTCCTCGCCAGAGAAACCCTCGCTGTCCATACCCTTCTCGCCCAGTTCCTGGCCGAAGTATATCATCATGGGGTTGGTGTTCATCAGTGTGCTCACCAGCATCATGGGACGGCCCTTCTTGGCATCGCCTGCGAAGAAGTCGCTGGCTATGCGCTGCTCGTCGTGGTTCTCCAGGAAGTTGAGCATGTGGTCCTGTATGTCCTCCACGCTCTGCCAGCATGATGTCAGTTCCTTGGCCGAGCACCATCCTGCGGATACGGCCTTGAGTTTGTCGTAAAGTCCCACCTTGTCATAAAGGTAGTCGAAGTGTCCGCGGAAGATGTAGTCGCGGTACAACTGAGGGTTGTACACCTCTGCTATGAAGATGATGTCGGGGTATTGCTCCTTTACCTGAGGTATCACCCATTCCCAGAACTCCACGGGCACCATCTCGGCCATGTCGCAACGGAAACCGTCCACGCCCTTCTCCGCCCAGTAGAGCAGTATTTGAAGCATCTTGGCATAGGTATTGGGACCATAGTTCAGTTTTACCGTCTCGTACCAGTCGTTCCTGCCCGGCCATGCAGAGAACACATCGTTGCCGGTAGCCTTGGCGGGGTTCTCCTCGTAGAGGTTGGCCTTGGCACGCTCCTCTTCGCTCAGGATATTGTCCAGATGGAGAGGTTCGCCCATGTAGTAGAAGTTGTTCTCGGGAGAGTAGTTGAGCGAGGTATCGTCGCCCTCGCCCAGGTCCTTGCATCCCTCGGGACAGGCATCCGAGTGGTACTCGCGTGCCACATGGTTGGGCACGAAGTCCTGGATGACCTTCATCCCGGCCTTGTGGGTGCGCTCTATGAGTGCCTCCCATTCCTTGATGCGCTCGGGCACCTTGGTTGCCAGGTCGGGATCCACGTCGTAGTAGTCCTTTATGGCATAGGGACTGCCGGCACGGCCCTTCACCACCTCGGGGTGGTCCTTGCGTATGCCGTAACGGCTATAGTCGGTTTGCGTGGCATGCTCTATGATGCCTGTGTACCAGATGTGGGTCACGCCCATGGCCTTGATGTCGGCCAAGGCCTTGGCAGTAAAGGCCGACATGGTGCCGCATCCGTTCTGACTCTTGCTGCCATGCGGAACGGGATGCTCCACATTGGCACCGAACAAACGGGTAAATACTTGATATATGTTCATGGCAAAACGGTTCTGGCGTTATGCGTGCAGGACGGTAGCGCCCTTGGCTATCTTAGTTATCATACCTGTCAGAGCCTGACCGGGACCGCACTCCACGAACTCCGTTGCTCCGGCCTCTACCATTGCCTCTACCTCCTGTGTCCAACGCACGCTGGCGGTCAGTTGGGCAATCAGGTTCTGCTTGATTTCCTCGGGGTTGGTATGTGCCTTGCCGTCAACGTTCTGATAGATGGGGCATGTGGGAGTGTGGAACTCTGTGGATGCTATGGCTGCCTCCAACTCGTCCTTGGCAGGCTGCATCAGTGGGCTGTGGAAAGCACCGCCTACGGGCAGCACCAGGGCACGGCGTGCACCGGCTTCGAGAAGTTTCTCGCATGCCACCTCAACGGCTTCCTTGTTACCGCTGATTACCAACTGGCCGGGGCAGTTGTAGTTTGCGGCTACCACCACACCCTTGCCTGCCTGGGCAGTAACGTCGGCACAAATCTGCTCGATCTGCTCGTCGGACAGGCGCAATACGGCTGCCATACCGCCGGGAGCGGCCTCGCATGCCTTCTGCATGGCAAGGGCACGGGCATAGACAAGTTTCAGTCCGTCCTCAAAATCCAAGGCACCGGCTGCCACCAGCGCACTGAACTCGCCAAGGGAATGACCGCCCACCATGTCAGGCTGGAAGGCATCTCCCATACACTTTGCCATTACCACACTGTGCAGGAACACGGCAGGCTGGGTAACCTTTGTCTGCTTCAATGCCTCGGCATCGCCCTCGAACATGATGTCGGTCAGACGGAAGCCAAGTATCTCGTTGGCCTTCTCCATCATCTCCTTTGCTACCTCATTGCTCTCGTACAGGTCCTTGCCCATACCAGTGAACTGTGCTCCCTGACCGGGAAATACAAATGCTTTCATAATCGTATGTTTTTATTTAATTTTAGTGACTTACAAATGGTGGTCTTCGGGAGGACCACACCTTATAATATAAATATCACGGACAAAGATACAGAAAAAAGGGCATTGACGCAAAAATAAACAGTGTTTATTCTTCCTTTGTCGTAATTTTGGTTAACTTTGTCAAATAAAACATAAATTAGTAGCCACTTAACCCATATACCACTACGACTATGGATTACGAACAGATTGTCAGCGATCTGGCTCAACAGGTGTTTGATGCCATTGCTCCGCGCGTAACTCCGGAGGACATGGAGCGCGTACGCCAGGCCTACCTTCTGGCCAAGGAAGCACATGCACCTCAAAAGCGCAAGTCGGGCGAACCGTACATACTGCACCCCATTTCCGTGGCACTCATTGCCGCCAAGGAGCTACAACTGGATGCCAACACTGTCATCACCGCCTTCCTACACGATGTGGTGGAGGACACGCCATATACCGTGGAGGACATAAGGGAGCGCTTTGGCAACGATGTGGCCGGGCTCGTCAACGTGGTTACGAAGCAGAAGAAGGAAACCTACCAGACCACCAAGCAAGTGGATAACTATCAGCAGATTCTGGCGTCGCTTCACTACGACATCAGAGCCGTGATGGTGAAGATCAGCGACCGCCTGCACAACATGCGCACCCTGCAATCCATGCGCCCCGACAAGCAGATGAAGATAGCAGGAGAGACGGATTGCTTCTATGCTCCACTGGCAAACCGTCTGGGACTCTTCGAGGTGAAGTCCGACCTGGAAAACCTGTCCTTCAAATACCGTTGCGAACTGGAATACGGCGACATAGAGCGCTGGCTCCAGCAGGACGAGGCCGACAACCGCGAACGCCTGCAACGCTTCTGCAAGGATGTGAAAGGAACGCTGAAGGACCATGGCATCCAGTGCAACGTGGAGACTTTCTGGCGACGCCCCTACTCCATCTGGCGACGCATGAAGCAGCAGGACGTGGACTTCTGGCATCTGCCCAACCGCTACTATGTGCGCATAACCTTCTGGGAGGACACCATGGACGACCCTCTGACCGAGAAGGAAACCTGCCTGAAGATATACAACCTGCTCACGCGCGATTTCCGCGAACGTCCGGGCAGTTTCATCAACCAGATAGAGCAGCCTAAGGAGAACTCCTACCAGTGCCTGCGCCTCATGCTCCTGTCCGACGAGGGTGTGTGGGAGGACGTGCAGATATGTTCCGAATCTATGGTAAAGGCCAGCCAGGTGGGCTGCATCAACGAGATAGGCAGCAACATAGGCAACTGGGTGAAACGTTTCCGCAAGGTCCTGGAGGATATCGTCACACAAGGCAACGAGGCATACTTCCTCGAGCACATTTCATCCAGCCTCTATTATGACGACATAACGGTATTCTCACCCAGCGGAGAGAGTTTCATCCTGCCCAAGGACAGCACCGTCATTGACTATGCCTTCAAGCAGGGCGACGAGGTTGGCGCACATGCACACTATGCCTATGTGAACGGAATCCTGTGTAGCGTGAAGACCGTCCTGCACGGAGGAGATTGTGTGAAACTGATCACCTCGCCAGACGCCAAGCCACGTAAGGACTGGATAGACCATTGCCAGACGTATCTGGCCAAGCGTTATCTGAGACTCTTCCTCATAGAGCGCCGCCTTATCCGTGGCGGAGTGTGCCGTTGCCCGATATGCAAACCTCTGCCCGGTGGCGAGGTCATAGGTATCCGCATGCAGGGAATACATCCGCAAACCTCCGAGTACGAAAACATAACCCTGCACCGCCGTTCATGCCCCGAGGCCATACGCATGGCCAGCAAGTTCGGCGACAACGTGGTGAACGTGGATTATGCCGACAAGGCCGATGCACCACCCATAGAGGTACACTCCCCCACCTCCATCACCATAAACCGCATAGGTTTCACCTATCCCATCACACTGGCCATAACAGGTGTGGACAGACATCGCCTGCTAATGGACCTCACGTCGGAAATCGCCGACAGGCTCCACCTCAACATGGATTCCCTCTGCATCAGCACAAAGGACTGCATAGTGGATTGCAAGGTGACGATAATGGTGCATGGTGTAGAGGAAATGGTAAGCGCCATAGCCCACATAAGCCAAATCCCGGGCATCGAGTCAGTACGGCAAATAAAGTACGAGAAATAGATCTGATCTACTTATGCTTGCGCACAATCGTCTTGACACGGTTAGCTTGCTGAGAATCCAAGATTATCCTATTTTCCAACGACTTGATATAAGGTGCTGTCCTTTCTGCATCCCACGCCACAACTTTTGACGATTTTGTCTTTTTGTCGTAATATACAAATGCAAATCCCTTATTCTCTACTGCACATATAAACAACATATTGTCCAAGATGCTGCCCAAATATCCAACCTTATCGAGATAATGCGCCGGCACATGTGTAGAATCCGTAAAACTCTCACCTAAATTTGCTACTGCAGAGGAATACGAAAGGTGCAATTTTACATACTGTTCATCCAATGAAACGCTATCTACTTTGAAAGCACGATCATTCTTAAAATGTATTTTGGCATAGGAAAGCACCTCTTCGCATTTATTATGGACAAATATGTCTTGGGCCTTTGACATCATTTCTATATTTTCTGCAACTTCCTTGAATTCCTGATAAGTAAATTCTATCGGGATTTGCAGATTGTCCCGTCCTGTCCTATATATAAACCGAATATTCATCTGCAAAGAGCACAACTTCGAGATGATATCTGTCCAGTGTTCTGGATTCATGGGAATCAATGATAACACCTCATCACGAGCAACTTTTTTTAAAGCATCGAAACCACCATATCGGGAATTGCCTTTGAAGTAAAAATAGGTCCTTAGAACCTCTACGTCCAATACCGAATCTCTCACCGATATATCACCCACCCTTACATATTGAGCCGTACGGTCATTCTTAAGATAGTCAAATTTTACACGCATATCCCAAAACAACCCGTCCCGTTCCTTTTCCTTTTGCAATCTAACATACTCGGCATAACCGAAGTAAACGGATATCGGCACAAGGACGAGGAACAGAACGGCAACAATTGCAAGAATGGGAAACTTCTTGCCAGCCGCTTTTTTATTATTGCTCTCGCCCATCATATTTTTCTTACCGGCATCCTGTTGACCTGTAGAAGAAGGAAGGGTACCGCTCACATCATCAAGTTCTACATGAACACATTTGTTTTTACCTCTTCGCATATATTATAACAATTTACTATTGTGAGTTATCCCCTAACGTTAATCCGACATCGCCCCCCGCTTAAACCCAACACCGGTATCGAACAATTGAAGACACATGTATCATTGTCTACCAGCCAAAGCGGCCCTCAAATCTTCATTGCTCAGTTCTATAACAACCTCATTTCCTTTTGAACCATGCAAATGATAGACAATCTTTGCATTATCATCTACCAATGGCTCCAGCAAATCTAGGTTTCTCAATGATTCCTTAAACTCATTCTTCATAGATGACGCAAAACCTTCCTTGGTAATAATCTCATCAGGAAGCAACGCAACATACTTAAAAACGCCCAATTCATAAGTGACACTTTCAATCACCAAACTACCATCTGGCTTTCTCATGGGACACTTGGCATTTAGGTTCTTAGCCGTCATTTCAATGGTCAGTCTTGAAGGAGTCTTTCCCTGGAACACGTCTAGTTCCCGGGGAGCAAACACGATATCGCGAACCTTGCCGCTTTGGGATTGATAATGATACACCAAATCAGAATTGGTTTTAACCAGCATACGAGCAAACGGAGAAAAAGACGGATTATTTGCCAATTCCGCAATAATTGTATTCTTTAATTCCATGCTATCCACAATGAGATTCGGGGAATTATCAGAAACAAGATATGAATACTTATATGCTTTATTCTCAAACGTTACACCTGCTAATGTCAATTTGCCTTCCAGCAATACTATAGGACACTGGGAATTTGCAATCTTAGCATCATTCTTGAGTTTTTCCAGAATTTGTGATTCATCAGTATCGGTTATAGGAGTGGCTAACATATTCCGTATATCTTCGGTCGAGAATTCCACGTCAAAAGACCTACCGTCTCCCACAAAGAAATGGCACAATAATGTAGACTCTGTTTCAACCAACAACTTTCCCTGCCTCTTAAATTCAGGCATTCCTTTAAATGCAATTAGCAACAGTTCCTTTGTCTCGGGACCAAGGCCGGCAAACACCTGTTCTGCCACCATATAGGTATACTTATACTTCTTGTCCTCATATACAACATTTGTAATAACCATTCCATTCTTCATATCCACAGGACAAGATGACGCCTCCGTTTTTGCAAGATTTTGGAGAACCGTTATTTTATCCTGAAGTTCGTTCACCTCACCAGAAGGAGCAAAAATGCCCTTTAAATCTTCCAACGATAAGAGTACCTCCACTTTCTTGTTGTCCTTTGTATAATAACAATAAGCAAGTTTTGTTTCCGTTGAATATAACAATTCTGCCGTGCTCTTAAATGATTCGCTACTCTTAAGGTTAAGGAAAACGGATTCCTTTAAAGAAACATTCCTGCTGATTGTTGCATAAGATGCCGCCGACACGAGATAATTATATTTCACCACCCCATTGGCATAACTCATGCTATCCAACATAACGCCATTACCGATATCAATAGGACATGTTGAATTTACAGATTGGACCATCTGCAAAATTGCCTTCATACCCAAGTCCTCATCTTCGGCAGGCGCAACTCTGCCATCTACTGACACTCCGGTCTTAACAGGAATTTCTACACACATACCATTGCCACAAATGCCAGAAGCATAAATACCGTAGCCACTGCTTTAAATACCGCTTTCATATTCTTTATTATAAACATTGACGAGTAAGCACATCCAACGTGGATGTATCACAAAGATAAGGATATATTATGCAAGTACCAAACAATCAGAAAAGAAAAGCGGGATTTTAGAGGAAATAGTCATATCTTTGCATGAGAAACATACCAACATTTTAGCACACGCACTGACCAATGATAGATTTTAAAGACATGCCCAAGCAGTTTACATTCTGCTCGCGTAAAGATTGCCCGAGACGCATGAACTGTCTGCATACATGGAACACCCGGTTGTAAAACAGGCCTATTTCTATGACCATAGGTGGATAGACGAAAACGGTGGTACAGAGCAGTGTCCATGCTATACCGACAGTACACCGGCTGTATATGCCCGAGGGTTTGTAAAACTGATGAGAACCTTGCCGAGAGCAAAGGCCGAAGAACTGCGGAGCATGCTGGTGGAACAGTTCGGACTTTACAATTACTACCGCTACAGACGCGGAGAATTCCTGATGACTCCGGAGATTCAAGAAACGATAACAAGGATTGCCTCAGAACTGGGAATAGAAACTCCACTCGTCTTTGACAGCATAGAAGAAAGAACACACTGGGGAGAACAGAAGGTCAAGGCAGTGTTGTAGCGACAACACCACAGTGTTGACGTAGCAACACTGGAGTGTTGATGCAACAACACTTTACCGTTCAACCCATATCTATACCTCGGCAACACATCAAAAACAGTGCACCGACACAAAAAACTCCAGAAAAAGCCCGTTATTCCAAAATAAATGCTTACCTTTGCACTTGGAAACACACGGGAATAGCTCAGTCGGTAGAGCACTGGTCTCCAAAACCAGGTGTCGGGAGTTCGAGCCTCTCTTCCCGTGCTTTTCATTTATATTCAGAAACATTAGTTTATAGCATACAGGTCGCCAAGTTTTTTGGCGGCCTGTATGCTATAAACGTGCTTCAAGAACAGTCTGTGCAGGTTCAGCAGTCTCCTCCTATGCCTTCAGAATGGCAATCCAACGGCGAAATGGAATGCGAAGTCGCGCTTAAAATTTGGATTAACAATGGGATAATGGCGTTCACTATCTTTATAGGCAGGATTTATGGCCTTCATGCCTGCGTCGAAACGCAGAAGGAAATAACTGAGGTTCAATCTTATACCCAAGCCATAAGCCACCGCTATCTGCTCCCAGCAGGTATCCCAGCGGAACTGCCCCCCGGGTTGTTCCTTATAGTCACGAAGTGTCCAAATATTTCCTGCATCGACAAACAGGGCGCCGTCAAATTTCCAAAACAGGTGCATTCGCAATTCAGCACTCATATCCAACTTTACATCACCCGTCTGGTTGATGAAGTCTATATTGCCGTCATTACCTATGAATGAACCAGGTCCAAGGCTACGGACACTCCATCCACGCACGCTATTGGCACCACCACTGAAATAACGCTTTTCGTAAGGCAGGATGTCGCTGTTGCCATAGGGATATGCCACACCAAGGGCAAAGTGCAACGCCAGACTTGTACGATTGGAAAAACGTATGCTCTTGCTGACATCAAAATCGAACTTGGCATATTGTGCATAGGCAATATTGAACAGTGTACGCTGACCGTCCTCATTAACCTTTGTGTCGGCCCAACTGCATATACCATGAAGCAAGTTGCCTGCCGCCTCTACACCGAGACGTAGCGTGTATGCGTCCTTGCCGTAAATACCCAAAGGAGTTGCGACGCCAACACTTGAATATTGATACTGATAACCCAATTTAACTATAAAAAGGTTCTTGTAATTATATGCTATAATGGCATTGCGGCTCTCAGGATTCTTTATGTAGGTATCATAAAAAGTATCACTGATCCATGGCATAAACACATAGTTTATGTCCACCATATCAAACCTATGCTGATGCCGCACATTGGTTCCCGTCCATCGGTACCTCCATGCAGATGTGAGCACACGCCGATGAAATTCTGGACGGTCCTGGCTGGCATACATCAGGTTCAACTCACTGGTTGCCTTTGATCTACGCTTATATTCTCGAGAAGCAAACGGAAACACGAAATCAGGGAACTGCAGACCTGCTTCAACACCATACTCAAAATAATTCTGGTCTGCATATCCCTTCAGTCCCCTTATCGCCTCAAAAGCCATACGTGCCTTAAGCGAGAAGACCTCTGAGCCGTGGAATACGTTTCTGTTCTGATATGTGAAGTTTGCCGCCGCTCCAAGATCGCCGGCAGTGTTTGTTCCGTCAAGTCCAAGTGAAATGCTGTTCAAACGGGCAGGAGTTATAACAATGTTAGCATCCAAAAGAGAACTATCCTGCACATTGGGCTCCAACCGTACATTTGTTGCTGCCACAGCTCCAAGCCTGTTCATACGGCCATATGTATCGCTTACATCGGACTCGCGATACAGTTCTCCGGAAGCCAAACTGCTGGCATTATTCAAAAGCGACTTTCTGAACCAGATAGGGGAACCTGTACTTCGGTCATATTCGAATTTTATATCACCGAACCTATAAACCTGATGAGGGCGTACAGTCTTGTCTATCGGATCTATATAGTCCTCAACCAGCATTTTCATACGAACCTGATTGGAACCTTCGGCTGTATCCACCTCAAAATGTATATAATCACGATTGAAGGCGTAATAGCCGTTATCCGCCAGATGTCTGGTAATACGCGAACGTTCCATATTAAGGAGATTCGCATCAAATGGCATACCCACTTTGAGACAAGAAGCATCTGCAATTTTCTCTACCTCCTTTGCGATGGCCGTATCCCGGACAAGCACGTCTATGCTTTCCACAGAGTAGCGTTTTCCGGGATGGATGCTATAGTTCACCTTAACCTTATGGCCGGAAAACCGTTCGTGTGTAGACACCTTGGCATGCAGATAGCCCATATTGAACATGGCATCCTGAATGCGCTGCCTGCTTCGCTCGGAAAGCACTGTATCATAAACAACAGGAGCCTCGCCCATCTTCCGGACGAACTTACTGAAGGCACTATTGCTTCCTGGATTGGACATCAGATAAATGCCTAATGGCAACTTAACCAAAGACACCCATCTGGAATTTGGCTGTTGGCGGACATAACCGGATAGCATGGAAGTATTCAGACGGATTGTTGTATCCGTGGATATGTCCACGCGATCCAAAAGATACTCCCCTTCTGCAAGATACTTCTTGCTGCTACATGCAGAAAGAAGCATTAGGAGTCCAAAAAGGATTCCTAATTGCTTCATGCCGGAATATCGTTCCCCTACTCTTATAATTCTGACTTTTTAAAGTGTGTAAATGCTCACAGAAGACTTATTACTCCTCGCCTTCCTCAATGGAAAGTCCGGAAAACTCGTCATCGTCCTGATCCTCGCGGTTCTTCACTCCCTCGGATATGCTGCTGTAATACATTTCGTCCATCTGATCGTCTCCGAGGTCGTTATCCTCCTCATCATCCAATCCCTGTTCGGTTTCTTCTGGCAAGTCCTCATCGTCGTCAGACATCTTGCTTGGAGATCTGCGCAAATTGCCATCTTCATCGTACCTATCCTCATTCATACGTATCTTGGCCACAGGTTCCTTCTTCTTTGCAAAAATAGCCTCTACCCATGTACCCTTTTCTATCTCAAGCACCTCAAATCCTTGGGCCACCTTTCTCTCCAAAGTTCCGCCAGGAGCATGGATGCGACTTGCTGGCAATGTTGTAGTGCTGATTTCAAAACCGCTCAAAATAATATCCTTAAGGCTCAGAGCAATGCTGTCCCATCCGCCGCCGAAATTGCGGTCGATAAGTTCCAAAAGTGTTGCAACCGTTATATGGCGGATATTTTCATAACTCAGGTCAGACAGACGGGTTATGTATTTCTTGCGTATGGCCACCCAGCCCTTCTTTTCGCTACAATGTTGAAATGTTGTCCATTCTCCGTTTTCATACTTCGCCTTCTCGCGTGGATCAGACGTATTGTAGTGAACAACTTCAAAACTCAGACGTATTATATTCAGCAATTTCTCTTCACTGGCAGAAAAATTGCCCTCCTGTTTCTCTGCTTCCCAAGCCTTCTTGATATCCTGCTCACTAACCTTCCATACATTGGTTGAATTCAGGTCAAGAATACTTTCTATCAATGCTTCTTGTTTCATTTGTGCTTATCTTAACTGATTTGTTATGTTAGCTATAAAAATTATCTCGCTTCATCAAACGGGCGCACCAACTCAGGACATCTGCCGGTAGTCCTTTGCCAGACCGCCTTCGCTGGTTTCCTTGTAGAGGCTGGGCAGGTCGTGACCTGTCTGTTTCATCACGTCTACCACCTTGTCAAACGACACGCGGTGGACACCATCAGTGAAACTGCTGTAGATATTCGCATCCAAAGCACGTGCGGCGGCATAGGCATTACGTTCGATACAAGGTATCTGCACCAGGCCGCAAACAGGGTCGCAAGTCATGCCCAGATGATGTTCCAAACCCATTTCGGCGGCATACTCTATCTGTGCAGGTGAGCCGCCAAAGAGCTGGTTTGCCGCTGCGGAAGCCATGGCACACGCCACACCTACCTCGCCCTGACAGCCTACCTCTGCACCGGAAATGGAGGCATTCGTCTTGACGACATTACCGAAAAGGGCGGCAGTGGCAAGAGCCTTAAGGATACGCTGCTCGGAAAAGTCACGACTCTTCCACAGGTGATACAGGACGCCAGGTACCACACCACACGAACCACACGTAGGTGCAGTAACTATCTTGCCTCCGGAGGCGTTCTCCTCGCTGACAGCCAAAGCATACGAGAATACAAGTCCACGTGTACGGAGATTAGCGTTGTATCCGGTAGCCTTGACGTGATACGAGTATGCCTTGCGACGAAGATTCAAGGGACCGGGCAAGACACCTTCTGCATCAAGACCGCGTTCTACGGCATCGCGCATGGTATGCCATACTTCACGCAGGTAGTCCCATATGCCGGGCCCTTCACATTCCTCCACATATTCCCAATAGCCTTTGCCAGACCATTCGCAATACTGAAGGATCTCTGTCATGGTATTCATTGCATAGATTTCAGGCAGTTCAATGCTGCTTTGCCCTTCCTCCGCCAATGCGCCTCCACCTACGCTGAACACTGTCCATGCATCAGAGAAATCTGCCTCGTCGGAAGTGTTTTTGCATTCAAACTTCATGCCGTTAGGATGAAAGTCAAGAAAATCCTTTGACCATATTATTTCCGTCTTGTCATTGCCCAACACATCCAATATGGCATGGTCTGTCATGTGTCCCTTGCCTGTTGCGGAAAGGGAGCCGTAAAGGGTAACACGGAAAGCGGCAGCCTCTGGGTGCTTCTCCAAATAAAGTTCTGCGGCCTTTCTTGGTCCCATAGTATGGCTGCTGGAAGGACCGATACCGATACGGTATATTTCTCTAATGCTTTTCATAGTTATTTCCTGTATAGACGAATCGTGTGATATTTAAGGTCTCCACCTGCCTGTCCTGAATTGGCAGAGCCACCGTTCATGGGATGGAAATTGGCAAGATCTGTGAAGATGCTGCCGATATATGGTTCTTCATGAGAGGTCTGATCGCTATAGTCAACCATAGAGTTCTGGTTACCGAACGCCTTGAAGTAGAACTGACATGCCACTTCCACCTTGAAATAATCATAAGGCTGATCAATGGAAGGCAATGCAAAAGTTGCATAGGGGTCCTCCCATCCTGTGTACGAACTATTTGCCAGTGACGTTACCGGTTTGTCCAATGTTCCGGATATGACATCACCCTTTTCTGGGGATATTGTATAGCGCACATAGATGTTTCCGGAAATCTGACCGATGTTTGCGCCCTTATTTTTCCTTACGGCATATACCTTTATCTCATCTCCCGGCTCTACAGTACCGCGTTCGATCTGTTCGTTTTCACCAGTCTGTCCGTCAGGTACGACTTTCTTGACTACATAATTAAAGCCTTTCCAACTTGGAGGAGTAACCTCAGGACCGTCATTATTTTCCGAACACCCTGTAAAAACGAAGGCAAGCAGAGAAACAAGCAGGATTATTATCTTATTTTTCATAATAGGTTGTATTGTTATTTGTTTAAGTTTGCATTATCCCCATACGTCTCAATATATGAAACTGTCCAGGAAAGAATTTGTCTCGTTATTCATAAAGGCAGTCAGTTCCTGATTGAGGCGCTGAACTGGCAATCCCATCACATTATAGTATGAACCGTTGATCTTTGTTACGCCAACATAGCCTATCCATTCCTGTATACCGTAAGCACCAGCCTTGTCAAAGGGAGCGTAGTTATCAACGTAATGCTTTATCTGCTCTTCTGCGAGTTGTGCGAATGTAACCTCGGTAACGCAAGAGAAAGTGTGCGAACGGTCAACGGTTCGCAGGGTTACTCCGGTTATCACCTGATGCGTCTTGCCGGAAAGTTTGCGCAACATTGCACAGGCCTCCTTTGCATTGGCAGGCTTGCCCAAAACCTCTCCATCAAGATACACGATGGTATCGGCCGTAATCAACAACTCATCATCGGCAAGAGCGTATGCCATAGCCTTCTGACTGGATATGTGCTCCGGAATGCCTGTCATAGTAAGTCCTTGAGGATAACTCTCCTCTATCCCATCCAATGTCCTGACTTCAAAATCCACCTCCAGTGCGCCAAGGAGTTCCCTGCGACGGGGGGAGTTAGATGCAAGTACTATCTTCATATTATATCTTGTTCTCGTATGTTTGTTTCATCCTTTTACCATCCGAAAGCCATGCGGTCGGCCATCCATTTCCCTTGGGCTTTCAGGACTTGTTCTATCACGTCCCTGCCACATCCCATTCCTCCGGGACAATGGCTTATATAAAGCGATATTTCGCATATCTCCGGTGCGGCATCCTTGGGACAGCATGGGCATCCGCATCGCTTCATCACCTCGTAATCCGGTATGTCGTCGCCCATGTACAGGACATTCTCGTCCTTCAGCCCGTATTTCCCCAGAAGTGCCTCATAGGTTTCTATCTTCATGCTGCAACCCAGGTGGACATCCTGACACCCCAGACCCTCGTACCTGCGCCTTACGGCCTCGTGCCTGCCGCCTGTTATTATGGCTATCGGCAACCCCTGCTTCAAAGCCAGTTGAATGGCATAGCCGTCCTTGACGTTGGCACTGCGTATGGGCTGTCCGTCTTCGTCGACCGGTATGGTAGAGGCGCTCAGCACGCCATCTATGTCAAAGGCCAGAAGTTTGATTTTACTTAGGTCGTAGTTTATCATTGCTTACATTTCTTCCTTGTATGCGTAACGCGTATCGATTCGCTCAGCAGGCGGTAAATCTCCCTATGCCTCGGATCGTGCAGCATGGCCATGTGCCATTGCATGACATTCTCGTCCCATCGCAATGCAGGTCCTGTCTGCGCCTCGTGCGGTGTCATCGTATGTATCTTGGCAAAGGTTTCCTCTATCAAGGGAAACAGTATCTTGAAGGGTATGCCTTGCTCTGCCATAACGTCATGGGACAATTCAAACAGGTGGTTCACGAAGTTGCAACACAGAACCGCAGCAAGGTGCAGGGTCTTGCGCTGCCCGCTGCTCATAGGCATCTGCGTATCGGATATTGAAGCGGCCAGACGGCTCAGGGTATTCATGTCTTCCTCCGACGATGCTTCAAGGAAAAGCGGAATATGCCTGAAGTCCACGGCCCTCTCCATGGAGAAGGTCTGCATAGGATACATCACTCCACGGTGTTCCGAAGGTATGGCATCGATGGAAACGCTTCCCGATGTATGCAGAATCAGGGCATTGCTGTTGGCAAACTCCGATGCCACACGGGCTATGGCGTCATCCTTTATGGACAATATCACCACTTCGGCATCGGTTGGGACTGCCTGGATACGTTTCCTGCCTCCGCACATTACAATATCATGCCCTGCGGAAGCCAGTGCCTGAGTAAGATGGGTGGCTACCCTGCCCTTTCCTATTATTGCTATCTTCATCCCGTACTACGTTCTGTCTGGGGGTTACAGGCGTATCACCTTTTCCTGCTTCAGGGTTTCTATCCTTTCCATGTTCTGTCCCTTGCGCTCCATGCCCTTATGCCCCAAGGCAATCAGGCAAACAATGCGTTTTTCATCTGGCAAGGAAAGTATTTCACGCACTATTCCCTCGCTGTCCCGTCCCTCAGCATCCTTTCTTTCGCGTACCTGCACCCAGCATGCTCCCAACCCGAGGTCTTCCGCCTGGTACAGCACGGACATAGCGGCTGTGGAGGCATCCTCAATCCACACATCGCTGATTTCCGGTTCTGCCATTACCACTATGGCACACACCGATTCTGCCACAAACTGGCTGCCCATGGCCTTGCATTGGGACAGGAGGGCAAGCAGTTCCGGATTCTCGACCACACAAAACGAATAACTGTGAAGTCCCTTGCTGGTAGGTGCCATCAGGGCAGCATCCAACAAGGTCTGTATTTCTTCCTCGCCCAACTTCTCCTGAGTGAATTTCCTGTGCGAACGGCGATTTTTGGCCAATTCAGAAAAATGTTCCATTCTTTATATGTATATTTGCGGACAAAGATACGAATAAACGAGAGAAAAACCAAAAATCTTTTGTATTTTCCGAGTGAGAGAATCCCAGACTATACGGTCAGAGAAAAAAATATGCCGTTGCGAACAAGAAACGCGGCTATTTTTACGTTATAAAAGCATGAAACGGATATTACTATACTTCATAATTCTTTTATTTCCCTTTGTCGCCCATGCTGCCGACTCGACCAAAGTGAGCCTGAAAGGACGGGTCATTGACGAAAAGAACGAACCCGTAAGCCTGTGCATTATCAAGGTGGAGGGCCAGGCGGCCGGCACTACTGCCGATTTGGACGGCAAATACAGCCTCACCTTCAATACTGCTGACTCTGTGGTGATTTCTTACAAGATGATGGGTTACCGCACCAGGCAGAGAGTGCTGAGGAATCCCAAAGGACAGCTGACCCTGAACATAGTAATGTACGACAATTCCGTGGACATGGGCGAGGTGGAGATAAAGGAACTGCGCAGACAGATGGGACAGACGCAGGAACTTAACACCGAGGAAATCAAGCGCATGCCCAGCACCACAGGAAATGCAGTGGAAGACCTTGTTGCCACACAGGCCGGAGTGTCCCAGCACAACGAACTGTCGTCCCAATACAACGTGCGTGGCGGTTCGTTCGACGAGAACTGTGTGTACATAAACGGCGGAGAGGTGTACCGCCCTCTGCTTATCCGCAGCGGAGAACAGGAGGGTCTGTCTGTCATCAACCCTTTCATGGTGGACAAGATACGTTTCAGTTCCGGTGGATTTGAAGCAAAATATACTGACAAGATGTCTTCCGTTCTGGACATAGAATACCGCAAACCCACCAAATGGGAAGGCGACCTTTCCGCATCGCTGCTTGGAGCCTCGGCCTACATGGGATGGGGCAACAAAAAAGTATCCTTTTCCCATAGTCTGCGATACAAGACCAACTCATACATGCTGGGGGCTTTGGAAACAGAAGCGGAATACTCGCCAAACTTCGTTGACTACCAGGCATTCATGTCTTGGAATCCGGCCAAGGACTGGACTGTGGACGTAATCGGTTACATCTCGCACAACAACTACAAGTTTACCCCTGCCACACGCGAAACGAGTTTCGGCACCATGGAGAACATACACAATTTCAAGGTGTATTTCGACGGTTGGGAACAGGACCTGTTCCAGACATTCTATGGCACGGCACGTGTAAAAAGGAAAATCGGCAAGAACCACTCTATCTCACTGAACTACACCGCCTTTAGCACACAGGAGAGGGAAACATACGACATACAGGGACAATACTGGCTTTCCAACACCAGCACCGCCACAGAACTTGCCGTGGGCACATACATGGAGCATGCCAGAAACATGCTCAACAGCAGCCAGCACAGCCTGAAACTGGCGTATGAATACAAGCACAAGGGACACCATCTTGAAGCGGGATTAGGTTTCAGGCACGAAAGCGTAAGAGAACGTTCGCGCGAATGGGAATACCGCGACAGTTCCGGTTATTCCATGCCACACAACCCAGAAGCACTGGAAATAATCTACAACCTGCGAAGCGAAAACAGCATATCATCCAACCACCTGGAAATGTATGCCCAGGACACATGGAGACGGGAAACCGCCAAAGGCATCTTCAGCCTTAACTATGGTCTGCGTCTGTCCTATTGGTCGTGGAACGGAGAATGGCTCTGCTCACCTCGTGCAAGCCTGAACTTCATACCAAAAAATCACGACAACATGACATTGCGTCTGGCAACGGGACTCTACTACCAGCGACCATTCTACAAAGAGTTGCGAGATACCGTAAGCAACGGTGCCACCACCATCGTACAGTTGAACAAAAACATCCAGTCGCAACGTTCCTTCCAGATAATTGCCGGCTACGAATATCGTTTCAAACTGGGCAAGCGTCCTTTCCTTTTCTCCACGGAACTGTATTACAAGGCCCAGGACCGCCTGAACCCCTATACGGTAGACAACACAAAGATTGTCTACTACGGACGCAACTGCGCCACAGGCAACGTGATGGGCGTGGACTTCAAACTATACGGAGAGTTCGTGCCGGGCACTGACTCGTGGCTTACCTTTTCTTTAATGCGCGCACGCATGAACCTCAACGGGAAAAGCATACCGCAACCTACCGACCAGACATGGTCGCTGAACATGTTCTTCTCCGACTATTTCCCCAACACCACACGGTGGAAGATGAACCTCAAGGCCTGCTTTGCAGGAGGCTTGCCCTTCGGCGCACCACACACGGGACTGGAGGAGCACGTCTATCGTTCCTCTGCATACAAACGTGTGGACGTTGGTCTGAACTTCCGCGCCCTCGACAACGAAGACCGCCACCTTCGCAAGAACCCGATACGCAACATCTGGTTAGGACTAGACTGCCTGAACATCTTCGGTTTCGACAACGTGAGCGGATACTACTGGGTGACCGATGTGAAGAACGACCAGTATGCAGTGCCCAACTACCTGACCGGCCGCATGGTGAACTTCCGGGTGAACGTAGAGTTCTAAACGGGAAATATACCGGCGCCATACAGTATGCCCCTACTGCCCCCTCATCCGGTCCTCGGTGGCGGTAAAATGAGCCGCCCTCGGCGATAAAGTTCACCGCCACTGGCGATTCATTTTACCGCCACCGAGGACGAACGAGGCCTCCACCAGGCCAATGGCAAATCTTAGGGAGAAACCGACCGTTCCGTACCGGAGAAATACCACCTATGCCCACATGCAAGCACATTAACAAATATATGCCCCTGAAAGTATTTGCACTTCCAGGGACATTTTTCTGAATCCCGGACCAAGCAAATGATCCAAGACCTGAAGCATTAAGAATCCACGTTTTTGCAGTATAATACTAGTGTCCCCTGTTCTTGGAATGCTTTTTTATGAGATTGTAAGCCTGATACAACCCCAACTCTCCTGCCCGAGAAAGATCGGCAAGTCCCTCTTCTGTTTTACCCATAAGGATGTATGCCACGCCACGATTGTAATATGCTTCCGGCATATCAGCATCTCTGTTTATCGCCTCGGAATATGCATCTACCGCTGTGCCATAATCCTTCAGTTTCATGCAGGTATTGCCCAAATTATAGGAAGCGTATGGGAAATCCGGCAGAGACGCAGCGCAATACTTCAAATCCTGCAGTATCTCAAGATAACGGAGACGCTGTTCGCTCTCGTTCATAGGCTGGGCCTCTATTTGCGAAGTACGTACCTGTGCACGGAGGAAATGATACAGGGGACTGACATTGGGAACTGACACTATGATAGAATCCAATACAGACATTGAGGACTCAAAATCGCGCACTATATAATGATCAAGAACAAGCTGGCAGTCATGACCAAGAACAATATCACTGACTATACGCTCCTGATGCAATGCAATATGAGTACTGTCCAAAGAAATCTCTTCACTGCACACCAACAACGCCTGTTCAAGTTTGTTAGACTTGGAGAATTCCTCCACACTCTTGCTATAAGGCTGATAGCGACGTGTAGGATGGTCCTTGCGATAGAAACCCAGTACATACATGGGCAGTGGTTTGAGGTCGGTTTGCCTGTTCTGGACCCTTCCGCGGAACTCGCTGGCATACTTGTCGATATCCGTCTGCTCCTCGTCAACAACAAGTTTGTTGTAGTCCTCTATGTTACGCTCTTCTTTCTTTCGTGTTGTCTTTTGAACCTTATATGTTCCTGCACGGACCTCCATCTCTGCCTTAAGCACACGAAACTCATCACGTTCCGCACCATAAACATCTCCTATCTTGCGTAGAATGGAGGCACGCTGGCGATAGCCTGTCCAGAATTGCGGATAAGCATCTATTACCGTACTGATATCACGTATAGCGCCACGATAGTCGCCGGTTCTGTCCAGGAGCACCGCCCTATTGTACAAGGCAATCATATTGTCGGGTTCCAGTTGCAGGACATAATTGAAATCATCTATCGCACGATTATCGTCTCCAACCTGAGCACGCAACAATCCACGGTTGTAATGAGCGACATAGTTACCTGCATCAATCTCTATGGCCTGGTCATAGTCAGACATGGCGCCACGGATGTTATTCTGCTGGAAACGTGCCAATGCCCTGTTAATGTACAAAACTGGTATACGCGGTTTCTGCATTATAGCCCTGTCGAGAGCCATCTCGGCATCCTTGTACTCTTCACGCTTTGCAAGCATGGCAGCCTTCATACTCCATGCCCCTCCGTCATAGTTGTCCAACACGAGGGCACTATCCACCCATTCCTCGGCAAGCAGCGTATCCTTCAATGCCAAAGATACCTGAGCTTTCATGGTGCATTGCACCGACTCGCGGGGCCACAACGCCATCATGCTATCCAAAGCCGAATCCGCACGCTCATACTGCTCCAGTTCCATATAGCATAACACCATATTGTGCCAGTTGTTCCTCTCCATCGGATTCTGGTGGAGAGCGGCATGATAGTCCTCAACAGCCAAGTCATACCGTTCCATGTTCACACGGCAAAGACCACGCAGAGTATAATACTGTGCATTATAGGGGCGTCTGTCCAATGCCAGAGAACAATCCGCCTCTGCACCGGCATAGTCTTCAAGATAGAACTTGGCCAAACCGCGATAGAAATACGGTTCGGCAAGATAGGGTTTGGCCGAGATAACAGAATTGAAGCGCTGAATTGCCAGGACATAATCCTCGTAATACAAGGCATTACGCCCCATGAGCATCACCCTATTGGCATTGATTTGGGAAAAGGCCTGTACTTGGAGGATTACCAGAAACAGCAAAAACGACACCAGACGCTTCATCTACATCATATCAGTTTAACCCAAATCGGTCATTAGCGTTATGATGATAATCGCTTTGTTTTTGAACAGATGTTTTGTCGCTTTGAGGGCGCAATGGGGTTCCATTGTAACCGAGAAGCAACGAAACAGATGACAAAAAGATAGCGTCATTAGCGCGTAACAGTCTAATGACCGATTTGGGTTTAATATCACTTTCTTAAAGGCTTTACCTTGTAGTCGGCACGAAAAATACCTTTCAACAACTGCTTCAACTTGGGAGCCATCAACTGCCTGCGCAGCCCTTTCAGATGGTCGGTATATACAACGCCGTCGAGATGGTCAAACTCATGTTGCATGACTCGTGCCAGGAAACCATCAACCCATTCGTCGTGCTCCTGGAAATTTTCGTCTTGATAAGTGACACGTATTCTCGTAGGACGTGTTACCTTTTCCGACAGACCGGGCAAGGACAAACAGCCTTCCTCCTGCGTCTCCATCTCAGTATCGTCTATCTCCTCGATATACGGATTGATGAAGGTGCGCTTATAGCCGGCATACTGAGGTTCATCATCACTTATGCAATCCAGATCTATTATAGCCAAGCGGATTGAGAGGCCGACCTGCGGTGCGGCAAGCCCCACTCCATGACTTCTCTCCAAAGTGTCCCACATGTCCTGAATGGTCTCCTTCAGGTTGGGATAATCCGGAGTTACCTCATCGGCCTCCTTACGCAGGACCGGTTGTCCGTATGTATATATTGGTAGTATCATAATTGTTTCACGTCTTTAACTATCTGCGCCTTTCCATCCATCCTTGCAAAATGATGGTTGCGCTAATCTCATCCACTAAAGCCTTGTTTTGTCTGGCCTTGCGCCCAATACCACTGTCAAGCATCACCTGATGTGCCATAACACTGGTGTAGCGTTCGTCCCACCATTCTACGGGAATATCAGGGAACATCACACCCAACTTCTTCACAAAAGCATGGACACGAGGAAGATTCTCGCTGTCCAGGCCATTTGTCTGTTTTGGCAAACCGACGACAAACCTCTCTACCTGCTCTCTGGACACGTAGTCCTGGAGGAACTTCATCAAGGAGGACGTTTCTACCGTTGTCAGTCCGTTTGCAATAATCTGACAAGGATCAGTCACGGCCAATCCAGTGCGTCGTTTGCCATAATCTATACTCAGAACACGAGCCATTGGTTACTTCTGATAAAGCAACCAGGCATCGGTGTATGTTGCACGGACCTTGTCGCGGCTCTGAGCTGCAGAAACCTTATCGTTATGTGTGCTAAGAATTACACGATACATGTTTGAAGGACTCTTCACTACTTGTGCCTGGTAACCCTGACCGTTAAGTTTATTCTGCAGTGATACGGCATTGGCCTGTATGTTAAAACTACCTACTACAACGCTATAAGCCTTCAAACCGGTACCGTTCACCAAAGTCACATCCTCCGTGCGGACAGTCACATTGCTATAGTCTGTAACAGGAGTTACGGTCTCGGTCTTAACAGGAGTTACGGTCTCAACAGGGGTAACGGCAACCTCAGTCACCTGCTCTGAAGTAGAAGTGTTCACTGGAGTAATAGTTGTAGCCTCAGACTGCTGTGCCTGAGCCTTTTCATAAGCCTTTTTGTAAGCGCTCTCTCCACTCTTGCATGAACTCATACCTAAAGCCACAATCAGGGCAAAGCCCATCATAACATTTTTCTTCATACAATATTTTGCCTTTTATATAACGTATATTATGGTTAATAGCATTTTTACGAGCGCAAAGATACGACATTTTAACGAAAGAATACCGCAGCCAACTGCTAATAATGCTATCCTTAAGCAGAAATTTAGTTAAAACCAACTAAAAAGGAGAGGAATATGGCCATATTTAAAATAATTTTCCTATATTTGCGTAGAAAACAATTCCGTAAAACACCATTAGGGGGTTGCGAGAAACAACAAAATAATACTAACACCTAATCAAAAGAACAAGATTATGAAAGCCGTTAATTACTTACTTGCCTTTATCGGCGGTGCTGCTGTTGGTGCAGCTTGTGGTATCCTGTTTGCTCCCGAGAAGGGTTCCGACACAAGAGCCATGATTGTAGAAAACCTCAAGAAGCGCGGTATCAAGCTGAGCAGAAAAGAAATGGAAGACTTGGCCAGCGACATCGCTGAAGACCTGGGTCTGGGCGCTGCTGAATAACCCAACGTTTCCAACAAATAATTCCATTTAAGCTTTGGAAGAATTCAAAGAACTTTTCCTCCTTATCAAGGAGTATATCCAAAAGCAAAGGGAAAACATTGCCCTGGGGGCAGCAGAGAGCATGACACGATTGTTCTTTGCTGCTACCACGGCATTGATTCTGCTTATTCTGGGAGGTATCGCACTGCTGCTTGCCAGTTTTGCCCTTGCTTTCTGGATCAACGAAGTGACCGATTCCGCCATTATCGGTTTCGGAGCACTCGCAGGCAGCATACTGCTTATTGCCATCATTTTCTGGTTCATGCGCAAGCAATGGGTACTGCAACCCATAGCACGGCTTATGGTCCGTATTTTCCTTGATGCCGACCAGACCGTAGATAACACTCCCTCAACTCCCCAACAATGACCACTGCACAGGAAATCCTGAGCCAGCAGGATGTTTTTCTGGCCATACAGCAGAAGAGAGCGTCCAAAAGGGCAGAACTCAACAAGCTCCAACTGGATTTGAACAAAGCCTTTAGTATTGCTATATCTCCGTTGCCACGCGCTACAAACAGGATGGACTTTGCCATGCAGATAGCACGCAACGCCTTCAATCTCTGGCAGGGCATCAGTCTGGGACTTAAGATTGTGCGCGGTTTTCGCTCCGCATTCAGGAAATAATCTTCACAAGCAGAGCACCTTGCTTATATTTTTATAAAAGATGAGCGACGGAAACTTCAATCGCGCACTGCTGCCTCACACACCTTTCCATAGCGGACTTGCAACGGGAAGAATGCAAATGCGCAAACGCGCCGAAGAGGCACTCAAAGAGATACTGGCAAAGCATTTCCCCGACATCAGTACGGAGAAGACATCAGACATCATAGATGAATTCAGAGAAAGGACACGCCTTTAACCGGGACGTGTCCATTCTTTCTTCCGTTCATAGTACGCAAACGCATAGCAATAATTCCTTACACCAACACAGGACGTTTGCTGGGCCGTATGCTGCCATATTGTCTGTGCCTTGCCGTTGTGACGCAGAGGGAGACAGCAAGAGACATACAGCAACAGACAATACAGCAGTTGAACACAGATGACACGATGCCAGCACCGACACCCCTCAATCATCCGCTCCGCGCATGTATAAAACATACATATAGCGCTATGAATCAGCCAGATGCGCACAGCGCACAAATCAAGTCGCCATTGCCTGTCCCCTACTCTCCCCCTTGATGCAAGACTCCTTACACGGGCATAACATTAAATGGAAAT
>JAFTUK010000026.1 GCA_017466325.1 Bacteroidaceae bacterium | reverse complement strand
TCATACTATGAAAATGACAAGGATATACCATTCCGTTTAGTTATCTTCACAGGAGCAAACGAGTGTTCCACGTGTGCATTGAATAGTCTTTCTGATTGGAATATTTTATTGAACCTTGAAAAGGAAAAGAAAGTTCAACTTGTCTTTATTCTGAGTCCTAGAAAAGACAAGTTTGAACATGTCATATCGACTTATTATTCATCGAATTTAGAGCATCCAATACTAATTGACACGTGTGATGTTTTTATTCACAGAAATCCTCATATTCCTACCGAAAGTCTTTATCATACTTTTCTGTTAGATTCTGAAAATAATGTTATTATGGTTGGGAATCCCATAAAGAATTCAAAAATCCAGAAGATATTAGAGGATATTATAAAATGAGAGATAAGCCGGAAATAAGTACTTTGAAATGAAATAGAAATTTCGCCATTGTGCTATTTAATTACAAAGTTTAGTATCTTTGGTTTCTTATATCATAGGATGGATTGAATATAAGATACTATTGATAATATGCTATTTTAAAAGGTACAGCTTATGTGTTAAACTAGGGAATAACAAATCTCAGTTATAAACCAACGAACATACTTTCAAACAGAGATTGATGAAAATCTTTGTGCACACATACTTTTCTAATCAATTAGAAATTACTATAGGGGAAAAACAAATATTCGAAGAGAATGAACTTTAATATGTACACCAAGTTAAGTATGAATGTCTGTCATTCCATTATTTTCATGTTTGGTATAATCTTTACGCTCTCCAGTATCTTTAAATGGATTGGACTAAAGACGTTTGCACTAACTGTCAATGACTTCTGTGCATTATTGGGACTTGGCGCATTATATGGTCAGGGGATGCTGTTGGCTATCATCATCTGTACAACAGAACTGCTGTTGGGCATAGCTGCTTTTATCCCCAAATTAAGAAAACATGCGGTGTGGGTATATACCTTGGTTTTAGGGTGTTTTACGTACATTACATATCTAAATCTGGTAAGCCTATATGGTCAGATAGAGTCTTGTGGATGCGCTGGAGAGGTGATTCACCTTACACCTGCTGAGTCCTTCTACAAGAATGTGGTGCTATTGACTCTTTCTCTGATAGCTTGTGTACTTATTGTATATAACAAGAAAAGTATAAAGAAAAATGAAGTGGTTGAATAGGATATCTTTGATTGCACTATGTACTGTAGCTTTTGTCATCCTATTATACGGCATATGGCTCATATGCAGGGCTTTCCTGTTCGACCAGTTTGTCATTCCTACAGACTCTATGCGCCCCACACTGGTGCCGGGTGATAGGGTAATTGTGGACAAGATTATTATGGGTGCTCGCATTTATAAGGATTTCGACTTTAATTCCGAGGGCGGTGAACTCAAGTGTTTGCGCACACGGGGTACAAGACGAATCAAACACAATGATATTGTTGTGTTTAACTATCCCCAGCACAATTGGCATATCAGCTTTGTAATTAACAATGTATTCTGTAAGCGTTGCATAGCATTGCCAGGTGATACCATCTGGTCAGATAACGGGTATTACAAGAATAACAATTATGAAGGCGTGTTGGGGGTGGAAGAAGAACAAAGAAAACTCAGTTCTATAGAAGAGTCTTCCCTCCCTGGAGAATTAGCATGCGCTTTCCCTTATAACGGTCATCTAAAACAGACTATTAAGAATCTTCTTCCCGTTTATGTGCCGCGCAAGGGGGATGTGGTTGCTGTTACACCATATATGGCAGCTTATTACCGCATGTACTTAGAGTGGGAAACAGGAAAATCCTTATCATTGGATTGGGATAAGAACATAGTGTATGGCGATGGTAAGCCATTAAAGTGTCATACTTTCCAGCATAATTACTATTTCATGGCAGGAGACAACGTAATGGATTCCAACGACTCTAGAAACTGGGGCCTCGTTCCGGAAGAATATATTGTAGGTGTGGTAACACATATTTCCTATTCAAAGGACAGGAGAACAGACGAACTTATTTCTGACAGAATATATAAAGACGTAACTTGTGAAGAGGATACCGAAAATTTGTAAGGAAATAGGACTGCCCAGGGTTCTGTCAATTATCCTTGGCCCATTTATGTTGCTATGGCTGACTTTAGCACCCGTGGAAGTTCGTTGGGCAGAGGCTGACATAAGACTATTGTGTGGTATTATGGTTATACTGGCTATGGCTGTAATGCTATGGTTTATACCCTCCAAGATCTGCGAGAAAGCGAAAGGTAGCTGGGGCTGGTTGGATGTATTGGTTGCCGTTGGTACTCTGTACTACGTTATGCGAGTATGGTTAGGTACAGAGTATCCTTGTGCCACAGCATTCTTAAAGACCATAGAGATGGTTTTGCTGTATTTCTGCTTGCGTTGTCTGATGGCACATGGGAAGCTATCATCCAAATGGATTATGGGTGGGCTGTTGGTATGTGGCGTATATGAAGCAGGATTAGGACTTTCCCAAATGTTAAATGGCACAAGCAGACACTATTTGTATTTACTGACAGGCACATTCCAGAATCCAGGTCCCTACTCTGCCTTTCTGATGCTGGGAGCAGTTATAGGTCTGGCATGGATGCAAGAAGTGGAAAAAAACTGGCAGAAACACATCATCATGGGAACTACAGGACTAATGTTTGTGCTATTGCCTGCCACATGGAGCAGAGCTGCTTTTATTTCTTTTGGTATTGTAGGGCTATGGATGTTCAGGAAGAGCTATTGGCCTTGGCGCTGGTTTGTATGGGCGGTGTGCATAGTAATGTGTGTGTTGTTCTACTTCATAAAGCAAGGTTCTGCAGATGGGCGTATTCTGATATGGCTATCAGCACTGACTACATGGCTACACTATCCATGGACAGGCGTTGGAATTGGAGGCTTCTTACACGCTAGTGCTATTGGAGTTGCAGAGTTGTATGCAAGAAATCCTTCTAATCTCTTATTCTCTTCTGGAGGTGTAACAGACTATGCCTTTAATGACTTACTGAAAGTATTGGTTGAACAAGGCATTATTGGCATGCTTCTTTGCATTATCATGGTAGGCTACATGTTGTTTCTGCTTTGGCAACATAGTAAGCCATTATTCTATGGGATGCTATCTCTATTGATATTTTCCATGTTCTCCTACCCGTTTGAATTATTGCCATACAGAATAATCTTTGTTATGGTGGCAGCATGGGTGGCATCTGTTCATAGTCAACAGAGTGACAGTAGGGTACGATATGCGTGGTTTGTATTATCACTGTTGCTGATTTTACCTTCTTATCTGATTATAAAACAGCTACAGATACGCTATAATGCTGATAGAGATTATCAAATGTTTGCAGGGATGGTGAATGAAGCTTTTTTAAATGATTACTATGAATTATTGCCATTTGAGTACGATAATCCCCGTTTCCTTTTTGACTTTGGGAAGACACTACGTACACATGGTAGATATAATGACAGTAACGATATGCTTAGGCAAGGGACTTTGGTAAGTGCTGATCCGATGTTTTATGTTCTTATGGGCAACAACTACAAGGGTATGGGTTATTCGGACCTTGCAGAGAAATCTTACAAGAAAGCTTTTTCTATTATGCCAAACCGCATATACCCTCTCTATCTGTTGATGCAACTCTACAAGGAGACAGGAAACAGCAAGAAAGCAAAAGAATACGCCAAGAAGGTTGTTTCTTTCCATGAGAAAATTATTTCGCCAGCCACGAAGCAGATGAAAGAAGAGGCAAAATCTTTAATCTATACTGAATTCGGTACAAACGAAATACAATAATGAAGAAGAAAAGTTATTTGATAATTCTGGTATTGTTATGTACACTATTCCCTGCGTGCCAGAAGAGTGAAGAGGAAGTTATGTTGGAACAGGCATTGGAGTTGGCTGGTCCTAACCGTGCTGAACTGCAAAAAGTGCTGGATCATTATACAGGTGATTCTCTTAAGTTGGAGGCGGCTAAATTCCTAATAAAATATATGCCAGGGCACTTTTCATACGTTGACACTGCCGCCATCAACAGGTATGCACTTGCCGTTGATTCTGTAATTGAAAATATGAAGGAAGACAGGAACAATGATGCCATGCGTGACTCTATAGACAGAGTGGCACAAAGAAAGGGGATAGACAGCTTGAAAATAGTGCAGGATTGCCAAATAATAACAGCAGATTATTTGATTCAGAATATAGATATAGCCTTTTATGACTGGCAGCATGGTCCTTGGGCTAAACACATATGTTTTGAAGACTTTTGTGAATGGATCCTTCCTTATAAGGCAGATGATTTACAACCTTTGGACAACTGGAGATCTCGACTGAAGACATTCCTTTCGGAAAAACTTACAGGACTTGAGTATTGTGACCAGCTGCGAAATTCTGCCTATGCTGCTGTGAAGAATTTGAACAAGACTCTTGCAGACTCTATTCATCCCCAAATGGGTAATCCCATTCGTTATGCTAATATCCCAACAGAATATCGTGCTAAATTGCCCTTTGGACGTTGTAATGATTATGTATCTATGGCTACAACGATTCTTCGTAGTCATGGTATACCTGTAATGGTTCACTTTACTCCACAGTGGGCTAAGCGTAGTCTGGGACATACATGGAATGTACTTCTTTCTGATGATGGCAAGAACATCCCGTTTGATGGCATTACTGGACAGATAGGTCAACAGACTAGCGTGGAGGAAGTCATGACAAAAATCTATAGGCGCACCTATTCTCCTAATATAGAGCTTGTAAGAATCAATAATAGTGGAGAGTTTGTTCCAAAGTCGTTCCGTAATGTTTTCATTCGTGATGTTACAAGAGGAATAATAAAATGCAGTGATGTAACATTGAAGATTGAAAGTACCCCCAACAAATATGCCTATTTACTTGCGTTTGACAATCAGGAATGGGTGCCTGTGGCATACGGAACCATTAAGAACAACAAGGCGACTTTCAAGGATGTTGGTGAGAATGCAATGTATCTACCTGTAATATACGTTAATGCCCAGATGAAACCGATAGCAGAGCCTTTTATTTTGGACCATAATGGGAAGGTGAGAAAAAAGATTCCTGATATGAAAAGGAAAATGGAAATGAAACTTACAAGGAAATTTCCCACAAAGGAACGTACTTATGAATTTGTTCCTAGACTGAAAGACGGTGAATTTCAGGCTTCCAACGATGCAAATTTCAAAAAATACTATGTTGTACATCGAATTCAAGAGGGTAAAGCATCTGGCCAGCATGTCAATATACCCGACTCCATACCTCCTTGCCGCTATTGGCGTTATACCAACAACAGATATTCCACATTCTGTAGCATAGCAGAGGTGATGTTTTATGCCAAAGGGGATACGACAAGACTTCTAGGACAGGTAATCGGCACAGATGGTTCATGGTATAACAATCCAGAACATCTGAAAGAGACGGTGTTTGATGGCAACATCTTGACTTCATTTGATGCACCACGCGGTGAAGGTTGTTGGGCTGGTTTGGACCTTGGAAAGCCTATGAAAGTTGACCACCTCATCTACTATGGTCGTGGAGATGGGAATAGTGTGGAAATAGGTGATGAATACGAGCTTTTTTATTGGAACGATAAATGGGTTAGTATGGGAAGGAAACGTGCCAAAAATGTGTTTGTGAAATATAAGGGTGTACCACAGAATGCACTATATCTTCTAAGAGATCTCACAAAAGGTACAGAAGAAAGAATCTTTACCTATGAGAACGGGAAACAGGTGTGGTGGTAATATGAGAGACATACAATCACTAGAAAAACGAGAGAATGAATGAAAATATCAATATGCCTTATACCGAAATTGTTGTACAATAGTACAGAAAGGTTAATATAACATCTATCTTGTTTGAATGTAATACAAAAGTATGAATTTTTGTTATATTATGTATAAATGTACTTTTGTATGACAGATGGCGTTTGTGTATGTTATCAGAACAGCATATCTTTGCAGATGAAATCGAAACAAATGATAAATATGCAGAAAAGGTATAATATAATAACTTTTTTGATGACATTATTGTTGTCATCTAGCGTTTTTGCCCAGCAAGTTACCCTCGGCAATGCCATACAGATAGCTCAGGAGAATTCCTTGGATGCCAAATCAGCACATTTCTCCTTCCTTGCAAGTTATTGGACATATCGAAGCTTCAAGGCAGAGCTGCTTCCATCTGTCAACCTTAGCGGTGGCCTGATGAACTATAACCGCTCCCTTGTGGAAGCCCGTAACTATGATGACGGACGATTGTCATACGTCAGCAACAACACGCTGAGCAACAGTCTCACATTGTCCGTTGACCAGCAAATAGCAGCAACAGGCGGTACCGTCTCTTTAATGTCATATCTTCACCGTTTGGACCAATTCACATACAAAGAGACGACATATAACTCTCAGCCTTTGCGCATCAGCTATACCCAACCTCTTCGCGCTTTCAACTCCCTGAAATGGCAAAAGAAGACAGCGCCGTTAGAATATGAGATAGCCCAGAAACGCTACGCTTCTGCCATGCAGGACATCGCTATCAGGGTGACAACACTCTTCTTCAATGTCCTGTTTGCGCAATCCAACCATCAACAAAGCAAGGCAACCCTCGCAGACAGAGAAACATTGTATGCAATGGCACAGAAGCGTTTGGAATTAGGTACAACCACCAAAAGCGAAGTCTTGCAGATGGAACTATCCGTTTTGAATGCCCGTGTAGCGGAAGGGAACAATCGTATCACCTTGGATGATGCTATGTATAACCTGTTCTCTTATCTGCGTGTAACAGATTACGAAGCATCAGAACTGGTGCCCCCTTATAATGTGCCTGATCTTGTTGTCGGCATGGATGAGGTACTACAGAAAGCCATCGCCAATTCCTCCCACACCAAAGAGCTGCGCCTGGAGATGCTCAATGCAGAGCGAACCTTAGCACAAGCTAAGGCAAACAAAGGGCTTCAGGTAACATTAAACGGAGAATTAGGCTTCATGCAGACAGCCGACAACTTTGCAGGTGCATACAGGAAACTTCTCGACAACGAAATAGTAGGCCTGACGCTTCGCCTTCCTATCTTTGACTGGGGCGTAAGCAAAGGTCGTGTCCGCATGGCGCAGGCTCAGTTGGAAGTTGTAAGGACGCAGCAGGAAAAGACGCACCAGGACTATATTCAGGAGTTGCGTAAGAAAGTGATGCAGTTCAATGCCCAGCCTGCACAATGCCGCAATGCCCTTCGTGCACAGGAGATAGCAGAGGAACGTTATGACATCATGAGACGCAGATACGAGGCAGGCACGGTTTCCGTGACAGACCTCAATACAGCTCTGCAGGAAATGACTTCTGCCAAGACACAATATATCAGTCAGCTCAATACTTTTTGGTCAGACTACTACAGTCTGCAAAAGTCCACACTATATGACTGGACGGCAAACAGGGACATCATTTATGAAATGAAGAATGAAGAGTGAAGAACGAAAAATGAAAATTTAAGAACTATGAAAACCAAATATTTGATTGCATTATTTGTGCTGTTGGCAGCATGTACCAGGGGCAAAGAAGAGAACAGGGATGGTTCCGGGATGGAGATGCACCAACAGCAAATGAGCGAAACGTATGTAGATACAATGGTACTGCACCAGACAGAGTTTAACAAGCAAATCGTATGCAATGGTCGTCTTCGTGCCAAAGCAAAGAGTGAGTTGAATTTCAATGGGCAAGGCATCATTGCGGAAGTCTTTGTCAGGGAAGGTCAACACATAGGTAAAGGCAAGCTGATAGCTACATTGGATAAGCAGGACAGGCAGCGTGAACTTGAGAAAGCCAAGCATGAACTGCAACGTGCGAAGGTGGAACTGACAGACAAGCTTATAGGCTTAGGGTATAATGACATGAATGCCGTCCCTGCCGATGTCATGGAACGTGCCGAAGTGATGTCCGGCTATTATTCTGCCAAGTTTCAACTGCAATCTGCCAAAAAAGCATTGGAGGAATGCAACCTGTATGCCCCATTCAGCGGAAGGATAGCAGACTTAGAGGCAAAGCGTTTCCAGAAGAATGACAAAGTATGTACGTTGGTAGATGACTCAGGTTTTGAGGTAGAATTCAGAATACTGGAGGCAGAACTCTCAGGCGTACGCATCGGTCAAAGTGTCAAGGTGACGCCCTTTGTGCAGGACAGCATCCAATATGAAGGCAGAGTGACAGAGATAAATCCATTGGTAGATGACAAAGGGCTGGTTAAAATCAAGGCACAGCTCAGTAACAGGGGAAACACATTATTGGATGGTATGAATGTGCGTGTTATCGTAGAAGAAAAGATGCAGCACATGTTTGTCGTCCCCAAGGATGCTGTTGTAGAGCGGGACGGCTACCAAGTCATCTTCCTCTTGGAAGAGGGGAGGGCAGTTTGGACCTACGTCGATGTGGTACATTCCAACATCAGTTCCTTTGCCATCACGGGCTGTCAGCGTAAAGAGACAACTATTAAGGAAGGTGATATTGTCATAACCTCCGGCAATCTGAACCTTGCAGATGGAACAGAGGTAAAAATCGTAAGCGAAAGATAATGAACTATTCTTGGGGACTGTTAAGCTCGTGCATCCCTAAAGACTAATCATTCGAGCATGATTTTTAAAATGAGAAAAAAACTTTTAATGCTGCCCTGCATTGCTGCAGTTGCCATCGCAACATTCGTTGGCACAAAGACTATGAAGTCAAATGCACTTGAGAGTAACGATTTGCTGTTAGCAAATATTGAAGCACTTACTCTACCAGAAAATTATTCCAAAGTTCAAGAGAGACAAACATCTCAATGTACAATTTCCGTAGGGGCAAATGCAAAAATCATGCTCTTAGGGGGAACAATCCTGAAGGCTGATGCATCTGGAGAGATAAAATTTGATGGTCAAGTAATCTGCATCGGGACAGGTGAGGTCCAATGTAAGCCTGTTGAGTGCGTAGATTTGTATCAAGCAATTCTCTAATTCATGGAGGGCATGCCAATACTTACTATTTGGTAGAAAGGATGAATGTCATCGAGACATCTTTTAATGCCAATTATGAGTATCGTTGACATGCCCTCAAAATTCACATCCTTATAATAGTTTAATCTTCAACCGAAAGAATATGGTAAATATAATTTTAAAAATAAAGAATTATGCAATAATGCAATTGCTGATACTGCTGGTAACTTCATGCAATAAGGAGTCCTCTAATGAAGTCGTTCACATTACGCCTGAAATTGAAATGAGCACAGCCGATTGTGTTGACCATGTAGAATATGTCGTTTTAGAAAAGACAGATGAATGTATACTATCAAATGTCGAGGTATTAAGAATGAACAAAGATAAAATTGCCGTTCAAAGTAACCGAGCAATCTATATTTTCAACCAGCAAGGGGAATATCTTTCCAAAGTTGATAAAATGGGAAATGCAAGCGATGAATACATCATCATCAATGATTTCCAAATCATGGATGATGAAATTTATATTTTATCTGGGCTGCAAAATAAAATTCAAAAATATAGTCTTGATGGAGATTACATTGGCGCATATGTCTTGGATAATTCCTATAAACACTTCGTATTTGAAAAGAATAATACTATAATACTTTCATCTGAACAGTGTAATGACAAACATTTTAATTTTGTACGCTATGATTTAAGTAAGAAAAAAAATGTGGGAGAAATAGATGAATTTGAAGAAAATCAAGCAATGTCATTCCCATATTATAATGCATTCCTAAACACTGATGAGGCAATACTGGTTGGTCATCCTTTTGATTATGGCATATATTCATTACAACAAAATCAAATTAAAAAGAAAATTGAGTTTGATTTTGACACTTCAGACCATTTGCCTCAAGGAAACAAAAATTTCATGGAAATAGAAGAACGCACAAAATATTCTAATGTTGTCAGATTCTTGCTGTCATATAGCAAAGTCGGTAATATTCAATATCTTGTATATCCACTATTCTGTGAATATGGTATAAAAACGTGTCTAACTCGTATTGGCGAAGACGGTTCGAATGCTACTATTAAGATCGGTAATAAAATAGACAAGACATATCCATATTTTTTTATGGGAAATTTTCTGTCACTGGAGAGCAATAAGCTTGCCATGGTAACAGATGCGAGCAAACTTATTTCGTTAGAACGGAGAAATGGGATGAGTTACTTCACGAACAATGGGATTACGGAAGAGAGCAATCCTATTCTATTCTTTTACTATCTAAAATAAGAATTACGACTTGGCCAGAACACGTGACTACACCTTGATTCCCACAACATGATAAGTAGATATGCATAATTAGTTTTACATTTTAAACACAGAGTCACAGATATAAAATTAGACCTCCCTGTCTACATGTCTCTATGCCCTAAATATTGTGTCATTGGGTTTTAATTAGTAACTTATAATGAAAAAGAACGTACGCTATATATTTAATATAATTGCCCTGTTCACTTTGACAATAGCACCATTATCGTCATGCTCAAATGATTCTGTGGAATTGCGGAAGGGCCTTGAGTCTATGATAGGTCATGAAATAATCATTCCATGCAAGGAGCTAACCCCTCTCATAGAAAAACATTCAAACAAATTCAATGAGGAGATTGACAGCACCTCTTATACTTATGTGTCATATTTGGATGTTTCAGAATGTTCCCCTTGTTATTTTTCAAAATTAAACCAATGGGATGAGATTCAACAGATATTTGAATCACACAGAATACCTCTTAAAATATTGGTTGTCATAGAACCAAACGGCGACAGTCTTATTCCATTGATTAATGGTTATGAGAGTAATGGCTGCCAAAGACCTGTATTTGTTGATACAGATCATGTATTTAGGGCACGAAATCCTTTCATCCCTCATGACAGCAGGATGCATACCTTTCTATTAAACCCCAAACACCAAGTCGTATTTGTCGGAGATCCTATAAGAAACCGAAAAATCAATAAACTGCAAGAACGCTTGGTAAAAGAACTTTCACATAGCCATTAAGATTAAACCGTTGCACTGAACATAATGAATTGGAAGTTACTTAGCCGCCCTATAGCCGTCACCATGTGCATCATCGCCCTGACGGTGATAGGCATGCTGTCGCTCAGGCACATCCCCGTCTCTTTGATGCCGAACATTGACATCCCACAGATAACCGTGCAAGTGAGTATGCCCGGGTATTCTGCCCAGGAAGTGGAGCAAAATGTCGTGTCGCCGCTCAGAGGTCGTCTGATGCAAGTGGCAGGCATAACCGACATCCGTTCCGAGTCGCGAATGGATGCCGGCAGTGTCAGGATGACCTTTGAGCCAGGCAGCAATGTGAACCTTCTCTTCATAGAGGTCAACGAGAAGGTGGACCGTGCCATGAACCAGATGCCAAAGGAGATGGAGCGTCCCAAGGTGATGAAGGCAAGCGCGATGGATATTCCAGCCTTCTTCCTTGACCTCACGCCAGAAGATTCTTCTAAATTCGCCCAATTGTCCAAGTTTGCAAGGAATGTCGTGGTAAAACGCATCGAGCAACTTCCGCAGACAGCGATGGTTGATGTCAGCGGCACAGTAGGTACGGAGATAGACTGCATTCCTGACAATGAAAAGCTGCAGGCAATGGGCATGAGCGTTTCGGACATCGAGAGTGCCATAAAGCGTAACAACATCACGCTGGAAGCCCTGAGCATCGTGGATGGCATCTACAGGTACAACATCCACTTTGATTCCCAACTCCTCACTAAGAAGGACATAGAGGATATCTACATCAATCATCAAGGGCGGCTTTTCCAACTAAAGGACGTATGCAGCATAGAGGAGCATATTGCTACCCGTAACGGACTGGTAAGACATGATGGCAAGGAATGTGTTACCATGGCAATCATCAAGCAGAACGATGCTCGGATGGAGGAACTGAAGCAGAGCATGGACGAGTTGCTGGACGATATGCGGAAGGAATATCCTGACATCAACTTCCAGCTGACACGCGACCAGACACGTCTGCTTCAGTATACCATAGAGAACCTGAAAGGCAATCTCTACATGGGTGCCCTGATGGCTTGCTTAGTGCTTATGCTCTTCATGAAAAAGTGGCGACTCTCTCTGCTTGTCGTGCTCTCCATCCCCCTCTCACTGATAATAACCATCCTGTGCTTCTACCTGTTAGGCATCAGTATGAATGTCATTTCACTCTCAGGACTGATATTAGGTGTAGGCATGATGGTGGACAACGCTATTATAGTGGTGGATAATATCACGGCACAGACACCAAAGACACCAACAAAAGAAGAGTTAGAAGGAGTTGTCGTACGCAGTACACGGGAGGTGTTTACTCCCATGCTGTCCTCCGTGTTGACCACCTGTTCAGTCTTCCTGCCGCTTATCTTCCTAAGCGGAACGGCAGGAGCCTTGTTCTATGACCAGGCAATGGGTATTACGACAGCCCTCTTTGCTTCCTTGTTAGTGGCAACAGTTGTGATACCAGTTTATTATATGGTGTTGCATAAAAAAAGTGAAAAGGTTAAAGAGATAAAAGGCGAAAAGGTAAACTTCGTTGGGCTAATGCTTCCGGGTGGCGTGAAGTGTTATGAAGCAGTCCTGAAGTGGATGCTACGTCACACGCGACTGGTCTTAGCCCTGTTTGTCATAAGCATCCCTCTTATGGGCATCCTCCTCCTGCATATTGAGAAAGAGCGTATGCCGAAGGTGGCACAGTATGACACATTGCTCACCATCGACTGGAACAGCAACATCTCAGCACAAGAGAACGACAGAAGGATAGCCGGTATGATGGGTGCCATCAAGGAAGACGTACAGACATCTACAAGTATGATAGGCGCACAGGAGTTCATGCTGGCACATACCAAGGACATCACATCGTCGGAAGCCGTTGTCTATCTGAAGGCAGCAGATTCGGAGCACCTTGATAAAATAAAGCGACAATGCACAGCCTATTTACAGCAACATTATCCGCAGGCATCGGCAGAATACGGCGAGCCTGGCAATCTGTATAATCTGATATTCTCGACCGATGAAGCGGATTTGGAGATACACCTGCAGAACAGAGAAGGCAGGCGTCCAACAACAGATGCCTCGCGAGCCTTCAGGGACACCCTGCTTCGACGCTTCCCGAATCTCGAGATTTCCCCCGTCATGACAGAGACGAATATCCGCTATGTAGCTGACATGGAGCAGATGGCAATATATAAGGTAAGTTATGATGCCCTGTACCGCAGACTCCGAGAATTGGTCAGCAGAGGCACCGTATTCAACATAAACGAAGGAGCGCAGTCGGTACCAGTCAAAATGCTTTCCGGTGCCATGTCATTTACGGGTGTGGAGAGACATATCTTGGCAGAGTGCGTAAAAAATGCTGACGGGACCGACATTCCTATCTCCTATTTGGTGCGTGAAGCCAAGGGTGAGGACTACAAACGTCTTCAGGCAGGAAATGGAGGAGAGTTCTATACCCTCAGCTTGAATGCCAAGGACAGGGAAGTGGAGGAGGTAATGACTTTTGTAAACGAATACATCCACAGGCCGCAGAGTCAGTACAGCGCAAGCTTCGCTGGAGGTTATTTCTCCAGTCGTATGCTCATTAGTGAGCTATCCGTCGTGCTTGCCGTAGCTCTAGCGCTGCTTTACTTTATCCTTGCAGCACAGTTTGAGAGCCTGGTACAACCCCTTGTCATACTTCTGGAGATGGTAGTGGATGTATTCTTCGTATTGGTTGGACTGTGGATATTGGGCGAGTCGCTTAACCTGATGTCTATGACAGGCTTAGTTGTAATGAGCGGTATCATCATCAATGACTCTATTCTGAAGATAGACACCATCAATCACAGCCCACATCTGAAATCAGGCACACATAAAGGATTGATACGTGCCATTATGGAAGCCGGCCAAAGACGCTTGCGCCCCATCGTCATGACCTCGCTGACCACCATTCTCGCCCTGCTTCCTTTCCTCAGTCATGGCAGCATGGGTGCAGCCATACAATACCCGCTGTCGCTGACCTTGATCATAGGCATGACCATAGGAACGGCAGTCAGTCTGTTCTTCATACCCATGCTGTACTACCTTATTGCGAAGTTAAGAATGAAGAGTTAAGCGTTAAGGATTAAGAATGATGAACGAGATAAAAAAACTCCGCGTGCGGCGATGGGAAACTCCGCGTGCGGCGACGGACAATTCCGCGTGCGGCGATGCCGATCGCCGCGTGCCGCGTTTCGAGGTGCCGCGTTTCACGCTGCTACTCCTGCTGGCCGTGCTGATGGTGATAGGCTGTGCGCTCATTCCCAGGATAGACGTGGCCGACCAGCCGCGACCGCGCCAGGGGAAGACGCTCAGTGTGTGGTATTCGTGGCGTGGGGCATCGGCCAAGGTGATAGAGCAGAATGTCACGTCCAGAATAGAAGGCCTTGTCTCGGCTGTGCGTGGTGTGGAACGCGTGAAATCGGAATCATACTTCGGCAGTGGCAGGGTGACCATAGAGTTGAAGAAGAATGCCGACGTGTCAGCCACGAAATTTGAGATTGCCTCCCTGCTCAGACAAATAAGGAAACAATTACCGGAAGGCGTGAGCTATCCTGAGTTGTCAGGCGGCGAGGTAGTAAACGAGAACCAACGGAAGGAAACGACACAAGTATTACTAAGCTACCGTGTTAACTCGAACCTCAGTGATGAACAGTTGAAAGAGTACATTGAGCGTCAAGTGGAGCCGACTCTTCGCCAGATTGATGAGGTGAAGCGTGTTGAAGTGACAGGCGGACGCAGCAAGTACATTGTCATAACCTACGATCCGTTCATCCTATCCAGTTATGGGCTCTCTGCAGGCGACATAGAGAATGGCATAAGGTCATTCCTTGGCAAAAGTGATGTGGTAGGCGAACTGCATCCAAGCGGACAGAAAGAGAACCAAAGGTCGACGCCAGTCAAGCGCACGCTCTATCTTACCACCGAGAAATTCGGTAAGCCGTTAGAGGAGATGCCAATAGGAGCAGTGGATGGCAAGACGGTTTATTTGGGTGACCTCGCCACCTACGAATATAAAGACCGTCTGCCAGGCAGTTACTATAGGGTGAACGGGCTGAACACCATCTACCTGAATATACATGTAGATGCTGATGTGAACAAAATCACCTTGTCAAGGACACTTAGGAAGAAAATAGCAGAGATAGAGAAAGGGCTGCGCGGTGGCGTGTATCTGACGCTGACGCACGATGGGGCAGAAGAGAAAGAGAGTGAGTTGAACAAACTCATCTGGCGCTCCACGCTGTCGCTGTTCATCTTGCTGATTTTCGTCTGGCTGGTACGTCGTGATTGGCGTTACCTGCTCATCATGATGCTTACACTCGCAGCCAACCTTGCCTTGGCTGTCATCTGTTATTATGTCTTTGACATACGTCTGCATATCTATTCACTGGCAGGCATCACCGTATCGTTAGGTATGGTCATTGATGCAGCCGTCGTGATGGTGGACCACTACAGCTATTACCACAACAGAAAAGCCTTCTTGGCGATATTGGCAGCACTGCTTACAACCATCGGCTCATTGATAGTCGTCCTATGGCTGCCTGATTTCCTGCAAAAGGACCTGTATGATTTTGCCTGGATCATCATTATCAACCTTTCCGTTGCTCTCGTGGTCAGCTGGTTATTTGCTCCGGCCCTGATAGACCAGCTTGGCTATCACAGTCGTCAGCAGGGCAAGGTAAGACATCTGCGTTTTGCTAGGTGGTGGAACCGATTCTATCTCCGTTATATCCGCTTCACCCAGAAACGCAAGTGGATATACTATATACTGATAATCTTGGCATTCGGAATCCCTTTCCATGCACTGCCGACAAAATGGGGGGAGAGTGGTGACCGATACTATGGAATGCCACAGGATGATACTGTCTCAATGCCTTGGTACGAACGTGCCTACAATGCGACATTTGGAAGTGACTTTTTCCAGAGGGACTGCAAGGAGCCGTTGTCAAAAGTGTTCGGTGGTACCATGCGGTTATTCTCTGAGTCGCTTTCTGAGAATACTTTTAGCCGTAATGATGAAAAAGAAATTCGCCTGAACATCCGTGCTCAGATGCCATTGGGCGGTACGGCAGCACAGCTCAATGAGAAAGTCGTGATACTGGAGAACTTCCTTGCCGGCTTCTCTGAGATAGAGCGCTTTGAAACGCGTGTAGAGGGATGGGGGGCAACGGTGACAGTCGATTTCAAGGAGGAGTACAAACACACCTCTTTCCCCTATCTGTTGGAAAATAAAGTTATCGGCAAGGTTATCTCCATAGGCGGTGCCGACTGGAGTACGAGCGGAGTCAGCGAGAGAGGTTTCAGTAACTCATTGAACCTTCAGTATCGTTCCAATAGGATAGAGATAGCAGGTTATAATTATGACCGTCTGTATCGCATCGCTGAGGACATGTGTGATGAGATGCGAAAGAACAACCGTGTGGTTGACTTGATAATAGAAACGCCAGGACATGAGAATCAGGAGGACGAGCTATATATGCGCTATGACAAGGAGAGGATGGCACTCTATGACTTTGACCTCCCTGCCGCTCATGGTAAGTTGCGCGAGGTCCTTACAGGAAGAGACATTGACCGCTACAGAGACACGCACTTCTCCTCGGACATGTATCTGAAGTCTGCATGGCAGGACAAGTTTGACCTATGGCGTTTGAATAACTCTTTCTTGAAGGTTGGTGACAAAGAAAACCGTATATCGGACTTCATGACGATAGAGAGGCGAGAGGCTAAGAACTGCATCCCACGAGAAAATCAGGAATATGTGCTGCGTGTGGCCTTCAATATCTTGGGAAGCTACACTTACACCAGCCGTTACATTAAGCGCATAACAGAGGAGTTCAATCAGAATATGCCTGTCGGCTACAAATGCAGAAATACCTCATACGGCTATTATCAGGACAAAGGGACACAGTATTGGTTATTAGGACTCATTATCATCATCATATTCTTTGTATGCAGCATCCTGTTTGAATCGCTCAGACTGCCGCTTGCCATCATATCTCTCATCCCAGTTTCCTTCATTGGCACATTCCTCACATACTGGCTATCAGGAGTGGAATTCGGGACAGGCGGCTTTGCCTCTATGGTATTGCTGAGTGGCCTGACGGTGAATGCAGGCATCTATATTGTCTGTGAATACAGGAATCTGAAGGCAACCTATCCTTCTGTAACGCCACTGAGAACATATATAAGAGCCTACAACCACAAGATAACGGCGGTATTCCTGACCGTCCTATCTACCATCCTTGGTCTTGTTCCATTTTTCATTGATGGAAAAGACTCCCCCTTCTGGTATTCCTTTGCCGTAGGCTCTACAGGTGGGCTGCTCTTTTCCATCGTGGCCCTCGTGCTCGTAATGCCGATTTTCCTTAATCTCTCAACTCAGAAAAACATGCGACTGATGCGATGTAACAATAATGTAGGATATAAAGCAGAAGTTTGAACATATCTTGACAGTATTCCATTGGTGTTCGAGTAATATTGTTGCAAATTTACTTTTGTCGCTTTCTTTAACTTTGTCCGAATAAATCCTACATTCTGTTGACTGCACCAATCCATGATTATTTCATCAAGGATTTTTGCAGTCCTTCTCCTTTTATGACTACAGCATAGGAAATGCTAGGCAGCTAGGCATGAAGTGCATTGAAAAAAACTATTGGTGTCCGCTAAAAATGATGGAGATGAAGAATGAATGGGGTTTACTTTTTGAAAAAAGAATCCGTAATGCCTGTTTATCGGCAATTCAGACACATAATTCGGGTACTCTCAACTTTTAGCGGACACCAATAATATTGAATATACTTAAACGAGAGTTGCAGGCAAAGTTCATGGAGGATGGCTTAACGCAGGATGTTGCGAAGCAGAAAGTTGCGGCTATTCCAGATAATAGAATCGTCCATGAGTTTCACGACAAGGTGATGGGGCATAAAGGTGATACCCTAGAAGGCTACGCGTCGCAGATAGGAGGCGAGATATGCCGTTGTAATTACTACACATATGAAGCGGAGCTTTCGGATTTTGAGCGACAGTATGCGAAGTCGCTCAGAGAAATCTATAGTATTGTGAACAAAGACGGGAAAATGCAGTTCATTTCCATTGATTTTGGTCATGGAATGTTCGAGTTCCATGATGAAAACGGAGAGCATCAAGGCGAGTTTCGGTTTGACGGTTCACAAAACTATGGCATAGAGACAGACCACGGTCTCAAATGTATGGAACTGTGGCATAAACAGACAGGTAGATAGACTCAAGATGAACGATTTTTGGGATTCATTTGGTAAAAAACGAGATAAGAATCGGAAGTATCATTATACATGTTTGTCTTAGATTGTTCAAAGAAGGTCTGTGATTCACATCTTGCACAGCAACATCTCCCTTTGTAGAATCAGCCTTCGAAGATAAAACGTACTGCTGGTTAAGAAAGTATTATTATTCTGTTTCGGACAGTAAGGACTTAATGACTGTAACAACAGACAACGGAACGGAATTCTGCAACCGCAAGGCAATAGCAATGGGGTTGAACACCACCGTCTACTTCACAGGCCCGTATTCATCATGGCAGAAAGGATCCATAGAGAATGTAAACGGACTCATCAGACAATATATACCCAAGTCAACACCAATGAAACATCTAAAAGACAACAATATCAATGTAATCGCAACGAAAATCAATATTAGACCAAGAAAAAAACTCTATTTCTCAACACCAATTGAGGAGTTTTTAATTACTTGTTGTAAATTTGTACTTGCTTGTTGAATTCGCTTTAGTTTACAAAAGTTAAAAACGTCAAATCTTCATCTTCTACTACATCAGCAGAACCTGCGTCATCACCATTCTACCGTTTAATATACAAGTTATTGATATAAAGCCAGTTGCAAATACAAATCATTTAGCTGCCTAACTTCAATAGCATTACCAAACAGCGTAACTATTATTGGCGAGGCGTTTATTGGCTGCAAGAAACTAATAACAGTAACAATACCTGAGAGTGTCAAAGACATTGGAAACAATGCTTTCGCTCAATGTGAAAACATAGAAGATGTGTTTTGCTTTGCCGAAAAATTACCAAAACAGAAACCTCTGCCTTTGATAAATCATATCCAGAATATGCAACCCTTCACGTTCCAGCGGTGGCGATAATCAAATATAAGTCAACAGCTCCTTGGAGTAGCTTCGGGATAATTGTTGCGTTGAGCGATGGAGACGAACCAGTAGTACCTGAAAAAAAAATGTGCCATACC
Organism: Bacteroidaceae bacterium; assembly: GCA_017466325.1. Lineage (GTDB taxonomy): Bacteria > Bacteroidota > Bacteroidia > Bacteroidales > Bacteroidaceae > Physcousia. Next base: position 19,727 of record JAFTUK010000026.1, on the reverse strand, counting down.
TACAATATCATACATAAACGGTGAACTCGTGTATGATAGTGAGACAGAAGGTGTGGATTTTGTCTCTGAAATAACGGATACAGACATCAAGAAACACTATAATAATAAGATAAAACTCACAGCAACCTACAACATCAGCGTATATGCAACTAAGAAGGCTATAAGGATTCAGAGGTGGCAAAGGTACACATTTTTTATTGATAATTCGTCATGTAACCTCATTAAATAAACAAAAAACGGCTCAAAAGTTCCTTGTTTTGCCATCTTTACCAATAATTTTCGCTAAAAATGCATAAAATAAAGAGATTGTAACAATGTTTTTTCCCCATTTCTGAAGTTAATTCATTAACTTTGTGGCTATATTGGGCGTATATATATACGCCTGTATACATAAATCATTATAGTTAAACAGATTCGAATTTTCCTATGTGGGTTGATATTACAACAGCACTTGCATGTGCATTAATTGGAACTTATTTTGGAACTTTTTTTCTTGCTAAGCGTGAAGAAAACAAGGTTAAGAAAGTTCGTGCCATTGCAATTCGTGCATTGAAGATAATCAAAGTGTACGCCAAGTATAATGGCACTTATAATAAAGCTTGTCAAGAATTGAATACTAAGCTGAATATTGCAGAAAAACGCGCAGTGATAGTTGCTTTGCATAAAGTAGGGTTACCTATACAAACACCTGTGAATACACCATTCGACATCAAGAACATTCAACTAAACAATGATGTAATTGACAAAGATTTTCTGGATGATGCTAAAAATCAGATAGACCACGGGTATTGTGATCATTTGTTTTATGAAGATCCTGATAAATATTTTTCAGAAAACTTACGAATAGAAACTTTACGAAGTTTAGCGAGGAGATTTATTGAAAACACATTAGCACATAGTACATACAAGAAGGATGAGGAGATGATATACTATCCAGAATCTTGGTTGACATCTTACTCATGGGGAGAGAAGAAAGCTATTTGGGTATTTAAGTCTCAGGTAACATCAAACATGTACTTTCACAAGGATGGCACTCCTAATAAAGATAAACTTGATGAATTAAAAGCTGAAGTCTCTACAGGTTTGTGGGATAATTACTTGTTTTGGGCTCAAGAAACATATGATAATCTGATGCAAGGTTCAAATCTTACAAATAGATTCCTGCAGATGGCGGTCCCACAACAAAACACCAATCATCAGGACACGAAAACAGATGAAATTAAATAATCTTATAAGCGAATGTACAGCATACGACTTCAAGGTGATGCTTGAAGAGAAGAAACCTAAGAGTTGGTTGAAGAGTGTAAGTGCCTTTGCCAATGGCCTGGGTGGTTCCCTTTTCTTTGGCATTGATAATGACGGCATCGTCAAAGGTCTTAATGACGTGCAGCATGTATGCGAGGCCATCAGTAGCAGGATTCGTGACTATATGGATCCCCTGCCAGAGGTGGAGATGATTCCCCATGATATAGATGGTTTACATGTCATGCAACTCAAAGTCAACGCAGGGCATTATACCCCATATTACTATGTTGGAGATGGTCAGCGTATTGCATTTGTTCGAATTGGTGATGAAAGTCTTCCTGCCACGGCAGAACAGATGGTTCGCTTGGTACTGAAAGGTTCCAACAAAACTTTTGATTCCCTTCACACAGACTATAAAGCAGAAGACTATTCCTTTACGATATTGGCGAACTCGTTCAAAGACCGCACCAAACAAGAATGGGACAAGAAGTATTTATTATCATTTGGTCTTGTGACAGGTGCAGGACACCTAACGAATGCAGGTGCATTGTTCGCCGATGATTGTCCTTTATGGCAATCTCGCCTTTATTGTACCCGATGGGATGGAACGGAAAAGGGCGATGCTATCAATGATGCAGAGTTTACAGGCAATGTCCTCATGCTGCTCCGTGAAGCAATGAACTTTGTGAAGTCAAACACCAAGAGAGGCTGGGAGAAACTACCTGATGGACGAAAGAACAAACCTGAGTATGCGGAACGTGCTGTTCTGGAGGCTATGGTAAACCATTTCATCCATCGTGACTACACCGTGATGGGTGGTGAAGTGCATCTTGATATATACGATGACCGCCTCACTGTAACATCTCCAGGCGGAATGTATAATGGTTTACTGATTCAGGATTTGGACATCAAAGATGTGTCTTCTGAGAGACGTAATCCCATACTTGCAAACGTGATGGCTCAACTTGACTATATGGAGAAACGAGGTAGCGGACTCACACGCATTTGTAATGAGACAAAAGCATTAGATGGATACAAGGATGAACTGAAGCCTGTTTTCAAATCTACTCCCACTCAATTCCAGACCATTCTCTATGCCGCTGCCGACACACAGAATGTCGGAGACCATGACGGAGACATGTCGGAGACAAAACTCACTGAGCGTCAGCAGAAAATCCTCAATCTCATCAAAGAATCTCCGACAATAACAGGCAGACAAATGTCGGAGACTTTGACGGTGAGCCAACGCACCATTGAGCGTGACCTCTCAGCTTTGCAAAAACTTGGTGTGCTGAAGCATGAAGGTAAGGACAATGATGGAGTGTGGGTGCTTAACACATAATCATTTCCTAAAGCCAAAGCAATGTATGCCTAAACAGACAACATACCATATAAGAAGAGTTCTTGAATACAGTGAGTTTTTCAAAGATGCCTCCCCCATTGATATACCTGCTACATTAAAACTCTATAGTCGTAATACACTTCTTCGAATGGCGGCTATTCTTAGTCTCCATTATGGTAATATGCATTTTCCTGATAATGAAAGATCACTCTTCTCTGATTGTAGCAAGAAACATATACTTCATATAAATGAACTCTTTCAGTTATATTGTCATCTACATAAAGAATAAGAGGGATAATCAATACAGATGGAAGTCTGAGGGAAGAAATGATGCAAAGAAAACAATAAAATGCTAGATAATAACGTTATATTATTATAAATGGCGTTAAACTTACTTACATAAGATCTCAAAATAGTACAACTGGCGCTATTTTGTGTGATAATAGATAGAAGTATTAATATTTTTGTGACAAAATATATAGAACTGTATGAAGAATCTACCATTTGATTCTGCTGATTATAGGCAGTTCCAGAATACTTTTCTGGCTTCGACTGTGGTTGGTATGACTTTCCCACTTGTCGAGGATGCTAATTTACATCTTGAACAGTGGGAGAAGTTTACCCGCGCCTTGTTCTCGGTGTCGCCAATGGATGGCCTTTTCAAAAAGGCTATCGTTGTCAATCGTAGTGATAACAGACTGGCCTTTATCTTTGATAATGGTAGGATACAAGCACATATAAGTGGCGATGGCTATAGAAACTTTGCGGATTCTGTTATACCCCACGCATACAAGTTGAAAGATTTTGTTACAGATGTGGTAGGCCGCAACACAATCAATCAACTTGGTATAAGAAAGATAGATGTGTTCCAAATTGAGACGGGAAAGGGTAAATCTCCCGTAGAAGCCGAGGTCCGCAAACATTTCTTTTCACAGAAATATCTTAGTTTGACAGGCTCTAATCTCGTGGGGTTAGAAGGTGATGAGAGCCAGATGCCTAATATGATAAAGCAAAGATGGACTGAGGATGCACATCAATTAAACCTTAGAACTGTTTTCCTTAAAGCACCCGAGGCTGAAAATCGCTATCGTTTAATACTGGATATTGACGAACAATACAATCCTGATGGTGGCATAGACCTTGGAAACCTTGATGTAGAATTGAAGAAGATGAATATGGATTTATTCAATGTCTTTATGGGTTGTATAAGCGAAAATGTTATAAAAATAATGGAAAATGGAAAAGAGTAATAATATAGGATACACAACTTTAACCTCAGATGGTGGTTTTGGGAGCTTATCACAATTGTATAATGCGCCCCAGAGAAAGATTGGTTATGAGTTAAAAGTCGCTGGTCTTGCTATTATGCTCTTTGTTACACCAATTTCCGCAGGCGCATACAAATCAAATCTTGGTGATGACCATTTCAAGAAAAGCCAAATGGAATTTTTTGAAAGGTCACATTACACTTTTCAGCGGATTACTTTGGGGCAAGAAATTGTAAATGTAAAAGTGCAGCCTACTGCGGCTTGGTTGCAACGCCAAGAAACCTTCGTATCCCTTTTCAAATCGTTTTCTGAGAATTTTGGTAAGGGGCAGCAAGATATTGGTGAATTCATGTCAATGTTTAAGACAATGGCTGGTCCTCTAAGTCAGTTGACCATCAAGGACGCTTTTGTGGATGTGAGCCGAAAGAAAGGAATGATAGACTTCAACTTGAATTTGGAGAAAGGAATTTTCCTTTCAGTAGCAAAGCGCACAGACGAGATGTCTGATGATGTGATGTTTACAATAGCCCGAAATCATGAAACATTAGTCATTGACGAAATGCCTATGAGTGAGTTGATGCCTAAGGTTTCTGAAATTATGATGGAACTAAAAGCCCTGTGATGTTGATGAAAATGGCATGCTACCCTTCATGTATGGTTCCCTATACGGGATTAAATCCAGATGTGAATGTGGACGAGTTGTTGACGCATGGTGATTTCTCCGTTGCGCGTAGGGTTGATAGGGAGTTTAGTGTTGATGACATAAGGCGTATGTCGGACAACACCTGTATTGTCCGTGCAGACTCTACGCTACGGGACGAGACTATAAGCAGAATTCCGAACCTGTCAACGACTATGCTGAGGCTTTCATTTCCATTACAAGCCGCGATGCTTGATGTGAAAATGAAGTCGCCTGATGATGATTGGAAGGGTGGGTTGATAAATGCCCCGAGTTTTTGTGGTAGGGTAATACAGCCAAAGGCTTCATGCTTGATGGTATATAAAGCAAAACTTATACACAGAAAGCCTGTTGATTATCAGAGGAAGTTTGAGAGAAAGGACGAGGCAATTCAAGTCCAAAACTGCTATGATGGATTAGAAGAGGATATTGTCAAGAATAAATTCACTAAGTCAAAGTTCTATCATGGCCTTGGTCAAATATGGCTGAAGCATTCACCCACAAAGTTAAACTACTGGCATTATGAGTTAAAGCTAGAAAATAGTGAGAGCCAACTTATAAAGGATGCTAAATATAAGTCCGTGGATGATGCTGAGAAAAAGAATATGAAGCAGAGTTTCATTGAGTATGTGTGGGATAATTACCTTTATAAGCATTTCTGGGTGGATATGAATCCTTGCAAGGCTGATTTAGAAATGTCCAACTTTCATGATGGTCGGGTATGCTTTGCAAGAAGATGGGCGGCATCATATTTGACGAAATGTTTGTTCGGTATGGTTCCGATTGTAGTAAGGTAAGTAACACAGGAGGGCTTTTCTTGGTACCACCAAAGGTAAACCCTCTTGCTTCTAAAGAATTTCGGACGGATTCTTTGCTCTGGCAACATATCCTTATTATATATATAGGAATAAGGTAACTGTGATTGACTTGCATGGTTCTGACCAAAGGGCTGCTCTCTATGGAACCGTCAAGCAGGATGGTGACTTGTTCTATGGGAAGTCAGCGTCAGGTAAGATGGTGTATTGGGATGGCAAAGGCAGGACGTACTACGACACTCCTCCCAAGTTTGAACGCATCGGCAATCTTGATATGGTAAGGGTTGGGCAAGGCATGTACAAATTGAGAAGGCCGTCACTGTTGATGCCATATACAGTAAGCAAGGATGAAATCTTCTACAATGACAAACTTACGGTCATCAACGATATCATCATCCTGAACGACGGAAACTCCACAGTACTAAAACTTCAATGGTATTTCGGACATAAAGTACAAATAGTGACAAGAAAGGACGGGCGGAAGCTATACCGGTGGGTGTCTTTAGCTGAAGGCCTTACCGATGAATACACTACAAGTGTTATTAGTGGCAGCTGTCGTCCTTACTGGACGGATGCCAAGATGATAAATGCTGCCACGGGGAGGATGGAATACCTAAGTCCGGAATGGGTGAAGCAACAGAGGTGGCGAAAAGCATTCGAGGAATTGCGCAGCCAGGTGTCGCAGAAAAGGAACAATTGGTACATCTCCAAAGAAATGGAGCAGGCGTACTTAGACAGGAGAATAAGGGGAAGATGTTGAAGGGAAAAGTTAGAGGAAAGATGCTTCCACGACGACAATTATACCTCACTGCTAAAGCATCCGAGTTCCGCGACAACAATCGCGCCTTGGTGTTAGAGCATCCAGGAAGACAGAAGAGGAAATACCATAATGAGAGCCAGAGCAACAGTCTTGCAGTTCTGGCTCTCATCGTTACCTAACATGATACTGGTCGATTTGCACAAACATTGCACACTTAGACGCTTTTTGTGGTTTCCAAAAGTTAAAAATATTAAAATTTCATCTTTTTCTTCCCTTTACAGAATCTATGCAATCACTTTTCTACCGTTTTAAATGGAATTCGCTGACACACAATAGGTTGTAAATATGCTCTAATGATTTCGTTTAATTCTTGACCTTGAAAGCCTGTATCTCACGTATCATGTCGCGCACCTCCTGGTCAACGCGGGTAAAGTTGTTGTAGAGGATGCGTTCCTTGGCATCCTTGGAGGGGAAGCTGTAGAACTTGGGCAGCGGCATGTACTCCGACTCCTCCTTTTTGATGTCCGCCATGTTGAAGTCGGTCTTGCAGTAGAACTTCGAGGTCTTAAACTCCTCACTCTCCTGTATGTTCATGCTGCCGCCGTGTCCCGTTTTGGTCGCCACGAAGTCACGTGCCACCTGACCGCAAATCCAACCAGTCGGCATGTCGCTGATTTTAGAGGCTGGGACAAGGCTGTCCATGTTCTCGTTAAGGTTGATGGAAGTCTTGTCACGGTCGATGGTCACGCCCTTCTTCAGTTGTACGACCTTGCCAAAGATGTCGTTCGACAGCCACTCCAGCGTTTCCTTGCTACGGGCAGAACCGCTGACCACGTTGCCTACGGTAGTGATGATCTTCTGCATCCCCACCTTGCCGTAGTCGGCTTCCAGCTGCGGCAGTTCCTGAAAGCCCAAGGCCACGCTGACCTTGTTGCTTCGCGCCGTGCCTATCAGACGGTCAATCTTGTGGAAATAGAGCGTGGGCAGCTCATCGACGACGATGCTCACGGGGATGTTCCTGCCCTGTCCCGTATTGACGCGCGTCACCAGACGGTTCAGGATAAGGGCGTTCAAGGCACCGATGATGCTCTCCATCTCGGGGTCGTTGGCGATAAGCAGGTAACTCGGACTCTTCGGGTCGCTGACCTTCAGGTCGAAGTCGTCGCCGTCCTTGTGGAAAATCCAGTAGGATTCCTTCGTCGCCAGACGGGAGGTATAGACGCGCAGGGTGCCAATCATACCCTCCAACTGCTCCATCGCCTTGTTCTTCATAGCCGTCTGGAACGGGCCAAGGAGTGGAGCCACCTCATTGTCGGTCTCCAAGACCTCGAAGATGGTCTGGTAGTCCTGATTGAGGAACGAAAGAATGTGCGGCATATCGCTGTACTTGCCAAGCCAGTAGGCCGGCTCCACTTCCTCGCCATGGCTGTTGTACACGCGCCCGGTCGGTTTCGGGCGGTGGGTTTTCGGTTCCTCCATCATCTCGGCAATGAGCGGTTTCCCGTCCTTGTCATACGGCACCTTCTTGTAGTTCACGAAGAAGTAGATGCAGGCGGCGAGGAAGTTCACGGCAGAGGTCTGGAAGAACTGGTCGCTGCCACCGCCGCCCTCCTTCTTGCCCTTTTGAAGGGACTCCAGCAAGGTCTCGGCCGTCTCACTGGCGGCAGCGAGGTTGCCGATGTACTTCTGCTGAATGGGGTTCACGCGGCGGCTGTACTCCACATCGACGAAGTTGATGATGTTGAACTTGCAGCCCTTGGGCAGGTTGCCTTCCCGCTTGTTCTTCTGGTAGTGGTAGTAGAGCTTGGTGGCCAGCGTCGGGAACTTGTAGTCATAGACTACCATTGCAAAGCCTTTGGCGCTGTGTTGCCGGATGAACGGCTCGATAATGCTGAACGTCTTACCAGAGCCAGGCGTACCGACAACCCATGTGCCACGGAAGGGATTGACCACGTTCACCCAGCCCTTGCGGAAACGCCCCTTATAGTAGTAGCGCATGGGGATATTCACGCTGTACTTGTTCTCCTGCAGTTCCTGGCACTGCTCGAAACTCTCGTTCTCGAAGTTGAAGCGGTCTTTCAGCAACCCATCCTTCAGATACTTGGATATGTTGTCGAGAGCAATATGGATGAGCACCGTGCCGACGATGCTGACAAGCATATAGAGCCAGATGTTCAGAGGTAGCGCGTAGAGGACGGCCTGCATCCGATGGCCGAAGAGCCATACACTCAGGATGAGTAGCAGGAAGCCGCCCACGATGGGATAGAACACCTGCCGACGTGCGTCAAACTCTAGGTGCTTCTTGTTGCGGGTGCCCACACAGGTGATGCAGATGACCAGGATCGTGGCCACCTTGCTCCATCCGAGGTTGCCGTCATGGTAGATGAACCACCGCTTCACGCGGTCATGCACGTCACAGACGATGCCGCCCCAGAAGTCGAGCAGCTGCGGATCCACGGCATACTCGAAGAACTCCATGAGGAGTGAGATATAGATGACAGCCCTGAATATCTTATAGGCGGTCTGCAGTTCCTTGGTCTCTTCCATCTTGCTTTGCTATGACAAACGGGTGAATCCTTATTGATACAGGGTGATGATGGGACGCGCCTTGTGTGCCTGGTCCTTGGGCGTTTCCTGCATGGCACCCGAAGACAAGGAGTAGAGCCACGCCTTGGCACTCTCCTGTCCGCTGACCTCGGTGGAAGTCCAGTACCAGCACTTATCCGGTTCATCGGGAATAGGGTCGCCGCCGCACCGCTTGATGTACGCATTGACGCTTGCCTTTGCCCGATAGAGCAATTGCATCTGTGCGACGGATGGAATATAGGCGCTCTGCCCATATTGCCAGATGGCAAAGACTGCATCGGCCAGAGGCGACCCCATGTCCCTCGTGTTGTAGATGGCAAAGGTGTTGCCGTTGCCGTCGTACTTCGTCAGGCTGGCCGAAGTGTTCTGCTTCACACCGAGGGAGTCGGCGAACATTTCCGGAGCGATGTCCCACAGATAGACGGCATAGCCCGTTCCTTCATGCTCCTCGCTGCCGCCCTGATTGACGTAGAACACCACGCCGATGGGCGACCTCCCCTGCGCTTCGCACTGGTCGATAGTCACGACCTTGCCGTCCGTGCAGAGGATGTGGCAAGGCTGCATGTTGGTGTCGGGAAACTCAATGTGGGCATCACAGGAGGTTAGCAGGATGCCGATGGCTAATGCCTTCAGCAATCCGTGAATGTATTTCTTTGTCTTGTTCATTGCTTGTACACTTTAGTATGGTTATTTGGTAGGAATCTTGAAGCCGATGACGATGCCCGTCCGAAACAAGTCCTTGTGATTAGGCACCATCAGGTCACACTTGGTCTGCCAGTACAGCTGCCAGCCGTGACGCAGGGCATAGTTGTGTTCATAGCCCACATGGATGCCGGCAAGGAAGTCGTGGGTGTTGCTGCCGCCCGAAGCACCGATGCGCAGATTGCCGTAATGGTTACGCCCACGTACCACACAGGGTTTATAGGCGATGCCCAGCCCCCAGGTGTTGTAGCTGTGCCAGAAGGACTCCGGGCAGACATGGCCGCACGACGCACAATCCTCCCATTTCAGGTAGCCGTTCACGAAATACTCCCAGGCATTGTGATATTTGGTCTCATGTTCCCATGAAAGCGTGGCATCCAGTCCGCGCTCATAGAGTGCGCCCATGCCGAAGGATATACGGTCGGAATGGCTCTGGGCAAAAGACACGGTGACGGAGGTTGCAGCCACGAGTAAGGTCAAAAGCAGTCTCTTCATGGTCATTCCTCCTTCAATAAAACCTTGTTGAACGAATCGGCGTTCAATACGTCTTCATAGTCGATGTCAAGGTGTATCAGTCGGCCACTGATCTGCTTCTCGGCCACCTCGATGGTCAGCACCTTGTCATTGGGGAAGGTCATCTTCTTCAGCACCACGACATTGCGGTAGCCGTGGCGGAATGACTGCGAGGGGTCGAGCAGCAAGGCCGGTGTCAGCTCTATCATCTGCGCATTGGTGGCCTTCGACTGTTTCTTGTCGGTCAGCTTGAAACGCATCTCGTCAATGTCAAAGCGGATGTTCGTGCGGTTCTCAATGGAGAAATCAATGAAGAAGTATTCACCGATGGTGTAGATGTTGTTCAGGCGCATGACCATCCTGTGCATCTTCGTGCTGACATTACGGACACGGGCCGGGGATGACCATATCTGACGGGCAAAGCGCGTCATATCCTCGGTGGAGAGGCTGACGGCAGGATTATTGTAGGCAATCTTCTCCGTCGGTTGTATCACCTTGTCGGCCACGGCTTCCTGCAGGCGTGTGGTGTAGATGAGCGCATACTGGCTGCGGTAGCGTTCCGTCACGATGGTGACAATGGCCAGCACGTCACCGTCCTCATGCACATCGGCACCTTCCTTGGGCTTCAGACGGATGGTGTTGCTGATGGGCTGGTCGCCCACCACCTTGTCCGTGGAGATGTCCACGAAACGGATGGGTTCGCTGGCGGTGATGACGGTCGTGACCTGCTCGTTCACGGTGAGGAGTTCCATGTCCTCATAGGTCTGCTGTGCCTTCATGGGCAGGGCAGAGAGGGCACACATCAGGAGTGCCCCGATTTTCTGGGTTGTCTTCATATTGTTCATGATTTAATCGTTCTTCTTCTCTTTTCCATTAACCAGATAGACAAACGTGCCGTACTTCAGCTTGGCACTGTTCTTTTTGATGGCCTTGCTGATGGCGTTAGCAGTCTTCTGATAGGCATTGGTCATGGCCTGCATACCCCATTGGGAGAGGCTGTTGCCTGTGGCGGTATTGCCCATGTTCATGTTACCGTTCATTGCCCCGGAAGCCACGTCCTTTGATGTCTCGCGGAAGTTGCTGGAGGGGACATAGAGACCTTCAAGACCATCGGTGTCATAGAGGGAAAGACTGACCTTCACCAGTTCGTCACCGACGAGGATGCTCTTGATAGTTCCCTTGACACGCTGGCTGCCGAAGCCGCTCATGATGGCATAGAGGTAACTGCCCTTGGGCAGGACACGCCCGCCCATCTCGATGTCATCCAAAAGGCGCAGACGGACACGGGAACCATCGACGGCCTTGATGTCCTCATCGATGATGGCCTTGATGAGACTTGCTTCCGGCTCGTTCTGCGTAAGGGTGTTGAAGTAGTCGGATGTGACCTTCAGTTTCTTCACCACCTCCTGCGGTTCTTCGTTCTCGTCGATGGCATGGCGGCTGTTCTCGTTGACGCTGATTTGTCCTTCAGTATTTCCCTTGTCTGTATGGCTTTCATGGCTGTCTGGCTTTGCCGGCGGCGTTGCCTCTGCTGCTCCCTGCATCCTTGCCAAGGCAAGGGCACGGTTCAGTTCGTCCATCGCCTCCTGCTCCTGCTGCGAGGCACGGGCAAGACGCTCCTCGTCGGTCATGCCTGTCGCGTTCAGTTCCTGTCCCTGACGGGCACTCTGTGCAAGACGCTCCTGCATCTCTGCCAGTTTGCGCTCCTCCTCGCTCTGCAGTTGGGCGCGTTCCTCATCGGAATACTTTGACTCGTATTCCTCCTTCTCGTCTTCCTGATAGCGGTCGATGTTGTCAACGGCTGAAAGGTCGTCAATCCTGCCGTAGGACTTCAGCATACTCTCGTACTTGCCGCCGATGCCGTCACCTTTCATCTGCGCATCGGGCAGTTCGGGATTCAGGTACTCCGTGGTCTGCATGTTGGCATCGGGAACTTCTGCCACCTCCGTATCGAAGATGTCGAAGATGAGATAACCGGCAATCAGCAACGGAAAGTAGAGGATAAGTGGCAGCATGTACTTGGGCTGCCTGATGTTGATCTTCTTGAATATTTCCATGTTCGTATGCTATTTTGTTTGATTATCATTCTTTTTTGACAATATGCCCGGAGGTGCGCAGTGGGCAGCATCGAGCGTCTTTCTGAGTTTCTGGTGCCGTCGTTCCAGCATCTGCTCCTGCCGCTGTGTGGCAGTGGACTTGTCGTGGGATGCGCTGCCAGCATGGACGATGCGGTACATATTGAAGCCGAAACTCAGGATGACAAAGCCGAACACCAGGCAGAGAAACCTCCTGCGGTGGCTGTTGGCGAAAGACTGGATGCAGACAGCCAGACGGTCAATCCGCATGGTCTTGGCAAACTTGCGGCCTGCCCCCACTTCCTTTTCGTAGCGTTCCCTGTACTGCGGGTCGTTCTTGTCGGGCATCTTCTCCCCGAAAAGCATTTTCTTGAAGTTTCCCATTGCCAAGCCCTCCTAATAGCTAAGTTTCGTCTTCTGCTCTATGTCCTTGTTGAGCAGAGTGCGCCAATTTACAACCAACAGCCCGTGCGGGTTGTTCTCCGTCCGGGGGACACGCTTCAGCTGTCCTGCCGTCACCAGTTCACGTGTCAGGATGCTTGTGCGTCGCTCGATGCGTTGGCGACCGTAGTAGGTGAACTCCATCTTGTCCTTTTCGAACTTAATGCTGTCACAGAAGATGCTGAAGACGGCACTCGTGCCCATGATGTTGGAGTAGAAGCCTTTTTCCTTCAGGGTGTTGTACTGAGCCAAGCCTGTCTCATCGACCAAGTACATGGCTTTCTCCATCGTGTACTTGATGTACTTGTCATCGGGGGCGAGTGTGAAGAAGTAGTGGTGGAACATCTCAATGTGACTCTTTGCTTCCACATCCAATGTTTCTTCCATCGTGCTTCGATTGACGAGAATCGGCACGTTGCCATCCAGGACATAAACCTTCTGCTGGGCATCCGTGACCATGACACGTGCCGTCCAGATGCTGGCTATGCTGATGATGACGCAGCTCGTGAGAAAAAGGCTGCACACAATCAACACCAACTTGATTTTGTTTTCGAGATTCTTGATTACCATTGCATATCTGTTTAGTGATTCAACTGTTTACATGACCCTTGCGAGCATTCCCTGTGTGGACATCTTGGCCTGTTGTGCCACACCTTCGCCAAAGTTACGAGTGGAGAAGGCGGTATCACCTTCAGGTATCATCCATGCAGCCAAGTCGGGAACGAGGTTCAGACATTTAAGTGCCACAATGCTGGCTGCCATGAGATAGCCCGCCGAGAAGAACGAGTTCTGGAGGTAGGCCGCCATCGTCTGTTCACTCTGCGTGATGGCTTCAAGGTTTTCCACCTGTATGCAGAGCACGATGTCGAAAAGCAACAGGACGTAGAAGCCCACGAAGTAGAGCATGGCACCGTAGAAATGGACGGTCAGGTAGCGTGTGAGCCATTTCGCCCACGAACTTTCCCATTTGGGCAATAGGGAGAACGCCCACTGGATAGGCCCGAAGATGGTGAGCATACCCAACAAAATCTGCTGGCAGTAGATGGTTGCCCACCAGCCGATGCGGAACACGATGAGGGCGATGAGCATGACAATCTTGTCGATGCCTACCACGGCTCCTGCCGTCAGTGAGGTGAACCACAGGCGCGAAGCATCCTTTTCCATGTTGGTGACTTCATCCACTCCCGTCTGCTCCATGGTGGCTTCCACAAGGTTCGGATCTGACGTGCCGCTGTGGGCGACATCAGCCTGTGCCTGCAATGCCGTGTACATGGTGTCGCGGACATAGATGAGCTGCTGCACTTCCTCGAACTTATCCTCTATCTGCGTGGCTTCTGCCTCATAGAGGTCATGGGTGTAGGAACCGATGCTGTTGGGGATGTAGGAAAGGAAATCGAGGAAGCACCAGGAACTGCCGCTGTTGGTCATGCCCGTGTCTGCCGGAGGGTACCACCAGCAGAGGATGATGCTGATGACCAAGGGCTTGAAGAGTTTCATCACGTCCAATGGCTCATGCTTGACCATCATCTTGTAGGCCATGCTTGCCGCCACGACGATGGAGAAGAGGGCTGCCAATGCCATGCACATCTGGAGAATCCACCAGAATGGCCCCTGTGAGCCAGTGAAGGTGGCATCGGTCAGGAACTCGTTGGTCTGGAAGATGACATCATCAATCTCCTCTTCGAGGATGTTGATGCCGAAGTCTGAAAGGATATTGCTGTCTGCCATTGTCTATTCGTCGTTATGTGATACGGCCTTCCATGCGGCTTCGCGCCAACGGTTATGGGCTTGGGTGGCAAAGGCGGCCTTGTGGGTGGTTCGTTCATTGGTCGCTGACAGCAGTTCCGCTGTCTTCTGACGGCTGTTCAGCTGTATCAGGTAAGCTATCAGTGTCTCGTTCTGTCTGCTGACATCCTTATAGATGCGCAGGTACTGCTTCTTGCGCTGGGCATTGGGCATATAGGCATCCTGTGTGGCCTGGATGGCACAGTGATAGACGTTGTAGTATTCCGTCCAGCGTTCCTTTTCCTGGAATGTGCCACCGGCTCCGACAATGCGGTTGATGTTGTTCTGGAAATCCTGCATCTTGGCTGTGAGCTTGCTGCCCTCGGCCAGCCATGCCACATCGAGGGTACCGCCCGTGCGGTCGGCGACGTTCAGCGCCTCGATCTCCGCACGCTTGGTGAGTGCGGAGTCCACCTGTTCGGCATCAGTTATCTGCTGGTAGGCGGCGACACCCGCCAGACTACGGAAGCTAAGTTTGTTCTTAGAGGCTGCCGACCGCTGATAACTGCGATGGAATACGTCATAGTAAAAGGCGGGGGTGAGACCGCCAGAACCGATTTCCTGAACGGTAATCTGGTTCATCTTGGCATCGTCGTGGTTGTAGGTCACGTATGACTGTGCCATGGCAGTCATTGATGAAACCAGCAGGACGGCCAAAAGTCCTTGTTTCTTTTTGAAATGCTTTATCATATCTTCCTTGTCTGTATTTGTTGATAATCGGATTCTCATTAGTAGTCCAGCATTCCTGCTCCGCGCCAACGCCCGAAGGCTTCGTCGATGATTTCGCGCTTGGTCTTGGCCCGATAGACCTGCCGCTTCCAGTAGCCGATGCGCACCTGTATGTAACGCCAGGTCTCGAAGTAGGCTTTGTTCAGGTGGATGCGGATGTTGTCAAGCGAGGTGTTGATGCTGTTCAGCACCAGCAGCAGGTCGGAGGTGCTGCAGGCTGCGGCACCCGTGGCATAGAGCACGAGGTCACTGACGGATTTGTAGAGGTTGTCCCCTTCGTCTGCCACTTTCTGAAGCATCCGCAGGTTGATGGTGATGATGAGCGTATCGGTGCTGACGATGTTGCCACGGCTCAGACATTTCTCGTTGTAGGCGGTGAGCATGTCCTTGTAGTCGCCGATGCGTTCGCTGACTGTCTCGTAGGTGGAATAGACGTTGAGCGATGTGCGCAGCGTCTGGTAGAGGATATCTATCACGTCGAAGGCACGGGTGTATTTGTCGAGTTGGGCATTGAGGTCTTTGTAATCGACATTGGCATCCTTGCTGTAGTCGTGTAGGAGTTTATTGCTGGCCTCCAAAGTGGAACGCACCAACAGGAGGCTGCGCTGCTGCTTGTGGTCGTTGATGTAGGCTTCCACAGAAACGATGTCGAAACCGAGCTGGGCATGTGCCACGGTCGGGCACATCAGCAACAGCCCGATGATGATATATAAGGCATTGTGTCTATTCATCTTCTTCGTCCTCCCTGTCTTCTTCGTATTTTCCACTATAGCTGTCCGAATGTTTGCTGTTGGCGGCATTGCGGAGCCAACGCTTGCGGCACTGCTCCACCAGTGTCAGCCTGCGTCCGTCATCCTCGTTGATGTAAGGCAGGACGGCTTTCAGTATGTCGATGATGTCATGCTTGTAGGTCATCATCTTCTCCAGGGACACAAGGTCGGCGTAGATGTTGGTGAGCCGTGTGTCTATCTGCCGGGCAATCTCCAGACGGTCACTTGACCACAGCAGATGATAGGTGTCTTCGGTGTCATCCGTCTGAGCCGGTTCGCTCCTGGCATATTCCACGGACACCTCACATCCCGGAAACTCCCGTGCCGTCTCGGTAATCTTGGCATTGACCTCTGCGGCTTTTTCCGCATCGGACTTGTCGGGGTCGAGTTCCATGACAGCCACCACCTGCGTATCGCTGTACTCCGTAGTCAGTTCCCAACTGATCTGCACGATGGCACGGTGTATCTTGATGCCAAGGAAGTATTTGGGACGGCGGGCGATTGAGACGGTAGCCTTGAAGGTGATGGTGCCGTTGATGTTGGGCATGGTGGCGGTACGTGTGAAAGTGTTGCCGCCCCATGCGCCGCTGCCGTTCCATGTCAGGTTGTAGGCGGTCTTGCAGTCCTGCATGATGGCAGGGATGCGGTAGTAGTCATCAGTCTGTGCCGCCTCGCCCTCTGCTGCCTCTGCCTTGGCTTGCTGGAGGTCTGACAATTTGCCCTGCCAGTCACTGAGTTGCGCTTTCAGTTGTGTAATCCTGTCCTTGTTAGCATTGTACTGCTGGCGGTAGGTGGCAGCATCCTCCACGCTGGCAGAAGATATTTTGCGGATGAGTTCGGCGTTCTCGTTCTCTAGTGTGTTGATTTGCGACTGCAAGGAGGCAATCTGACTCTGTGCGTCAGCTATCTGACCGTCGAGTTCCGAGGTGTCCAGACTGCCCTCCGAGACGGAGGTGGACATGGCGCACTGCTTGGTGTGTTCGTTGACGGAGCCGCCGCAGGAGGAGCATTTGTACTGGGTGCTGCCCTCGCCGAGTTTCGTGCCGTCGTGGCAAGTGACGCTGATGGTGGCGGTTTCGCAGCCTTTCAGCTTCTGTGCGTCGGTGGTCTGGTAGTAGTGTTTGCTGTCGCTGCCGAGGTAGTAGGTGTAGCCGTCCTCGTTGTCGTTGTAGTCGGCAAGGCGGGCGTTCAGTCCTGCCTTGAAGGTGGAAAGATCCATCGTGTAGGAGTCAAAGACATCCTCATACTTGACTTCACGGTTGTACCAGCTCTTGGTGACGTGGATTTCGTAGGCGTAGGCCTTGCCGTACTGTCCGCTCCTTGACTTGCTGAGGATGTAGGCACTGCTATAGTAGCGGATGCTGTAGGTGAATCCATCGTGGCTGTTGTTCAGCTGCTGCACACGGCTTCGGCTCCATCCTGCATGGTTCTCGGAGTTCTGAAGGATGGCTTCCCATTGGCTGCTGCTCGGGTAAAAGTTGGGGTCGCGGGTGTCTATGCGATACCAATGGTCGCCGTAGAGAATGCTATTATCGTCCGTCGGGGGATAGTAGTCGCAGAGTGACACACTCCCCTGATCCACGCGGTAGATGTACCAACGCTGGGTGTAGTACTGTCCCATCCCCTCACGGGCATAGTCGGTGAGCCATGCCGTGGCATTGTAGTTGGAGAGGTTGAAGAGGTTGGCGATGCCCTGCTCTCCACCGATGAAGTTCAGGAGCGTCCCGCCCAAATTCTGGTTAAGGTCATTATACAGCGTCGCCACATTGTCTGCCACGGTGATGACCGAGCCGACCTGCTCGTAGATGGTACTGCTGAAGTTGCTGCCCTGGAGGATGGCACCGACAAGGTTCTCCGCACCGGCAGAGGCGAGGCTTACGCCCATGCGATAGAGGTTATCGAGGTCGGCCTGCAGGTTTTCCTTTGTGAAGTTCTCGCCGATGTTCCCGAAGTTGTCGAGCACGGCTTTCCAGTCCGTGCCGCCAAGTTCCGAGAGCTTCAGCAGGGAAACCAGTTCCTGATTGACTTCGAGAAAAGCGATGTCGCGGAAGGACAGTGTGCTGTTGGTGACGATGGACTCGAACTGGTAGCACAGCGTCTTGGTCTCGTCGCAAACCTTGTAGAGGTAACTGCCCCAATAGAGGGCGTTCTGCGGTGACTTCAGCATCATGCCCGCCACCGTCCATATCTTAGGCATGATCTTGGCAGACACCAGATGGTAGATACGGCGGTAGTAGTAATTCTCTGTGCTGCTGCTCCAGAGTCCGAGGTGGGTCAGCGCCTTGCGGTCGAGATACTTGGATGCGAAGATGCCGGCGGCTGCCACTTCCGCTGCCTGGTAGTGCTCACGGATTTTAGCCACCTGCTGGGCATAGTATGCCTCAGTGGCGGCTTCCGTACCGAAGGCGGCGGTCATAGCGGCCACGGTCTTGGCATCGTAGTTGACGCTGTAATACTGCGCCCTGACACTCACGGGGAGAAGCAGGGAGAGTTGCAGCAGCATGATTTGTACTTTCTTTCGCATCTGTCTATCTGATGGTTTTGTTTCTTTATCTGAGCCTTATCCGAAGGCGCATTTTAGGACGGGAACCTCGGATTCCTGAAATCGGGGCAGGAATGTCGGTCGGCGGTCTCGGATTCCTGAAATCCGACCTCAACGAGGCTGTCGGACGGTTCGGATTTCTGAAATCGGAACTTACGGCACAGTCTTCTTCAAGTCTTTCCCCTGATGTTCAGCACATGTCCTGTCTGGTTCACCTTCTGCGCGAAAGGAAGGGACTTGCCGATGCCGGAGCGTTCCCAGTCGCGGCAGTAGGCTTCGATGGCCTGCTGGTGGTTGCAACTTAATTCGCGTTTGTAGAGTTTCAGGGCCTCCTTCTCGGCGCGTTCCGTGGTGTAGGTCATGTAGCACTCGTGCGGTTCCTCCACGCCATAGACGGCACTGACGCTGCCACGGCGGATGAAGATTTCGCGGAAGAAGCTGCGACCCTCCTTGTTCTCCAGTCGGTTGATGGTAAAGATTTTCTTGCAATCGACATCGGTCAGTCCGAGGATGGCCTTGATGTCGTCAAACCGTTCGCGGAACTTGCTCTGGTCGAGCAACATCACCACGTCGGAATTGTTGATGATGGCCTCCTTGACAATGGGGCTGCCGATGATGTCCTGGATCTCCTGCGTCACCACGCCGACGCTGGCCCAGAACTTACGGGCAGTCTTGTAGAGATACTTGATGTACTCTGCCATCATGGGCGAGGCTATGGCCTTCCATGCCTCCTCGATGACCAGGCACTTGCGGTTCTTCTTGATGCGCATCTTCTGGATGAAGGTGTCCATAATGATGAGCGTCACCAACGGGAACAGCAGCGGGTCGTCCTTGATACTGTCTATCTCGAAGACGATGAAAGTCTCGTCGAAGAGCGTGGAGTCCAGCGACTCGTTCAATGTACGCTCATGGTTGCCGCCCTTGTAGAAGTCCTTCATCAGGTAGTTGTAGGCCGACAGGTCGATGCCGTGCAGCCCGTTCTCGTCGCAAATCTCAGGGATGCGCCTGGTGCTGAACTCGTAGAAGGTGTTGAAGCTCAGTTCCTGAATGCTACGCTTCTGAAAATAGCCGTCGTAGTATTCCGTGATGACCTGCTCGATGAGCCTGTCCTCGGTCTTGGAAATCTCGCCCTGCGTCCCCTTCCAGATGAGCATGATGAGGTTCTTCAGGAAACCAATCTTCTCGATGTTCAGTTCCTCGCGCTTGATGCGGAAGGGATTCATGGTGATGGGATGCTCCTCTGTGTAACTGATGTACTTGCCGCCGACGTATTCACAAAGGCCCTCGTAGGAGTTACCCGTATCGACCATCACTATGTCGGTGTCCTGCTCCCACAGTTGGCGCACGACGCTGTTCATGTGGAACGACTTGCCGCTTCCGCTTGGGCCGAGCACGAAAAAGTTGGAGTTGTCGGTAATCTTGTTCCTGCCCTCCTTGCCGCTGATGTCGATAGCCACGGGAACACCCTGGCGGTC
>JAFTUK010000006.1 GCA_017466325.1 Bacteroidaceae bacterium | reverse complement strand
TTTGATGAAATTTCGCCACATCAATTAACTCTTTTCTGAATTGGGGGCTTGGAATTTGAAAAAAGAAATCTCAACCGCATAAATACTGCGATTGAGACACACTCTTATACACTTTTAAACTTTTATCGGACACCAATAATAAAGATTACTTCTCCAGGTTATAGGACGCATTACAGCAGTCACTCGCTCAGATATGTAGGCAAGACTCAATTCCATAGAGTTCCGGATTTGTTCATGAAGAAGAGGAACACACTGACAGAACGGACTTTAGAGGAACTGACGGTAACAGCCACCAAGGTGAAGATGTACTATAAGGGGGATACGCTGGTATACAATGCTGATGCTTTCAATCTGGCCAACGGCAGTATGCTTGACGACCTAATACGCCAGATGCCAGGAGTAGAACTGAACAGACAGGGTGAGATATTTGTCAATGGCAGGAAGGTGGAAAACCTGTTGCTCAATGGCAAGGATTTCTTTAAGGGTAACCACCATATAATGCTGGAAAACCTGCCATACTACACAGTTCAGAATATTAAAGTATATGAGCAGACCACGGAAAAGGCGGTGGCATTAGGTGACGAAAGTGCCAGGAAGGATTATGTGATGGATGTTATTCTGAAAAAGGAATATAGCAAAGGCTATATGGCCAACGTGGAAGCCGGTGGTGGTACGGAAAAGAGTTATCTTGCACGTTTGTTCGGGCTACGGTTTACCGATGTGTCACGCCTTGCTGTTGTGGGTGGTGCAAACAACCTGAACATGAGCAGCTATTCGTTCAACGGAAACTATCATTATTATAATTCAAGAGACGGAAGGACCGACAAGCAACTGCTGGCAGCCGAATTGCTGACGGACAACAAGCGCAACAAGAATGTGCTGACACTTCAGCTCGATAGGAAAAGGCCGGAACAGGGATGTGACGAGTTTGCCGAGATTTACCATAACGAAACAAGCACATTCAGTACAAGTCAGAACTGGAATGTCAGCCGTAACCTCGGTGCTACGGTATCGAACACATACACACTGAAGATGCCTTTCTGGATGGAGGGCACAACGAAACTGCACATAAACAGCAGCAGGGACAACAACGAAGAGCGATACTACGAGTCAGGTGCAGATACGCGGCAACAGGGAATAGAAGTGCTGGATTCACTCTTCAATATTGGTGTTGCTGTAAACGACCCTTCTATGATTATGGCACGCAAGCGTCTGCAGAGCAGCAGGACGAAGTCCTATGGTATGTCGCAGGATATTGCCTTTGCAAAAAATGTTTTCAATAGCGACATTATTGACGTCAGTGCAGGAGTAGATTACAATCAAAGCAAGCACAATGCGGAGCGGTTTGAGAACTATCTGAAATGGCAAACGGAACTTAGCCAAAGCGACATTACTGAAACTATACTCCGCCCCAATAGTCACATAGGGGCAAAGGCCGACCTGTCATATAAGACTTCGCGTCTATTTTACAATACAACTTTGAAGTTTTATGCAGGATATCGGTTCAACCGCGACAACGACAGGGAAACGATAACTGATGTTGCTTCGTCCATGGCAGATGACGAGAACAGCTACAATCGCCAAATGTCAGAGAACAGATATACAGCAGGTGTTGATTACTATTATGACCACAGGAATCCGGAGAAGAAACTACATACGGAAATACAGTTGGATCTGCCTCTATCTTTCATTGACCGTAGCACAATGTATACACGTTACACCGTAGATACATGCCTGAAGCAAAATCCCCTTTTCTATGAACCATCGCTTACTGTTACATATAGTAAATGGAAGGGGCAAATACTTAATATCACGTCATGGAAGGTGCAGTTTTCCAGTTCGCTAACGCACAATCTTCCAGAAGCTACCCAACTTATAGACCTTCCGCTGACATCAGACAGAATAAATATATACAAGGGTAATGCCAATCTTAAGTCGCCTATGACCTGGAAGTCACGCCTGTATTGGAAGTTTCCATTCAGCATGGATATGGACCTGAAATACAATATGTACTTCAATAGGATTGTCAATTCATATAGTTACGAATCGGGAGTATATACATACATGCCAATCAATATAGATGGAACCTGGGATGTAAGTTTGAATTCGTCAGGTGCCCATTCCTTTAAGCTTCCCTTGTTTAATCAGGATAATTCGTTCAGGTGGAAATTGAACACCTCATTCCGTAGAATGAAGAACTACACTTTCGATGGAGAAGCAGGGAAGCAATCGCTAATCAACAACGATGAACTTTACATAAACGTTCCTCTGAGTCTATGGGGAATGTACAAAAATGTGGAATATACTCTTTCCGCAGGTATTGGATGGCGCCGGCCTTTGGGCAGCATGTCTAATGCCGACTACCAGAATGCGTTGGAATATACCGCCGGTTTATGGATTTCAGCCCCAATAGTAGCAGGCATATACATTGATACGGATTTCGAGCTGGTAAAGCGTCAAGGATATTCCGGCGAGGATTTGAACAAACTGGCATGCCAATGGGATGTAACCTTGTCTAAGTCAGTATGGAATAATAAAATAGACCTTAGGCTGACGGCAGTTGACCTGCTCCGCCAGCACAAGAGCATTGCATACGTGATGAACGAGCAGGGTATCCGTGAAACACGTTCCGTAACTCTGCCTTCCTATTTTCTCTTCACCATTGGATATAAGTTTAGCAAGCAACCAAAGAAGAGGATTTGAATAACCAAATACATATAAACCCTAAACTGAACACAACCGATGTCTAAGAATATATGTATATTAATTACCTTTTGCTTGTTGGTATCAAAACCTTTGCAAAGTGACATGACTTTTTTGTTGTGTCAACTTATTTAGTACATGTCAATATACCATAATCGTGCTATTATATTAAGCGGAAAAAGTAATACTCTATTGCCCGATTTGGGTTTTAGAGAGAATAGGAGGGTGTGTCAAAAAGGCACACCCTCCTGTATGTATGGCGGTAGATTGTTTTCCTAATAAATAAGTTTCACACCGAGGTGGTAACTGCGGGGAGTGCTGGGACCGTACATGTAGTCGGAGTCGCGCTCCCAGCCCTGGTCGAAGTCGTTCTGATAGGCATTGGCAATGTTCTGCACACCACCGCTTATCTGCATGCGGAAGGAATCCACGATGGACATTTCGTAGCTTACCTTGGCATTCAGAGTCATGAAAGCAGGAGTCTCCACAATCTCGGGAACAGGAGTGCCGGAACCTGCATTGTGGCCTATGTGCATGCTGCCGGTGTAGTTTCCGGTCAGCGCAACGGTGAGGTTGCGTATGGGTGTCAGCGATGCGGTGAAGTATCCGTAGGCATCGGGGCTGCGCAGTATGCGCTTTGTCTTCTGGTCGGGGACGTCCTCGTTCCACACTATCTCGCGGTCGTACTGGCTGCGCTGCAGGGTGAAGCCTGCCTGCAACTGGAACCACTTGGTCAGGGAGGCACGTGCCTCGAGGTTCATACCATAGACGTGTGCCCCGTAGGCATTGTAGCGCTCCTGCACGATATTGCCCTGTGCATCCGTGCCGCTAAGTTTGCGGAGGGCAAATACGTTGTTCAGTTTGGTATAGAAGCCCTCCACGAGGAAGTTGGTCTGCACGTTGCCGAAGCGGAAGTACATGTCGGAAGAAAGGCTGAAACTATGTGAGCGTTCCTCCTTCAGGTTGTCGGCCAGCACGGTGACGAGGCGTTCTCCGCCTACCACCCCCACGTGCAGGTCCTCGTCGAAAGCCTGTGGCGCGCGGAAACCGCCGGCATAGGAGGCACGGAGGTTCACAGACTCCGTGGGGTTGTAACGGAGGTTTACACGGGGGCTGAAGATGACATTGTCAATGAGGTTGTGCTTGTCCAGACGGCCGCCAACGAGGAAACTCCACTGCTTGTTCTTCCACTCGTTCTGCAGGAAGGCGCTGGTAATGTGGATGTCCTGGTTGAAGTTGCGGTTGTAGCCCAGGATGACGTCGTCCAGACCGTCGTAGTTGTACTCTATGCCGGCGGTAAGGTCGGCAGGCATGAACAGGCAACGGTCGAACTTGTAGACATACTGTGTTCCCAGCACATAGGTAAAGTCCTTGGTATTGCCATAGGCCAGGTTTGCCGCCTCCACCTCTTCTGGCGAACCGGAACCGATGCCGCCGTAGTAACTGTCGCGGTTGGTGTACTGGAAGGAGAAGTAGGCATTCAGGTGGTGCTTGGTGTTGTCGCTGAAGAAGTCGTAGCCCAGACCGCCGCCATGGATGTCGTGCTCTGTCTGCTCGGCAATGTTGGCCATGTGAGGAGGCTGCTCCATCAGGTTGCCGCCACGGCGGAACTCGTTGATGCCATGGTATTCCAGGGTCAGGCGCGAGTTGGTGCTAAGGCGCAGGAAGGAGTTGAAGCCAAGGGTCTTGTTCTTCATGCCGGGCAGTTCCGTGTAGCCGTCCCCGTCGTGGTCATATTCGTCGCGGTTGCGTATCTGTCCGTACAGGAAGATGCCGGCCTTGCGGTTGTCCGTTACCAGCGAGGCATTGGCCGTGGTAACGTTCTCAAAAGATGAACTCCCCCCGATGTTCATGAGCGTGTGTCCCACCTCGGCAGAGTTGTGCAAGGGGTCCTTGGTGATGACGTTGATGGTACCGCCTATGGCAGATGCGCCATAGAGGGCAGAGCCGCCGCCTCTCACCACCTCCACGCGCTCTATCATGTTGGCAGGAATCTGCTCCAGACCGTACACTCCGGTCAGGGCGGAGAAGATGGGGCGCGAATTGATGAGGATCTGAGAGTAGTGACCATCCAGACCATTGATGCGTACCTGTGTGAAACCGCAGTTCTGGCAATTGTCCTCGGTGCGCACGCCGGGCTGGAAGTTGAGCCCCTGTGCCAGACAGGTGGACTGGGTGGTCTCGAACTCCTTGCCGTCCAGCACATTCACCAGGTTTGGCGCTTCGCGGCGTTTTGTCTCGCTGCGGTTGGCGGAAACCACCACCTCGTCCAGGTCGATGTCGTCGGGCTGCATGACGAAGTTTATCTCGCGTGTCTCGTTCCTTCGGATGACTACCTTGCGCGTGATAGTGCGGAATCCCGTGTAGCGGACCTCCAGAGTGATGGTGTCCTTGGGCAGGTTCTTGAAGAAATAGTGTCCCGTAGCATCGGTGGTAGTGGAGATGGTGGTGCCGAGCACGCGTATGACCACGTGTGGGAGGTGCTGCTTCTCGTCGGCATCGATTACATGGCCGATGATGTTGGCGTCGGTGTGCCTGTCGTCGGCCCATACGAAGGTGGTGGGAAACAATAGTGTCAGTAACAGGAAAATACGTAATAATTTTATCATACTTGCTATATTTTGGCGTGCGAAGTTACGAAAAAACTACATGAATACATACAATATACCCCCGCATTACCTACTATTGGGTATTGCGGGGGCTATATGTATAATAATGTATTATAGGGATTAGGAGCAGATGGTAATCAAGAGTGATTAGTTGGGCTTCAGTCACTCTGTCTTGTCTGCCTGAGGTATGGTGTCGTATGTTTTCTGGAGCATTACCTGCAGGTGCTTCAACCTTTCCCCACTTGACTCCGGTTCGTCGGCCATGATGTAGCCGGATTGTACATCCATCATGGTCTTGCCGCTGCCGTCCACAAACAGGGCACCGGCAGGATAGTTGCAATAGGCAAAGGGATAGGTGTAGTTGCGGCTGAAGACATTGCGGCTCCAGGGGAATTCCTCGTTGTGGGGGATGCCCATCTGGCTCAGTATGGTGGCAACCATATCGTTCTGTGCGATGATGGTGTCATAGGTACGCACCTTGCTTACGGCACCTCCAATGAAGAACAGGGGCATGTGGAAAAATTCCGGATTGTCGAACGTCAGTCCGTAGGTATGTCCGTGGTCGGCATACACCACCACAAGCAGGTTGTCCCAAACGGAGGTACGGCTCAGGCTGTCCAGGAACAGTCCCACACAATGGTCGGTGTAGGCAAAGGCATTGTGCACCTTGTTGTCCAGACGGTGGTAGGGCACCTCCCACGGTTCGTGACTGCTGATGGTCTGGCATGCCCAGAAGAAAGGCTTTTCCGCTCCGTTCTCCTGCTTGGTACGCTGGATAAGGCCCAGCATGCGGTTCATGGCAATGCTGTCGTTGGCACCCCACACATCGCGCTCTTCCTCGCTGACATTGATGTCCTCTATGTCCCACATGCGGAAGCCCACCGCCTCCATGTACTTGCGCTTGTTCATGTGGTTGGAGTTGCCGCTATACATGTAGTCGGCTGTGTAGCCATATCCCTTCAGCGTCTTTGCCAGACTTGGCAGCAGTGGCAGGCATGAGTCCGTCATCATCAGTGAGGTGGTGGGGTATGATACGTAGCCGGACAGGGCGCTGACAGTACCCCGGTCGGTGCGGAAACTCGTGGCCCATGCGTTGGTAAAGTTCACACCGCGTGTCATCCACTGGCATAGTTCAGGTGCCACGCCCTTTGCACCGCCAAGGCTTTCAATGAAAGGCGCTCCCATGCTTTCCAACTGGATGGTCAGTATGTCGGGGCGTCTGGTACGAAGTAGTGTGTCGGTAATGTCCTCCGTGTCTGTGGGGAATATCTGCGCGAAGATGCTGTCGCATTCCTCCTCGGGCATGAGGCGGAACTGCTCGTTGAAGTCCTTGCTGTACGTCCATAGGGAACGTACCATGTGTCCCACCGGATTGATGGCGGCATGATTCTGCAGTATTTTTTCGCTATGGAAAGCACTGCGCTCGTCGGCACGACGCCCGTTCACCCCCCAAAGCATGAAACAGAGCAACAAGCCTGTCAGCAGGTAGGCGGTATGGCGTTGCGGAGCATGCTGTTGTCTGCGTCCGCCGCCTCCGTATCTGCTCTTCCGGGGAACAATGCTTTTTGGTGTGATGGCTACCGACAGGAACGACAACAGGATGGAGGACAGCAGGATAAGGCCGATGCGTGTGACGATGTAGTACACCGATGCACTGGCAGTGGCATTGCCCGGAGAGGACATGTAACTGAATATGGAGGCGTCAAGCAGGAACTTCCAGTTCTCGTACATGATGATGGTGGCTCCGGTTACACATCCCATCAGGAAGGTGACGATGCCGATGTATGGTCCCACTATCCAACGCAGGGGCATGGAGGGCCATTTCACGGTAAGCAGTGTTATGAACCATACAGGCAGTACGGCCATGGTCACGGTGCTTATGTCCAGCGGCAGTCCGTGCCACAGAACCTGCATCAGTTCAGACATGGTGAAAAACATGATGTCCCTGTTGTAGGCAAGGAACTCCACCTTGCCCAAGATGGTAGCGACAAGCAGCAATGCCGTCAGCGAAAGGATGTATAGTGTGCGTTTCAATGTTTAGAGATATTGATGTGTCCGGTTTTCTGGTTTTCCGTTTTCACATTTCCGTTTTACTTACGTCCGAAGTCGGCAGGAATCTCTCCCCACTCTTCGGTGTTCCATTTCAGAATGGGCACGCTTACGGTGTGCGTGCGAAGCCAGTTTTCTGCCCTTGCAACAAGGTCGAGTGCCTTTTCTGTCTCCGGGGTGCGTGCCAGGGTGGTCTTGGCCTTCTTGTTCCTGACCCATGCCTGACCGCTGACACTGTCGCTGTAGATGGGCATGCGGATGCCCTTCTGTTCCATCAGTGCCAGACCGTGCACTATGGCCAGGAACTCGCCTATGTTGTTGGTCCCTTGTATGGGGCCGAAGCGGAAAACCTCCTTGCCACTTGGCATGTGTACCCCACGGTATTCCATGGGGCCGGGGTTTCCGCTACATGCGGCGTCCACACAAAGGGCTTCTTTTATTTCGCTCATCACTTACATTCTCTCGGGAACCTCAATACCCAGAAGTGACATGCCGTTCTTCACCACCTGTGCCACGGCAGAACTGAGGGCCAGACGTACAGCCTGCTTGTCGGCATTCTCTTCGCGCAGGACACTGAAGTCGTGATAGAACTGGTTGTACTCCTTTACCAACTCGTAGCAGTAGTTGGCGATGGAGGCAGGGTTGTAGTCGGCACCGGCCTGGCGCAGAGTGGCGGTGAAACCGTTGAGGTGCTGTATGAGACTGATTTCCTTGTCGCTCAGTTCTGCACTTGTGGGCAGGGTTTCGGGGATGGATATTCCCTGCTCTGCAGCCTTGCGCAGGATACTGCGGATACGTGCATAGGTGTACTGGATGAAGGGACCGGTGTTGCCGTTGAAGTCGATGCTTTCCTCGGGGTCGAAGAGCATGTTCTTGCGTGCGTCCACCTTCAGGATGAAGTACTTCAGGGCGCCCATGCCCACGATGCGTGCTATCTCGCGGGTCTCTTCCTCGGTGATGCCCTCCAGTTTCTTTATCTTGTCCTCCGACATCTGCAGTGCATCCTCTATCATGGTTGCCACCAGATCGTCGGCATCCACCACGGTGCCTTCGCGGGACTTCATCTTGCCGTTGGGCAGTTCCACCATGCCGTAACTGAAGTGTACGAGGTCCTTGCCCCACTTGAAGCCCAGTTTGTCCAGCAAGATGGAGAGCACCTGGAAGTGGTAGTTCTGCTCGTTGCCCACCACGTATATCATCTTGTCGATGGGGAAGTCCTGGAAGCGGAGTTTGGCGGTACCTATGTCCTGTGTCATGTACACTGAGGTGCCGTCGCTGCGCAGGAGCAACTTCTCGTCCAGACCCTCCTTTGTGAGGTCTGCCCATACGGAACCGTCCTCGCGGCGATAGAAGAAACCCTTCTCCAGGCCTTCCTCCACCTTTTCGCGACCCTCCAGATAGGTGTCACTCTCGTAGTATATCTTGTCAAAGCCAACGCCAAGGGCCTTGTATGTCTCGTCGAAACCGGCATACACCCAGTCGTTCATGGTCTTCCAAAGACCACGCACCTCGGGGTCGTTCTGTTCCCAGCGAACCAGCATGTCGTGTGCCTCCTTGATGAGGGGGGCCTCCTGCTTGGCCTTCTCCTCGTCCATGCCCTGAGCCACGAGTTGCTTCACCTCCTCGCGGTAGTGCTTGTCGAAGGCCACGTAGTAGTCGCCGATAAGGTGGTCGCCCTTCTTGCCACTGCTTTCGGGAGTCTCGCCGTTGCCATACTTCTGCCATGCCAGCATGCTCTTGCAGATGTGTATGCCACGGTCGTTCACGATGTTGGTCTTCACCACACGGTTGCCGTTGGCCTCCATGACCTGTGCCAGGGCCCAGCCCAGCAGATTGTTGCGCACGTGTCCCAGATGCAGGGGTTTGTTGGTGTTGGGACTGGAGTATTCTATCATTACCAGGGGAGACTCGTCGGTGACGGGAAGGAAACCGAACTTGGGATTGTGCTCTATCTCCTGCAGCAACTGTATCCACTGGGCGCTGGCAATGGAAAGGTTCAGAAAACCCTTCACCACGTTGAACTTGCTTATCAGGTCGGGACACTTCTGTGTCAGGTATTCGCCCATGTCCTGTGCCGTGGCTTCGGGAGCCTTCTTGCTGGTCTTCAGCAGAGGGAATACCACCAGTGTCAGTTCGCCCTCAAACTCGGGGCGTGTTTCCTGCAACTGTATCATCTTCTCGGGAACCTCTGCATCATAGAGGTCTTTCACGCCGTTCAGTGCGGCAGAGATAATCTTTTCTTGTATGCTCATTATATATAATTATGTATAGTGTTCGATATATGTGAATGTAGTCTGACCTATGGAGAACCTGTCGCCATGAAACAGTCTCACACGTTTGTCGATGGCAAGGTTCAGTATCCATTAGTCGCCAAACTTTCGGAATGCAGAATAAAGCTAAAACGCTTTTCCAATATGTCTAAATGTGCGTATCTGACTATACGCTATGCTTCATAGGCAAAGATGTCTTGTTAATGGGTTTGTATTTGGTATTTCTTTTCTTGCCACAAAGATAGAGTTTTATTTCAAGAAACTCCTAATGGTAAATGTATTTTTGCTCATATATCCAGTAATTCCATTATACCTCGCCATGATGTCATGTTTGTGTTGTACTATCAACAGGCCAGTGTTGATACGACAACAGGGCAGTGTTGATACGACAACAAAAGTTCGTCATCCGTATAGTTCCGTGCTGAGATAGCGTTCACCGGTGTCGGGCAAAACGACGACGATGGCCTTGCCCTTGGCTTCGGGGGTGAGGGCATAGGTGAGTGCGGCATGGACGGCAGCACCGGAGGAAATGCCCGTGATGAGGCCTTCGTGGCGGGAGAGTTCGCGACCCGTTTGCATGGCTTGTTCTGTGGATACCTGCATGATGCGGTCAACCACAGTGGGGTCGTAGTTCTCGGGGATGAAGTTGGCGCCAATGCCCTGTATGCCATGGGGGGAAGCTGTACCTCCGCTGAGCAGAGGGGATTCCTGGGGTTCTACGGCAATGGAGAGGAGTTGCGGGTTATGTGCCTTGAGGCCACGGGCAGTGCCGCAGAGGGTTCCGCCTGTGCCGACGGTGGCCACAAGGATGTCCACTTGTCCGTCGGTGTCTTCCCATATCTCTTGGGCAGTGGTGAGGACGTGGGCTTCGGGGTTGGCTGGGTTGGAGAACTGGCCAAGAATAACGGACCCGGGAATGGTCTTGTTCAGGCGTTCTGCCTCGGCAATGGCACCTGCCATGCCCTCTATGCCAGGAGTGAGGACAAGTCTTGCCCCGGCGGCACGGAGCAGTTGCTGACGCTCCTGACTCATGGTGTCGGGCATGACGATAACGGCCTCATAACCACGCACTCGGCTTATCCATGCAAGCCCCACTCCCGTATTGCCGCTGGTGGGTTCTATGATAGTTCCTCCGGGGCGCAGCATGCCGCGTTGCTCGGCATCCAGAATCATGTTAAGGGCCACACGGTCCTTCACACTGCCTCCGGGATTGAAGTATTCCAGTTTTGCCAGCACACGGGTACTGGGGTCGATGCCCCATGCCTGCGACAGGCGTGAGAGGTGGAGTAGGGGAGTGTGCCCCACCAGTTCTGTCAGGTTTTCATGTATTCTTGCCATAGAAATCAGTTTTACATAAGTATATATGCCAACGAACCCACGCTGATGACAATCCATAAGAGTATACCTTGCAGAAGGGGCTTCAAACCTACGGATTTCAGCACGTCAACAGAAAGCGATGCTCCAATGAAGAACATGGTGATGATGAGTCCCTTGCGTGCCAGAGAGGAGATGGCCTGACCTATCATAGGAACAGGAGCAAAAAGATAAGTGTTCAGCATTATCGCCACAACGAACCAGAGGATGAACCATGGTATGCTGATGCGCCGTCCCTCCCTCTTGAATATGAAGGACGTTGCCAGGGCAAGGGGAATGATCCAAAGAGCACGGGTCAGTTTGATAGTGGTGGCCACCTGCAGGGCTTCTTCGCCATAGGTGGCACCCGCTCCCACCACCGAACTTGTGTCGTGTATGGCAATGGCCGCCCACATGCCGAACTCTTGTTGCGACATACCCAACCACTGGCCGAGTACAGGAAAGACGAACAGGGCAACGGCATTGAGCACAAAAATTGTTGCCAGAGCAACAGACATGTCCGACTCTCTGGCCTTTATTACAGGTCCCACGGCGGCTATGGCACTGCCTCCGCAGATGGCCGTACCGGAACTGACCAGATATGCGGTGTCGCGGTTCAGGTGCAGCATCTTCACTCCTATCAACATACCCACAATCATGGTGCCTGCCACTGAAATTATGGTAAAGGCCATGCCCTCGCCACCCGATGCCAGCGAAGCATGCAGGTTCATGCCAAAGCCAAGTCCTACGACACTGTATTGAAGAAGTTTCTTGGACACCTTCTTGTTAAAGGCAGGGTAAGCCTGTCCGCAAAGCAGTGCAAAGGCAAGTCCTAGAAACAATGCTACTGGAGGAGTAACCCATGCCGACATGAAGCCGAGTCCCGGAATATACGAGGCCAACAAACAGACAACGAGAACGGAAAGGATGGCCACATACAAGGACCTGTTGAAACGTTGAAGATACGTAAGCATACTAACCATACATCATGTTAACAGACGGCAAATGTACGAAAAAATGCCGATAAGCATGCTTTTCTGCAAACAAATGTGATACTAATTTAATTTATGTGAATACTGGAGTCATTACAGACATAAATACGCAGAATTATCATATCTTTGCATCGGAATCGAAGAGAGATTCCATATGTTTAACCACCAAAAGAAGAAAAGATTATGGCAACGAAATTTTATAAATGCTCTGTATGTGGCAATGTGATAGTAAAGATGGTTGACTCCGGCGTTCCCGTAGTATGCTGCGGCAAGAAGATGGAGGAACTGGTAGCGAACACCGTGGATGCAAGTCAGGAGAAGCACGTACCCGTGGTTACAACCCTGGAGGACGGCCGTCTGCGCATCGAGGTGGGCAGCGTGCACCATCCCATGATGCCCGAGCACTACATCGCGTTCATCTATGTGGAGACCGACAAGGGCGGTATCCGCATCGACCTGAAGGACGAACCCGTGGCAGAGGTATGCACTTGCGGAGCCAAGCCGTTGACAGTGTACGAGTACTGCAACCTGCACGGCCTTTGGAAGACCGAACTTTAGCAAAATGTCTCGCAAAGGACATGCAAACACCACAGCAAATGCAAAAGATTGTTAAATATTAAGCCTGCTTTTAACATATCAGCAAGCATCGCGCGCATATATAAGGGAAATTCCGTATCTTTGCACGCAGAAAACCACGAGAGAGTGAGGAGCCACAAAGGTTCCTCACTTTTCGTTAAAGGAAGCAGTAATAATCTTGCATTAAGCATTATTCAGAAGATGATCAGTAAGAGTGCCGTAGAACAAGCCGTCAACGAATGGCTGGAAGGAAAGGAGTATTTCCTGGTAGAAGTGAACATCAGTGCAGACGACCGCATCGAGGTTCTGATTGACCACGCCGAGGGTGTGTGGATTGAGGACTGTGCCGACCTGAGCCGCCACATCGAGTCAAGAATCAACCGCGAGGACGAGGACTATGAACTGGAGGTAGGCAGCGCCGGTTTGGGTTATCCATTCAAGGTGCGCCGCCAGTGGGAGATACATCTGGACAAACCCGTAGAGACACAACTGAAGGACGGACACAAATACCGTGGCATACTGACCGCCGTGGAGGACGAGACCTTTACCATCACCTGCGAGGAGAAAGTAAAGCGCGAGGGAGAAAAGCGCCCCAAGATGGAACAGGTGCCGCACACCTTCACCTACGAGGAGGCCGCATACACCAAATACTGGATGAAATAAACAACAACATAAATGGCAACAACAAAGAAGAACAACACACTGAGTTCTGTGGACCTGATAGAGTCCTTTGCAGACTTTAAGGAGACAAAGAACATCGACCGTGCCACACTGGTGGGCGTGCTGGAAGAATGCTTCCGCAGCGTAATAGCCAAGATTCACGGAACCGACGAGAACTACGATGTCATCGTGAACCCCGACAAGGGCGACCTGGAAATCTACCACAACCGCGTGGTGGTGGCCGACGGTGAAGTGCAGAATCCCAACATGGAGATAAGCCTGAGCGAGGCACGCCAGATCGACGACGACTATGAGGAGGGCGAAGAGGTGAGCCAGCGCGTGGAATTTGCCGACTTCGGACGCCGTGCCATCCTGACCCTGCGCCAGACCCTGGCAAGCCGTATCCTGGAACTGGAGCACGACACCCTGTACAACAAGTTCAAGGACCGTGTGGGCGAGGTGATACATGGCGAAGTGTACCAGAGTTGGAAGCGCGAGACACTGGTTACCGACGACGAGGGCAACGAAATGATCCTGCCCAAGACAGAGCAGGTGCCCGGCGACTTCTTCCGCAAGGGCGAAACACTGCGTGCCGTAATCAGCAAGGTGGACAACAGCAACGGCAACCCCAAGATTTTCATCTCGCGTACCGACCCCATGTTCCTCCAGCGCATGATGGAGGCCGAGGTGCCCGAGATTCTCGACGGCTTGATTGCCATCCGCAAGGTGGCACGCATCCCCGGCGAGCGCGCCAAGGTGGCAGTGGAGAGTTTCGACGAGCGCATCGACCCCGTAGGTGCATGTGTGGGTGTGAAGGGTAACCGTGTTCACGGCATCGTACGCGAACTGCACGGCGAGAACATCGACGTTCTGCCCTGGACCTCAAACACACAACTCATGATAACCCGTGCCCTGGGTCCTGCCCGAGTAAACAGCGTGAACATGAACGAGGAGGAGAAGAAGGCCGAGGTACTTCTGGACAGCGACCAGATTTCCCTGGCCATCGGTAAGGGCGGTGCCAACATCAAGTTGGCAAGCATGCTCACCGGCTACACCATCGACGTTTACCGCGAGATAGACGAGGAAATGGACGAGGACGACATCAGCCTGGACCAGTTCAGCGATGACATCGAAGACTGGATCATCGACATCCTGAAGAAGCAGGGATACACCACTGCACGCCAGGTACTGGGCACCAACCGCGAGGAACTGGCACAGCAGGCCGACCTCGAGGAGGAGACCATCGATGAGATCATCCGCATACTGAGCGCAGAATTCGAGAAATAACAACAAAACACATACACTAACAGGATAATACCCCGGGAGGGATACACATAATGAGTATAAGATTAAGCAAAGCCATAAAGGAGTGTAATGTAGGTTTGCAGACGGCCGTCGATTTCCTCAACAAGAAGGGAAGCACCGAGGTGGAGGCAAACCTCAACACCAAGATTTCGGACGAGCAGTACGAACTGCTCCTGAAGGAGTTCAAACCTGACAGTGTGCTGAAGGATGCCGCCAACCTCATGCTCCAGCAGCAGAAGGAGGAGAAGGAACGCAAGGAAAAGGAAAAGGCAGAAGCCAAAGCAAAGGCCAAGGCAGAAGCCGATGCCAAGGCGAAAGCCGAAGAAGAGGCTAAGGCAAAGGCCGAGGAAGAGGCCAAGGCAAAGAAGCAGGCACTGAAGGTCGTAGGCCACATAGACCTGGATGCTCCCAAGAAGAAGGCAGAACCTGCCGTAGAGGAGAAGAAGCAGGTTGAAGAGCCCGTAGCCGAACCCGCAAAGGTTGCACAGCCCTCTGCCGACGAACCTCAGATAATTACCGACGGCAAGGTTACAGGCACACTGGAGAACGGTGTCTTCCGTCTGAACGCCCCCCAGCAGCCCAACGCAGGACTGAAGGTGCAGGGCCACATAGACCTGTCTGCACTGAACCAGAGCACACGTCCCAAGAAGAAATCCAAGGACGAGCGCAAGCGTGAACGCGAGGAGAAGCAGCAGCAGGCCCAGGCCGACCGCAAGAAGCAGCGCATGCGCGGCGGCAAGGAGAAGGTAGACGTGAATGCCGTAGTTTCCCAGCAGAAGCAGCAGGGTCAGGGCAAGAACCAGCAAGGCAAGAACCAGCAGGCTCAGGGCGGCAAGAACAACAACGCCGCCAGCCAGCAGCAGGGTCAGGGCAAGAAGGCCAAGAACAAGCAGAAGAACCAGCCCAAGCAGCAGCCACAGCCCGTAGAGGTTAGCGAAGAGGAAGTTGCAAAGCAGGTTCGCGAGACTCTGGCACGCCTGACCGCCAAGGGCAGCAAGATGGGCAAGGGTGCCAAGTACCGCCGCGAGAAGCGCGAGGCTTTCCGCGAGCAGATGGAAGAGGAGATGATGAACGAGATGGCAGAGAACAAGGTACTGAAACTTACCGAGTTCGTTACTGCCAACGAGTTGGCCACCATGATGAACGTGCCCGTTACCAGCATTATCGGTACCTGCATGAGCATCGGCATCATGGTCAGCATCAACCAGCGTCTGGATGCCGAGACCATCAACATCGTTGCCGAGGAATACGGTTTCAAGACAGAATACGTGAGTGCCGAGGTTAGCGAGGCAGTTGTAGAGGAGGAGGACGACGAGTCAGATCTCGTTCCCCGCGCTCCCATCGTAACTGTGATGGGTCACGTAGACCATGGTAAGACCTCTCTGCTCGACTATGTTCGCCAGGCCAACGTTATTGCCGGCGAGGCAGGTGGCATTACCCAGCACATCGGTGCATACAACGTGAAGTTGAAGGACGGACGCCACGTTACCTTCCTGGATACTCCCGGTCATGAGGCCTTCACCGCCATGCGTGCCCGCGGTGCACAGGTTACTGACATCGCCATCATCATCATTGCTGCCGACGACAATATCATGCCCCAGACAAAGGAGGCCATAGCACACGCCACGGCTGCCAATGTGCCCATAGTATTCGCCATCAACAAGATAGACAAGCCCACCGCCAATCCCGACAAGATCAAGGAGGGACTGGCAGCAATGAACTTCCTCGTGGAAGATTGGGGCGGCAAGTACCAGAGCCAGGACATCAGCGCCAAGGCCGGTATCGGTGTGGAGGAACTGCTGGAGAAGGTTCTTCTGGAGGCAGAGATGCTGGATCTGAAGGCCAACCCCAACCGCAAGGCTACAGGTTCCATCATCGAGTCCTCGCTGGACAAGGGCCGCGGCTATGTTGCCACTGTACTGGTAAGCAACGGTACGCTGCGTGTTGGCGACGTTATGCTGGCAGGCACCAACTACGGTCGTGTCAAGGCCATGTTCGACGAGCGCGGACGCCGCATCAACGAGATCGGTCCCTCTCAGGCAGCCACCATCCTGGGCTTGAACGGTGCTCCCACCGCAGGTGACACCTTCCACATCATGGAGAACGACCAGGAGGCACGCGAAATTGCCAACAAGCGCGAGCAGTTGGCACGCGAGCAGGGCCTGCGCACCATGAAGCGTGTGGACCTGAACGAAATCGGACGCCGTATCGCACTTGGCGACTTCCAGGAACTGAACCTGTTGGTAAAGGGCGACGTGGACGGTTCTATCGAGGCTCTGAAGGACTCCTTCGAGCGCCTGTCTACAGAGAAGATCAAGGTGAACGTCATCTACAAGGCCGTGGGTCAGATCAGCGAGAGCGATGTTACACTGGCAGCCGCATCGGATGCCATCATCATTGCCTTCCAGGTACGTCCCAGCGCCCAGGCCCGCCGTCTGGCAGAGCAGGAGGGTGTGGACATCCGTCAGTACAGCGTCATCTACGATGCCATCGAGGAGGTCAAGGACGCCATGGAGGGTATGCTCTCTCCCGAAATCAAGGAAGAGATTACCGCCCAGGTGGAGGTACGCCAGGTTTACCATATCTCCAAGGTTGGTACAGTGGCAGGTGCCTACGTTATCGACGGCAAGGTGAGCCGTACCAACAAGGCACGCGTCATCCGCGACGGTATTGTTGTCTACACAGGCGAAATCAATGCCTTGAAGCGCTTCAAGGACGATGTGAAGGAGGTTACCACCAACTTCGAGTGCGGTATCTCGCTGGTTAACTACAACGACCTGCGCGAAGGCGATATCCTGGAAACGTTTGCTGAAGTAGAGATCAAGGCAAAGTTGTAACAAGACATAGAGATGGAATTTATTCAGCAGCTCGGCAAGTACGTCGAGATGATACCTCTGAATACAACAGAAATAGTGGCCCTGGCAATACTGCTCTACGGAGCAGTTATGGGGCTTAAGAACGGATTTTTGAAGGAACTGGCCAGCATGACCGGTTTCTTCATTGGTCTGTATCTGGCATGGAAGTACTACGACCAGATAGGCGGAGGCGCCATAGCCTTCATAGGAATATGGATAGTCACCCCCATAGCATTGGGCATACTGGCCTCGTTGGCCACCAAACTTCTTGACTGGACGCTGGTGGGAGGCCTGATGAACCGTGTGCTCGGATGCATATTCGGAGTCACCAAATGGGCAGTACTTATTGTCTGCGTGGCAGTGATGACGGGGCAGGTGGAATATCTGGACAAGTACGTGGACAGGAAATCCGTGCCGGGTGTCACTTATATTGAAGAGAAATGGAAGACATTACGAGAGAGTTTGTAAACAAGGATTACGAATATGGCTTCCACACTGACGTCCACACCGAGATTATAGAGAAGGGACTGAACGAGGACGTTGTCCGCCTTATCTCGGAAAAGAAGGGCGAACCGGACTGGTTGCTGGAATTCAGGTTGCAGGCCTTCCGAAACTGGCAGACACAGAAGCAGCCCTCGTGGGCGCATCTGGACATGCCGCAGATAGACTACCAGGACATATCATACTATGCCGACCCTACGGCAAGTGCCAAGAAGGACGGACCCAAGGAGATAGACCCTGAACTGATGAAGACTTTCGACAAGTTGGGCATTCCCTTGGAGGAACGCATGGCACTGGCCGGCGTGGCTGTGGATGCCGTAATGGACAGCGTGTCCGTGAAGACCACCTTCCAGGAGAAGTTGAAGGAGAAGGGAATTATCTTCTGCAGCATCTCCGAGGCGGTGAAGAACCATCCCGACCTTGTCCGCGAATACCTTGGCACCGTGGTGCCGTACAGAGACAACTACTTTGCCGCACTAAACTCGGCTGTGTTCTCCGACGGCAGTTTCGTATATATCCCCAAGGGCGTACGGTGCCCTATGGAACTGAGCACCTATTTCCGCATCAATGCCATGGGTACGGGGCAGTTCGAGCGCACTTTGATAGTGTGCGATGATGATGCCTATGTTTCCTATCTGGAGGGTTGTACGGCTCCCATGCGCGACGAAAACCAGTTGCATGCCGCCATAGTGGAGATAGTGGTAAAGGACAGGGCCGAGGTGAAGTACTCTACGGTACAGAACTGGTATCCCGGCGACAAGGACGGCAAGGGAGGCGTGCTGAACCTTGTTACCAAGCGCGGACATCTGCGTGGCGTGGACAGCCGTCTGTCGTGGACACAGGTGGAGACGGGTAGCGCCATCACATGGAAATACCCCTCCTGTATCCTCTCTGGCGACGGTTCGCAGGCTGAGTTCTATTCCGTGGCGGTTACCAACAACCACCAGCAGGCGGATACAGGCACCAAGATGATACACATCGGTCGCAACACCAAGAGCACCATCATCAGTAAGGGTATCAGTGCCGGCAAGAGCCAGAATTCATATCGTGGTCTTGTCAAGGTGGGGGCCAATGCCGAGGGGGCAAGAAACTATTCCTCCTGCGACTCCCTGCTTCTGGGCAGTTCGTGCGGTGCCCACACGTTCCCATATATGGACATACACAACGACACCGCCATAGTGGAGCACGAGGCAACAACCAGCAAGATTTCCGAAGAACAGTTGTTCTATTGCCAGCAACGCGGCATATCCACCGAGGATGCCGTAAGCCTCATCGTAAACGGATATGCCAAGGACGTGATAAACAAACTGCCCATGGAGTTTGCCGTGGAGGCACAGAAACTCCTGGGCGTAAGTCTGGAAGGTTCGGTGGGATAAGGGAACGGAAAAGGGAGGACCCCTCCCCATCCCTCCCACAAGGGAGAGAGCAGACCCCTCCCCAGCCCTCCCCTGTATGGGAGGGAGTAGTTACAACTGGAGATGAAAACGGAAAACAAAAATCGGATTATTCGGATTACTCAGATTATTCAGACTACTCCGATTACTCCAAATTCCGCTCCCCCTCTCCTCCCCCTACAGGGGGATTGAGGGGGTCCTCAACATTAAACAACTATGTTAGAAATACGCAACTTACATGCCAGTATCAATGGCAAAGAAATACTGAAGGGCATAAACCTCACCATAAATGATGGCGAGATTCATGCCGTAATGGGAACCAACGGTGCAGGCAAGTCCACACTGAGCAATGTCATCGTGGGCAACCCTGCCTACGAGGTTACAGAGGGTGAAATCATCTTCAACGGACAGGACATACTTGAAATGAGCACCGAGGAAAGGGCAAATGCCGGCATATTCCTGTCGTTCCAGCATCCTGTGGAGATTCCTGGCGTGTCCATGACCAACTTCATGCGTGCCGCCGTGAATGCACGTTACAAGGCTCAGGGGCGTGAACCTCTTTCTGCCGGAGATTTCCTGAAACTCATGCGCGAGAAGCGCAAGATTGTTGAACTGGACAACAAACTCACCAGCCGTTCTGTCAACGAGGGCTTCTCGGGTGGCGAGAAGAAGCGCAACGAGATCTTCCAGATGGCTATGCTGGAACCAACCTTCTGCATCCTGGACGAGACAGACTCGGGTCTGGACGTGGATGCACTGCGCATCGTGGCAGAGGGTTTCAACAAACTGCGCAAGCCAGAGACCAGCGCCATAGTCATCACCCACTATCAGCGCCTGCTGGACTACCTGAAACCCGATGTGGTGCACATCCTCATTGACGGCAGAATCATCAAGACCGGTGGCCCGGAACTGGCTCTGGAGATTGATGGAAAGGGCTTTGCCGACTATGTTGCCCAGTAAATGCTTTTGCAGATGAAGAACAACCAGTACATAGATTTCTACACTCAGGTAAGGGACACCATAGCGCAGCGCTCATGCACACTGATGAACGCCCACAGGGAGGAGGTCCTGCGCGTCTTCTCCGAACAGGGTTTCCCGTCCAAGAAGGTAGAGCGTTACAAATATACCGACGTAGCACAGGACTTTGCTCCCGACTACGGCATACAGCTGTCAGCCTCTGCTGCAGAGCGTACCGAGTTCTGCTGCTCAGTCAGGGAGGCGGACATAGACCTTACACCTTATTATAATAATATAGCGGACCGCCAGGACAGCATCGTGGCACTGAACACCATGCTTGCCGTGGACGCCCTGCTCATCCATGTGCCTCGCAACATCCGCGCCAAGCACCCCATACAGATAAACAACGTGCTCAAGGGCAAGCAGGACACTATGGTAAACCGCCGCATTCTGGTGATTATGGAGGAAGGCTCGCAGGCCGACATCATCATCACCGACCATGCCGTGGACCATCAGCAGTTCCTCACAAACCAGGTAATAGAGGTGCATTGTGCCGACAACAGCCACCTGAACCTCTATGAAATAGAGGAGACTAACCTGATGTGCACACGCTATAGCAACGTGTTCATCAGAGAGGGTAGGGACTGCTCTGTCAGACATACCGTGCTGACCCTTTTCAACGGCCACACACGCAATGCATGCCGTGTGGAGATGACCGGAGAGAACTCCGAGGCCATACTGAACGGTTGTGTCATTGCCGACAAGATGCAACGTGTGGACAACAATACCGTCATCCGCCACATGGTGCCCAACTGCCAGTCACGCGAACTATACAAATATGTTCTGGACGACAGCGCCGTAGGTGCCTTTGCC
Source organism: Bacteroidaceae bacterium (assembly GCA_017466325.1). Classification (GTDB taxonomy): domain Bacteria; phylum Bacteroidota; class Bacteroidia; order Bacteroidales; family Bacteroidaceae; genus Physcousia. The sequence continues at coordinate 30,846 of JAFTUK010000006.1, read as the reverse complement.
GGCATGATTCTTGTGGACAAAGGGGCGCAGAAAACCTCATCTTCCATGACTAATGCCAACCTGTGCTCCACACGCCAGGCACGCATGTTCACCCAACCCATGCTGGAGATATATGCCGACGACGTGAAGTGCTCGCATGGCAGTACCGTGGGACAGATGAACGACCAGGCGCTGTTCTACATGCGCCAGCGTGGCATCTCGCTCAGCGAGGCACGCCTCCTGCTAAAATCCGCCTTCATAACAGAAGTAATAGACAGCATCCCCCTGGAAGCCTTGCGCGACCGCCTGCACCTTATCGTGGACAAGCGCATGCGTGGCGAACTGAGCAAGTGCGAGGGGTGTAAACTATGTTAAGAACGGAAAACGGAAAACGGAAAACGGAAAACTAATCCGCTCACCTCTCACCCTCTCATCCGTTCAACTCAGTTTTCCGTTTTCCGTTTTCACATTTCCGTTTAAAATATGAACCGACAAGACTTTCCCATACTGGAGAAAACCATATACAACAAGTATCCGCTGGTGTATCTGGACAATGGTGCCACAACGCAGAAACCTAAGTGCGTGGTAGAGGCAATGAGCCATGAATACTACAATGTGAATGCCAACGTGCACCGTGGCGTACACTTCCTTTCGCAAGCCGCTACCGACCTGCACGAGGGAAGCCGCGAGACGGTGCGCCAGTTCATCGGTGCCGGCAAGACCTCGGAAATCATCTTCACTCGTGGCACCACGGAGAGCATAAACCTGGTGGCATCATGCTTCACACAGGCCTTCATGAAGGAAGGCGACGATGTCATCATCAGCCAGATGGAGCACCACTCCAACATAGTTTCATGGCAACTGGCACAGGCACGCACCGGCATACGTCTGCGTGTCATCCCCATGACGGACGACGGACGCTTGGACATGGAGGCGTACAAGGCTCTCTTCAACGAGCGCACCAAGTTGGTGTCCGTAACCCACGTGAGCAATGTTCTGGGAACAATAAACCCCGTAAAGGACATCATAGACATAGCACACGGGCACGATGTACCGGTGCTGATAGACGGAGCACAGAGCACACCGCACTTTGCCGTGGACGTAAAGGAGATGGATTGCGATTTCTTTGCCTTCTCCGGACACAAGACATACGGCCCCACTGGTATCGGCGTCCTCTACGGCAAGGAAAAGTGGCTGGACAAGATGCCCCCGTACATGGGCGGTGGCGACATGATAAAGACCGTATCCTTCGAGAAGACCACCTTCAACGACCTCCCTTACAAGTTCGAGGCAGGAACGCCCGACTATGTTGCTTCCACTGGTCTTGCCAAGGCGCTCGACTATCTCTCTGCCATAGGCATGGACAAGATAGAAGAACATGAACGGGACCTGACACGTTATGCCATAGAGAAGATGCAGGAGATTGAAGGCATGCATATCTTCGGTCCCCTTGGCGAATACATCAATGAGCACGATGCCGTAATTTCATTTGAGGTAAAACCTCTTGGCACAACCGACACCACTTCCTACATCCACCATCTGGACATGGGCACTCTGCTCGACCGCCTCGGCATAGCCGTGCGCACAGGCCACCACTGTGCCGAACCCCTCATGCGCCGACTGGGCGTAGAAGGCACCTGCCGTACCTCCTTCGGCCTCTACAACACACGCGAGGAGGTGGACACCCTCGTGGCAGGAATAAAGAGGATACAGGGCATGTTCTGAAGAGTTTATTATGTGATTCATAGAAGGTAAGAGTGTCAATTTATAAAATTCAATGAGCAACATAATTAATCCCTTTGCACGTCCTCTGTACGTCATGACAAAACCTGCCGGAGCGCATTGCAACCTTGCATGTGACTATTGCTATTATCTTGAGAAGCAGAAACTGTACCAGAACGCTGAGAAACATGTCATGTCGGATCAGTTGACCGAGGTTTTTGTGCGTGAATACATCCAGTCGCAGTTTGTCCGCGAGGTGAACTTCACATGGCATGGAGGCGAACCGATGATACGTCCGTTGTCTTATTATAAGAACGTTGTCCGCTGGCAGCGCCAGTATGCTGAAGGCAAGGCTATACTGAACTGCCTGCAGACCAATGGCACATTGCTGACCCCGGAATGGTGTCGTTTCCTTCATGATGAGGGATGGCTGGTGGGTGTAAGCATCGACGGTCCGCAGGATATGCATGATGCTTATCGTATGAAACGCAATGGCGGCCCGACATGGGAGAAGGTCATGAAAGGTATTGAAATGTTGGACCGCTATGAGGTGGAATGGAATGCAATGGCTGTGGTCAACGATATTACGGCGGCACGTCCGTTGGATTTCTACCGATTTTTCCGCGATGAACTGGGATGCCAATACTTGCAGTTCACTCCTGTGGTAGAAAGAATACGCAGACATGAGGACGGACGCCATCTTGCACATGTCATGGATGGTGAGGAGTATAACGTAGCACCGTTCAGTGTCACCCCCGAGGCATGGGGAACGTTCCTCTGCACCATTTTCGATGAGTGGTACAGTAACGATGTAGGCGAAATGTTTGTACAGACATTTGAAGCGACCTTGGCAAACTGGGCAGGTGTGACTCCTGGCGTATGTTCTCTATCTGACTGGTGTGGGCATGCCGCCGTTATGGAACATAATGGCGACATATACTGTTGTGATCATTTTGTCTTTCCTGAATATTATCTGGGCAACATTCGTCACCGTGGTATTCTGGATATGTTGAACAGTGAAAAGCAGATGGCCTTTGCCGATATGAAAACCAAGGGCTTGCCAACACAATGCCTGCAGTGCCGTTGGCAGTTTGCCTGTCATGGTGAATGTCCGAGGAACCGTTTTGTCAGGACAAAGGACGGAGAACCTGGCCTGAACTATCTATGCTCAGGATACCATAGTTTCTTTGAGCATGTGGCTCCCTTTATGGACGAACTTAAGAAGAGATTCTGTGATAAGGAAGGACCTTCCCTTTGAGGTATTGGGTAAGGATGCTGTAATCATTCTTTGAATTGCTAATTACGTTCATACTTATCCTTACATGAATCTTAGCGAGACTTTATCGACCAGTTTTCCCGTTCTCGGTGGCGATGAACTTTACCGCCACTGGCGATAAGAATCACCGCCCTTGGCGGTTCATTTTACCGCCATCGAGGACAAAATATGCTGCTCGGCATGGTTTTTCCCATTGCTGGCAGCGTTATCTCTTTGTCCGTATTTCTGTATGATTTGCAGGCTATGTGATTTGGGATAATGTTATTTTCTCTGCTTCAACGGGATGGTCAAGGAAAATAGTGGCACTTTCGTTGAACTGCTCAGGTTGTTCCGTGGTAAGCAGTCGCAGGGTGCCTGACTGGGAAATCCGACTTTGCATGTCGGCATGGCGCCGGAGGTAATCCTGCAGGCTTGTGGCAACATAATCTCCCTGGGGTATTACCTTTATGCCGGAAGGCATGTGTTGCACTATCTTGTCCATGAGCAGAGGGTAGTGCGTGCACCCGAGTATAACGGAGTCCACCTGTGGATCCAAGGTAAGTAATTCCTCTATCTTCTGCTTGATGAAATAGTCGGCACCTGGCATGTGCGCCTCATTGTTCTCCACTAGAGGAACCCACATGGGGCATGCGACCCCCGTAACCTTAATGTCTGGATGTAACTTGGCTATTTCCAGATCATAGGTGTGCGAGCGTATGGTTCCTGGTGTGGCAAAAATGCCTACGTGGCGTGTCTGCGTGATGTCTCCGATGCATTCTGCTGTGGGGCGGATGACGCCAAGGACGCGTCGCGAAGCGTCAATCTGCGGCAAATCATTCTGCTGGATGGTACGGAGTGCCTTGGCTGATGCTGTATTACAGCCCAAAATGACCAAGGGACAACCTTCCTGAAACAGCCGGCGTACGGCTTGAAGGGTGAATTCATACACTACCTCAAAACTGCGTGTGCCATATGGGGTACGCGCATTGTCACCCAAATAGAGGTAGTCATATTGGGGCATGAGTTGGCGGATTGTCCGTAAGATGGTCAATCCGCCATAACCGCTGTCGAAGATACCGATAGGAGACATTATCTGGCAGTATCCTCTATGCCCAATTGCTTTATTACTGCAGCAGTGATGTCTGTTGCCAAACCTGGCACAATGTACGGTACACTGCCTCCGTCCAAATCATAAACAATGCTTATTCCCTTCTCCTGAGCTACGATGGTGATGGCATCATTCAGTTCAGCCTTTACGTCTGCCATCATACTTGCCTCAGCCTCCTTGAGCAGAGCCTGAACTTTTATGCGGAAAGATGCATTGGTCTCCAGCATGTTCTGCAGTTCATTCTGACGCTTTTCCAGTATTGTCTTTGGAAACTCTTTCTGTCCCTGCATGAACTCCTCGAACTTGCGCTGAAACTCATTCTCGCTCTTCTTGGCCTCCGCCTCATATTGCTCCTTCAGTGCCTTTAGGTTTTTCTGCACGGCTTGATACTGGGGCATGCGTGTAAGAATCTTGGACGTGCTTACCTGTCCGAAAATGAATGCATGCGACCTGGGGCGTGGCCTGGCCTGAGTCTGGGCAGTATTGGTTGAGTCTACCTGTACGGAATCCTGAACCTGTGCCTGAAGCGTATCACAGCATGCCACGAAGCATGTAAGGCAGAGGGCTTTGAAAAATGTAGAGAAGTTGAGTGCTTTCATTGCTATGTTTGTTTGTTGGTGTCCGCGGGTAATCTTATAGTTTACTCGCGGACATACCGGATTCCTTTTCTTTACTTTGCGGGTGTAGCGGTTGTCGCCGTTGCTGTTGCGCTGATGCCCAGTTCTTTCTTCAACTGAGCGGTGATGTCGGTGCTCAGTGCATTGTTAACAAAGGAAATGGCACCTGTGCTGGTGTCGACTACGTAGACATAACCTCCAGCCTCACCAATCTTCTTGACAGCAGCCATTACCTTCTCGCTGATCATAGCCATTTTCTCCTGAGTGGCTTTCTGCATGGCAGCCTGGCTGTCCTGAAGACTCTGCTGGTAGCGCTGGCCAAGGTCGTTCAGTTCCTGTTCACGACGTGCACGTACATTTTCCAGCAGGTTTGCAGCCTCCTTCTGGTAGTCCTCGTACTTCTTCTGCATCTCGTCCTGCATCAGTTTGAGGTCGTCAGAGAACTGCTTCTCCATGTTCTGCAGTTCAGTTTGCGCAGTGGCATATTCCTTCATGTTGGGAAGGATTTCTGCTAAGTTGAAGTGTGCAAACTTTGACTGTGCCATGATGGTCAGAGGTGCTGCCATCAGAATGGCCAAAAGAATCTTTTTCATAATTGTTTATTATTATTAGTAGTTGTAATTGTTACTGTTTGTGTCGTTGTTTAATTATATCCCAGTTTTGTCAGTACATCGTTTGAGATGTCTGCTTTGGGAGATGCGAAGATTATGCCGGCATCGGATGCGCGGTCCAATATGAGACTATAGCCTTTGAGTTCGGCAATGTCCTTGATGGCATTGTATATTTCATCCTGAATGGGAGCCATAAGGCTTTCACGTTTCTTGAAAAGTTCGCCCTCAGGACCGAAGTATTTCTTCTTCAGTTCGCTTGCCTCCTTCTCCTTGGCAATGATTGCCTCTTCGCTCTTTGCCTTCTGTTCGTCTGAGAGGAATACGGACTCTGCCTGATACTTCTTGTACATGGTCTGTGCCTCTTCCTGAAGCACCTCTACTTCGGCTTGCCATTTTCTTGATACCTGATTCAACTGCTCGCCTGCACGCTCGTAGGCAGGAATATGGTTAAGGATATATTCCATGTCAACAAGGGCAAACTTCTGTGCGCTTGCAGGTAGGGCAAGTGCCGCCATGGCGATGATTGCAAATAATACTCTTTTCATTGTGTTTTCCTTTAAGATGTTAATTGGAGGCAGATGCCTCATGATGTGTTGTATCGTCTCTATGTATGCTGAGCGTATGTCATTAGAATTCCTGACCCAGAACGAAGTGGAAATGACTTCCGCCGTATGTGCTTACACCCTGTACCTTGTCGAAACCGTATGCCCAGTCGATACCCAGAAGACCAACCATGGGCAGGAAGATACGTGCACCCACACCAACGGACTTCTTCATGTCGAAGGGATTGAATTCGCCAATGCTGCTCCAACAGTTACCTCCCTCGGCAAAGATGAGGCCGAACACGTTGGTGCTGGCTCCCAGCATGAAGGGGTAGCGGAGTTCCACAGAGAAACGTGTATAGGCATAACCCATGTTGCCGGGAGGTGTGATAGAACCGTTGTCGTAACCTCTCAGACCGATGGTCTCGGTGGAGTAGAGAGATGAGTAGCCGGAGGTTCCGTCGCCACCCATGTAGTAGTTCTCGAAGGGCGAGGGTTTGTGCTTGTTGTATGAGCCAAGCAGACCTATCTCGGCACGGGTCATCAGCACGAAACACTTGTTGTGGCCGGACAGGGCGGTGAAGGTGCGTGCCTTGAACTTCCACTTGTGATACTCAATCCAGGAATATTTGTCCTGCAGTTCCCTCATGTACGTGCTGCTGGAGGGGTTGTTGGCCAGATTGGCATAGTCCTTGCCGTCCCAAAGAGAGTAGGGGGGGGTGAAGGCAACGGAGAGCTGGATTTCCGAACCGCGGCGCGGGAATATCTGGTTGTCGGTACTGTTGCGTGACAGGGTGAAGCGCAGGGCCAGATTGTTACAGTTGCCATTGGTCATCAGCGAGAAGTAGTTCCAGTCCTTCATCATATAGCGTGTATAGGACAGTTCTGCGCTGAGGGTAAAATAATCGTCGGGCCAGCGCAAGCGCTTACCCCAACCAAGGGATACGCCGAATATCTGCTGATACTTGTCGGGATCGTAGAAGTTCTCATAGTTACCACCATAGCCATAACCGTACCCATAGCCGTATCCTCCGCCATAGATGCTGTTATAGTAGTTGTCGTAGTAGGCAGAGTTGTAGTAGCGGTCGCTCACGTCGGTCTGCTTGCTATAGAATGCACTGAACGAGAATGTGTTGGGACGCTTGCCTCCGAACCACGGGTTGACATACTGTATGCTGTACTGCTGGTAGTATGAACCGTTGGTCTGTCCGCTGATACTGAAGGTCTCGCCATTGCCCTGCGGCATTACACCTCGGCGCATGCCTCCTTTCTTGAACAGGTTGGCAAGGCAGAAGTTGGCGTACTTCAAACCTATTTTGCCTATGACACCAGTCTGGCCATAACCGAGAGAGAATTCAATCTGATCATTGCTCTTGGGTTCCAGTCCCCAGCCAAGGTCTACTGTGCCGTTGTTGGGGTCGGGCTGGATATCATACTGGATATTCTCTGGATTGAAGTGCCCCATGCTTCCTATTTCACGGAAGGAACGCTCCAGGGCATCCTTGGAGAAGAGGTCACCTGGCTTATTGCGCAGTTCACGTCGTACAACGTTCTCGTACACACGGTCGTTTCCGGTAATCTTTACGCGGCTGATACGTGCCTGGGGACCTTCTGAGATGCGCATTTCCAGGTCGATACTGTCGCCCACAATGTTTACCTCGACAGGGTCAAGTCTATAGAACACATAACCATTGTTGTAATACAGATTGCCCACTGCATCTTCGTCGGAGGACAGACGTTCAGACAACAACTTCTGGTTGTAGACGTCGCCCTTCTTCATGTTGAGCACGGCAGACAGGTAATCGGTGTTGTACACGGTATTGCCTACCCACTCTACATTGCGGAGGTAATACTTGTTTCCTTCTTCCACATGGATGTTGATGTCCACATGCTTGTCGTCCACGTTCTTCACGGTATCTGCCACGATGATGGCGTCGCGGTAGCCAAGTTCTGCGTAGTAGTTCTGCAGGTTTTCTTTGGCTTCCTTGTATTTGGAGTCGATGAACTTATGACTACGGAACCAGTTGTGGAAACCTTTCTTCTCGCGTATTGTCTTCAGTACACCCTTTGAGTAAATCTTGCCCTTCAGTTTCCTTTCTGGGATGACGGTGTTTCCGTAAACGTTGATGTTGCGGATAAGTATCTTGCCGTTCTTGCGGATGTTCACGTCAACGATTACCTTGTCAGGTGCGGCGGGGTCGTCGTGATGCAGGATCTCTATCTCTGCATTCTTGAAACCCTTGTCCTCGAAATAACGCTGGCCCAATATCTTGGCACGGTCAATCATGTTGGGGGTAAGCTGGTTGTCTTCAATAAGGCCCAGTTTATCCTTCAGATCGTCCCTTTCGCTTTTCTTTACTCCGTTGTAGTTAATCTTGGAGATACGTGGGCGAGGAGCCAGGTTTATGTGCAGGTATGCAGAATCGTTGATGATGGAGTCCACTCTAATCGAAACGTCAGAGAACAATCCGTTCTTCCAATATCGTTTGATGGCTTGTGTTATCTCCTCGCCGGGAACGGAAATAGTCTCTCCCACGCTGATGCCAGAAAGTCGTATCAGCATGGCGGGGTCATAATTGGGAATTCCGTCAACTGCAATGTTCTTGACTACGACTTGACGTGGTGTGCGGCTGTAGTCAATGGTAACTGCTGTGTCGCGCTTCAGATACTGTGCATGTGAGGGTAGGGCACAAAGGCATGAAGCAAATGCAAATATAATAAGGTATAGTAGTGTCTTACTCTTCATCTGAAACCTGTTCTCCTGTTTTTCCATAGCGACGCTGGCGCTGCTGATAATCGGCGATAGCCTCTCTGAACGACTCCTCGTTAAAATCAGGCCAGAACTGGTCTGTAAAATAGAACTCAGAATATGCACATTGCCAAAGCAGATAATTGCTGATTCGCAACTCTCCTCCGGTACGGATAAGAAGATCCGGGTCTGGCATAAAGTCGGTGGTAAGTTTGGAGTCTATCGTAGATTCGGTTATGTTTTCAATAGCGAGTGTGCCGTTTTTCACCTCTTCAGCAATCATGCGGGTGGCCCTTGTTATCTCCCAACGGCTACTGTAACTTAGCGCCACCACCATAGTCATGCCGGTGTTTGTGCTAGTGCGCTCAATACATTCTCCAAGACGCTTCTGTACGCTCAAAGGTAGACGTTCCATTTCGCCTATCATGCGGAAGCGGACGTTGTTTTTCATGAATATCTCTTCCTCGAGGTTTGTCAGGACGAGATTCATCAGAGCCTCAATCTCCTCAACGGGTCTGTTCCAGTTCTCGGTGCTGAAAGTGTATAGTGTCAGGTATTTTACGCCAAGTCTGGTTGCCTCCTCGGTAATCTTCTTTACCGTGGCTACTCCTTCTACGTGGCCTGCCGTGCGTGGCAGTCCCTTTGCCTTGGCCCAACGGCCGTTTCCATCCATGATGATGGCAACGTGTGCCGGTATACGGCTATTGTCTAATTGTTGCATAGTCTTAGTTTTGGACTAATGTCGTATGTTAATGTGAACATGAAGAAGGAGTACGTATCCCTGTTCTTCAGTCCTGAACTTTCTATATAGTGTGGGTCGCTAAGTTTGACGCCGTCCAGTTTGTCTATGGTGGTAAAGCGGTGTGTCCACTCGAAGATGAGGTTGAGGCGTGGCTTTACTTTGTATTTCACACCGGCACCTACGGGGAAGTTTGCTCCGAAACTTGTGCCGTCTTCCGTTATTCCCACAGTTGCACCTATTCCCACTATTGCGTAGGGAGTTATTCGCGAGAGTTTCTTGTATCCGGGTCCCATGCCATAGCCCCAGAAGTTGAGTTCAAACTGGGCGCCTATGTCCACCACGTTGCCACTGAAAGTCAGGTCAGCGCTTTGGCTGGTGGAACCGGACTCTTCCGGCAGGTACCATCCCTTGGTGTTCCCTCCATACCGTCCGTAGGCGAAGTTTGTCTTCAAGGACATGCGCGGGTTGAAATTACGTCTTAGCGTGAATGCCGCCATTGCGCTACTGCCCGAAAACGGAGTTCTGTTCACATCGCCCAGATAATAGCATAGTCCTGTGCCACCTCCGATATCCCAACGGTATTCCAATATCTCTTGGGCCGTGGTTCCGTGTATGCTACATACGAGTAGCAGTATCGTGAGCAGTTTCTTCAATTCTGTTTCCCTTTAGTATATGTCGGGGCGTTCAAATCCCAGACGGTTCAGACGGCCACGGAACACTTTGCCATTGGCAATGAGCCAGATGAAGTTGCTTTCGTCCACGGTAGAGGCGATATGTCCTTCAGCACCGTGCAGATCGGCAGGTGGTATTATTGTGCTTAGACGCCACCATGTAAGGCCGTTGTCCTGACTGATGTAGAAGCGTTCCAAGGCGGCAATTTTGCCGTCCTTGCTCTTGCCACAGGCGGCCATCAGCATATTGTCGTAGTACATCAGGTTTATTTGCGTGAAAATGGGCAGTGGCATGGTGTTGTCCCAGCTCTTGCTATAGTGCATCCAACTCTCGGTATCTTCCTCCTCGAAGTCTGTCCAGCACTTTGACCACACCACGGCACAGGTGTCCGACTCCACACTGCGGTTACCTACAATTATCATTCTCGTCAGATTCTCGTTCTGAGTGTAGGTGATGGCAGCAATCTCCTCATCGGGCAGGAATGAAGCATCTTCATCCAAGGGGTCTATAGACCATCCGCCCGAACCTATATAGATGCTATTTATGACTCCGTTGTATTTTGCGTAGAGTTTATCGTGGGATACTCCCACAAGGCGCAGTCCTTCATGCTGGAACAACCTTGTCCAGGCCAATCCGTCGGCACTGGAGTATAGACTGCCATCCGTGGAACTGATGAAGAGGTTCTTGGGACCTTTGGACAGGGAAGTGAGGTCTGCGGTTGAAGGCAGATCGGTCACTTGACGTGTCCAATCGCCGAGGTTGCTCAGCGGATGTGTCATCATCAGTACGGCATTGCCATCGTTCACCAATACAGACATTTCGTTGTTCCAGGACAGGGCCTTCATGGGGTGTGTGCCACTGATGGCGTCATCACCATTCACTGCCACCCATCTGAGTGTGTCGCTCTCCATGGTGTGCACGTTGATTTTCAGCGTATACTTGCGCTCCGTGTTGTCCGTTGCTACCAACTTGATGTGCAGGGGCTTGCGTATGTCTATGCTGTCCGATGACTGGTATGGTATCCATGGATCGTCGTCCCAGGCGTCGGAGGCGCGGTAGTATGCCAGGCCTGCGGTGTATGACAGGTTCATGACCACACGGGACAAGTCGGTGTTGTAGGGGAGCGAGTCCCTGTTTTCCACGAGCAAGTTTTTATGGTCGATGGTGAACACCCAGTTTGATGCCGTATACGTTGTGTAGAACGTGGTGTCTGTCACACCGTCCGAAGCCTTCGTTGTGGTGAGGCGGCGGAAGGAACTGAACGAAACGTTGGAGATATAGCAGGAATTGGTCCCTACTGAAACGTCGTCAGACTCAGACAGGCACGATGTCAGCAGTACCATCATGAGGACCGCCGGCAGGGTGGTTTGAAGCAGAGTCTTGAAAGCCTTTTTCGTCTTCGTGTACATTATAATATGCAATTTGGGTGCAAAAGTACGGCAATTATTCCAAATCTCTGCTATTTGCGGGCATCAAATGTGCCTTGAATTAAGTAAAATTAGCAATTTGTTGCCGTCAGCCTCGTATTCTTCACATACTTCTGCATTGCGGAGCACCGGTGCAACAACTTTTTGCTCTTGGGTAAGGTGTCGCGTTTCGCCCGTATTTCTGCGGCAAATCTCCACCCGTGCGTCGTCCCACATGTTGCTGTCTATGAAGCTTTGCAGGAGTTTGCTTCCACCCTCAACAAGCAGGTGCTGTACACCGCGCTTGTGCAGGTCGAAGAGTATCTCCGAGAGGATTTCGTTGTGGTAAACCACTGTCTCCAATCCGTCGCTCAGCACTTTGGCAGAACTGTCCAGACGCCCTTTGCGGTCGATGGTGACACGAAGAGGCGACGCACCTTTCCAGAGGCGGGTGGTAAGCGAGGGATTGTCCTGAATGGCCGTGTTGGTGCCCACCATAATTGCCTGGCATCGGGAACGCAAGCGGTGCACGAGCATTTCCGTAAACGGGGTGGAGATGCGGAGCCTTTGCCCTGCTTCCGCCTTGACGCCCATGGTGCCGTCTGCCATTTGTGCCCATTTCAACGTGATTCTCGGTCGGAGCATGCCATGGCTGGTATTGAAACACGTGTTTATGGCACGACATTCCTCCTCCAACACACCCACGCAGACATCAATGCCAGCCTCCCGCATGCGTCGGATTCCTTCGCCGTTCACTTTGGCGTTGGGGTCCTGTGTGCCTACTACCACCCTCTTGAAACCGTGCGCCACAATCATGTCGCAACAGGGCGGAGTCTTGCCCCAATGTGAGCATGGTTCCAGGGTAACGTACATAGTGCATTGGGCAAAGTATTGTTTGACCTCACACGATACATTGCCTTGGCCGTCACAAAGTATTGTGTGGCCTCCCGGAATGCGGACGCTCCTCACGGCATTCACTTCGGCATGCGGACCGCCGTATTTTCTGTGGTAGCCTTCGCCCACTATACGGCCTTCGCGTACTATCACGGCACCCACCATGGGATTGGGGGCAGTGCCTGCCTCTCCGCATTTCGCCAACTGTATGGCTCTTCGCATGTACTTCTCGTCCTCTGTCATATTTCGGGGCTTATTTTGTTTCTCTCTCTCGTTTAGTCGTCTCTGGGGCTTGTCCCGAAGGTACTCTCGCTCGGAAATCCTCAAACAAGTTTGGTATTTCGCTCACTTAATCGTACCTTTGCAACATGAATTGCCTTAAAGAACTCAAGCAACATTATGGTACGGCCGAAGGGTATGCCCTCTATCGTCTTGTCATGGAGGAGTGCTTCGGCCTGACGCACACGGACATATTGCTTGGCAAAGATAACCAAATTTCGGAAGAAAACCAAGCGAGGCTCCTTGAAATCACCGGCCGCCTGCTCAAAAACGAGCCGGTGCAGTATGTTTTGGGTTATGCCGACTTCTGCGGACACAGGTTTGCGGTGCGCCCCGGCGTACTGATTCCGCGCCCCGAAACGGAGTTGCTCGTGCAGAAGGCCCTGGAACTTGGCCACGGCATGGAGGGGGTGACGGAACCTGAAGTGTTGGACATCGGTACGGGTAGCGGGTGCATTGCCGTCAGCATGGCCTTGGCAGGTTGTCGGGTCACGGCAATGGACATTTCCGAAGAGGCCCTTGGGATAGCCATGCAGAATGCAACCGCCCTCAATGCCGAGGTAGTCTTTGTTCATGAAAATATTTTACAGCCTTCACGCACTGCCCAACAATGGCACGTTATTGTGAGCAACCCTCCCTATATATGCCTGCACGAGGCGGAAGCCATGGAGCGCAATGTCCTCGACTATGAGCCGCACAATGCCCTTTTCGTACCCGACACCGACCCTCTCATATTCTACCGTGCCATAGCCTCCTATGCCATGTCGCACCTCTCGGCTGGCGGATGGCTCTGTCTGGAGATAAACCAGGCTTATCCCGATGAAATGGAGAAGTTGCTCTCTTCTTTCGGCTTCAAGGATGTAACCATACAAAAAGATCAATATGGCAAGGACCGCATCGCATACGCTCACTTATGAGCAGGCTCTGCAACGTGCCACAGCCCTGTGCTCGGGCTCAGAGCATTGTGTTTCGGACATGATGGAGAAACTCTCCCGGTGGGGCCTCTCCAGGCAGGAATCCGAAAGGGTGGTTGATTACCTCCTTGGCGAGAAATATATTGACGAACTACGCTATGCCCGTGCCTACGTCAGCGACAAGGTCCGCTTCTCGCACTGGGGCAGAGTGAAGATACGCGCAATGCTCCGTATGCTCCGCATCAGTGATGCCGACATAAATGAGGCCCTTGATGATATTGACGAACAGCAGTATCTGAGTGTCCTTAAGGATGTTATCGCCGCCAAGCGCAGAAGCATCGGCGATGACGGGAGTTATGCCTCACGCACCAAAGTAATCCGCTTTGCCTTGCAACGAGGCTTCGAAATGCACGAAATAGTGAAATTTGTATCGGATTATGAGGATTAACTCCGCAAAAATCCTTATCTTTGCGTGGAAACAAAGTTAAACTTATAAAATATTCAAGTAATGAAAACGCTCGAATCTATTTTTGCAGACAAGCTGCTTAAGGTAAAGGCAATCAAACTCCAACCCACAAACCCCTTCACATGGGCAAGCGGATGGAAGTCTCCCTTCTATTGCGACAACCGCAAGACCCTTTCTTATCCCGATCTCCGTTCCTTTGTAAAGATACAGACCGCCCGCCTCATTCTGGAGCGTTTCCCCGAGGCAGAGGCCGTTGCCGGTGTGGCTACAGGTGCCATTCCCCAGGGCGCCATGGTGGCAGACACACTGAACATGCCTTTCGTGTATGTGCGTTCAAAACCCAAGGACCACGGTCTGGAGAACCTCATCGAAGGTGAATTGAAGCCCAGCACCAAGGTGGTCGTTGTCGAGGACCTCATCAGCACAGGTGGCAGTTCGCTGAAGGCCGTTGAGGCTATCCGCAACTACGGATGCGAGGTTGTTGGCATGGTGGCATCATACACCTACGGTTTCGACGTGGCAGAGAAGGCATTCAAGGATGCCAACGTGGAACTGGTAACCCTCACCAACTACGAGGCCGTTGTTGCCCAGGCACTTGCCACAGGCTACATCAAGGAGGAGGACGTGGAACTGCTCAACCAGTGGCGCAAGGCTCCATCCGAGTGGCAGGGCTAATTGTCTAACGCTAATAAACCGTTGTATATGAATAAATACGAAAGTTCGGTCAAGACGGTTTTCGCTCCCGTTGAGCGTGTCTATGCCCGTCTCTCCGACCTCACATCATTGGAGGTGCTCAAGGAAAGGGTGGATGATCCCCGTTTCGAGGAACTCATCAACACCCAGGTTCCTGCAGACAAGCGCCCAACCCCCGAGCAGTTCGAGAAGTTGCGCAACAACATACGCAAGATGGAACTCACCCAGGACACCATGTCCGGCCACATAGGTCCTCTCGGCGACATCACCCTGAGAATCGTTGAGCGTGCCGAGCCCAAACTGGTGAAGATGGAACTGGAAGGCGCTCCCATCGGCGTGACCATGTGGGTACAGATGCTTCCCTCCGACGAAAACACCAGCCGCCTGAAGGTTACCTTGGGCGCTGAACTCAACTTCTTCATCCGCAAGATGATAGAGTCTAAGTTGGAGAAGGCTCCCGAAGGCCTGGCACAGTTCCTTTCGCAAATACCCTATTAAACAACAGACATATCCGGCGCAGGGGTCTCCATCGTATGATGGGGCATTCCGTGCGCCGTTTTTTAGACTATTAAAGACACAATATGGCAAAACTCTGGGACAAAGGCTTTGAGATAAATGCCGAGATAGAAAAGTATACCGTAGGCCGCGACCGCGAACTGGACCTGTATCTGGCTCAGGACGACGTGCTTGGCTCCATGGCGCACATCACCATGCTGGAGAGCATCGGCCTGCTGGAAAGGGATGAGCTGGCGGCACTCCTTGCCAAACTGAAAGAGATCTACGGCCAGGCGCTTCAGGGCGACTTCGAGATTGAGGACGGCATAGAGGACGTGCACTCACAGGTGGAACTCATGCTTACACGCTCTCTGGGCGAGATGGGCAAGAAGATACATTCCGGCCGTTCGCGCAACGACCAGGTTCTTGTGGACCTGCGCCTCTTCACGCGCCGTCAGTTGCGCCTTATCGTGGAGGACGTCTGCTCCCTGTTTCGCGAACTCCAGGCACAGAGCGAGCGCTACAAGAACGTGCTCATGCCCGGCTACACCCACCTGCAGGTGGCCATGCCGTCGAGTTTCGGCCTTTGGTTCGGCGCCTATGCCGAATCTCTCGTGGACGACATGATGATGCTTCAGGCGGCATATCGCCAGACAAACCGCAACCCCCTCGGTTCTGCGGCAGGCTATGGCAGCAGTTTCCCCCTGAACCGCAGCATGACCACAAGCCTGCTGGGCTTTGACTCCATGGATTATAACGTGGTGTACGCACAGATGGGACGCGGCAAGACGGAGCGCAACGTGGCCTTTGCCATGGCTTCCGTGGCAAGTACCGTCAGCAAGATGGCCTTCGATGCCTGCCTGTTCAACTCGCAGAACTTCTCCTTCGTGAGCCTTCCCAAGGAGTGCACCACGGGAAGCAGCATCATGCCCCACAAGAAGAACCCCGATGTCTTCGAACTGACACGCGCCAAGTGCAACAAACTCCAGGCTCTGCCCCAGCAGATCATGATGATAATGAACAATCTGCCCTCCGGATACTTCCGCGACCTGCAGATTATCAAGGAGGTCTTCCTCCCTGCTTTCCAGGAGTTGCGCGACTGCCTGCAGATGTCGGCCTACATAATCCGCAAGATGGAGGTAAACGAGGAAATCCTCTCCGACCCACGTTACGACCTCATGTTCTCCGTGGAGGAGGTGAACCGCCTTGCTACCGAAGGCATGCCCTTCCGCGATGCATACAAGAAGGTGGGTCTGGACATAGAGGCCGGCAACTTCACCCCCGACAAGAACATCCGCCATACCCACGAAGGCAGCATAGGCAACCTGTGCAACGAGGAAATAGCCCGACTGATGGATTCCCTTGTCGGCGAGTTCCATTTTGAACGTATAGACAATGCCGTGGAGGCTCTGCTGGCATGAGGTTACACAGAAGCATAAAGTCACTTATAGCAATGCTGGTTGTCCTTGTGGCAACCGGCATTGTCTCTTCCTGCGAGAAGGCGGAAAACAGATACTGCGGTTACCGTGCCTACTTCAAGTACGCCCCTGTCAGCGCCAAGCCCAACCTGTACCGTGCCTGCACCTCTCTGGGGGAATTCTGTTCCATAACGTATCCCCCCGGTGTCAACTATGTGATAAAGAGTCCCAGCACCCCGTCGGCGGTGGACTATATCCAGCGTACCGCCCTGCAGGGTTATCAGGGATTTGTCCTTGGTGTCGGGGGAGGCCTTATAGTGGGCATGCCCACCATACCGGAGATGCTGGAACAGGAAAGCCAGGTCACATGTTACGACCTCTGCTGCCCCAACTGCTATCAGGCCTACCATATCCTCAAGCAGTTGGAACTCCATGTCGGAGGTTTGGCCACCTGTACCTCATGCCACCGGAGCTATGACCTCAACAATCAGGGCATGGTGTCCAAGGGGGATGCCGGCCGTTCCCTTTTCCGCTATTATGTGCATTACTATGCCCCCACTCAGAGTCTGACAATCAACAATAATTAGGCTAAAAGTGTAGTTTTCCCACCTTTTCCTTGGTCGTATCGTTTTTTTGTCATACCTTTGCACCCGCTAATGTTCAGATGATTAGCATTTCAGGTTGACTCGCTAGCTCAGTAGGTAGAGCACTTCACTTTTAATGAAGGGGTCTCGGGTTCGAACCCCGAGCGGGTTACAGAAGTTGGGGATGTTGCCATAATGGCAACATCCCCAACTCGTTAGTGTGACAATATTTTGTATGGGGCACGCAGGTGAGATAAGAATAAGGTGCGGTCTGAACGGGAGACCGCACCTTGGGTGTTTTTTCCTTGTGTTACCACTCCTTGTTCCAGACATTGTTGCCATGACGGGGATGCTCTTCACGGGCGGCAGGTGTTCCTGGGGTGTCTGGTTCAATGGGTATTTCTGTATACGACAATGCAAGCATTGATTCTGTTCTAAGGTTTATCAATGAAACCATCGGTATTTGATATTTCCTTTTCATGTTTTTCCTATTGTACTTAGTATACTATCTTTTTGCCATTAACCAAGTATATTCCTCCCTTAGTTGGAGTCTGTATGGGTCGGCCGCTCAGGTCATAGATTTTTTTTCGGCTTATACCGCCCTCATCTTCAATTTCTTCAATTCCTGTTACATCGTCCTCATCGAAAGCGCGAATGTTTATACGTGACATGGCGTCTGCGTCCATTTTCACTGGGGAACCCTCTCTGTTGCTGACAGTAAGGTACAGACGGAAGGGGTTCAGTGATGTTCCAGATACCAAAGGTTGCCATGCGCCTTCCGTGGAAATCGCCAATTTCCCGTCAAGTTCTGATGCCGTTTTCCTGGAGTATGTACCAGAGACTTCGAAATTGTGAAGCACGGAGGAGCAATCTATTGTAATATCCTTGGTTTCATGAAGGTAAGTGTTCTCAAGGACAATGGACATTTCTTTGGACTCCTCATTCTTTGCCCTGATAACGTAGGGATAGTTGGCTTTTAGGTTTCCCGACTTGATTTTCACTACCTCCATAGTCAAATCGTCAATCGTACCATTGTCATCTCTATCGTAAGAATGTATGGCATTAATGTAGGCTATGTCGTATTTGTCGGAAAGTTCAGAACATGGTATCTCAAAAGGTACATATAGGGGATTCCAAAGCAAATTCGGAAGTGTACGTGTATAACTTATTTTATCATAATCACAGATATAAGCATTTTGAATTTCGTTTTCCTTTCCGTCAACAATATCCAGATTTGAGGACAAGTCTATTCCTCGTATTTCGAATTTGCGATATTCAAGAGACGAATATGCCTTTACAGACTCCTCTGGTACCGTAAACACACATTCTTGTGGGACATTGTAAAAGGCACTTGATCCTATATAAGGTGGTATTTGAGAAAGTATTGTTACTGAAGACAATGATCTGCAATTATATAGGCTTATTTCTGTGGTATTGCTGGGAAAAGTTACAGCACGAAGGCTTTTACAAGAGGAACAAATACCCTGTCCGATTTCTTGCACGCTATTTGGGATGTAAAGGGTGTCTATATAAGAACTGCTGAAAGCATAGGCTCCAATCCTTTCTACGCTTTGAGGAATATTTATATAATCAAGTCCGCTCCCCGTAAAGGCGGACTCACCAAAATCCTTAAAGCCATCTGGAACAATAACAGTATCTAAAGCGATACAATTGTAAAATGCGTTCTCGCCAATAATCTTCAAACTTGAAGGTAGATTGATTTTCTTTATTTTAGAATCTTTGAATAATGCGTCACACAATCCTACTGTTCCTTCTTTCAAAGTATACTCAGTTTGATTCTTATCTGTTATTCCGACTGCCCAATTTCCAAGATATTTTACACCATCCACAATTTCGTATTCAATGTTTGGTGAATTATAAAAAGCGTTAACTCCTATCCGTCGCACACTATCTGGCATGGTGACCGATGCAAGTTTGCTACAACTCATGAAAGCATAATCTCCTATGTAAGTGACGCTATCTGGCATGGTGACCGATACAAGTTTAGAACAATCCTCGAAAGCCGACTCCCCTATGTAAGTGACGCTATTTGGTATGGTGACCGATACAAGATTACCGCAACTCTCGAAAGCGCCTCTTCCTATTGATTGTACTCCATGAGGGATATTGATACTATCTAAACTACTAAAAGATGCGTCAGTTATTGTCTTTAGGCTTGATGGTAGATTGACTTTTTTTATATAGCAATCTTCAAATGTCTGATATAACCCTATTGTTCCTTCTCGTACAGTATATTCTGTCTGCTCCGTGTTGGTCACTCCCATTGCCCAATTTCCAATGTATTTTACTCCATCAACAATTTCATATTTTAAATTTGCATAAGAAAAAGCATCCCAATAAATATCTTTAAGACTACTGGGAAGAGTAATGGATTCTAATCCGGAATGGTAGAATGCATTATTGCTAATAGTTTCAACTCCTTCTGGTATAACAATATTTTTCAGTCGACTGCACCACTCGAACGAGTATGCACCGATGTGTTTAACTGTTTTGGGTATAGAAACATGCTCAACATCGGAATTTGAAAATGCGTGGCTGCCGATAGAAGTCACACCATTTTCGATTACAATAGATTTTACCCTATATTTGTAATCATCCCATGGTGCAGGTTCCGTTTCTAAATATTCATCCATCTCACCGCGTCCACTGATTCTTAATTCTTCTGTGGCAGTATTTAGGGTCCAGGTAAGCATGTGACCGCATTTTCCAGAGTAGATGGAGACGACATCGACTGTGGCATTGATTTTGATAGACAAAAGTAATCCTAAAAGGCTAAATAATATAATTTTTTTCATAGTCATTTGTTCTTTCTACTTAAATAAGATTTCAAGGCGTTCGTTATGTGTTTATTTGGGTGTTGCATCGGGTGAGGCTTGCCTTTGTTTTTCCGCTCTTCGTTTTGAAATACTTTCCAGCATTTTTCGTAATCATCAGGAAATGTATTTTTAAACAATTCAACGAAATCGGCTTCCGAATAATCTAATGGCAGGCAATTTATTATCTGCTCAACTTTGTCGTCGACATTTTTGATAATACTCATAATGTTTTGCTTTGAGGATTATTGTTTAAAGTTTAAAGATGGATTTCTTTGCTACAATACGTTTTCTTGAAGTTAAACTATCTATTCATAATCAACCTCCTCTTCTGCCTCCTCCCTCTCCCAGACTTGGCCTTTGTGTAGTGGATTGCATATATATACAAAAAAAGCGTGGAGAGTGTCCTGTTACCCGTTCCACGTCTTGAGGTCTTCGCATTACCCGGTATGTTAGAACGAGCAACGAAGAAGCCCCACGCAATATGTATACAAATAAGGTATACGAAACCATCATACGTATCTCCATACTATTGGGATACAATGAAGGCTGTACACGCATATATTTATACACGCCCGAGGACATCTACGATGCTATTGTTCTGCACATACCATGAAGTTTGCGAAGTTTCAAGACGGCAAGAACAAAGCGCAGTAAACGCCTTTTCATATATATGAAACCCCACTCCCGCTTGCCTAACCTTTTAAGGAAACGAGCCTGCATTTGTGTGGCTTCGATGCAAAGATAAGAATAATTTGTGACATGCCACCCCATCGCCGAGTTAAAAAACAGGCAAAGGAATCATGAAAATCTGGAATAGGGCGAACGGCAATACCGTTTTGTCCTCCCGAACCCCTTCCCGAGCCCTCGGTGGCGGTAAAATGAGCCGCCCTCGGCGATAAAGTTCACCGCCAGTGGCGATGAGATTTACCGCCACCGAGGACGGAATGGGGGCTTGATAAGGCAAAGTGTACTACCCGTGATGGATAGGGTAGGCGGTAGGGTACAAAAAGCGTGTCATCGTGTTGATTCATTGTCTTTGCACATTTGACTCTTTTCTATCAGCACGATGACACGGGTTAAAGTCCAATTGGTCATTAGGCTGTTGCGCACTAATGGCCGATTTGAGTTAAACGGGCGTAATGTCGTCCTTGTTGTGATTCAGACGTCAATCGCTCAACTCCCAATGTTAGTTGTGCACCAGAGTGCCGATGTCCTCGCCGGAGATTACCTTCTTCAGGTTGCCCACGATGTCCATGTTGAAGACGTAGATGGGGAGGTCGTTCTGCATGCACATGGCGGTGGCGGTGATGTCCATGACCTTCAGGCCCTTGGCAATGACATCCTGATAGGTGATGTCCTGGAACTTGGTGGCGGTGGGATCCTTCTCGGGGTCGGCGGTGTAGATGCCGTCCACACGGGTTCCCTTCAGCATCACGTCGGCCTCTATCTCTATGCCACGCAGGGAGGAACCCGTGTCGGTGGTAAAGTAGGGAGAACCTGTGCCTGCACTCATGATGACAACCTCGCCGCGTTCCATGGCCTCGATGGCCTTCCACTTGGTGTAGAACTCGCCGATAGGCTCCATGCGGATGGCGGTAAGCACGCGGTTCTTCTGCCCGATTGCACCAAGGGCACTGCTCAGTGCCAGGGAGTTGATAACCGTGGCACACATGCCCATCTGGTCGCCCTTCACGCGGTCAAAGCCCTTGCCTGCTCCGGTAAGGCCACGGAAGATGTTGCCTCCACCGATGACAATGCCTATCTGCACTCCCATCTCGGCAATTTCCTTGATCTGGCGGGCATAGTCGTTGAGACGCTCGGTGTTGATGCCCTGTTTCTGCTCTCCTGCCAGGCTTTCGCCGGAGAGTTTCAGTAAGATACGATTGAATTTCATAGTCCTGTATTTAATGGTTAGTTATTATCCTGCTGTACGGACCAGAGCGACCTGCTTGAAGGCATAGCGCCTTGCCCTGCCGTCATCGTCCGTAATGATGATGTGTCCGTCCGCCTCCACATGGGATATAGTGCCCATGAACGTTCCGTCCCCGTCCCTGAAACAGTGCCTCTCCCCTCTAAGATACATGGAACGGTGGTATAGTTCCCTGATGCGGTCATAGTGTCCCTCCTGCACCTCCATGTAATAGCGGGCAAACCTGAGCACCACGGCGCGAATAAGGTCGGAGGGTGACATGGTCTTGCCCGTATGCAGGCATAGGGAGGTAGGCGGTGCCGCAAGTCCGTCGGGGAAGTCCGTCTGGTTCACGTTTATCCCGCTGCCTATGACGGAACGGCCCACGTTCTTGCCAATGAGGGAGTTCTCTATGAGCGTGCCGCAGATTTTCTCCCCGTTCACGTATATGTCGTTGGGCCACTTGATGCAGACTCCGTCAAGGTACAGATCCAGTTCCTCCTTGATGCTCAGTGCCATGGCCTGGCTGAGGATGAAACCGTCCGTGGCCTTCAGGTTCTCGGGGCACACAAGCACGCTGAAGAGGGCATTCTCTCCCGGGTTGCTCACCCATGTGTTGCCCATCTGCCCGCGCCCTTTCGTCTGGAAATCGGCTGACGCCACGGTGATGTCGGCAGAGGGGGCATAGGAACGGAGATAGTCGTTGGTGGAACAGACTTCGTCCAGATGACTATATTCCAATGCCAGGTCTGAATGCACGTTCATAGTGTCTTATGTAGGGTTTCCCGGTTGTGCCGGTGATGGTAATCACGTCGAAACGGACCTCCAGGTCGATGGCATTGTAGCGCAGATATGCATCCGCGGCAAGTACCAGCAAGTGCATCTTCCTGCGAGTGACGGCATCCTCGGGGTTGCCGTAGAAGGCATTGGCACGGGCCTTCACCTCCACGAACACCACGGTATCGTCCTTTCGAGCCACGATGTCTATCTCCCTGTGACCGCTACGCCAGTTTCTGTCCAGAATGACGTAGCCCTTCCTGCGGAGATAGTCTATGGCTATGTCCTCGCCCTGTGCGCCGAAGTCGTTGTGTTGCGCCATGTGATGTTACCGTTTCTTTTGGAAAAAGGACTTCATGAGCGCGGCACACTCTTCCTCCAGCACACCGGCAACAACCTCGCATCGGGGATGCAAGGCCTTCGGAGCGAAACGGCGGAAGCCACGCTTTTCATCGCCTGCCCCATATACCACACGGGGTATCTGGCTCCACCCGAGAGCACCGGCACACATTATGCACGGTTCCACGGTGACATACAGGGTGCAGTCCGTCAGGTACTTGCCTCCAAGGCGTTCCGTTGCGGCGGTGATGGCCTGCATTTCGGCATGGGCAGTGACATCGTGCAGGCGCTCGGTGAGGTTGTGCCCACGGGCAATAATCTGCCCACGGCACACTATGACGGCCCCAATGGGCACCTCGCCTTCGGAAAGCGCCCTTTGCGCTTCCAGAAGGGCCTGCTTCATGTACTGCTCGTCGGTCATTCCTGTGTTTCCCAGAACTCCAACTGGCCGTCCACTATCCAGCGGACATCCTCAGCGTCGAAGGTGCCTATTTTCTCCTTCTTGGCCTGCTTGGCCATAAAGGCGGCGGCCTCCTCGATGTCTATCTCAGCCTCCTCGTCCTCATTGTCCATAAGGCCGGATGTCTCGCAGTACTCGGCAAAGGCATCCAGGAAATAGTAGAGGTCGTCTTCGGTAAACTTCTCCTTTATCTCCTGTGGCAGATAGCCCTGGATGAAGGCCACGGTCTGGCGGTCCTCCTCGGCAAAGAGGAGTTCTTCGTTGAATTCGCTCATCGTTTGTATGCGTTTATTGATAATCCTACTTTAGGCAGCATTACAAGATAGCCTTGAGTTTCTCCTCCAGAACAGCCTTTGCGCATGCGCCCACCTGCTTGTCAACAACCTCACCGTTCTTGATGAACAGGATGGTGGGGATGTTGCGCACGCCAAAGCGCATGGGCAGGTCCTCGTCGTCCTCTATGTCGCACTTGCCTATGATAGCCTGTCCGGCATACTCTTCGGCAAGTTGCTCTACCAATGGAGCCACACGCTTGCAGGGACCGCACCATGTTGCCCAAAAGTCCAACACTACAGGCTTGCCTGTTGCAACCAGTTCTTCAAAATTTGCGCTGTTGATAACTTGTGCCATAATAACAAATGTTTTAGCGTTTATACTTAATGTTTGTTTAATCGTTTATCGTATATTCCACACCCTCGCAGGTCTGCAGGAAGTCCATGAGGCGTCGGGTAGCACGCACCTTCAGTTCTGCCGGCTTCATGGCCAGCGTTGAACCGTCGCTGTTGCGGAAGACTATCTCCACCGCCACATTGCCGGACTCTCCGGTCAGTATCTCGCCCAGATGCATAACCAACTCGTCGGTAAGCAGTTCCACATTCAGGTGGATGGTGATTTTCTGTATCAGGTTGTCCTTGATATCGCCAAGGTACTGTATGTCGCCGATGCTCAACTGGACACGGGTGGCATCGTAGCGGCCTGGTTGTACCTGTCCTGTGATATACAGGGTG
Organism: Bacteroidaceae bacterium; assembly: GCA_017466325.1. Taxonomy (GTDB): domain Bacteria; phylum Bacteroidota; class Bacteroidia; order Bacteroidales; family Bacteroidaceae; genus Physcousia. Next base: position 6,371 of record JAFTUK010000006.1, on the reverse strand, counting down.
CTGCCCACCATCATGTAGCCTCCCCACTTGGGCCAGTCCTGGCCGAACAAGGCCAACTCGCCCTGTCCGCTATAGTCCTCTATAGTCACTATTCCATAGCCGGAACCTCTCTTGCTGATGCCCGTCTTTACGTTGGTGACAATTCCGCCAAGCGAGAATTCACAATCGACAAACTCCGACGGGTCGTCCAGGTCTGTGGCACGCATGGTACATATATCCCGCAATACCACCGCATACTCGTCCAAAGGATGGCCAGAAAGGTATATGCCCACGAGGTCGCGTTCCTTGTTCAGACGTTCCAGGGTGCTCCATGGTTCGGCCTGAGGTATGGGCGGAGTGCTAACCTCCACCATGTCTGTTCCGAAGAGCGAGAACTGGGCTTCCATCATGCTCTGCTGGTAACTGTTGCCATAGCGTGTAAGCGTGTCCAGGAATATCTCTCCCTTGGCGTTCAGGCCGAAGAACTGCTCGCGCCTGATCTGCTCCTTGAAGGCGTCAAAGGCTCCGCTGAGGGCCAGGCATTCCATGCCGCTTCGCTTAACGGATGACATGGGCACGCGCTGGACGAAGTCGAAGAGGTCCTTGTATGGGCCGTTCTTCTCCCTTTCCGCCACGATGGCTTCCGCCGCCGATTCGCCCAATCCCTTGATGGCCATCAGGCCGAAACGTATCTGCGACTTGGAGTTCACGCCGAAGTTGGCATGCGACTCGTTCACGTCGGGTCCCAGCACCTCTATCTTCAGCGCACGGCATTCGTCCAGAAGTTTTGTGATTTCCTTGATGTCGTCCTTTCGGCGTGTAAGCAGTGCCGCCATGAATTCGGCCGGGTAGTGTGCCTTCAGGTAGGCCGTCTGGTATGCCACCCAGGAATAGCAGGCAGCATGCGACTTGTTGAAGGCATAGGAGGCGAACTTCTCCCAGTCGCCCCATATCTTTTCCAGCACCTTCGGGTCGTGGCCGTTGCGCACACCGCCCTTGATGAATTTGGGCTTCATGGCGTCTACGATGTCCTTCTTCTTCTTACCCATGGCCTTGCGCAGGGCATCGCTCTCGCCTCGGGTGAAGTCGGCCAGCAGACGGCTCAGCAGCATGACCTGCTCCTGATACACGGTAATGCCGTAGGTGTCCTTCAGGTACTTCTCCATGATGGGGATGTCGTACTTGATTTCCTCCTGTCCGTTCTTTCGGGCAATGAAGGACGGGATATAATCCATGGGGCCGGGACGGTACAGGGCGTTCATGGCAATGAGGTCCTCGAACACCGTGGGACGTAGTTCCTTGAGGTACTTCTGCATGCCTGCCGACTCGAACTGGAAAGTGCCGATGGTGCGGCCTTCCTGGTAGAGTTTGTATGTCAGTTCATCGTCTATGGGGAGCGTGTCCGGGTCGATGTCTATGCCGTGGGCTTCCTTTATCACGCGGCAGGCCTCCTTCATCTCGGACAGGGTCTTCAGGCCGAGGAAGTCCATCTTGATAAGGCCGGTGGACTCTATGACATGACCGTCGTACTGTGTGACGGCAGTCTTCTGCCCCGGGAAGTCCGGGTCGTCGGCCGTGCTTACGGGGACATGCTCGGATATCGGGTCGCGGCAGATGATGAAGCCGCAGGCGTGTATGCCTGTGCCTCGGATATTGCCCTCCAGCATGCGGGCATACTTGATGGTGTTTGCCAGCACGGGGTCGGGGCTTGCCTCTGCCTGTTGCAACTCCACGGTGCACTTGATGGCATTGGTAAGGTTCATCTTCAGGTCCTTGCCGTCCAGGCTTAGCCTGTCGGGTATGGCCTTGCAAAGGGCATTGGCCTTGTCCAGAGGCAGTTTCTCTATTCGCGCCACGTCCTTCAGGCTATTCTTCGTGGCCATGGTGGAGTATGTGATGATGTGGGCGCAGTTCTCCTTGCCGTACTTGTCCATTACCCATTGGAGCACACGTCCGCGCCCATCGTCGTCGAAGTCAGTATCTATATCAGGAAGAGATATACGGTCGGGGTTCAGGAAACGCTCGAACAGAAGGTCGTACTTCATGGGGTCCAGACGGGTGATGCCCAAGCAATATGCCACCACGCTGCCGGCAGCCGAACCACGGCCTGGGCCCACCCACACGCCAAGTTCGTTGCGTGCGGAGTTGATGAAGTCCTGCACGATAAGGAAGTAGCCGGGGAAACCCATCGTCTTCATTATGTGCAACTCAAAGCGTATGCGGTCGTCCACCTCCTTGGAAAGGTTCTCTCCGTAGAGTTTCCTGGCGCCCTGGTATGCAAGGAAACCAAGATAGTCGGCCTCAAACTTTATGCGGTACAGTTTGTCCAGTCCTCCCAGTTTTGCAATCTTCTTCTCGCCCTCCTCGCGAGGCATGGGGTTCTCTCCGTTCTCGTCGGAGGTGAACTCGCGGAAAAGGTCCTCTGTGGTGAAGCGCTCGCGCCACTGCTCCTCCGTGCCGAAGTCCTCGGGTATGGGGAAGAAGGGCATGATGGGGTTGGAGTCCAGATTGTAGGTCTCCACCTTGTCCAGTATCTCTGTCGTGTTGGCAAGCACCTCGGGCAGGTCGGCAAACACCTCGTTCATCTCCTCGCGGGTCTTGAACCACTCCTGCTTGGTGTAGAGCATGCGTGTGGGGTCGTTCAGGTCCTTGTTGGTGGAGAGGCAAAGCAGGTGGTCGTGGGCCTCGGCATTGTCCTCGTCAACGAAATGCACGTCGTTGGTGGCAATCACCTTCACTCCGTGTTTCTTTGCCAAGTCCAGGATAACCTTGTTTACCTTCTGCTGCAATTCGAAGACCTCACGGTTTGCCCTCTGGCGGGGGTCTTTCACCTGATGGCGCTGGACCTCCAGGTAATAGTCGTCGCCCCAAATGCCCTTGAACCACTGTATGGCCTCCTCTGCGGCGGATATGTCGCCCGACATTATCTTTTTGGGAATCTCGCCGCCCAGACAGGCAGAGGCTATGATGAGTCCTTCGTGGAACTTTTCAAGATCGGCATGGTCAGTACGTGGACGCATATAATAGCCGTCAACCCATGCCCGGCTGACGAGTTTCACAAGATTATGATAGCCCTTCTCGTTCTTCGCCAGAACCACCAGATGCCAACCGCTCTGGTCCTGCTTGATTTCGCGCAGGGACTTGTCGCCACGGCGTGCCACGTACATCTCGCATCCGAAAATGGGTTTGAACGGTTCCAGGCCTTCCTTCTTTCGCTTTCCGTTCACCTTGGCGCAATAGTCGAAAAAGTCCTTTATTCCGAACATGTTGCCGTGGTCCGTTACGGCCATTCCGCGCATTCCGTCGGAGATGGCCTTGTCCACAAGACGAGGTATGCTGGCCTGTCCGTCCAGCAAAGAGTATTGTGTATGAACATGAAGATGTACAAAATCCTCCATTTGTCCGATGCTTTAGCCGATAGTCAATGTTTAATTTACGGCATAAAGATATGGCAATTTCCTTTAGATACCTTGACACAACGGTGTTTTTTATGTGTTTTTATCAAAAAAGTGACAGCGGAACGCCTTTTATTCATATATATTTGTATCTTTGTACGTAAAAATTATTGAATAATGGGCAAAAGACTCCGCAAACTTAAGAAAATCCGACTGCACCGGGAAGGAACCGCCACACTGATATTGGGATTCATCGCGTTTGCCGCACTGAATGCCTTGGTCTATTATTGGGCAGGCTCCAACTGCCCGATGGCAAGTTACATATTCTTGGGCATAACCGGCATAATCTACCTTATCGTTGTCAACTTCTTCCGCTGCCCCATCAGGCACTATGAAGACGATGATACCGACGGGCTGATTATCGCTCCCGCCGACGGAAAAGTCGTGGTCATCGAGGAGGTGGAGGAGAACGAATACTTCCATGACCGCCGGTTGATGGTGAGCATTTTCATGAGCCTGTTCAACGTACATGCCAACTGGGTTCCCTGCGACGGCAAGGTGAAACTGGTGCGCCACCACGACGGCCGCTTCAAGGCCGCATGGCTACCCAAGGCCAGCACCGAGAACGAGCGCAGCACCGTGGTAATCACCGCATCCACCGGTCAGGACATCCTTGTCAGACAGGTTGCCGGAGCCATGGCCAGACGCATCGTCACCTATCTGCAGGAGGGTGAGGCATGCGAGATAGACGAGCACATGGGCTTCATCAAGTTCGGCAGCCGTGTGGACATCTATCTTCCCGTAGGCACCAAAGTGAACGTGGAACTCGGCCAGCGCACCACGGGCAACGAAACCATTATCGCCAGATTGTCATGAAGAAGCACATCCCCAACATCATCACCTGCTGCAACCTGATTTGCGGCTGCATCGCCGTGGGTGCGGCATTCCAGAACCCCATTCCCGTCAATTACTTCTGGGCTATAGTATTCATCCTCCTGGGAGCCATCTTCGACTTCTTCGACGGTATGGTGGCCCGCGCCCTGGGAGTGTCTTCTCCCATCGGCAAGGAACTTGACTCGCTGGCAGACGTGGTGACCTTCGGCGTGGCACCCAGCGCCATGCTCTTCAGCCTGTTCCAGGAGGTGCAGTACCCCCAGTTCATGGAACCCCTACGCGGTTTCATGCCCTACACCGCCTTCATCATGGCGGCATTCTCTGCCCTGAGACTGGCAAAGTTCAACATCGACACCCGACAAACCACCTCGTTCATAGGCCTGCCAACACCTGCCAACGCATTGTTCTGGGGCAGCCTCATCGTAGGGCAGCATGCCTTCCTGGTAAGCGGCAAGTTCAATGCCATGTTCCTCTTCCTCTTCATGATGCTCTTCTGCTTCCTGCTGGTGGCAGAGTTGTCCCTGTTTGCCCTGAAGTTCAAGAACCTTTCATGGAAGGACAACAAGGTGAAGTACCTCTTCCTGCTGGGTTGCCTGCCGTGTTTCCTGCTGGAGGAAAGTTGCTTTGCCGGCATCATCCTGTGGTATGTTATCCTCTCCATCGTATCCCCCCTGATAAACTCCGGCAGAGCAGATGACTGAAATCCTCATCCCTTCGCTGGACAAGATTGCCGATGCCGCACAGGAGTTTGTGGCACAGATGGGTCATAGGCGCGTTTTTGCCTTCTATGGCGGCATGGGGGCAGGCAAGACAACCTTCATAAAGGCCCTCTGCCAGCAACTGGGCGTGAAGGATGCCGTAACAAGCCCCACCTTTGCCATCGTCAACGAATACGGTTCCGACATAGGTCCCATCTATCATTTCGACTTTTACCGCATCAAGAACCTTGCTGAGGTCATGGACCTCGGTTTTGACGACTATGCCTATAGCGGCCACCTCTGCCTGATGGAATGGCCGGAACTGATAGAGGACCTGCTTCCCGACAATACCGTCAGCGTGCACATCGAGGAAACCGACAACGGCATGCGCAAGGTTACCGTCGGCTGACAAAGACCTTGCACCCGCCCCAGACACTTCCTGCCCCCACCAACCACTTGCTTCCGATACATCATGGGACAATTATCCGAAATTATTAAAAGGGTATATAAACTCCTTTACAAGGCCGGTTACTACCTGTCGCTCGTATGGTTTCTTCTGCCCATCGTTTCCATCTACTGCTTCAGGGGGATATGGTTGAATATGGACGATTCTCCCGCCAAGACAGATTTCTTTCTGGCAATTTACCTGTGGGCATTCCTTCTGCTCATCATAGCCGCCCTGTTCCTTTTGATCAGACGTAAGGCCGTTCAACTGTGCATTGCCGCTTTTGGGATGGTAATCCAGTTTCTTGCCACCGCATTCCTCGGGTTGGTTCTGCAATCTGCTCCGACAGGCTTTGCCGAGGAGCATCCCATTCCGGAAGACTTGAAGTATCATACGCCCAAGGATGATGACGCAAACTTGGAGGAGGAAGTCAATGTATCCGACTCCACAACATGGTTGCAAATGCGCAACGCTTTCCAAGGAGGCATTTACGAATATTCCTTCTTCTATCCCCAACTACCCGAGGGAACCATATTCCTGCGATGCTATGAAGTGACAGAGAATCTTCCCCTGTCAGAGAAGAGTATAAAAAAGGCGACGACACAAAAGACTGAAGGTTCCGATAAATTCACTTGCCATGTAAATTCAAAACGCTTCACAATATACGAAGGAGATTGGGGAGAGTACTATGCCGCAAGGATAGAGGTGTGGTTCAAGGACTCCAACGGGAAGGAAAGGAAACTCATGGAGAAGGTCTATGCCGTGGAGGGGTGGATGCGGTAATCGGTAATCGGTGAGCGGTGAGTGGTGAACGGGGAGCGGGATTGGCCACAGAAATATAGGATATAACCAAATAAATCTGCAATTATTTTTATTATTTTCTCAAATTAGATGTTCCGCCTTCCTCCAGAACGCTTTGCCGCGCTTGATAACGGCGAACATTCTCAACAGAAGTTTAAA
>JAFTUK010000025.1 GCA_017466325.1 Bacteroidaceae bacterium | reverse complement strand
TTTTTGATGAAATTTCGCCACATCAATTAACTCTTTTCTGAATTGGGGGCTTGGAATTTGAAAAAAGAAATCTCAACCGCATAAATACTGCGATTGAGACACACTCTTATACACTTTTAAACTTTTATCGGACACCAATATTCCCTTTTATAAACCGTATCATTCATCCATAACCTCGGTACAGAAATCATCGGTCAGTCCCACCAGCCACTTCAAATAGTCCTCGGTGGCGGTGAAAAGAGCCGCCACCGACGGTGAACTTTGTCGCCAGTGGCGGTGAATTTTATCGCCGAGGGCGGCTCATTTCACCGCCACCGAGGGCATCGTGATGACGTACATAAAAGCATCGCCCCGTGGCACGGAAAAGTACCACGGGACGCAGGCTAGCCTCTGTCTCCGCACAAGTATAACGACCCCAACCTTCGAGATTTGCCCAGTTGATTGGCAGAATAATGGTTCCCCATTCGGCCTTAGGAATATATGTGATACTTAGCAACTCGCCATAAGCAGTAAAAGCATCCTTATAGTCGTTAAGACTATTTACCGTAGAAGAATATTCTGCCAAAGCGGCAAACATCTTGTGGATATTAGCCTGATTAACTTCTACTATGGATATGTTCTGTTCCAACTCTGCCAAATGGTCTATCAATCCGTTTATAACAGAGGGAGCAGCGAACTCTTCGGGGGAAATTATCTCCGTTGCATTGGGATCAATATCAATCTTCTTGTAATCAGAAGCAGAGACACTTGGTTTATCACTATCCTCCAAGGGATTGGCATTATACCAGTTAACACACATTGTGGCCAACTCATCGGGCAAAATACACAATACATAGAATGATGCTATTCCGACAACCCGAGCAAAATCATAAACTCACAGTAATAATCCACGTCTAAACAAAGACTACTTCCACACAGCACGAAATACATTGCTGTATGGAAGTAGACACGTAAAACAATTCGTATATGACTGTTTGGCAAAAATTATCTTAACATCAGAATCTCACTCCCAAGGTAGCGGTTATGCTGTGACGACTGAGGTCCACGGGAATGGGAGACATTTCCACGTTGCTATAGAAAGAGTCGAAAGCATAGTACTCGCCGGTCTGACGCCTGTACTTATATGCCAGGTCGGCATAGAACCACTTGTGACGGTAGCCAAGACCGAAGGTGGCTATGTGAGTGTCGGACAAATTCATGTAGTCAAGGACTGTGGGATATGCCAGAGCATTGTCAGAGAAATACGGATCCCAATAGGAGTCGGGAGTTGTGGTGGAGGTGATGTAGTTGTAGCCTGCACGCACCGACAGGGCGCTGACTGGTTTGAACTCCATACCTGCACGCAGGGTGTGCTGGGGTTTGAACATCATCTCGGTAATGTCCTTGAAATCCTGGTCCACGGTAGTGCCACCATAGGAAGAGGGGTAGCGAGTGCTTGCACCGGGATAGTTGGCATACTCGTACTCCAATCCCCACGCAAAGTTGGTGGAAACGGTACTGCCCATCTGTGCACGCACCTTCCATGGAGTGGTGATGCGGTACTCAAGATAATTGATATAGGAGTCGGAAAGGTCGTAAACGTAATGGGTATAATACTGGCCGGGAGCAGGATCGTAGAAAGCCTTGCCCGCCTTGTCATCCCAGTAGTACTTGGTGGTGAGGCTCTGGTCGTCAATATACTTCAGATTGTACCATGTGGGGGTCTCTACGGTGAATCCCAAACGGAAAGGACTGGACTCGAAGGGGCGGACAATGGCACCGAACTTGAGATTGAATCCGTTGCCCGTGATGATCTGCTCGTTGACATAGCCGAAATCCTGAATCTGCCCGAACTCGTCGGTACGCTGTTCCCAATAGTCGGTACCGCGACGGAAGTCCACGTTGTCCACTCCCACAGTCATACCCAGGAAGTAGCGGTTTTCAAGGTTCATGCTCAGGTTGAACTCGTAAGCACTGAGCGAACCGCGTGAAACGGAGAGAGTGCTGTTGGGGTCGGAAGGATCCTTTACAATCACATCGTCAAACAGACCGCTTGTCTCCGCAAGATTATACAAGGTGTTGTAATAAGTGTCGGGGCGGCCATAAAGCAGTCCTCTGTTGTCATACGCCTCTCCAGCCAAGCCATTGAGTTGGTCGGCCCATGATGCGGCGGTATAGGTTTCTCCGAAGAAACTGTTGTTATAATCCGCCTTCTTCTGATAATTGAAGGAAAGATTGATATTGCGCAACTTGCCGTTGCCCTTGAACGAAGCCACGGCACCGACCTGATTGAACTGGCCGAAGGTGCCTGCGGCCATTCCCTTGGCGCTGTTGTTGCCCAACCACGAAGCACCGGCCGTAAACGAGATTTCATTCTTGCTTATCATACCAAGACCGGCAGGATTGCTGCTGATGACCGAGAGGTCTGCGCCAAGAGCACCCATAGCACCGCCCATACCTACGAAGCGTGATGTGCCGAAAATATCGGAGGTGTTGATGATTGTATTGTTGAGATAAGGGTCCTGAGCCGACGCCGTAAGACAGAGGGCAGAAAGGGCCAAAAGAAATATCTTCTTCATAATTGTTTCTATGATGTAATTGTTATGATAATGCTTGCATGATTGTATTATGTTTCAGGTTGCAAGTTGAATGATATGGGATTTACTTAAACTTGGGAACATGAAACGTGAAACAAGAAACCTCTATCTGCCTCGTCCACCGCCGCGTGAACCACCGCCGCGTGAACCGAAGCCGCCTCCGCCATGTGAGCCAGAACCGAAGCCTCCGCCTCTGGAGGAAGAAGAGTAACTGCCTCCTGAACGGCTGGAAGAACGGTCGGTACTACGGCTGGAAGAACGCTCTACACCGCTACGATTGGAAGAACGGTTGGAACGGTCAGTGCTACGATTGACTGAACGGTCAGTGCTCCTATTGACCGAACGGTTTGTAGAGCGGTTAGAGGAGCGGTCCGTCACACGGTTGTAACGGTCTGTTGCACGGTCGTTGAAACGTGATGAACGATCATTGCTACGACCAACTGAACGATTGGAGGAAACACTCCTGTCAGAACGTCCGTCATAACGTCCGCGATCACCTGCACGGTTGCTACGGTCTACTATACGTGTACGGCCATAGTCGCGGTTGCGTTCTGTGGAAATACGCGGGCCATGTCCATAATAACCTCCGTGTCCCCAATGAGGATGGTGATGGTGGTGAGGATAATACCCCGGCCAATAGGGATTCCAATAACTGCCCCAGTAGCCTACCCCCCATCCCACAGAATACCATCCGCCATAGTAGTAGGGACGATACCAGGGGTCCCAATACCAAGGATCCCAATGCCATGGGTCATACACGTATGATACACGGTTCCAGTACCATGGGTCATAGAAATGGCATCCATGGAAACGTGCCAGACGGAGACCGTAGTAAAAATCCATATCGTTACCGTCCGAGAACCCTTCGTTGTAGCCCTCGCTATATCCCAGGTCGTAGAGACTTTGCGCAGAGAGTTCATAGGTCTGGACCTGACGCGTATCGGCAACTGGCATGTCGGATGTCAGGGTATCGTCAGATACAGAAGAGGGACGTCTGCCACGTCTGTTATATTCGTCCACATCACGTGTGTCCGATACAGGTGCAGTTGCCACGACACGGGATGTCGGGGCAGGCTCTTCCGTTTCGTACACTATCTCCACCTTGTGAGTGGTCTTCTCTGTCTTGGAAGCCTTCTTGTCCTTTTTGGAGGTGAAATACATATCATCCTCCTGTGCCATTACTACAGGAGAAAGTGTGAGCATCAAAGTGCCAAGTAGTATTGTCAGGTGCTTCATATCTAAAGGATTTTATGTTATATACGTTTTTCTACGGGTCAAAGATACAAAATTAGGCACAAAGCCCAATGGGCATTATCCTATTATTAAGAGGGGTTTTCCTTTTTTAGCAATATCAATGACCAATTGGCATCCTGGTGTTGAAGAACTGGATGCAAGTCGTGTTTTGCGGCTTCGGCAAGCAGAACAGGCACATCCTCGGTGTAGAAACCGCTCAAAAGCAATTCTCCTCCATCAGACAGGCAAGCGGCAAAACGGGGCATATCGGCCAAAAGGATATTGCGGTTTATGTTGGCAATGAGAAGTGTTGGTGAGAATGAAGGATGTGAATCTGCAGAAACAGCAGAAAACGGTGTCGGCAGGACACGGCTGTCACCCAGGTGCACTTCAACGGCATCATGAATGCCATTAAGGAGTAGGTTGGCCTCGGCATTCCGAACGCTCCACTCATCTATATCATAGGCAAACACATGAGCAGCTCCAAGCATCCTGCACAGAATGGCCAGAATACCAGTACCGGTACCGGCATCCACGACATGCCGTCCAGACATGGGCATGGCAAGAAGTTGCCTCAATATCATACGCGTGGTTTCGTGTGTACCTGTACCAAAAGCCTGACAAGGATTTATACGGATATCATACTGTGCCTCAGGAACATCGTCGTGAGCGGTATCATGTATGACGATAATGGGTTTATCACCACCCTCTTCTGAAATCACGATAGGCCTGAAGCCTTCCTGTTCCCATTGCTGGTTCCAGTTTTCATCTGGGGCCTCGGAGACGGAGTATGTAATATATGTATCCGGCAGAGGAAAATTTCCTATGACACGCTCCACACCTTCCTTACAATACATGGTCTGCTGAACCCATGCCAGGAGTCCGGCATCGAAAGGTTCAAAAGCCTCAAAACCTTCATCTGCAATCAGTGCACTGAGAATATCAGCCGCCACCTCTGAATTAGGTGATATATGAAACCGGACTTCGTAATACTTCATTTTATACACATTATTTATAAATAAGCCTATGCAGGAAAGGGCAGGTAGGACTTCTTCCTGGCATCACTCGAATCTGATGCTTCGTGCCGGATGGATACGGCTTACCACATGGGTGGGTATAACAAGTACCAACACACAGACAACAAGGGTGACTACATTGACAAGAGCGATACTCCACACGGGGAAGTACACAGGAACCTGTGACAGATAGTAACTTTCCGGGGCAAGGGCAATGATACCCGTCATCTTCTGTATTAAAAGCAACAAGAGGGCAACAGCATTTCCATAGAACAAGCCACGCATGACAATCATGGCAGAAAGGTAAAGAAATACAGAACGCAACTGTCTGTTTGTAGCCCCCATAGCCTTCATTACACCAATGAAACGAGTGCGTTCCAGGATTATGATGAGCAATCCGCTCACCATCGTTACAGAGGCCACACATATCATCAGGATAAGGATGGCCACAACATTGGTATCCAACAAGGTAAGCCATGAGAAGACCTGCGGGAACAATTCGTCTACACGTGGTGTGGCATAGTACTGGCCGTATGCGTCCTCTCTCATGAAAAACATGGCAGACAGGTTTGCACTAACGGAATCCATGGCATTGAAGTCATCAAGCATAATCTCGGCTCCACTATACTGGTCTGCTTCCCACTTGGACAAGCGCTGGACAGTGCGCACATCGGCATAACACATCTTGCCGTCAAAATCGGCCATATTGGTCTGAAAGACTCCGGATACGATGAAACGACGGGCACGCAGGGTCTTGTCAAAGAAATAGGCATAGACCTTCTGCCCGACTTCTATCTGCAAAACTGATGCCATCGAGGCAGAGATAAGGATACTGTCGGACGGTGTATCTCCCAATCCGAACGAAGGCACACTGCCCGAAACAAGGTTGTCAGCAAGGAAGGATGATTCAAACGTAGAATCAACACCACGGAAATAAATGCCGCGAAAGGCATTATCCGTCTTGAGCATTCCCATGCACAAGGCAAAACGTTGCACATGGGCCACACCAGGCAAGGAGGATATTTCCTGACAGAGCGAGTCGGAAACTTCTATCGGAGCAGGAGTGTTACGATAGAGAGTTTCCGAATTTACAACCTGTATGTGTCCTACCAACGATGCTACCCTACCCTTGATTTCGCGCTGGAAACCGATGGTGACACATATACTGATAATCATAACCAAGATACCCACAGCAACACCAGCTGTGGCAATACGGACAGCGGATGCAGAGGCACGCCCGACCTCACCGCCATGGTATATCCTCTTGGCTACAAAATACATATCAATACCTATGAATGACTTATTCGGTCCTTCCAGGATAAGCCTCCAGGGCCTTGCGCAGGACGAATAGGGCACGGACAAGGTCTTCCTTCTTCAACACGTATGCAAGACGTACTTGGTTACGACCGGCACCTGGTGTTGTGTAGAAACCAGAAGCAGGGGCCATCATGACTGTCTCACCTTCATACTGGAATTCACTCAGACACCATGCGCAAAACTTGTCGGCATCATCCACAGGCAACTTGGCAACGGTATAGAAAGCGCCCATAGGTATGGGACTATACACGCCAGGTATGCGGTTTAGACCGTCAATAAGACACTTACGACGCTCCACATATTCGTCATACACCTCACGGCTGTACTCCTCAGGCTCATCCAAGGAAGCCTCTGCCGCTATCTGTCCGATAAGCGGGGGACTGAGTCGGGCCTGACAGAACTTCATCACGGCCTTCCGTACCTCCGGACTCTTAGTGATAAGGGCGCCTATACGGATACCGCACTCGGAATAGCGCTTTGAAACGGAGTCTATGAGCACAACGTTGTTCTCTATACCTTCAAGGTGACATGCAGAAATGTAGGGAGAACCCGTATAAATGAACTCGCGATAAACCTCGTCGGAAAACAGGTAAAGATCGTACTTCTTGACAAGATCGCGTATTTGGTTCATCTCACGTCGTGTGTAGAGATAACCTGTAGGATTGTTAGGGTTACAGATAAGAATGGCACGGGTGTGCTCGTTTATAAGTTCCTCGAACTTCTCCACCTTGGGCAGGGAGAATCCCTCCTCGATTGTTGTGGAGATGGTACGTATCTTAGCACCGGCAGAAATGGCAAAGGCCATATAGTTGGCATAGGCAGGTTCGGGAACTATAATCTCGTCGCCTGGATTCAGACATGCCAGAAAGGAGAAGAGCACGGCCTCGGAACCGCCACTGGTAATGATAATGTCATCAGCAGACAGGTTGATATTATATGAGGCATAGTATCCGACAAGTTTCTGACGGTAACTGAGGTATCCCTGCGAGGGACTATATTCCAATATTTTACGGTCTATATTGCGTATGGCATCAATGGCCGATTGCGGAGTGGGCAAATCCGGCTGACCTATGTTTAAATGGTAGACATGAACGCCACGCTTCTTTGCGGCATCTGCCAAAGGAGCAAGTTTTCTAATTGGTGACTCAGGCATTTCCTGACCACGAACTGATATTTGTGGCATAGGCTTTATACTTAATTGTGAGGTTGGTAATCTAAGTTGTTATATCCGTAGAAATAATAGTTCCAATATGAATGTGGATAGGCCCTGACACATGCCTTACGTTGAACAGGAACGTTCCCCTTGTGCTTAGCCTGTAATTCTGCATAGTTCCAGAAAACACTGTCCATTGGCAAGTCCTCATAAATACGCGTGGCAAGAGAATCCTGACTATTGTACAATATTAGGGCCTCACGATAGTGTTTGGGTAACGTCTCGTCCACGTTATAATATTTGAAGACTTCATCGGAAAAACTAGGTATGTCTCTATCCAACAACAATGCACAAAGGTAATAATCTATCAAAGGCCTGACACGAAGACTGTCTGCCTGTGTGGCTGACGTGTCGCTTAGCAAAGCCATGCGCCTTGACAGGGCCTTTTCCAAAAAGGAAGTGGCACTTAGAAATTCACCGACAGGGACGGCTTGTAAATGTCCATATACCAAAGTCGGAGTATGATATACAGCAGATGCCGGCACCTTATCTGGCAACAGGCTATTACTCCCCTTCAGATGCGGTAAAGAAAATAGATTGTCTGCCAATTGGCCTCGCTTGCTCAGACTAAGAACCTGAAGGGAAGTAATGGTATTGTTGGTGGTGGTTTCTCCATGAGGTAGTCGGTCAACCACCGAATGGTCGTTTTGATGTATGCCGTTTGCAAGGTCCAATTGTACATGCAATTGACAGTCCGTATTTGTCAGAAGCATGCAGAACAACATGCCAATGCATGAGATGAAGACATTTGGAGTCAGATAATTGCATATCGGAGCGTGCTCTGCACGATCCTCATGATAAACCTGACTCAAGAACACCAACAAAACCGAAAAGAGCAACAACGCCATTGAGGACAATAGCGGGATACTGTTTTCCGTTGAGTTTATATTCTCTGGAGAAATTCCCGTTATAAGTCCAAGAATAATATACGAAGGCAGTAAAGCCAATGCTTTGAACCTAAGAGGGAAATACAGCAATCGGGACAATATCAGTGCCGGTATAATACACAGGAGTGTTCCCAACAGAGCACCAATCCATGCACCAGAAGAGGTTGCGGATGTAAGAGACATCCCCGAAGCAACAAAGTAACTCAATGCCACTACTCCTGTCTGATGCTTCATATACATATGGAAAGAGTATAGCACAAACAACACAAAAGAGGCAATTGAAAGGAAAATTGCCTTATGCTGTGTACTCTTATAGTGATACTTCATGCTTGTCTTCAGGTTATCTGTTTATACCCATACCCTATTCCATTCACTTTTGAAGAATATCCACATAGCCCTATCCGGATTTTAAGCGGATAGTACCATGCGGATATTTAATTCTACGTATTTACGTCTATCAATCAGTCCTTAACCATCTTGAGGACGCATGCACTGCGTGCAGGCAAGTAGAGTTTGAGCCA
The DNA here is from genome assembly GCA_017466325.1 of Bacteroidaceae bacterium. GTDB lineage: Bacteria > Bacteroidota > Bacteroidia > Bacteroidales > Bacteroidaceae > Physcousia. The sequence goes on along the minus strand of JAFTUK010000025.1, from coordinate 30,773 downwards.
ACCCTTGCCGTCCTTGGCCAGTTCGCGGTCGTAGATAGTCAGGTGCTTGAGGGTGTCATCGTTGAATCCCTTTCCGCCGAACTTGACATCATCAGTATTGAGCAGATACTGGTAAGTTCCAGCCTTCACCATGAAGCCATAGTCGGTATAACTGCGGAACGGGCTGAAGTTGAAGAAGAACAGCAACTCGCCACGCTGGAATGCAAACACCTGGTCGCCATCGTTGTGCCAGATTTCCGTAACGTTGGTCTTCTGCATATCCTTCTCACTCTTGATAATCTTCAGCATGCTGCGGTCGAAGTCGCCAAGATAATGGAAGCACAGTTCCTTGTTGTCCACCAGATTCCACTGGCGGCGTGCATACTTGTGGCTCCAGCCATTACCCTCACGCGGGAAGTCAATCCATTCGGGATGACCGAACTCATTACCCATGAAGTTCAGGTAACCACCGTTGATGGTGCTGCAGGTCAGTAAACGTATCATCTTGTGCAGGGCTATACCACGCTCCACAGTATAGTTCTCGTCACCTTTCTTGAAGTGCCAGTACATATCGGCATCCACAAGGCGGAAGATAATGGTCTTGTCACCTACAAGTGCCTGGTCATGACTCTCGCAGTAACTGATGGTCTTCTCGTCAGCACGGCGGTTGGTAGTTTCCCACAACATACTGCTGGGTTTCCAGTCCTCATCGCGCAACTCCTTGATTATCTTGATCCAGTAATCAGGAATATTCATGGCCATACGATAGTTGAAACCATAACCGCCAGCCTCGAACGATGCAGCCAGACCTGGCATACCGCTAACTTCCTCTGCTATGGTAATGGCCTTCTTGTTTACCTGATGAATCAAGCAGTTGGCCAGAGTCAGATAAACGATGGCATTGTCATCCTGACTTCCATTATAGTAATCGCCATATCCACCGAAAGCCTGGCCAAGACCATGGCTGTAGTACAGCATAGATGTCACGCCGTCGAAACGGAAACCATCAAAGTGGAACTCGTCCATCCAATACTTACAGTTACTCAACAGGAAGTGCAGGACCTCGTTCTTGCCGTAGTCAAAGCAAAGGCTGTCCCATGCCGGATGCTCGCGACGGTCACCCTGATAGAAATACTGGCAAGGATCACCGGCAAGATTGCCAAGTCCTTCCACTTCATTCTTAACGGCATGACTGTGAACGATGTCCATGATGACAGCGATGCCCAAACCATGAGCCTCATCAATCAGTGCCTTCAACTCCTCAGGCGTACCGAAACGGCTGCTGGCAGCAAAGAAACTGCTAACATGGTATCCGAAACTACCATAATAGGGATGCTCCTGGATGGCCATAATCTGAATGCAGTTGTATCCAGCCTTATGCACACGGGGCAGAACGTTTACGCGGAACTCCTCGTAAGAACCCACCTTCTCTGCATCCTGTCCCATACCGATGTGGCACTCGTAAATGAGCAGAGGACTTGTATTGGGTTTGAACTTGGTGTTCTTCCATTCATACTTGTACTCGGGATCCCAAACCTGGGCAGAGAATATCTTTGTCAGGTCGTCCTGGACAACACGACGCACCCATGCAGGAATGCGCTCACCCTGACCGCCTTCCCAATGTACGCTCATCTTGTACAGGTCTCCATGCTTCAATGCCTTCTCTGGCAATACCAATTCCCAATTACCGCTATCGCCAAGTTTCTTGAAAGCATAATGGCCATCTTCCTTCCAACCGTTGAAATCACCGATCAGATAAATGGCAGTAGCATTGGGAGCCCATTCGCGGATAACCCAGTTCTTGCCTTCCTTATGCAGACCGAAATACAGATAACCGGTTGCAAATTCAGAAAGAGTTTTCTCGCCATTGTTGGTCAGTTCCGCAATCTTGTTAAGCGCAGACTGATGACGGCCATTTATGGCCTCTGCATACTCCGCCAAATACTTGTCATTCTTGATAAGACGAAGAACGGCCGGAACCTTCTCCTCTTCTGGAACTGCCACTTTCTTTGTGCTTGCCTTCTTAGCACACGCTTTCTTTGCCGTTGTCTTCTTGGCAGATGTTGCGCTCTTGGTGGTCTTAGATGCCTTCGTGGCATCGATCTTCTTGGTTGCCATATGATATATGATTTAAAGTAATTGCAATCTAACTTACACCCATCATTTAACGTCCAATCATTTCTCCGGCTCTGAACTCGCCTTCAAAACGATTACCGTCCTTGTCTTCCTGTATTCCATGCCCGTCTTTCAAACCTGCGCGGAATTGTCCTTTATATTTTGTACCATCAGCCTGACGCAGGATTCCTTCCCCCTCCATGAGTCCGTCCACCCAATCTCCATCGTAGACATCACCATTGGCAGAAGTGTATTTTCCTTTTCCATGCTGACGATTGTCCTTCCATTCTCCTACATAAACTGCTCCTCCTCTCCATGTGAATGTCCCAAGACCATTCTGGTTTCCGTCCAGAAAGTTACCTACATACCTGTCGCCATTCTTGAACGTAAAGATGCCCTCTCCAGTACGTTGCCCCCGGACATACGTGCCCTCATATACATTACCATCGCCGAACATGTAGATTCCACGACCATGTTGCTCGTCGTTCTGCCATTCACCAGTATACTTGTCGCCCGTAGCATATACAAAAGTGCCATGTCCAGACTTCTTGTTTTCCTTCCATGTGCCTTCATACCTATTGCCGTCGGCCCAATCGAAGACTCCCTCGCCTTCCCTCATGTCCTTCTTCCATTCACCAACATACGACGCACCATTACTGAATGTATAGGAACCGTGTCCCTCTCGCATATCGCGTTCCCAATTCCCGACATAGACATCACCATTGTAGTAATACATGGTTCCCTTTCCATGCTGATAATCACGGAACCAAAGACCCTCGTAACGATTGTTGTTAATGAAATAATATGTGCCTATACCATGTTGCTGACCCTGAAACCAGTCACCAACGTATTTCTCGCCATCTGAAAACACATAAACTCCATGGCCATGGCGCATTCCTTTCAGATACTGTCCCTCATGACGGTCACCATTCTTAAAATGAGTCACTCCCTTTCCACTGGGTTTACCCTTGATCAATTCACCCTGATAAACTGCACCATCAGAGAACTCATAAGATCCTATCCGTATCTTCTGGGCATACGAAGAACCTACAACCGCAAAAAGCAATATGGCTGCAAAAGTAAGAGTGCGTATGACAATGTAATTTGAATGCAATGTACCTTATTTATATATTTGCGAGCAAAGATATGAAATTTTATTGACACAAACAAGCATTCGGTCATTTTTTATGCCACATTCAAACATAAAGACTTGTTACCGACAACATTCGGCAACAAGTCTTTAGTAAATTCATCGACAATATAAATGTTAAGGATTCATGGCATCCTCATCAAGAGCGACTCCATTCGCCTCGCCAGAAGCTTCCTGAGCCTCAAGCCATGCGGCAGAAATCTCCTGCGGAATCTCGAACTTTTCATCTGGATCATATCCCAGTTGCTTGTCGGCATACACCCTCTTAAGGAACAGGGCCACTACGGGAAGTGCCGATGCAGCTCCTTGCGCATAAGCCATAGACGAGAAGTGAATGTCCCTTTCATCACCACCCACCCAAGCGCCAAAGGCAAGACTTGGAGTATAACCCACAAACCAACCGTCGGAATTGTCATTCGTAGTTCCAGTCTTACCAGCCATGGGAGACTTGATGTTATAGCGGAAACGCATACGCGAACCAGTACCGCCATCCATCACTCCACGCATCAGTTCCACCATTCTCCATGCTGCATCTCTGCTGATTACATGCCGGATTTGCGGAGAGAAAGTTGCCAGCACATTGCCGTCCGCGTCTTCTATACGGGTAACGAAACGTGGAGCTCTTCTCATTCCTTCGTTTGCAAAAGCAGTATATGCACTTACCATCTCCAGAACACTGATTTCGCATGCGCCAAGACACAGGGACATTACCGGTTCAATTTCGCGGTTCAACACACCGAACTCATGTATCAGACTGACTAGCAATTCAGGGCTCAGCTGATTCATCAACCAGGCAGAAATCCAGTTGTTGGATTGCGCCAATCCCCACTTCAGCGTCACCATTTCACCATACCTGCTCTGACTGGCATTGCGAGGGGTCCACTCCTTGTCCCCATCCTGATACGTCACCTGTTCATTGGGTGCCAGGTCATAAGGACTGTATCCGCTCTCCATTGCCAAGGCATACAGGAAAGGCTTGATTGTAGAACCCACCTGCCTGCGTGCCTGACCTGCCATATCATAACGGAAATGAGAGTAGTTGATGTCTCCGACATACGCTTTCACGTCTCCCATCTCCACATCCATACACACAAAACCGGAATGCAGGAAACCCTTATAGTACTTGAGGGAGTCAAGGGGTGTCATCAGGGTATCAATATCACCGGCTGGCGAATATACCGTCATTTCCCTCGGTTTATTGAAAGAGGCCTCTATCTCCTCAACAGGAATCCCAGCCGCCTTCATTGTCACGTATCTGGCGCTCTGACGCTTTGCACGCTGAAGATCGTCTGCCACCCTCGAAGCAGGGAGACTGCGGTTGTACGGTTTGCGCGGATTCTTCATTTGCTCCTTGTCAAAGGCTGGCTGAAGGCTTCCCACCACATGCTCAGACATGCTTTCCTCTGCATATCGTTGCATACGGCTGTCTATAGTGCTGTATATCTTCAGACCATCTGTATAAAGGTTATAGTGCCTGCCCTCTTTATTTACATTCTTGTTGCACCAGCCATACAAAGGGTCATCTTCCCATGCCAGAGAATCCTCGTAATACTGTTGCTCTTGCCAGTCCTGATAGTCATTGCGATTGGGGCGTTTGGCCATCAGCACTCTACGCAAACGCTCGCGGACATACATGGCAGTACCGCTCTTGTGATCCGCCCTACGGAAGTTCAATGTCAACGGCAATTGCATCACGCTATCAGCCTCTGCCTGTGACAAATACCCCGAACGTACCATCTGCCCAAGCACGACATTACGACGGGCACGTGTTCTGTCGGGCATACGGACGGGATTAAAGTATGAGGGGTTCTTGCACATTCCCACCAGTGTTGCACTTTCCTCCAAGGACAAAGCCTGAGGTTCTTTGCCGAAATATGTACGGGATGCCGTCTTTATACCCACTGCATTATGGAGGAAATCAAAGTAGTTGAGGTACATTGTTATTATCTCCTCCTTGGTATAATAGCGTTCCAACTTCAAGGCAATCATCCATTCTATAGGCTTCTGGAAAAGGCGCTCCATTGTATTGGACGCCCTCTCGCTATAAAGTTGCTTGGCCAACTGCTGGGTAATGGTGGAACCGCCGCCTGCACTCTTCTGTCCCAAAAGGCCACGCTTGACTATCGCCCTGAACAATGCCTTGAAGTCTATGCCAGCATGCTCATAAAAGCGTTCGTCCTCGGTAGCGATAAGCGCTTGTATCATTGCGGGGGCTATAGAATCATATTCGGTAAAGATACGGTTGTTGGATCCGTAACTGTATGTACCCATCAGTTTACCGTCGCATGTCATTATCTGGCTAGCAAACTTGTCCACCGGATTGGAGAGTTGCTCCATATCAGGCATATAGCCGATACGGCCCTCATTTATTGACCAGAATACCCAGCCCACTCCAGCCGTTCCGCCTACGAGCAACAGCCACAGGAATATGAATATAGCCTTCCTCATCTTGAAAACATGTCTTGCTTGTGGTTTATTCTACTATACGTACGTCGTTCAACTCTACATCCTTGTTACAATAACAGCACCGGATAATATCCTTGCCTGGGGCTACGGAGCGGAAGCGTGTCTTCATGGGTTCGTTGTTGGTGATACACTTGGGGTTCGGACACATCACTATTCCAACCAGTTCTTCGGGCATCACCACGGTACGCTTCTCTATAATCTCGTAGTCTTTGATTACACATAGAGTAATGTTGGGAGCAACTACCGACAACTGGTTGAGTTCTTCATCGGTAAAATATTTGCCGGCTATCTTTATGATGCTCTTCCTGCCCATAACAGCACTCTTCAGGTTATAGCCGATGGTGATGGCATTACCCATCTTGTCCAGATGCAACATGCTTACCACGTCAAAGAGCCTGTCGCTGGGTATATGATCCAATACGGTACCGTTCTCTATGGCGGCAACCATCATTTCCTTCTTATTCATGGAGTGGTCTTTCGTTCGGTTTATAAATTTGTTTGCTAACTCTGCCTCTACAGGATAGTCTTGTCGTTTTTCACATCCTCCAAAGTTATGCCAAGTACGTCACATATCAGGGCCTGACGGGCATAAAGTCCGTTCTGTGCCTGCTGGAAATAATATGCGTATGGTGTATCGTCTATGGAGTACTCTATCTCGTTCACTCGTGGCAGGGGGTGAAGAATCTTCATATTGGGACGCGCCTTGCACAGCATGTCCTTCTTCAACAGGTAACGGTCCTTGACGCGTTCGTATTCGTCAAGATCCGCAAAACGTTCCTTCTGCACACGGGTCATATAGAGGATATCGGCATCGCTTATCGTGTCTGCGTCAAAATCCTGATGCTCAACATACTTTATTCCGTACTCATCGCAATACCTCTTGTAAACTGCCGGCATGGCCAGTTCGTCTGGTGCGATGAAATGGAAAGTGGGATTGAAATGGCGCATGGCCATCAGCAATGAGTGCACTGTACGTCCGTACTTCAGGTCGCCCACCATATAGATGTTCAAGTTGTCCAGCGTTCCCTGTGTCTGGTTGATGGTGTACAGGTCCAGCATGGTCTGCGAAGGATGCTGGTTGGCTCCGTCACCTGCATTAACAATGGGCACGGGGGCCACCTCGCTTGCATACAAGGCAGCGCCTTCCAGGAAATGGCGCATCACTATCACGTCGGCATAACTGGACACCATCATGATGGTATCCTTCAGTGTCTCGCCCTTGGTTCCGCTGGTCACCTTGGGGTCGGCAAAACCTATCACACGTGCGCCCAAACGATTGGCTGCCGTTTCAAAACTCAATCGTGTACGGGTAGAGGGTTCGAAAAACAATGTTGCTACCACCTTACCTGCCAAGATTCTGCGGTTGGGGTACTTTTCAAACTCCTGAGCCATCCTTATCAGATACTCGATCTTCTCTCTGGTGTGACCGGCAAGGGTCACAAGACTTCTATTCTTCATGGCTATAAGCTTACTCTTTTTCATGCCAAAGATACGACTTTATATATAAAAACTTGGGGCATACCATAGGTATTTTAACATAAATAACATAAAAAGGAGAAAATAACGCGTGCGTATAACATAAGGTAAGAAGATTTTTTATAATTTTGCGGTCTCTTTTATGACAACAGGACAAATATCCAACATCAATCGGACACTTATTCACGCAACAAACAAAAACATTATAATATGGACAAGATTGTCTTTGACTTAATCAGCGAAGAGCGTGCACGCCAGATGCGTGGCATAGAGCTTATCGCCAGCGAGAATTTTGTTTCTGACCAGGTTATGCAGGCCATGGGCAGTGTTCTGACCAACAAATATGCCGAGGGTTATCCCGGCAAGCGCTACTATGGCGGCTGCCAGGTGGTGGACAAGGTGGAGGAACTGGCCATTGAAAGAATCTGCAAACTGTTCGATGCAGAGTATGCCAACGTGCAGCCTCACTCAGGCGCCCAGGCAAATGCTGCCGTGTTCCTGGCATGCCTGAACCTTGGCGACACCTTCATGGGCCTCAACCTCGACCATGGCGGCCATCTGTCTCACGGTTCTGCGGTAAACACTTCCGGCATCAACTACAAGCCCGTAGGCTACAACCTGAACAAGGAAACCGGCCGTGTGGATTACGACGAGATGGAGCGCCTGGCTCTGGAACACAAGCCCAAACTCATCGTGGGCGGCGGTTCTGCATACAGCCGCGAGTGGGACTACCGCCGCATGCGCGAGATTGCCGACAAGGTTGGCGCCATCCTGATGATAGACATGGCCCACCCTGCCGGTCTTATTGCCGCAGGCCTTCTGGAGAACCCCGTCAAGTATGCCCACATCGTAACCTCCACCACCCACAAGACCCTGCGCGGTCCCCGTGGCGGTATCATACTGATGGGCAAGGACTTCCCCAACCCCTGGGGCAAGACTACACCCAAGGGCGAGGTGAAGATGATGTCCGCACTGCTGAACAGCGCCGTATTCCCCGGTACACAGGGCGGTCCTCTGGAGCATGTGATTGCTGCCAAGGCAGTAGCATTCGGCGAGGCACTCGACCCCAAGTTCCGCGAGTACGCCGCTCAGGTGAAGAAGAATGCCGCGGTGCTGGCAGACGAGTTGCAGAAGCGCGGTTTCTACATTGTCAGCGGAGGTACGGACAACCACTCCATGCTGGTGGACCTGCGCACCAAGTATCCAGAACTGACCGGAAAAGTTGCCGAGAAGGCTCTCGTTGCCGCCGACATTACCGCCAACAAGAACATGGTTCCCTTCGACAGCCGTTCTGCCTTCCAGACCTCAGGCATCCGTCTGGGTACACCTGCCATCACCACTCGCGGTGTCAAGGAAGACATGATGGCCGTTATCGCCTCTCTGATTGAGCGTGTACTCAACGACCCCGAGAATGAGGAGAACATCGCCACCGTTCGCGCTGAGGTTAATGCCATGATGGCCGAATACCCCCTCTTTGCCTGGTAAAATCATATCGCTTATATAATTAAGGCTGTGTCATTTCGAGGCACAGCCTTTTTTCATATCATTCGAATAGACGATAACAGTATCTCATCACAGTCCTCGGTGGCGGTAAAATGAACCGCCAGTGGCGGTGAACTTTATCGCCGAGGGCGGCTCTTTTCAGCGCCACCGAGGGCTCGCAGAGGGACTATATGGGACAGAAAACGGGAAACGCATAAACCATACCTCGCCCTAGGTTCAACTAACCATATTAGGGGGGGGCAATTACCAATTAGAAATCTCAAGCAAGACCTTTGCTAAAAAATAAAAAAGGGCATGCCTTACGGCACACCCTGATTTTGTTACAAAGCAATGTTTTTTCCTCGTAGTATCACACATTATTCCATCGGAGAGAACTGGTCTGCACCTACATCGCACAGAGGACAGAAGAAATCCTCTGGAAGGTCCTCAAATGCTGTGCCGGGGGCAATGTTCTGCTCGGGTACTCCAACTTCGGGATCATACTCCCAACCGCATACGTCGCAAATATATTTTTTCATAGTTGACTTGTTTATTGTTTTGTAATTAGAATGTTGTCATAAAACTTCGGCAGCACGAAGCTGCCGTAAGTCTTGAAGATTAGTAGTTGTCAATGTGAATCTCGAAGTAAGCCTGGGGATGTGCACAGGTGGGGCAAATCTCGGGAGCCTTCTCGCCTACTACGATGTGACCACAGTTGCGGCATTCCCAAACCTTAACGTCGCTCTTTGCAAACACTTCCTGCATCTCAACGTTCTTGAGCAGTGCACGGTAGCGCTCTTCATGACGCTTCTCGATGGCGGCAACCAGACGGAACTTCATGGCAAGAGCCTTGAAACCTTCCTCCTCGGCGGTCTTGGCAAAACCCTCGTACATGTCTGTCCACTCGTAGTTCTCACCCTCGGCAGCAGCCAACAGGTTCTGTGCGGTATCGCCGATGCCTTCCAGTTCCTTGAACCAGAGTTTTGCATGCTCCTTCTCGTTATCAGCAGTCTTCTGGAAAATCTCTGCGATCTGCTCGAAGCCCTCCTTCTTTGCCTTAGAAGCAAAGTAGGTGTACTTGTTTCTTGCCTGTGACTCGCCAGCGAATGCTTCCATCAGGTTCTTCTCGGTCTGTGTTCCTTTGTACTTTGACATAATCTTATGGTTTTATAGGTTAATATTAGTTGCTCTTTTGATGACTTATCTTTTGTAGTCATTACAAAGGTATGGCAATTTCTAATCACTTGCAAGTATTATCTTGGAAAATATTTGTAATTTTGCATCAATTTTGAACTCTAAACACTTTTTAAGTAAACCGATACCCAAATACATTATATATATATATTATATAGGAGGAATCGTCATGAGATACGTGATACAACTATTTATAATAATATGCTTCTCCTTTGCAGGGGAACTGATGCGCAGACTACTGCCCTTCCCTATCCCGGCAAGCATCTACGGCATTGTCCTGCTTTTCATAGCGCTGGAACTCAAATGGGTTAAGGTAAAGCAGATACGAGAGGTAAGCACAACGCTGATAATTTCCATGCCGGTGATGTTCGTGCCCCCTGCCGTGGGACTGATAAGTTCGTGGGAGAACATCAAAGACAACTGGCCGGAGTATCTGGCCATCACTTTCGCAAGTACCTTTGCGGTAATGGCCATAGCAGGATGGACAACGCAGAGGATTATACTCTGGCAGAAGAATAGAAGAATACAGGAGGAAAGCGGGAATGGAAAAGACAATGCATGATTTTCTGGCAGAGTCCGTATATATGGGCGTAATGCTCACCCTGGGAACATACTGCATAGGCATATGGATGAAGAAAGTGAGCGGATGGACACTGATGAATCCGTTGTTGGTTTCCATAGTCCTGTCCATAGGTTTTCTGTGTGCCACAGGCACATCGTACGAGAGTTATGCCAAGGGGGCGGACGTAATCAGTTACCTGCTCACCCCCGCCACGGTGTGCCTGGCCGTGCCGCTTTATGAACAGATAGAGCATCTGAAACGCAACTATTATGCCGTCACTCTTGGCATCGTTGCCGGGGTGTTGTCCAGCATGCTAAGCATACTGGGGATGGTGCTGCTTCTTGGCATGGATCATCAGGCATACGTCACCCTGTTGCCCAAGTCCATAACCACAGCCATAGGAATGGGCGTTTCCGAGGAACTCGGAGGAAACGTGCCGGTGACAATACTTGTGATAGTGATTACCGGCATAACAGGAAACATCTTCGCAGAGAAGTTCCTCAGGCTAATAAAAGTAAAGGAACCGATAGCCAAGGGTATAGCTATCGGTTCGGCTTCGCACGTAATAGGAACGTCCAAGGCAATGGAAATGGGACAGACGGAAGGTGCGATGAGTTCGCTGGCCATCGTCACCAGCGGTGTACTCACCGTGATAACAGCCTCCCTGTTCGCACAATTAACCTGACATCCTGCCAACAAAAGACAACTGGGCACTTCAAGCCGGGCAGGCGACCGGTTACTGTCCGCGCTCTGCCATCAATATCCTGATTTCACTCTCGTTGATGCCCACCATGGCTTCGCCAAGGTCCTCGCTCAGTTCTGCAATGATGCCGGGGTTGTTGTAGTTGGCAACGGCCTGCACAATGGCATTGGCACGCTTTGCCGGATTCCCACTCTTGAATATACCGCTGCCTACAAAGACACCCTCTGCGCCCAACTGTCTCATCAGGGCTGCATCGGCCGGAGTGGCCACACCACCTGCAGAAAAGTTTGGAACTGGCAAATGGCCATTGTCGTGGACATACAACACAAGTTCGTAGGGGACACACAGACCTTTGGCGGCCTCGTAGAGTTCATCTGCATTGAGGGATACGATACGACGTATCTCACTTTGCATGGCACGCATGTGACGGACAGCCTGTACCACATCGCCAGTTCCGGCCTCTCCCTTTGTACGAATCATCATAGCACCTTCATTGATGCGTCGCAATGCTTCGCCGAGGTCACGCGCTCCGCATACAAACGGGACACGGAACTGGCGCTTGTCCACATGGTAGACGTCATCGGCCGGTGACAGGACCTCGCTCTCATCTATGTAATCTATGCCCAATGCTTGCAATATCTGTGCCTCCACGAAATGACCTATGCGGCACTTGGCCATCACAGGGATGCTGACAGCATTCTGTATTGCCTTTATTACCTTCGGGTCGCTCATACGGGACACGCCACCGGCAGCACGGATGTCGGCAGGCACACGTTCAAGAGCCATAACGGCCACAGCACCGGCCGCCTCGGCAATACGGGCCTGTTCCGGTGAGGTTACATCCATGATTACACCGCCCTTGAGTCTTTCAGCAAGATTGCGGTCAAACTTCTTCTCTTCCATAATTCTACTTGTTAACCTTGTTGATACGATTAATGTTTATGCCGGCATTCTTTTCTGCCGGCAAAAGTATAGAGAATAAAGAAGAAAGAGGGCGTTTTGTTCCCGTAACGCAAAATCTTATTCCGAAACAGATAAACTATGCCTGTATGCCTGCGGTGCTGTACCATGCTCTCTGGTAAAGAAACGCGCAAACTGTGCCTGTGAGGAAAAGCCAAGGCGGATGGCTATTTCCTGAATGGTGAAACGCGTGCACATGAGCATGGAGCGTGATTCCTGCATCAAGTAATCCGATATGATTTGCTTTGGCGAGCGCCCCACTACCCTATCCGTAATGTATTGCAGGTACCTTGGAGACACGCAGAGCATGGACGCATAGTAAACAACATCGTGCGCCTTGGTGTAGTGGGCAGCCAGTAGCGAAAGGAAGTTGTTGTATATGTCGGCCGGGCGCATAGTATATGTCCCCTTTGAAGGGGAAACGGCATATACTATACGAGAATGTACGAAGCCCCCCCGTCCATCATTGCCAGTACAAGGCGAAGAACGAGGTTATGGAAAAAGAGATTCTGCAGTTATAGGAGATAGTAAACAAAGTGTAGAAAAAGAACGAACAGAAACAGGTGAAGTTCGAACTTGCTGCACTTGACTGCAAAAACCAACTAGAATAAGCGCTATCTGCGCCGGAGGTTGCCGAAAAAGAGAAGGATGGACAAGAGGCACACTACATTTCTGGCAGAAAGGCCATTCGATTGTAATAATTGACTTGATGCTAAAAACGGAATTTCTATACTCTGTTTGCTGATTATTGAAAAACTTGAGTCTATATTATGATGTTTCCTATGTCAAAAAATAGGATTAAGGTTTGGGGGGTTAATCTGTCAGTCAAAAATGCTGTATTATAATATATAAACCCAAATCGGTCATTAGGATTTCTCTGTGTCGTATGGCAGAGAGAAATCCTTAAGTTTATTCCATAAAGTAAGGAAGGATTTTCTTGTTTTTAATGATCTGGCAAGATACAATATATGCTTGTCTTTCGTTCCCTTGCTACTTCCTAAATATGCAGGTGTTGAAAGTAACTCGTAGCGTATGGTTTTGAGAAATTGTTTCTTATCGGAGTTAATTAGTGCATGACGAAAGAGTGACATGAAATTGTAGGCCATGATGATGAAGTTTCCGCAGGCCTCTGTAGCCCAAAAGTTGTGCGAAACAAATTCGTCCAGCGCGAAGTCAGCCTTAAGTTCTTTGATCCTGTTTTCAGAATCAGCCCTGCCACGATAGGAATCATATACAATCCTTGCAGGCAAGTCAAGGTTCGTGACATAACAACTATACCTGTATTTTCCGTATTCTGCCTCATCTTCGAACAGTTCCAGTTGTTTGACCACCTTGCCGGCGGCCTTAGGGCGTTTCTCTATTTCCTGCCGTACCATCACAATGCGCCTTGCTTCTCCCCATCCTTCCGCCTGATAGACTGTTTCTGCAATATCAAGCCATTCTGCCAGTTCTGTCCATGCTTGCTGATGAGTCAGGCTGTATTTGATTCGGTTGTTGAAACGACAAGCAATGATGTAATGCAAGTGCTTGCTCTCCAAACAGTAAAGTATGTCCTTGGAGAAAAATCCGCTGTCCATCCTGACAAGCCCCACGTGCTTTCCAGTCAATCTTGACAAGGTATCCTCAAGAAAGGCAAGATAGTTGCTAGTGGCAGACGTATTTCCTGGACGTAACCAATAATTGGCTATCATCCTCACGTCTGAAACGAAAGCCAGCAGCGGATGATGGGAAGGGCGTCCCGGGCGCTTGGGGTTATATCCCTTAACAGCACCCTCTTGACACCCTTCGCGAACCATAACCGTAGAGTCGAAGTCTAGGGTATAGTTGTCAAAGACCAACTGAGAGAAGAACCAATGGTAGAGCTCACCGAACACACGCAGGTTGACCGCCTGGGAAAACTTATTAAAATAACGTTGGTAGGCTCTGTGGTCTGCACCGCGATTCCAACCGAGCAGACGGCAGAGTACATTGTCATAGCGCACAACGTCAAGATGACCGAAACAGTTTGCTCCACACCATATACCAGCAAACAAGCCCAGTATGAGCTGTATAGGATTGTAACCACGGTTAGAACCCTGAAGAGGCAACCCTGAAGCTTCAAGTTTTTCCGAAAAGCGGCAACGCTCCAGCATTTTTAAAAATAGAGACAGACCACCAAATGGGCTAATCTCCTTGTTCACGAACTTTATGTCATAGTCAAGCGTCATATGTAAACACACTTTTGGCGTGGTAAAGTTACTAACTTGTTCACAAACAACAAAATGTGCAATATTTTTTTCTATTGGCGGTCATTAGAGATATGTAGTTAAGAAATTTCTAATGACCGATTTGGGATAAAAAACACCAATTTCTTTGTTGATTCAATATATAATTATAAATTTGCAACCAAGAAGCCGAATGTATAAAATTAAAACAAGTAATAAAATGAAATTAGGCAAATTATAAGTTCGTTTCTCAGATGTTCTCTTGAGCGATACGGAAATGAAAAATGTTATCGGTGGCGCAAATGGACCAAGTGATGTAACATGTAATCCACAAGCATCAGAGAGTTCTTGTAATGGTGTTTGTTATTCTGGTACAAAGCAGGGTAATTGTGGCATGGAATACATCAGTGTTACGGGAAGTTATATGTGTGCTTGTGTGATTACGTACTAACTAACCCAATTATTATTGTAAAGTTTTGGCTTTTCTTTATTATATGAGAATCATACATTTATTTGTCATCCTTTCTATATTTCTATTCGGCAATGTTTTTGCTAGTGCAGAGAAGTTGGACTCTATTGGTTGTACATTGTTTTGTTGCATTTATAAACATAAGGTAAAAACAACCGACCTCAACGGAAAGAATGTTAATGATTCAACGATAGCCATTTTAGAAGTTGGTGATAATGTTTCCAAATATGAAGACTATTCTGCATATCAGGGAAAAAGGCCCAGTGGATACTCTGTGGAATATATGGATGGCGATCCTCGATCCAATGATGGAATAACTATCTACCAAAATTTTCCTCAAAATGGTAAACAGACAATAAGGGAGGGGCTTCTTCCTAATTTTTATCTTTATGAAGAACAACTAAATCATCATTGGGAATTTGTTGATGGTCAAGATAGTATTTTAGGATATAGGTGTAAAAAGGCATTTGCAAAATATGCTGGTCGAACTTGGTTGGTATATTATACGGAGGACATTCCTTCTGTTAACGGTCCATGGAAATTGAATGGACTTCCTGGGCTTATTCTGAAGGCAGAAAGTGAAGATGGTACACACGAATTTATTGCACAAATTTTATTTAACGTTAAAGCACAAAACATTTATTTTAAAAAAGAAGAAAGAGACATTATAATAGAACGTAATAAATTTATTACGTTTCGAAATCGCTTGAAATGTGATAAAAGATGGGCGAAGAATGCTGGATATTATATGAATGAAGCTGATATTAGAAGTCTTATAATCACTAAAGAAAGAAACAAATATGGATTAGCTCCTAGTCTAAATATTAATGGTATTAGTTTACCAATAAGTGGTGGCTATGACCATTTGTACAAGCCATTAGAATTGGAATAATTAAAAAAACTGAGGCTTTGTTCATTTGGAACTGAAATAAGAAACGATATGCTACGTTATTGCCTTACCTTATTCCTGACTTTGTTTGCCGCTTTGTCCGCTTCTGCCCAGCGCACATTGAACGGGAAGATAACTTCGGCGGACGGGAAACCGCTGGCCGGAGCCATCATTCAGGTGTATGACGGCGACAAGAACGTGGCTTTTGGAAACAGCAGGCAGGACGGCAGTTACAAGCTGACTATACCCGAGGCCAACACCAAGCGAAAGTTGACGGTGAACGTGCGGAAACTGAACTATGCCAATCGGATACTTGACTTGCCTGCAGGGCAAACCACACTTGATGCAGTCTTGTCGCCCGGCGAGGAATCCTTGCGCGAGGTGATCGTGAAAGCACCTGCTGTGGAGCAGAGCGGCGACACTTTGCGCTTCTTCATGGGGCAATTCGCCACAGGCACGGATGTAAGCCTGGAGGACGGGCTGAAGCGTATCCCCGGCATCAAGGTCAGCGAGAGCGGAGCCATCAGTTATATGGGGCGTGACATCAGCCAGTTCTACATCGAAGGACTGAACCTGCTGGGCGGACGATACAATCTGGCTACGCGCAACATCCCCGTAGACAAGGTGACCGGCGTGGAGGTCTTGCGTCATCACCAGCACAACAAGGTGGACAAAAACGAGCTGACAGCCGATGTGGCCCTGAACATACGCCTCTCAGAGAAGGCGAAGATCAAGCCCTTCGGCACGTATGAGTTGCGTGCGGGACTGGAAGACGAAAAGCGTCCGCTGTATGCCGCGAGCGGCACGGCCATGCTGTTCCGTAAGACATTCCAGCTGCTCACCACACTGAAACTGGGCAACGAGGGGCGCATGGGCGTGGACGAGACACGAAGTCACTTCGGAGCCATCTCGTGGAACTCGGGAACCGAGCAGGCACTTCCGCTGATTGCCGGAGGTCGACCGCCCTTTGCCGAGTATCTTTATAAAAAACAGAGCAACGAGATGTTCAGCGCCAACGCCTTGCAGAAGCTGACCGAGGACAACCAACTAAAGGTGAACGCCAACTATACACACGAACGAAGCGACTACGGCTACGCCATCGCGTCGAAATACCAACTGGGCGATGAACTTTACGAAACAAACGAGCAATTGGACTACCTGCATAAGAAGCACAAAGCCACGATGGATGTGGAGTATCGTTCCAACAAAGATTTGCGCCTGATTGAAAACACCTTTTCGCTTTACGGGCAGTTTGCCGACGCGGAAGGGGATGCCGCCATCAACAGCGACCGCTATCGACAGGTGCAGGACCAGGACGTGTTGGGCGTGCGCAACAGCTTCTCCCTGGTAAAGAAGCAAAAGAAATGGAAGTGGCGGCTGAAGAGTGAAATGCAGTATTCCGAGACACCGGAGGGGGCACTGGACATCCGCTTGGGAGAAGAACAGCTGGCATTGCAGAAAGCCCGTAGTCGTATGTTCAAGACACGCGAGAGGTTCTACACGGGTTATGAGGTGCTGCCCGGCCTCACCCTCGCGCTCCCCGTCACCTTCACGCTGAATGCTGGTTCGCTGCAGACGGACCTGGAGCGCAAACAAGACCCTGCGGGCAATGACCTGGCAGGGTGGGACATGGAAATGAACGTGGCACCGAGCATGGACTACCAGACGGCCGACCGCCGCTTCCGCGTCGCCGTGGATGTGCCGCTGAAGTTCCTGCGCAACGACTATGAGAACCGTTTGGCCGATCGCCGGATGAAGTTCAACCGTTGCTTCGCGGATGCCAGCATGTTCTTCCATTTCATCCTCAACGCCAGTTCCAACTTTGAAGGCCGCACGGACTGGTGGCACAGTTATGGTGATTACTTCTCGCTGTTGGGCAATCCTATCCAAACAGACTACCGCACTCTGCAAACGCGCTCGGGACAGTTCGGTACGGGGCGCACCTGGCGCTCGCGCCTGGCCTATCAATGGCAGCTGCCCCTCTCGTTCTGGTCGTTTCACACTAGTGTCAGCTACACGCGCAACTTCAGTAACACGATGCGCGGTCAGGACATGAGCGGCAATGACCTGTCGCTCACCGAGCAGATGAGAGAGAACACGAGCAATAACGTGTTTGTGGATGTGGAGCTGAGCAAATATCTGCTTTCTGCCAAGACGAACCTTGTGGCCGGCGGGCACTACACACGCTCGAACGCCGAAATGTTTTCGTCCGGCAAGCCCACTACCGTTTACGGCAGTGGCTATGGCGCTTACCTCAACGTGCGGACCAACCCCATTGAGCAGTTTGAGGCCGTTTATCGCGTGGAAGGCGAGCAGACCCGGCAGCATACAGCGGAACAGCGCAGTAGGCACACCAACTATAGCCAGCGGCTCACCCTCACATACATCCCTATCAAGTCCCTGAACCTGCGTGCCAGCGGGGAATGGCGCTACACGACACTAATGGACGGAGACCACAAGACTTCCCTGCTACTGGACGCCCGTGCGGAATACAAGATAAGCAAGAAGAAGATTCGTCTGCGCCTGGAGATGAACAACTTGCTCAACAAGAAGAGTTACAACTACACGGTGTACAGCGGTCTGAATTCCTACACCTACGACTATCGTATGCGTGGAAGAGAATTGTTATTCTCAATTATATGGATGTAAATGCCTTATGGTAAATGTTTAATCTATTTTTTTTTCTAACATCTTAAACTTAATACCAATGAAAAGAATGAGAATTAATAGTATGATTATATCCTTTCTTATAATTTCTATATTTTGTCACGCGCAAAAAGATGAAATTGATAAGACTTCTTTTTGTTGTCTGTATACGCATTATGTACAGACAGAAAACAGAGAACATGTGGCTACGGTGGATTCATTTTATAGTATCCTTGAAGTCGGAGATTCTGTCAAAAAATATGGAGAATTGTCCACGTATACTTCTCAAAAGAAATATCTTCCGAGTGAGATGAAGGGGCTGGAAAAGGGAGATTGCCTGAGAGACGAACATCTATGGGTGATACAGAATTATCCAAAAGAAGGAATGTTTACCGTAGAAGAGGCTCTTCATCCAGCTTTTTTCTCGTACATAGAATCTATGGACTCACTACGCTGGGAACTTCTTTCTGGCGATTCCATTATCATGAAGTACACCTGCCACAAGGCTTGTTTGCAATATGCTGGAAGGGAGTGGATGGCATGGTATACAGAAGAAATCCCCATATCCTCTGGTCCTTGGAAGTTGACCGGTCTACCAGGCTTTGTGCTGTTTGCTATAGATAAAACGGGTACACATATTTTTCAAGCCAATTCAATATTTAATGTAGACAATCAATCCATTGTAAGGAAAAATGATAAATGGTATACGCCAAAGGAAACAAAACGAGATGTGTTTATCAAAACGAGGAATAAGATAAAGAGCAATCCCAAATGGTTGACGACTCCATACTACAATGATAGAGCTAATGTCAGTATGGCGATATTAAATGCAAAATCAAGAAAAGACTTAGGTATTCGTCCGTTTATTTCTGTCAATGGGATAAAATATCCATGCAGGGAACGAGAGGATGGGTTATTGGAATATATTACCAATTGCCATCAACCGCTAGAATTATATTAAGGCTACAGAAAAACTGTAGTATATATGTTTAATTAAAGAAGAAGGATGGTGTTTTATTCCCGTAACGCAAAATCTTATTCCGAAACGGACAAACTGTGCCTGTATGCCTGCGGTGCTGTACCCTGCTCTCTGGTAAAGAAACGCGCAAACTGTGCCTGTGAGGAAAAGCCAAGGCGGATGGCTATTTCCTGAATGGTGAAACGCGTGCACATGAGCATGGAGCGTGATTCCTGCATCAGGTAATCCGATATGATTTGCTTGGGCGAACGCCCCACCACCTTATCAGTAATGTATTGCAAGTACCTTGGAGACACGCAGAGCATGGACGCATAGAAAACAACATCGTGCGCCTTGGTGTAGTGGGCAGCCAATAGCGAAAGGAAGTTGTTGTATATGTCGGCCGGGCGCATGGTATATGTCCCCTTTGAAGGAGAAACGGCATATACTATACGAGAATGTACATAGGAATGTGCATTTGCCACCGCCTGCTCCGTGGAATCTCCCATGGCATAACGTACGGTTATTGCCGACGTCATGGCACCCGACACACCATGGCGTTGCCATCCCGAGGTGTTGCGCGAAGTAAAGAAACTATGCTTTTCACCATCATACAAAAGGGCGGTCAGATAATTGTCTATGACATGACCGCCACGCAACAACACAGCACCTGCACCAAGGGCATGCAGTTCCATGGCCGCCTGCAACATCTGTTCGTCCGAGGAAATAGTCCGGCCAAGCATTATCTCCGCTTCGCGGACCCTGAGAATCAAAAGGTTTGATAAGGGCAGAAGGTGTTTCATCCATGCAGACACCTCCTCTGTAGAAAGAAGCAGTTTACCTTCGGAAGTCATGATTGAGGGTGCCATCACCCTGTGAGGCAGGCCGGCAATCAATCGGGATACGAGCAACATGGTTTCAGGCAGGCGTACCAGACCAACCTTCACTGCCTTGGGCTTACTGTCAAACAAAGCCGCTTCTATCTGGTCGGCCACCAAGTGCGGCTGGAGGTCGTGGAATACGACTTCCTCTCTTCCTGTCCTGAGAGCAAGCGATGTCATTGCCACCAGGGAACGGCCTCCCATTGCGGAAATAGTATGGACATCAACACCAAGGCCTGCCTCGCCTACGGCATCCGAACCGTTAATGGTTAATACAGACGGAAGTTGAAAACGCATAGTATATCCTCCCCTTCTGTAATATATAGTTATTCTTTATCCGATTTAGGGTCGGGCATGAACCTGTCTCCATGCCCCACATGCTCTGTCCATGGACATACAGTGCGCTCGTCCTTGTCCTCCTGGTCTCCTTTTCGTGTCCAATATTGTCCCATATCTATATATGTATTATAAAGAATTCAGCGTCTGCTTCTCATAATAATACTTCCAAAGGGGAGCTGCCATAAGGGCCTGAAGTATCTCTCCACGTTGCAGCATGCCAAAGACCTCCTCCTGTGAGAGCAGATGACATGTAAGTTCCTCGGTGTCGTCGAGATGCTGCTCTGCAAGGCGCTCCACGCCTGTTGCCAGGAAGGTACGTGCCAGATTGGTGTGGTTGGAGGGATTGGCACAGATGGTCATGTATTCCATCCATTCACCGCCTCCGAAACCGGTTTCCTCCATAAGTTCACGCTTGGCTGCCTGCAAGGGTGTCTCCCCCTCCTCCATCACACCGGCGCATAGTTCATATTCCGTAATCCCTAACGCATGACGATACTGGCGTACCATCACCATTTCACCGTCCTTGGTAATGGCAATCACATTTACCCAATCAGGAAACTCCAGGACCCAATACTCGGGATTGATGCGTCCGTCGGGAAGTTGCACCTTGTCCAGACGGGCCGTCATCCATGGGCGGCGGGATATGTAGGTGCTCTCCAGAATCTTCCACCTATCTTCTCTTTCCATACCAAATATCTATCTGAAAATTATAACTTGCACTGCCACAAGAAACAACCGGAGAACACATCGCCAAGCACCGGTTGCTGGCGGAACAGGCCATATACTGTGCTGCCGCTTCCGCTCATGGCGGCATAGGATGCACCGAGCATATACAGTTGGTCGCAAATGGAACTTACCACAGGGTGCGTGGGGAATACGCTTGCCTCGAAGTCGTTTACCATCTGTCCGCGCCAGGTCTTTACAGGTTGCGAAATGATGTCCTTCAACGAAACCTTGGAAGGACGTGGTGTTACGGCGGCATAAGCCTCCCTTGTGGAAATGAAGTCGTTAGGCTTCACCAACACCAACCAATATCCATCCAACACGGCAGGGATAGACAGAGGGATGGTTGGGGGCAGTATGCTGCCCACGGGAGGCAGGGAGAAATAGTTTTTCTCCACCAAGGGAACTGGGAGCGGTGTGAAAACATCACCCTTTCCCTCTGCATAAACGGGGTTGTTGGCAATGAAAACCGGACAATCCGCGCCAAGCCGTCCTACCCGTATGGCCATCTGGGCATCGGAAAGTCCAAGGTCGAACAATTCGTTCAGCCCCTTCATCATAAAAGCTGCATCCGTGCTACCTCCGCCAAGACCTGCACCAGAGGGGATGTTCTTTGTCAGGCGTATGGAAACTGGCGGTATGTCCCTCTCCTCGGCACGGAGCATGTTCAGCACGCGGACAACAAGATTGTCCTGGGCAGAACAATCCAGTTCCCTTCCGTCTATCACAAATGAGTCTTCAGGGGCCGGGGTTATTTCCAAGCAATCAGACAAAGGAATCGGCAGGAATACCGTTTCTATATCGTGATAGCCGTCACTTCGTCTGGCAACTATGTTCAATCCAAGGTTTATCTTGCAGTTGGGATAAAGTATCATTTCTGTTGTGTGTGATTAGGGTTGGTCTTTACGGCGCAATTTGTTCAGCAATTCGTCGTTTATCTTGCTTATCTTCTTTGGCGTTTGCTTGAAAGGAGCACTCACACCCGTATAGATATCTGTAAACATCCTCAGCAATGGCGGTTGCCATGGCTGTTTATTGGCATTCACCACCATGCGTATATCCTTAGGGACCAGCGAGACACGCACCTCAGATTCTGAATCCTTCGGATCCCCGTCCACGTGAATTACGCCTGGCTTAGTCCTTCGGATAATCAGGTCCTTGCATCGGAACGTCTTAATGTGCGAGTTCTGTGTAATGGTCTTGTGTACCAACTGGTAGGCTATCTGTGGAGTCTCGAAAACGGTAAACGGTTCCATTATCGTCACGTCCATCAGACCGTCGGACATAGATGCATGTGGGGCAATGTAGAAGTCGTTGCCGTACTGCGATGCATTGGCACATGTTATGAGGAATGCCCTGTATGTCTTTACCTCTGACTCCTCACCCAATATCTCCAGTTCGTAGGTTTCCGGTTCATAGGAAACACCTTCTGTCAGTGCATTTTCTATGTAGGAAAGCAAACCACGCTTGCCGGACTTGTTGAACCTGTCCGAGAGGAAAGCATCAAACCCCACACCTGCCGTACAGAAAAAGGGCAGACCGTTTATCAGACCGTAATCCAGAGTGTGAATGTTACATTCGGAAATCACCTGCAACGCACCGTCGGGATTCATGGGAAGGAAAAGATGACGGGCAAGCCCGTTGCCACTGCCACATGGCACGATACCCAAGGCCACATTGGAATGGATCAGAGCACGGGCGGTCTCGTTGACCGTTCCGTCACCGCCAATGGCCACGACTATGTCCACCCCCTGCTCAACGGCCATGCGGGCTATCTCAGCTGCATGACCGGAATATTCCGTATACTTTATTTCTGTCGCAAATCTGCATTCGGGAAAGTATTCCGGTATCTTGGCCACAATTCCTTTTTTGTCATGCGTTCCCGATATAGGATTTACGATGAACCAAATTCTCTTCACTAATGTCGTGTTTTTATATATTACTGGGCAAAGATACTGATTTTATGCCTTTCCATACATATTATATAATATACAGAGGAATAAAATTGCACACAAACAAAGAAATCATGCAAGCATAGGCAGATTTTAAAAATAAAATTCTTATCTTTGCAGTTGATATTAACACATACAACAGTACATATAATACAGACAAAGATATGGGATTGTTACAAGACAAACTGGCCAAGTACACCTTGCCAGACGAAATCAAGGCGAAAGGCATTTACCCCTATTTCCGTGAAATCGAGGGTAAGCAGGGCACAGAAGTTGCCATGGGCGGACACAACGTACTGATGTTCGGCAGTAATGCATACACAGGCCTGACAGGCGACGACCGTGTCATCGAAGCCGGTGTTGCGGCTATGAGACAGTATGGTAGCGGATGCGCAGGCAGCCGCTTTCTCAATGGAACTCTGGACATCCACGTAGAATTGGAAAAGGAACTTGCCGAATTTGTCGGCATGGACGATGCCCTGGTTTTCGCAACAGGTTTCACCGTAAACAGCGGCGTTATCCCCCAACTGTTGGGCAAGGACGACTATATCATCTGTGACGACCGCGACCATGCATCCATCGTGGACGGACGCCGTCTCAGTTTCGCCACACAGTTGCGCTTCAAGCACAACGACATGGAGGATCTGGAGCGCGTACTGAAGCGTTGCAACCCCGACAGCATCAAACTGATTGTCGTTGACGGTGTATTCTCCATGGAGGGCGACCTCTGCAAACTGCCCGAAATCGTAGAGTTGAAGCACAAGTACAACGCCGCCATCATGGTGGACGAGGCTCATGGCATTGGCGTATTCGGACGCAACGGCCGTGGCGTCTGCGACCATTTCGGTCTGACACACGAAGTAGACCTCATCATGGGCACTTTCTCCAAGAGTCTGGCAAGCGTGGGCGGTTTCATTGCCGCAGACAAGACCGTCATCAACTACCTTCGCCATACCGCACGTACATACATTTTCAGCGCCAGCTGTACTCCTGCCGCCACAGCATCGGCACGTGAGGCACTTCGCATCCTGAAGGCCGAACCCGAGCGTCTGGAAGCCCTGTGGGACGTTACACGTTATGCCCTGAAGCGCTTTAAGGAAGAAGGCTTCGAGATTGGCGATACAGAAAGCCCCATCATCCCCTTGTATGTCCGCGACCTGGAGAAGACCTTCATCGTCACTGCACGTGCATTCGAGGAAGGCGTATTCATCAACCCAGTTATTCCTCCCGCATGTGCCCCCACCGACACCCTGGTGCGCTTCGCCCTTATGGCCAACCACACCACCGAGCAGGTTGACCGCGCCGTAGAGAAACTGAAGAAGGTTTTCATGGAAATGGACATCATCAAGTAGCAGACATTCAAACTAAAGATATTAAGAGAGCTGTGGTGTAATTCATTACATCGCAGCTTTTTTATACACCTGTTGTCCCGCCGAAAATGAAGAGACAAAAAAAGATGATGAGTTAACTCATCATCTTTTGTAGGAGGTGCCTGGCGGATTCGAACCGCCGTAGACGGTTTTGCAGACCGTAGACTAAGCCACTCATCCAAGGCACCTTGTTCCTTGTTTGCGAGTGCAAAGGTACAACATTTATGGGGATTAACCAAATATTTAGAGGCAAAAATCAAATAATTCTTTCATTTTACCCCATAATGCGGGACAAGTCCTGCCTCCCACCCTCACAAAAGGCTAGAAACTACTGATTGCCCTCCTTTGCAGGCTGAAGGAAAACAAGCGATGTTTCCATGTCAGGATTGCGCAGATGGTTTGCTACAATAAACAGATGACGCTCCTTGCCGGTTTCATTGGGAGCAACATGCACTGTATGTTCTGTTTCTACTACAGCCACGCCATCTTGGCTATAATTGACAATTCCATCCTTGAAGAAGGAGAACGCAGAAGACGGGGAAGACAACTTGAAGGAATGGGTTGAAGCGACCTTGATTGTTATCTCACCTCCATCGGCAGGAATCAGGCCTTCGGCGGGAGTAACGTATGAGGCCTCTATATACTCATAGGATATTTCCTTGCTACAAGACATAAAGAGCATTGCTACCAAAGGCAACATAAAGAAGAGATACTTTTTCATAATTAGCAGTAGAATTTATTATACATTTATTTAAACACCTTATTATAATTAAGAAGATCTCCTGGCGTCAATACCACTCGATATTGGTACTGTATGAACTTTGCTTGCGCCAGCGCAGGACGTCCCTCAAAGCAGAAGCATCGGCCTGGAAGTTGAAGTTGAAACTTCTGTAGGGCATCAGCACCATTGAGCATGACATGGAAAAGCAGTGGAGGTCGCGGTTTAGGGATGCCGTTGTCATGGACAGGCGCTTGTAGTTGAAGTCGTAACCAGAAGAGAAGGCTATGTTCCATCCCTCGGCAATGCGCAGATTACCGGAAAAGTTCAAAGTATGGGTGAACTTATAGGGGTACCGCATGTTCTTGGGATTTATCTTGGCAGAGGTGTTTTCGCGCATGATGACACCATAACTTACCGTAAAGCTCCATGGCATCTGGAACTTAAGATAACCGTCCTCATCTACATTATACCCACCTTCCTTTCTCTTGGCGCCGGTTTCTCCCTTACGACGATCAGGGTCAACATTCTGCATCTCGGGGTCTACCTCCTCGTCTTCGTCATCCTCCTCATCTTCGTCATCCTTGTTCTTGGGCGAGGTATCCAATCCCAGCAACTTATCCCGAAGTTTCTTGAATGTCTGGTTATTGATCGTATATGAGAAATTCTGACTCATACCCTGAAAACGTCCAAACCTGCCATAACTCCACTCTGTCCTTTCTCCGACAACTACATTGCCGTTCTTGTCAAACTCGTATGCATAGGTTGCAAAGACTGCATTCAGACTGATTGTCTTGCTTTTGCTGAGCTTCAGGCGCAGACGCATGGAAAGGTCACTCCATGGACGCGACTTTGCTGCCATATTATAACTGAGCGAAGCTCCAAGCTCATCAACGAGACTGACTTTCTTGAACCCTGTGGTATCCTTCTTGGAATGAAGTTTCATTTCCAGATTGTTGGAGACGTCCATGGTGATGTTGCCTCGCATTCCCCTGGAAGGCGTGCCGTAAAGGGAACTTGCAAAATAGGAATATGTGACAGGGTCACCTACGGGAATACCGTTGCGGTCGGTACGCTGATATGTACCATAGTACCCGTAACTGTCAGAACCGAAATCCGGCGCATAAGAGAAACTCACACTTGGCGTAAAGACATGCCTTATGGCGAATATCTTCTTGCCACCTGCCCATTTTGCAGGTTTATACATTCCGTACAACTTTGTATTGAGCGACATGCTCATGTTGTAGTCATACACATTATAGAAACCCAGTGTCGTGTCCCTTACTACCTTCTGGTTCTTTTCGTCCCAATCCTGACGTACCTTCTGCATGTACATGCGGTCGGTGAAGTTGAAGGATGTGGTCAGGTTGATATACTTGAACAACTGAAAACTTGCAGAGATGGGAACCTGATGCCTCATGCCATTGCGCCAGTCCTTTATAAGGTTGCTCTTGAACAGTTTATAGTCCTTAGTGCTGATACTATTCTGCAACGTACCGGTATATGACAAAGCGATCTTCTCGTACCAACGTTCCTTTCCCACGGCATGCTTGCGCTTGAAGGGATACAAGCGAGCCAATGTAATATTCAATGTTGGCAAGGTGACGGACACCATACTGTCCCTGAGACTCTGCGACAGGTTGAACGTACCGGAAAGGGTAAGGCCTAGATCTTCAAATGTCTTGCTATAACTTACAGAACTGGTTCGTGTACTCTGCGTGTAGCTTTCCGGCTCGTAACGTGAGGTAAGGTTGTTCTTGTCATACGATGTAGAAGCATAGTTCACACTTGCCGAGAAACTCTGCGACGGATTGGCCTTGGGATCCTGACGATGTGTCCAGGTTATCTTGAAGTCACCCACACTGGGCATTGTCTTGTCCTCATAAACGGTCTTCTGATAACTGATGTACAGGTTTCCAGAGAACTTGTATCGCTTGCGGTAATTTGTCGTAGCCGAAATACCCCAAGAGCCCTTTGTGTATATGTCGCCCAATATTTTCAGATCCACATAGTCGTTGATAGCGAAATAGTAGCCACCTTCACGGAGATAGAAACCCCGTTCAGTTTCGTCGCCATAAGATGGCATAATGAAACCACTTTGATAACTATGCGAAAAGGGGAAGAAGCCATAGGGCACAGCCAACGGCAAGGGCACATCTTCAACCACCAGATGAGCAGGCCCGAACACAATATCTTTGCCAGGACGTACTTTGGCACGGGACATCTTCAAGTAGAAATGCGGATGCTGGGCATCGCATGTGGTATAACGGCCACCGTCAAGATACATCACGCCAGAACTGTCTCGTTTGCTTTCGTTCGTGGTCATGAAACCCTCGCCCTGCTTGGTATAGACATTAGTGATGAATGCCTTACGGGTCTTGAAGTTGTACGAAATCCGGTCTGGTTCGTACTCCTCATTGCCTTGGCGGAAAAGGGGTTTGCCAACCATCTCACCGACACTATCCTTGCGACCTGCGGCATGCACCAGACTGCTGTCCAGAGAAATTGTTATCTCATCGGCCGTAAGTTCAAGATTCTGATAGTCAACCTGACTGTTACCATACAAGTTGGCACGACTCTCGAACATATCAAATGTTATACTGTCCGATGCCGTATACTCTACGGGCGCATCCAAGGAATTCTTGCTATAAGGCGTCGTATCCACCTTGGCCGTGTCATTTGCCCATACGCTGGTATCGGCATAAATGGTGTACCCCTTCATACTGTCCAATGCCGCGACTCTCCTTAAAGAATCGTTCAACAGCACCGAATCGCGCACAATAGTAATAGAGTCCGGCACTTCAGGATACACAGACATGACAGGCATGGCATTGCCTGCCAAGAGCATTAAAGCACTGATAATAAAAAGTATATAATGCGTTCCGGTTTTCAATGCCACGCTAACAAACAGTTATCTCGACAAAGATACGACTTTTCCGCCATATTAGCAAAACCTGACATGCCTATATTGCATCTTTTAACTAAAAAGCTCTACCCACTTGTCCCATCGTTCGAGGTTGGCATCCGGGAATCTGGAAAGCATCTGGCGGACCTGCTCCACCGTCTTTACACGTTCGGGATGGCTTTTGGAGAAGAACTTGTCGGCATAGCAGACTATCTGTTCTTCTATGGTTTCCGGAGAAAAGTCGTCTGCGGGCAAAGGCAGACCTTGGGAAAGGATTGTCGCCTTGGTCAACCCGGTACCGGTATGGCGTTCTGCCACACGGGCATGCCTGGGGAGGGACTCGGCACGAAGCATCTCTGCGCCCAGCATGCCGTGGCATATATAGGGATGCTCGCCATGGCAGCCTATACCCGGGGCGTCGGTCTTCAGCACACCTATGTCGTGTAGCATCGCAGCCTCATATACAAAAGTCCGGTCTGCCTCTATCTCGGGATGAAGGTCAAGCACCTCCATAGCCTTGTCCGCAACCTGACGCGAATGCATCAGGAGGAGTTGTTTCAGTTCTTCCTGACCCTCGTAGTATTTGTCAATTATCTCTTCTGCCTTCATAATAGACCTTCTTTCCGTTCCTTATATATATACCTTTTTCAGGACAAAGCACCACTCTGCCCTTCATGTCATACAATATGCCGTCGGGGTGTTTCTCTGCATTTGCATCATCTTGACAATCAGTTATGCTGGTAGAATTGCCCGGCATTGTAAAGGCCACTGTATGCATAGTAGAACTCCATCCTCCTATGCGCAGGACATAATCCGTACCCGGTTTCAGTCTGTTGAAGCACAGAGTATCGCATGCCAACTCTCCGAAGGGCAGGTTAAGAAAACGGTAATCCATTGAGCATGAGTAATCTTTATCCGCCTCATATAGCCTATAATAAAGCAATCGTCCTGCCGTACCCTCTTTTGCTGAATTGTGTGTCTGCAACTGTATCTTCACACTACCGGCCTGAGGGAATGACACGTCATCCGTCTTGAAGGAAAGTTGCTCTACCGTGGGCGAAACAGCCTGCACACGCTTGGTATATGCTACCTCCAAGCCGTCAAACGTCAGGCTCACCAACCATTCTCCAGGTGCGGCAGGATAGTGGCAGGCAACGGCCTGCGTCCTTGTTTCACCAGGAAATAGTTTTACAGACGACAGGGCTATCTCCCTGCACAGCTCCAATATGGAAGTGTCAGAAGGCGAATTGAGCAGCACTTCATACGTATGGTAGAGCGTATCGGCGCTCAAATTGGTCAGTGTCACGTCGGTAAGCACATATTCCCTGTTTGTCATCTGACGCCTGAAGGAGATGCTATCCACCCTCACCGCATGGGCGAAATCGGCCAAGGTATCAGGTTCCAACACATCAGCAACACTGTCCGGATGAAGAAGCAGCATGTATTCGTTGGCATGATACCCCACCATGCGTCCCCAATCCGTAGCATCCCAGTGAGGTTGCATCTGGCAAAGATGCTCCAATGAGAAATACCCGTTCTGATGCTCACCCTCTCCCCAGTTGCAATGGTAAAGCCCGTTCTCGTCCACACCATCTATGTTGAAGGCATGACCGCCCATAACATTGTTATAACCAACGTATGCCACAGGACGTCCGCACATCAACTCGTTCTGCAATATCCTGTGCCAGGCATCAAAACTGTAAAGGCTGCGGTCCATCACCCTTACCGTCTTATAGCCGAACACACGTTTGAGCGGTTCCTCTGCCTTCCACATACCAGACGCACTGGCATTGGGGCTGTACTTCATCTGCACTATCATGCCACACCACAGACTCAGGTCGGCCACATCGTCCCAGTCTATCACACTGCCGGCAGGCACCGTGGCAAGCGAATAGTTATCGGTCTCCCAACCGGGGATACTGTCCAGCAAGGCATCTGGATAACGGTAGAAACTGAGAAGTTGCTCTATTGCGGTGGCAACACACCCCACAAGGCAACGCTCAGAACTGACCGAGTCGCCATAGTTGTAATACGGGCATGAATTGTTGAAGGGAGCGCTCTGCACCCTGACAGTATTCAGCAACGGTTCCACCGCACGCTCTGGCAATGGTTGGGCATACGACCGTGTTGCCAAAAACAACACGAGCACCAATGGGTATATATATTTGTACATAATTTGCACGGCAAAGATATAAAAAATAGCGATAATCCCCTTTACACCATTGGCAAAAACGCCTCATCCCACATGCTTTTCCCACACCTGTTGCCCCACAACTTCCATTGCAATCAACATGCAATAATAAAAATTCGTATTTTTTTGCACATTCCATGCAGTCTTTTCGCATGTAAACGTACCTATATTTCCTTTAGATTTGCGAAGAAAAAGAAAGGTAAGCAAAAAGTGCTATCTTTGCAAAAAGTTAACCAAAGGAGAGAGGTGAACTATTGTGTCATCTAGCTAATGAACTATAACACAGAAACAGTCCTCTTATCCTTTCCGTTGAACGGAAGAGCCAACTATATTTGTAGATTCATAGATCTAATAAAGGATGTAGTTAGTTCAACTCCTGGTTAACCAATTGTTCGTTTAATCGGTACAAAGGTATGAAAAAAGATCATTACATCGGTGTAG
>JAFTUK010000024.1 GCA_017466325.1 Bacteroidaceae bacterium | reverse complement strand
TTGGGGTTATTGGTTTATGTGTTTGGTTGTTGGGCCGCTGCTTGCAGCGTCCGGGTTAAGTTGTTTGTTGCTTTATCTCGGACGCTGCACGAAGCGTCCCTACAAGTGGGTGTTCATTTTCTGTTGTAACTACTCCCCTCCATATAGGGAGGGGTACGGGGGAGGGTCCTCTACCTTTACTTCCTATGGACATTCAAATTCCTCCCAAACCCTGGTATGTAAAGTACCGCATGCACATCCTTGGATGCCTTGTACTTGCAGGCATCGTTGTCTACACCATCTATGTGGCACTCTCGCCTCGCCGACAGAGCATCAAGTCGGAGAGCGTAAAGATTGCCTCCGTTCAGGATGCACCCTTCATGGAGTTCGTGGAGGTGGAGGGCATAGTGCAGCCCATCAACACCATCCAACTCAATGCCATGGAGAACGGCTTCGTGGACCGTATCGTCAGCGAGGAGGGTGCCATGCTCCACAAGGGCGACACCATCCTTGTGCTCAACAACCCCGACCTCCTGCGCACCATACAGCAGGAGCGCGAAATGTGGGAGAAGTCGCAACGCAACCTCCGCCAGCAGGAGATAGAGATGGAGCAGAAGAGCATCAACCTGAAACTCCAGGCCTTGGAGCAGGCACACCAGATAGGCAGCCTCGAACGGAAACTGGAGCAGAGCCGCGAGGAGTTCTCCATGGGTATCAAGTCGCGTGCCGAACTTACCATCGACGAGGAGGACTACAAGTACCAGCACCAGAAACTGCTCCTGCAGATGCAGAGCCTGAAGCACGACTCCGTCACTACCCTACTGCGCCGCGAGATGATTGCCGCCGACCGTAGGGCGGAGGATACCAAACTCCACCTTACCCAGAGCCGCACTGACGGTCTTGTGGTAAGGGCACCGGTGGACGGACAACTGGGACACCTGAACCTTACCCTCGGCCAGCAGGTGGGTGCCGGTTCCAAAATAGGCGAACTGAAGATAATGAACCAGTACAAGGTGCACACCCAACTGAGCGAATACTACGTGGAGCGTATCAGTGCCGGCCTCCCTGCCACCGTCATCCAGAAGCAGGACACCTTCCCCCTGCGCATCAGCCGCGTGGTACCTGAGGTGAAGGACCGCAAGTTCGATACCGACCTGCTCTTCACCGCTTCCATCCCCGAGAACATCCGTCTGGGCAAGAGTTACCGTGTGAAGATAGAACTGGGCCAACCCGAACCTGCCGTCATCATCCCTCGTGGCGACTTCTACCAGAAGACCGGTGGCCGATGGATATACCGCATGGAGGAAGGCAGCAACGTGGCACGCCGCGTGGACATAAAGATAGGACGCCAGAACCCCGAGCAATATGAAGTTATCGAAGGCCTCAACCCCGGTGACCTGGTAATAGTAAGCGGCTACGACAGATTGGGAGACGTGGAGGAGGTGGTGGTGGATTAGGAGAAATGGCGGACCCCTCCCCAACCCCGGCAGACCCTCCCCCAACCCCTCCACAAGGGAGGGGAGTGGTTACAACTAACTGATAGATGCCTCCTGTCCAACTCTCCATAGATACAACATACTGATGAAATCTAACAGACCCCTCCGCCCTTTCAGGGCACCTCCCCTAACTTCGGGGAGGAGTTTAAGATGCAGTTGTAACTGACTGTCCCTCTAAGTTAGGGGGACGAGCGAAGCGGAGGGGGTATGTTGCAAAGTATAAACTCTACAAAATCCCCCACCCAACAAACCAATAATTCAGAGATGTTGAAAAAGGTTATAATTAGGTTAGAAGACGCCCTTGCCCTCCAGTTTTGATGGAGGGCAAGGAAAAGAAGCACAACAATGTAACAAAATAAACTCCAATCCCGTTATTAGCATAAAACACTATTCATCAACAATAATGACAAATCACCAAAATCCTACTCACCCTCCAGTACATTCTACTCCCCTCCATACAGGGAGGGGTAAGGGGGTGGGTCCTTAAATCATCACAAATATGCAAAATCACAATACAGAACATTCTTCTCCCCTCCATACAGGGAGGGGTTGGGGGAGGGTCCGCTGGGTATGGGGAGGCCTGTTTGCCAACTCACTCGCCACCGCATGGCGCAACCTACTCAAGTACAAGGTGCAGAACATCATCTCCATTGCCTGCCTTGCCGTGGGTGTGGTATGCTTTGCCATCACCGTGCATATTATATTCAACTTTGCACGCAACTTATATTATAGTTCTATTGACCAAGGCAGGCCGGTGTTCACTATCTACGAGATGAGCGAAGAGGAGTTCAAGAACACCCCCAAACATGATGCCAACGGAGCAGACAGACAATTGCCCATGGTGAACATCACCAATGCATTTATCGACAGGCTGTATAGCATGAAACTGCCTGCCATGAAGGAGATTCATGGTATTGTCAGTGTGATGGCCACCGACTTCGAATTCGAGGACAACACAGCACAACCCAAGACATACTTTGCCAGATATGCCCAGTGCTCGCCACGAAGATACCATTACCTCGGATACCGTTCGGCCATCACGGGCGAAAGGATACCCGAACTGAACGAAGGCGACGTGCTTATAACGGACGATCTCCGCGATAAGGTATTTGGCAAAGGTGTGGACCCTCGTGGTTTCAGGATACTTAGCGAAATATACGGTAGCCAGCGCACCATACGCGATGTGGTGAACATATCCGAACGCATGGAGGATCATTACAACGATGCTATTATCTATTGCCGGAAGAACTGCATCGCAGAAAGGCAATATTACCACACCAATAGCCTGCAGATAGAACTGGCCGAGGGCTACACGGCACAGCAGTTGCGCGAACAACTGGCGGGTGCCTTGCCAGAATACTATGTGGCTCTGCGATGGAACGCATGGGATTGGACGGACGAAGGTCTGTTCTATCTGACGATAATAGGTGTTGGGCTTTTGCTTGGAAGCAGTGTGCTGCTCATAGGTGCCGTGGGGTTTCTGAAGATGCAGTTGCAACTCTTCTCGCTCCGTGCCCGTGAGATGGCTCTGCGCCGAACAATGGGAGCAAAGCCCCGACACCTGTTCCTGCTCCTCGTAACGGAAATGGCAATCATGTTCGCCTTTACGGCCATAGCCACGTTGTTGATCACCGTACAACTGTCGCGTTATGCCATGTCCATTATACAAAGGCTGAATGATGAAATCCTCTTCGACGTTGGAGTGATTGTGGAGACCGGCATGTGGATTTGCCTTGCCACATTACTTTGCTCCTTAGTGGTGGCTTTCATTTCCCTGTACCGCCAGTTGCACAGTCCCGTGGGCATGCGAGTAGGACGTAGCGGACATCCTCGCACCAAAGGACAAAGCGTGATGTTGGGCACTCAGTTTGCCATAAGCATGATGCTCACCTTTGCGGTATTGGGTGCCTTCTATGTCCTTAACGTAATTGCCGAACAGGAATACGGAAACTATACAGAGAACAAGGCGCCATACCGCAAGACTCTTATGGCAAGCATGAGGACAATGGACATTGGAGTACCCGACTTTGTCAACAAGATAGCACAGAACAAGGATGTAGAGCACATATCCAAGTGCATCTACTTCTGTTGCGATTCCGAAGGTCCCGAGGTGGACGAAGGACTGATAACGCATACGCTCAAGTACAAGAACACCGACGGAAGCATCAAAAGTCATGCTTATAGTTTCCTCGCCACCGATGAAGAAATCTTCTACATGCTCGACATAGAAATCAGCGCAGACAAGCCCAAGGACGAGAATCTGCAGAAGCATATCAGTGCCATATACGTGCGTACCGAGGAAGTGGAGCGTCTGCGCGAGAAATGGGACTTGCCCATAAGTCGCGATGTGCAGACACGCCGGCTTTACAAGGACCGCTCCTACACTCTCATAGGCTATGCCCCTGCCCTCATAGGCTATCGTCCAGGTTCGCATAGCACACCGTCGTTCTGGATAGTGGATGATGACGTAACATGGCAGGACCTAACAAACTTTAAAGAACTTCGTGCCTATAGCCCCGAAGCCAACTACCTCATCTTCCCCAAAGACGGCAAATACACTAAGGTGGAAGATGCACTTACCGACCTGTGGCGCGAGGCTCAGCCAGGTAATATGAACGAGGTGCCTGTGGACAATCTGTACGAAGAGTGGTTCAAGGGCATACGCATGCTGGAACTGATGCGCGAATTGTGCTTCCTCCTTGTTATCGTCTCCATCCTTTGCATCGTGGCAAGTGTCTATTCCGCTATCGCTCTCGAGAGCCGCGGCCGACAGAAGGAAGTGGCCCTGCGCAAGATTCATGGCGCCCACTCGTGGGACATCATGCGTCTGTTCGGCAACTACTACCTGCGCCTGCTTCTCATCAGCGGCATCATTGTCGGCATACTATCCATCGCCTTCATCACCATATTCGCTACCTTTGCCCTGGATGGCATAGAGAGCAAGGACTGGATGATGATACTCCTATACCTCTTCCTCTCCATCCTCATCGTCGTGGCCGTCACCCTGCTGACCATCAGCCACAAGATATGGAAGGTGAGCAAAATCCATCCGGCGGAGGTGGTGAAGAAGGAGTGAGGAAGGAGGAGGACCCTCCCCCCTGCCCGTCCGCGCGTCGCAATGGGGATTGCTCCCCTCACAAGGTACTGATTGACATTCAGTCAATCCTCTAAAGACCTTGTTCGCCCTGTATGGAGGGGAGTGGTTACAACAGCAGTAGGGACACGGCATGCCGTGTCCGAAACAAACACGAAACGGACAATAAAACTTCTCATGCAAACACCATCCATACCGTCATTAGGCCACACACAGTTTCCCAACGGGGAAACTCCAGTTCTCTCACGGGAAAACTCCAGTTCTCCCACGGGAGCACAGGCTCAGTATCACCGTGTCGGTACTCTGGTACTTACACGACGGTACTCCAGTACCGATTATGCGATACAGAAATCGGTACTGGAAAGCATTGGCTGGATGAACGGGAAACGGAGCAGAAGCACTGTAGGGACACGGCACGCCGTGTCCGAAAAACAGAGTTACCATATCAAGCAGACGGACACGGCATGCCGTGTCCCTACAACGAGCAAAACAATACATTAACAAACAACTAAACATTATTCATTAACCCATTAAAAAATCCCCATTCCCAAACAAACGGAAGTGAAAACGGGACATCGACCTAAAGGTTCGGCTTCGGTTCAGTTTTCTGATTTGACTTGACTTAACGTGAACCTTTGGTTCAGTCCCTTCGGGCGACGACCTACGGTTATTCACTTTGGCTCATCAAGCTCCGCAAGTCAGTTTTCCGTTTTCCGTTTTCACTTTTCCGTTTCAAAAGGGAGGGGTCCTTTACAACTATGCTAACATTAACAAACATCAAGAAGGTCTTCAAGACCGATGAAGTGGAAACCTGGGCTTTGCAGAACGTGAACCTGGAAGTGAAGAAAGGCGAATTCGTGGCCATCATGGGTCCCTCGGGTTGTGGCAAGTCCACCCTGCTGAACATCCTTGGCCTGCTGGACACACCCACAGAGGGTGCGTACATACTGGACGGCAAGGACGTGAGCCAGATGAGCGAGGACGACCGTACAGACCTGCGCAAGGGCAAACTGGGCTTCGTGTTCCAGAGTTTCAACCTCATCGACGAACTGAACGTGTCGGAGAACGTGGAACTGCCCCTGCTCTATATGGGTGTGCCCAAGAAGGAGCGCCGCCAGAAGGTGAAGGAGGTTATAGAGCGCGTGGCCATGACACACCGTGCACAGCACTTCCCCTCGCAACTCTCCGGCGGTCAGCAGCAACGTGTGGCCATAGCACGTGCCGTTATCTCACGTCCCCACATCATCCTGGCCGACGAGCCTACGGGTAACCTCGAATCCAAGCACGGCAAGGAGGTGATGGACCTGCTCTGCGAACTGCACAAGGAGGGCACCACCATCATCATGGTAACACACTCCCAGCACGATGCCAACTATGCCGACCGCATAGTAAACCTCTTCGACGGCGAAGTGGTGAGCGAGGTGGAAATGTGAAACAAGAGTACAGAGTACAGATGACAGAGTACAGATGACAGAGTACAGATGACAGAGTACAGATGACAGAGTACAGATGACAGATGAAAGAGTAAAGATGAAAGGACATGTTCTTGTATATCAAAACTGTACTCCATACTCTACCCCCTCTCACCTGTCATCTGTTAATCTGATATCCATACTCTGTACTCTGTACTCCATACTCTGTACTCCATACTCTGTAATCTGTAATCCGTACTCTGTAATCTGTAATCTGTAATCTGTAATCCGTACTCTGTAATCCGTACTCTGTAATCCATACTCTGTACTCTGTACTCTGTACTCCATACTCTGTACTCTGTACTCTGTACTCCATACTCTGTACTCTGTACTCTGTACTCCATACTCTGTAATCTGTAATCTGTAATCTGTAATCTATTATGACCCACAACCTCAAGATTGCCTTTCGCAATCTCATGAAATACAAGTTCCAGACCCTTGTCAGCGTGATGGCGCTGGCGGTGGGTATGGTCACTCTGGCGGCTACACACTTTGTGCTGAGCCATTATGCTCCGCCTGCTGTTTGTGACGAACCCTATTACGACCGCCTGTATGAAATGAGTTTCGCCAAGAGTGCTACTGAAGGGCAGGTGGTTGATGAAGTGCCGAATAATCAAAATCGTATTACAATTAACGACGAAATTCATGCTGCCCTTACTTCGGGTGGGGGCATGGCAGGGGTGGAAAAACTATTCTATGCCGATGGTTATTACCTCGTTCAAAAAGTCACCTTGCTTTTAGCAGATTCTACGGAACGAAGCATGGACCTTGCTCATTGCAATACCCTTCCTGAGTATCTGAATTTTCGTGGCATCCGCTCAGCACTGACGGGCGAAAAGATTCCTGTGCTGAACTACGGTGAAGCGGTGCTGAGCGAAACGCAGGCAAAACGAATCTGTGGCGACGATAATCCTATAGGCACCAAGATTGTGGTTAGAGAAATGGGCGCTGACTACATTGCCTATTCTGCCACTTACACGGTGAGGGACGTTTACCGCACCATAACGCAAACAGATGTTACGACGGCCCAAACCTACCTCTGTGGGGATTGGAAGGATGTATCTCTCGAATGGAAAGCCATAGATACCGACTACGAAATTCTGTTGCAGGAAGGATACTCCGTGAAAGAATTGGAGGCAGAAGCGAACAGAAGACTTGCACCTTTGGGCTTGCAGGCAAAAGTGAGCCTCCTTGACGATGTGTTGAAGGAGCTAAACCGGGAATTGATGCTGATGCGCACCATCGTTTATCTCATCAGTTCCATGGTATTGCTGGCTGCTCTTGTGGGTTTCTTGAAAATGCAAATCCAACTCTTCCAGATGCGCCGACGCGAAGTTGCACTCCGCACGGTACATGGAGCATCGGGCAAGAGCCTGTATGTCCTGTTCCTGACCGAAGTGATGATTACCCTGACATCATCGCTGGTATTGGCACTGGTGCTGGCATCGTGGTTGGCAAACTATTCGGAGCCATACCTGAACGATATGTTTAACGCATGGGGATGGGTGGTGCAAGGGCATCATACGACCATTCTTTGTGTCTTTGGCATCGTTGTCCTGCTTTGTGCCTTCATCGTATGCCTCACGCTGAACCGCATACGCAAAACCAACCGAGGATTGGCGGCAGGTATGCGCCGCAACGCCCGCCACACTTTGCGCAATACGATGTTGGGCATCCAACTGGTGGTGTGTATCGTCTTCCTTGCTGGCTCATTGGCTTTCTCGCAGTTCATAGGTCTTATCAAGGAGCAGATGAACATCCCCGACAATGACGACCATTACGCCGAGTGCTTTCTTATTAACCCATTCTCCTCGGAGGATGGAAAGGCCTTGGAAGAATACCTGCAAACAAATCCTAAGCATATCACGCGTGCCATTAAGAATAACGAAATATTCAACACGTTTCAGGAATATATGGAAACCCCTGGAGCGAAAGAGGCGCTGAATCGCAAGAACTTCCTGATGCACTATTTGACAGACACCGCATACTTCGACTTTTGGCAACGCCCCATCAAATGGTTTGTACCAGAAGAGCAACGACAAGAGTGCATCTTGCTGAGTGAAAAATTGTATGCCGAGTTGGATTCCTTAGGAGTTATCAAATCGGGAACCTTAACCCCAAAGTACTCCTCCACTTTACCCATCGGCGGAACCTATGCCACACTGCCCTATAAGAATGAGACAAAAGATCACGTGAAATGGGAATGTGCGGTAATGCAGGAATGCCCCGAAAATTTCTCGGTAGAATATATCATTGAACCCGAAGAGGGCAAGTACCACGAGGTCATGGAACAAATGGAAGAAACTATGCACCGTATCAATCCATTACCGCTGGAACCCACGGTGTTCAATCTGCGCGAGAGATATACTCAAGAACTCTCTGCATTAGAAAACTTCCAGCGTGGCGCATGGATACTCTCCGCCATCTGTGCCTTAATCTGTTTCATGGGCATCTGGAGCACTATTGCCCTCAACACGCGCTCACGACAGAAGGAAGTGGCTCTGCGCAAGATACATGGCGCCAAGCGAAAGGACATCGCCTTGCTCTTCGGTCGCCTCTATCTGTGGCTCATAGGTGTGGCAAGCATACTTGCCATCCCTGCCGTTATCCTCTTCAACCAGTTCCTGAAGGAGTGGGCTGTATCAGAAAAGATTCCCCAGCATCTCATATCCCCCGTCATGCCCCTCGCTCTAAGCATGAGCATCACCGCCCTCATCATCCTCCTCGTAGTCGCTCTCCACGTACGTAAAGTAATAAAACAACATCCGGCGGATATAATTGCAAAAGAGTGAAAGATAACAGACCCCTCCCCAACCTGTCCGCGCGTCGAACTGGAAAGTTCTCCCCTCCCAAGGCACAGAAGCACATTCAGTGCTTCTTCTGAAGACCTTGCTCGCCCACAAGGGGAGGGAGTGGTTACAACTGACTAATGAAGTATATCATCAACTAACAAGATTATTAACCAAATTCACTCCCCAGTACATTCTACTCCCCTCCCCTGTGGAGGGGTAAGGGGGAGGGTCCGCTATTCAACACAAATATGCAACATAACAATCATCACACAGTACATCCTACTCCCCTCCCTTGTGGAGGGGTAAGGGGGAGGGTCCACTGGGTCCGCTGGGTCTTCCTCTCTCACAACCTCAAGATTGCCTACCGCAATCTCATGAAATA
Organism: Bacteroidaceae bacterium; assembly: GCA_017466325.1. Taxonomy (GTDB): domain Bacteria; phylum Bacteroidota; class Bacteroidia; order Bacteroidales; family Bacteroidaceae; genus Physcousia. Next base: position 60,725 of record JAFTUK010000024.1, on the reverse strand, counting down.
CAAGTTCCAGACCCTTGTCAGCGTAGTGGCGCTGGCGGTGGGTATGGTCACTCTGGCGGCTACGCACTTTGTGCTCAAACACATGGGGCCTCCTTCCATCACCAAGGAGGAGTATTACGACCGTTGCTATGTGGCGGACTTCCCCAACGAAAGTTACAAACTACCCGTAGACAAGGAGGATGGCACGCAGGAATGGGTCACCGTCCCCACCGAAAACGTCACACCCGAAATGCACGACGCTCTCTTCTCCGGCGGTCCCCTGCCCGGTGTGGAAAAGGTGATACGCAATGCCTTCATGGGCGGCTTAACGATGGGTTCAAGCATGACCTTTACCTTGCCAGACAGCGCCCAACGCGCCGGTGCATATTCTTTCTATGTCAAGCAGGCCGAAGACCTCAACTTCTGGGGCATACGTTCGGCACTGACGGGCAAGAAGATTCCCGTGCTCAACGACAAGGAGGCGGTCATCAGCGAAACGCATGCACGTACCATCTTTGGCGAGGCAAATCCAGTTGGGTGTACCGTTGGCATGAACATCAATGGTCGTGATTGGACAGAGTTCACCATCCGCGATGTATATGCCACGGATTACATTGCAGATGGTGTGACAACGGGCATTTACGTCTATGCCGACGGCCTGACGGACAGTTATCTGCGCAATTACTGCCTTGTGCTCCAGGAGGGACAAGACCCCAAGGAGGTGGAGGCTGAGATGACCCGTCGCCTGAATCATTTCGATGGCATCTCGGCAAGACTGAAACCTTTAAGTGTAAACGATGCCGAGCATGTAAGGTCGTTGCTGATAGTCCGTACCATCGTCTACCTTATCAGTTCGCTTATCCTTGCCGCAGCACTGATAGGCTTCCTGAAGATGCAGTTGCAACTCTTCCGTATGCGTCAGCGCGAGGTGGCTCTGCGCCGTGTGCATGGTGCCACAAGCCTGAGCATCTTCCGCCTCTTTGCCTGCGAAACGCTCTTCACCTTCATGCTTGCCGGCATCGTGGCCGGCATACTGAGCGTACTGCTCATCGACTTTGCCAATGCCTCGCTCACGCCCTACCTCAACGAGTTCGGCTGGCACATAGAGGGCGTGTACGAGAGTGTGGCGGTGATACTCGCCGTGGTGGTGCTCATCAGTTTCATGGTATTGTGGCTGACCGTCCGCACCATGGTGCGCCAGCGCCAAAGCATGACCGTGCAGTTGCAACGCAGCCGTGGGCATGTTCTGCGCAACACGATGCTGGGCATACAGATAGCCATCTGCATCCTCTTTGTGGGCGGAAGCATAGCCCTGACGCATTTCAGCGAACTGGCACTGAAGGAAATGAATGTGCCGGAGAACGATGACTTCTACAAGGAGTGCATACTGGTGCGTCCTTACGTTACCAAGGAGGATGGGCCCAAAATACTGGAATACCTGCGCACTGAGGCAAAGGACATCGAATGCTTCATCCCCATCAATATTTCTTTCCTCCGCCTAAAGGACATCCAGGAACATCCCATGGCAAAGGAAGCATGGGGGCATATGTGGATTAGGCAGTATCAGGTTGGTGACTCAACGCTGCTCAACTTCTGGAACCGCCCCATCCGTTGGATACTGCCACCCGAGGAGCGTACAGGTTGCCTGCTGCTGAGCGACTCGCTCTATGCCGGTATGGAGCACTATGGCCTGACCGCCAGCGGTGTTCTTCAACTGGAGGGAGGCCAACCCCACCGCATCGGAGGCACCTTTGGCACTCTGCCTTATATGGACAATAAGCGCTTATCCAATACATGCCAGGTGGTGTACATAGAAAGTTGTAGCGACGAGAATATAATAGAAATCATCGTCCAGCCGAAGAAGGGCGCTTACGACCGTGTCTTTGCCGACCTTACCGAAGCCATGCACCGCATCAATCCCAAACCTTTGATGGAACGGGTGCTTAACCTCCGTGAAAGTCTTGGCATAGAAATCCTCTTATTTGAAGTCATGCTACGTGCCTCATGGATACTATCCTCCATCTGCCTCGTTATCTGCCTGATGGGCATCTGGAGCACTATAGCCCTCGACACCTGTTCGCGACAGAAGGAAGTGGCGCTGCGCAAGATACATGGCGCCAAGCGAGGGAACATCATCCTGCTCTTCGGCCGCCTCTACCTGTGGCTCATCAGCATTGCCACCATGGTCAGCGCACCCCTCATAGTCCTCTTCAACATCCTCCTGAAGGAATGGGCAAGAAGCAGCATGAGCACCTCCATGGCAGAACTCCTGTCCCCCACCCTCCCCATCCTCGGCGCCCTCATGCTCACCGCCCTCATCATCCTCCTCATAGTAGGCTACCACCTCCACCAAGTCCTGCGAGTGAAACCTGCAGAGATGATTGCGAAGGAGTGAGAGACGAACGGAAAACGGAAAACGGAAAACGGAAATCTAACATACCCCCTCCGCGCTTCGCGCTCGTCCCCCTAACTTAGAGGGACAGTCAGTTACAACTGAATATCACAGCGCCAGCAAACTGTCCCTCTAAGTTAGGGGGACGAGGAGCAAAGCTCCGGAGGGGGTATGTAAAAGTCCCCCAAGACGCTTTTTGAAAATAGAACAATCATCACAAATACGCAAAATCCTAATCACCCTCCAGTACATTATACTCCCGCCCCTTGTGGGAGGGTATGGGGAGGGTCCTTAATTTACCACAAATATGCTAATACACAATCACACAGTACATCCTACTCCCCTCCATACAGGGAGGGGTTGGGGGTGGGTCCGCTGGGTCCACTGGGTCCGTATCAACTTCCTCCAAGCCCTGCGCCACATAAGGCGCAATATGGGGCAAAACATTCTTATCGTGGGCATCATCTCGTTTGCCCTCACTGCCTTCGTGTTTTCGGCTTCCAGCATCTGGAGACTGACACACGGGGCAAGTCACATCCCCGACGTGGAGGACGTCTATCGCGTGCAGGGCAGTGAACCACAGGGGTTCAGAGCCTTCACCTACCATCTCAGCGACAGTCTGGGGCATGACATCCTGGAGCATGCGCCTGAAGACGCCAAAGTGGGGTTCATCATGTATACTGGTGCTGAGATTATAAGCACAAATGATACGACACCAGCGCAGCCGATGCTGAGAGTGAACCCGGAATATTACGAGGTTATGCGCCTCGAGTTCATCTCCGGCAGGCCTGCCCGTGAGGATGGCGAAGTGGTACTCACCGACAAGACTGCCCTTGCCCTCTTCGGCACCACGGACATGGTGGGCACCACGGTGACGGCAAAGTTCCTGCGCGAAGGCGGTGCCGAGAAGACATTGCGTGTGGTGGGTGTGACAAAAGCACAGAAGCCTGTCGGAGCGGATAATGAGATTCCCGCTTATCATTACCAGAAACTGGAGCCCACCCCTGCAAAAGGATATTCTTACTCACCCGAGAGCATGGAACTCTTCGTGCGCACGAAGCACCCCGAACAGATGCAACGCGCGCTGGACGAGACGCTGGAGCGATTCTCCAACTCTCAATACAACGACGATTATGAAAGTTTCCGGCTCGTACCGCTCCGCATTGGCGAGTTGTTGCGCAACGAGGGCAGTTTCTGGAAAGCGGCCTTCTACCCCGGCGTGTTCTTCATCCTCTCCACATTGCTGCTCCTTTCGGCTCTGTTCTCCTACCTGGCATTGCTCAACACTGCTGCCGATGCCCGATGGAGCGACCATCGCCTGCGCATCTGCCTGGGTGGTGGCAGCCGCGACACCCTGCTCCGCCTGCAGGCCGAGGCCCTGCTGATGTTCTGCGCCATTGGTGTGCTCACCTTTGTGCTGATGACACTGACGTTCGACACCTATTTCGAAGGAATGGAGATTACCCGCGGCGAAGTGTACCTTTGGTTCGCAGGCTGCCTGCTCACGCTCCTCCTTGTGCAACTGGCACTCTGCCTGCTGCCCGTATATGTGCAGAACCGCAGGCACCGCCTCGCCCTGAAGGGTGCTCCGCAGGGACGTCCCTCGGCATTGAACTACCCCCTTGCCGTGATGCAGGTGGCGGTGAGCGTGCTGTTGCTGTTCCTGGTGTGGAACGGTGGCAGACAAATCCGCTTCGTCACCAAAGATGCCCTGGGCGTGAACCCCGAAAGGGTATATACCTTCCGTTTCAAGAGGTATGAGGAAAAGAGGGTGGTAAACACCAACGAGTTTGCACAAGAACTGTGTGCCCTTTCGGCAGTGGACACCTGCGTATTGAACCATCCCATCTTCGAACGCGGATGGGCGATAGGCATCAGTGTGGATGGTTATGAGCAGAACCTTACCATGATGATACTTTCCGAGGCGACGATACGCCTGTTCGATATCAAGCCCGACCTGTGGAAACCCATGCAGGGCGAATTCAAGTGGCAGGATGGACAGGTGTTGCTGAGCAGCAATGCTGCGGCATATTACGGGGTAACGCCAGAGAATCCATATATCAATACCCGTAGCCAACAAGAAGTTATCGGCACGCTCGACCTCTGCACCCGCGACCTGCACCAAGAACCCGAACTGATAGGATATGCCCAGGATTTAGGCGGCTCTGACGGAGATTCCCAACTCTACTTCCGCATACTCCCAGGCAGGGAGAAGGAAGGCATAGCAGCCGTGGAAGAGGTTCTGCGCCGTCACGACATCAACCCCGATGCAGGAACAGTGCGTGTAGTAAACTATGGCGACCTCATTGCCGAGAAGTACCGCAAGGAGCAGAACTTCCTGTGGCTCTACTCCGTGCTCTCAGCAGTGGGTTTGGGCATTGCCCTATTCGGAATGATAACCCTGTTGAGTGCCGACCTCCAGCGCCAGCGCCGTGCCATAGCCATACGTCGTGTCTTCGGCGCCCACTATAGGGATTGCCTGCGCCGCACCCTCCGCACATACGGCATCATCTCTGCCCTCGGCACCACCATAGGCCTCTGCGTGGGTTACTACCTGATGACCCTCTGGCTGCAAACCTACGCCCTGCAGATCTCCCTTGGCATCCTGCCGGCCCTCGGCATCGCCGCCATCATCACCCTCATCGTCACCGCCCTCGTTGCCCATAAGGTAAAAGTGTGCTTCAGGGAGAATCCCGCCGAGGTGATTGCGAAGGAGTGAGAGTGAGAGGATAGGTGCTATAGAGACTATAAAAACTATAGAATCTATAGAAATTATAGAGACTATAGGATCTATTGCTTCTATAGCATCTATTTCTCAAAAAATAGCGCTATCTTTGCATCTATCTAAACCATTAAATCACAGTATACCATGCAACAAGTTCTAAAGAGGCAGGCGCCTTGGCGCAATACGTACTTCTACCAGAAGAGTGAGGTGCTCTACCATCTGACTTATGTATTCTGCAAGCGTTTCCTTCCTGCGCATGGCGACCGTACGGTGGACCAGATGATACAGGCTGCCCGTAGTGGAAAGCAAAATATTGTTGAGGGTATAGAGGATGGAGTGGCTTCCACAGAAATGCAACTAAAACTCCTAAATGTGGCACGAAGTTCTATCCAAGAGTTGCGCGAGGACTATCGGGACTATCTCATCTCGCGTAACCTCACTATTTGGACAGAGTCGCATAATCGCTACAATAAGATGCTGGAGTTTTGCAAAATCCATAACCGCGTGGAGGACTATCAACCACACTTTGACAAATGGAACAACGAGGAGATGGCCAATACAGCCCTCACCCTCTGCTATATGGTGGATACTATGCTCAACCGTCACCTAATAACATTGGAGCAGGAATTTGTCACCCAAGGCGGTATAAAGGAACGCATGCATGCCGCACGCACGGGATACCGCCAGCAGGAACAAGATGAACTGCACGCCCTGCGCAAGCAAGTGAAGCAGCAAGCCGAAGAGATAAAGCGCCTGCAGAGTCTCATCAAGGCGCATGGGATAACCTTCTAAACAACTACACAAATGAAAAAGATTACAGGAATTAACATAGACATGTTTTTGAACAGGCTATTGTATTCGTTGTACAATCTGATATATTTCTTTGGATTACCTATATATGCGGCAGTTGAATTATTGATGCAACGCCCCTTGTATTGCTTGCCTTTCTGGAAGTGTGGGTATGTGATGCATGCTATTCCACCCCAAGTTCCATGCTTTTCGCTCTCTCGAAATTGGACCAAAGATATGCCATTATCTCTTCTGGTGACATTGGATGCTTTTGAGATTCGGCGATTTTCTTCAATTTCCGTTCTACGGATTCTTTGTGAAATTGATTCAAGTATTTCATGCAATTAAAATATCACTTCTTAATGAACTTCACAATACAATCAATACATACTGGTACATCGGAGATAGCATCTATAAAAACATTAGCAGGATGCATATCCTCAAGATGGAGACGTTCTCCGATATAGTTGACCCCTTGCCCGTCTTGATTGTTTTGGAAACCCTTTAAAGCGACCATATGATCTATTTCATATTTTGTAGCCAAGCGCTTACATCTAATATAAGGCTGGGTACTTATTGAACGTAAAAGTCCATCAGAATCGCGTGTAAATCCTATTAACTTCATTGCTGTTTCTGGAAATAAAGCATTGTGAAGAACTATTGATTCTAATGCTCTGTCCAAAGTTGCATAAATAGAAGTCCGCATTTTTACGACAGATGTATCTCCCTCCTTATAAAAAACTTTAGCTTCTGCTCCTTGAGCAATCATCGGACCATACTCCAATTCAATATCAGCCTCAGCATTTGCAAACCACAAATGCTTAGACTCTGCCCATTGTTGTAGGAGAGTTTCCTGTGCCTCGTCTATTTCCCAATTAAATGGGCTTGCTTGGCCTGTTCCAGCATCTGAACTTGCTCTAAGGCTTGCTTGCGCGTAGTTGCACACGATGGTCGCCCCAATGAGCACCTCACCTGCACAGCAGAGTCCTGCATGCTCTTGTTGATTAAATTGATTAAAGTTTGTTTTTCCATTTAATATATGCTTTGTATAGATATCAATCAAATCGATAGTTTCCTTAGAAAAACCATTATAGGCAATTGCATCATATATGGTACCAAGATCTATCAAAGAATCACAATCTAAATACTGTTCAGACATAAGTACTTGTTGTTAATATCCGACACAAAGATACGATTAAGCGAGCGAAAAACAAAACGAAGCGTGCTTTAATTTTGTTTTTCCGAGCGTGAGTATCTTAGAAACGCAGTTTCAGAGATACGATTAAGCGAGCGAAAAACAAAACGAAGCGTGCTTTATTTTTTTTCCGAGCGTGAGTATCTTAGAAACGTAGTTTCAGAGATACGATTAAGCGAGCGAAGATAGACAATGGAATACTGAGCATCGTACTGCCTAAGCGCAACAAGGAAGCAGAGGACAAGGCACACCGCGCCATCAAGGTCTGGTGGTTTGAAAATATAGCAAATAACAAGATGAAGAATCCCATGCGGCACAAGTCACATGGGATTCTCTTTATGCAAAAAGGATATGCCAAGAGGAGTGTAGTGCGCTTTCTACTATGAAATACGGATAATGTTTGTTAAGTTACGTTAACGCTGCCGGTGTAGATTTGGACATAAGTCTTATTTCGTACTACCTTTGCCGTAACAAATAGCAAAACAATCTAATTATGAGAGGAGAAACAAAACATAAAACACTCACGAAAGCCGAACTTCGCGCCATGAATATCCTATGGGACATGGGGCAGGCCACAGTGAACGAGATAATGGAACGGATACCAGAACCCAAGCCGGCATACACTACCATACTGACGGTAATGCAGGTGCTTACAAGCAAAAAGATAGTAGGAGCACAGAGGCGAGGCAAAGCCAACGTATTCCGTCCACTCATAAGCAGAGAGCAGTACGTGGACGGATTCATGGAAGAGACACGCAACACGCTTTTCAAAGGCTCGTTGAAAAACCTCCTGCTCTACTTTGCCAGAAAAGAGAAGATCAGCAAGGAGGAACTTATAGAAATTCTGGCCGTAATGCAGACAGATGAAAAGCAAGACATTTGACAGACATATATAACACGACAGACCTACATGACAATATCCCTACAGACATGCATGCAGAGTTATGGCATGACACTGATTCTTGCCACACTGATGATGCTGTTCTACGAATTGGTACTACAGCGCCGTGCAGACTACCGATTTGGGCGTATATATCTGATTGGTATACCTACACTTTGTCTTATTCTGCCATGCATGCACAGCCTCGCGAACCTGTTGTTTGCGGGAGGTGAAGAAAGTGTGTTGCACATGTCTCAGGCCGAAGCACGGACATATTGCGCCATACATCCCGAAGCACAGATAATGGAAGGGGAAAATGCAGACATAGCAGAAGTGTTGCCCACTTCCGTTGCTACATGGTGGCAGGAAACGGTATGGCAGGAAACCATTGCCTTAGGCATAGCAATGGTTTCCCTTGTTTTGGTACTGCATGTTCTGATACAAATGGCACGACTCTGGAGACTGAGCGACAAGATGCCTGCGGAGGAGTCCGAAGCGGGATACAGGCTGATACGCTCGTTGCAGGTAAAGACACCCTTCTCATTGGGCAAGACTATCTTCCTGCCGAAGGGAATGGCATCAGACAGCGAAAGAATAGTGATACGGCATGAGGCGGCTCACATCCAATGCCGCCACTACGTTGATGTGTGGGTGGTAGAACTGCTGACCAGGCTGATGTGGTTCAATCCCGTGCTTTGGCTGGTGCGCAACCGTCTGCGCAACCTGCACGAATTCCAGGCCGACCGCATAGTGCTGGATACAGGCACTGACATACTCACCTACCAGACTCTGTTGCTGGAAGAGGTAATGGAGGACAGCACGGTGATAGCCAACGGTTTCAACCATTCCTTCATACGGAGAAGGTTTATGGAAATGAAACGCGGCAAGCGTCCTGCCATGGGCATAGCGAGCAAGGGTGCAACGGCTCTGTGGCTGATATTGCTCTGCGGAATTACTGTAGCATACTGCATGCCAGCCTCAGTGCCAACCATGATACGTATTGTTGAGCAAAGCACCCCCAAGGTGTCGGCACAGGAAACGAATGCAGTGAAGGAGAACACGTTGAAAGATAGTATGTACTATGCACCCAAGGCTAAGGATGGTTGGCCCATACTTCACAAACTGCCGGAATACAAAGGCACTGCTCCAACAGGGAAATACATGAAACGCGATAAAACGGAAACACTGCTCACATACATAGTCACCTGTACCACGGACAACGCTTTCTACAAATTCGGCGGTCCGGATGCCTATCTCGTAGACCCTGAAACAAACACGCACTACGTTGCACGACACAGCATCCCGGCCGAGGCATGGAATTTCTTTCATCTGGAAGGCATGAAGGGCAAGACTTTCATGGTAACGATCGTCTTCCCTCCCCTGCCCGACTCTGTCAAGGATGTAGAACTATATCAGGTAAGAAGCCACTTGCAAAGCGGAGAGAGGTAAGTAAGAAGGGAAGGACTAAAGGGGAACGTCACCAAAGAACTACCTGCATAGAACCTATACCATACCTTATAATATTATAATATAGTACAAACATGAAATCAGTCAAAAAGGATACCCAACTGTCTGGAATAACCGGCACAGCATTACCTTCCTTAACAAGAGGGGCGTTGAGGTTCTTACAACTTCTCATCCCTATCCTACTGCTCTCCTGCGAGCGCCCTTCCTACCTGGCCACACGCAACAAGCAGGGAGGCATAAACTGGCATTCCGTCCGTATGCAGACGAAGGCCGAGCAAGACTCTATGAAGCGTGTGTTTATGAGCGAAATCCTGTATGACGACAGTGTTCCAGACTTCCGACGGGCAGTTCTAACAGATGAAGCCAAGGAGTACAGTCCCATGAACTACAGCACCTTTGCAACCTACTCCAAACCATACACCGTAAGAAACCCTAACGCGGACAACGACATTGAAAAGATGGCTATATGGTGCACCAGAGAAGCAACATATCTGGCACGCATACACAAGATACATTGGAACAGGATGTATTTCCATAACTCGTCCAAGCAATACCTGAGAGATTGCAGGACGGGACAGTGCTACTACATACAGCACTGTATAGACTATCCCATGGACAGTACATTCTGGATAAAGTCCATAGCAGGCGAATGGATTACTATGGTGGACGTGTATCCTCCCTTGCGCAAAGAGTGTATCAAGATAGACATTATGTGCGGAGAAGAAGAGCCTGAATACATAGATGGCACCACCGGATGGGCCAGACAACAGGATTACCTTGGCATACGTACCGCCGCCTTACAAATGCAACAGAGCAAGATGAAGTTCAAGGAGACGATAATGGTTAGGTAAGCATTCCTTTGCAAAGCAACTGCCAGAAACAATAAAACACCGTAAAGAACAACTGGACAAGAACATTAGCGCTAATGATACATGTAATCAAACCTAAATGAAAAAGAACAGACAATGAAACTGAAGAACCTTCTTATCGTTGCCCTCACCGCCATATCGGTTGGCGTTGGGGCACAGTCCCTGTCTCCAAGCACGAAATGGCATTGGGACAAGGGAACTATAGTAGTGGAAACACCAGAACGGCCGGCTGGCCAGGAGCATGTATTGGGACTGACAGCCCCAAAGATGAAAACCGTACGTGTGGCTTTCGTGGGCTTGGGCATGCGCGGTCCCGGAGCGGTGAAACGTTTCTGCCACATTCCCGGTGTTGAGATCGTTGCCCTTTGCGACTATGTGAAGGAACGTGCGGAAGCATGTCAGGCAGACTTGCGCACAGCCGGTCTGAAGCCTGCAGACATCTATTCGGGAGAAAAAGGCTACGAGGAACTATGCAAGCGCAACGACATAGACCTGGTGTACATTGCTACAGACTGGAACCACCACTATCCCGTGGCAAAGTTCGCTATGGAGAATGGCAAGCACACCGCCATAGAGGTACCCAGTGCCATGAATCTGGAACAGTGCTGGAGCCTGATAGACCTGTCCGAGAAGACTCGTCTGCATTGCTTCATCCTGGAGAACTGCTGCTACGACGAGTACGAGCTGAACACTCTGGCGATGGCTCAGGATGGTGTGTTCGGCGAGATTATCCGTGCTGAGGGTGCTTACATCCACGGTCTGGAGTGGTTCTGGGACCTTTACTGGAAAGACCCGAACGATAACGACAAGGACAACCTGCACTGGCGCATGAAGTACAACATGGAAAACCGTGGAGACGTATATGCCACTCACGGCCTTGGTCCAGTGGCCCAGTGCCTGAACATCCACCGTGGCGACCGTTTCACCACACTGATTGCCATGGATACCGAGAGCTTTGTAGGTAAGGATTGGGTAAAGGGTAAGACCGGCAAGGAGTGCAAGGAATTCCGCAACGGTGACCACACCACCACTCTGATGCGTACCGCACAGGGTAAGGTTGTGGAAATACAGCACAACGTTATGACTCCACAACCCTACAACCGTCTGTACAAACTTACCGGAACAAAGGGCTACGCCAGCAAGTATCCCACGAAAAGTTATGCCCTTTCAGGTGAAGCGATGAAAGGTACCGGTGCACCCAAGATTGACAATCTCAATGCACACGGATTCATGAACGAGGAGCAGAAGACTGCACTGGAAAAGAAATACTATCACCCTTTGCAACGCAAGTACGGTGAATTTGGCCGCAACATGGGACATGGTGGCATGGACTACGTAATGGAAGCACGTCTGGTATATTGTCTGCAGAATGGTCTGCCCTTGGATATGGACGTATACGACATGGCTGAATGGTGCTGTCTGGCAGAACTTGGCACATTGTCTATGGACAACAACTGCGCTGCGGTGACTTTCCCCGACTTCACTCGCGGATACTGGAACAAGGTGGATGGCTTCAAGCATGTCTATGCTACTACAGAGGAAGAGACAAAGGCCGAAGCTGATGCCAAGGCATACACAGCAGCCCAGAAAAAGGTGACATCCGATTTCAAGTTATGGACTCTATATGATGCCGTAAAAACTGCCAAGAACCCCAAGGCAGCACAAAAGAAATACGAAAAGGCTTTGCGCAAAGCCAAACAGGCCCTACAAGCCTATACGAAATAAAAATCATGCCGAACCGAGCGGAAATGCATGAAAAAGACAGAGTTTCCGCTCGGTTATGCGCTTTTAAAGGATAGTTATCACTACCCTCTGCGGAAAAAGCCCTAACTTTGCAGCAACAATAACCTAAAAGAAACTACATGACTTGCATGAAAAGACTTTCTTTCCTTGCCGGCACCACATCCTTGCTGATGTGTGCCTGCACACAGATGCCACAGGCAGTGGACTTCCCACTGGCCGGGGCGGCAAACACGACGAGCATCGTCATTGAGAGAGTGGAGAGGACAGACTCTGCCACGGTGCTGACGGTACGCGGATTCAACATGCCGGGAAACTGGATAAACGTGAAAGAGACAACGAAACTGGTGGCCGACGGCGTAGAGTACAAACTGAGGGAAGGCAGCAGCATAGAGATAGGCAAGGCAATGACCTTGCCCGAGGACGGCGACACCTGCTTCACCCTATGCTTCGCCCCCCTGGCCAAGGAGTGCAGAGCCTTTGACTACATTGAGGGCGATGCCGAGGGCGACTGGAGGATATACGACCTGGACCTGACCGGAAAGAGGGACGCCAATGCCCCCGAAGGACTGCCGGAAGAACTGAAAGGCATGCCCAAGACGGACGTGGAGCCACGATATGCCTATGAGTTCGGCGACGTCACCGTGAACGTGCATCTGCTGGGTTACCGCGAAGGTGTGGCAAAGGACATAATCCTGCCCATCAACTCCCTGCTGGAAGAGCAGAAGAGCGTGGATGTAAAAATCGACCCCAAGACAGGCAAAGGCACCGCCACCTTCCGCCAGTACGGCACGGGATGTGCCTTCACCGTTGTGAACGGGAGGTGGTATGGCAGTTTCTATGTTGCCCCTGGAGACAGCATTGACCTATATGTCAATCTTGGCAACATAAACCTCAATAACAGGTTCAATTACTACGGTAGAGTTCCTATGGAAATGCCAACGATAAAACAGTGTTGGACAAAGGGCGGCAGATATGATGCCATGAACAACCTGCCTGCCATGACATGGGACAGCCCCGACTCTACCGATATATCACACGGCTTGCGCTACAACATCACAGCCGAGCAATACACCAACCACGTGATAAACAACTATAAGGTTTCGTGCAACCACATGGACAGGCAGCCCTGGCACACATGGCAGAAGGAAATGGAAAAAGCCAATCACCAACATGGCCTTATCATGTACATGAAGCAGGACATACGCCGGTGGATGGAGAGGGTACCGGAGGATACCTTCAATCTAGACTTGCACCCTATCCTGCCCCAGCACTACGAAAAGGTGATGGCCCATGTGGATACCGACAATCCATGGCTGCTACTCTCCGAGTATAGTCACGAACTAATCAAGAGTGTGCCACGGGAACTGAAAAGCGTACAGGACAACAGGATGCTGCAAGACATGATTCTTGCATACGATGCTGTGAAGGAGGCATACAAGGGCCAACTTGCCGACAGCACGTTGCAACGCCTGCGCAAGATGGACAACCCGTTCTATGCCGACATGTGCGAGGACATAATGACAAGAACCCTGAAGGCGATAGCACAGAGCAGCAAGAACCTGCAGAACGTGGAGGAGATTGCTCCCGAAGCCCTCTTCCAGGCCATCATAGAACCACACAAAGGCAAGGTGGTGGTGGTGGACTTCTGGAACACATGGTGCGGCCCGTGCCGCCATGCCCTGAAGCAGGTAAAGCCTCTGAAGGAATCCGGTCCGCTCGCCACGGACGACATCGTGTGGGTGTACATTGCCAACGAGACATCTCCCATAGCACAATACAACGAAATGATCTCGGACATAAAAGGTCTGCACTATCGTCTGAACAATGCACAATGGCGCTACCTCACCGACAAGTTGTTCAACATAGACGGCATCCCCTCCTACGTGCTGGTGCAGAAAGACGGCACATACGCCCTACGCAACGACCTTCGCGACCATGCCCTGTTGCTCCCCACCCTGAAGGATGCACTGGCCAGATAAGAAAAACTATCAGTCATACAAACAAGTATCTCCTAGCTTGGTGAACTGCAAAATAAAGTCCGATTTATTTTGCAGTTCACTTGCTAATTTGTACTTTTGCACCATAATATGGAAATACAGAAACTTCAGGCCCTGACAGGACGCTCGCCCAAGGTGAAGGCTTTGGGGCGCCTGCTGGCAGACGAGGGATTGAGGGAGATAAGGCTTGGAGGTCTTGTGGCCAGTTCTGCCCCCATGTTCTTTTCCGCCCTGGCGGAGAAGTGCCCCGAGGCCCTTGCATGCCCCTACCTTTTCATTATGGACGATGAGGAGCAGGCGGGTTACTTCTACCACGACATGACACAGATTCTGGGCACAAGCCAGGTGTACTTCATGCCGAGCAGTTTCCGCCGTGCCGTGAAGTACGGCCAGCGCGATGCAGGCAACGAAATACTGCGCACGAATGCACTCTCGGCACTGACGAACGGAACCGACGCAGGAAGCGAGAGCAGAAGCAAAGCCTACTTTGATTATGCCGAGCCACAAGGAGGTAAAGACCGCGAAGCGGGATTAAAACGGAAAACGGAAAACGGAAATCTTGATGAACGGAAAACGGAACCGCTCACCGCTCACCGCTCATCCGCTCACCTCTTTATCGTCACCTACCCCGAGGCTCTGACCGAACTGGTGGTGAGCAAACAGGACCTGCAAGACCACACCATAGGTCTGGCCGTGGGAGAGACACGGGACATCAGGGAATTGCAGACGGGACTGATGGAGCAGGGATTCCGCCGCACGGACTACGTCTACGAGCCGGGGCAGTTTGCCGTCCGCGGCTCGCTGGTGGACGTGTACAGTTTCTCGCACGAGCACCCTTTCCGCATAGACTTCTTCGGCGACGAGATAGACAGCATACGCACCTTCGACGTGCAGAGCCAGTTGTCGCTGGAACGACTGAAGGAAGTGCGCATAGTGCCGGAACTGGCACAGGACCGGGACGGGCGCATCTGCATACTGGACTTCCTGCCCGAAAGCACACGCCTGGTGATGCACGACCGCGCCTTCCTCTGCGACGAGGTGGACCGCATCTGGCAGGAGGGCTTCTCCCTGTCGGCACGCATTGTGGAGATGGAAGAGGGCAGCAACGGAACAGACGGCGGCACGGCCCTGGTGCGCGAACACGTGCTTACGGAACCTGACAAGTTCCGCCACCGCCTGCTGGACTTCCGCACAATCCTGCTGGACACGGCCGCAAGCGGACAGGCCAACCTGTCGTTCAACATCAGCCCCCAGCCCATCTTCCACAAGAACTTCAACCTGCTCACGCGCGAACTCCTGCGCTACCAGCACGAGGACTACGACATATACATCCTGGCGGACAGCACCAAGCAGACGGACCGCCTGGAGAGCATCTTCCACGACATGCAACTGGGCATACGCTTCACTCCCGTGGAGAAAACCCTGCACGAGGGTTTCGTGGACCACGACAGGCGGTTGGTACTCTTCACCGACCATCAGATATTCGACCGCTTCCACAAGTACAACCTGCGCTCGGAGCATGCCCGAAGGGGCAAGATGGCGCTGACGCTGAAGGAAATACAGCAGTTCCAACTGGGCGACTACGTGGTGCACATAGACCATGGCGTGGGTCGCTTCGGCGGACTCATCACCATACCTGAGGGCGAGCGCATGGTAGAGAAGATACGCATAAACTACGATGGCGGAGGCGTCATCTACGTTTCCATACATGCCCTGCACAAGGTGTCGAAGTACAAGGGGCAGGACGGAACTCCGCCCAAGGTGAACAAACTGGGCGGACGCGCATGGGAGAACCTGAAGGAGCGCACCAAGAAGAAGATAA
The DNA here is from genome assembly GCA_017466325.1 of Bacteroidaceae bacterium. GTDB lineage: Bacteria > Bacteroidota > Bacteroidia > Bacteroidales > Bacteroidaceae > Physcousia. Next base: position 44,867 of record JAFTUK010000024.1, on the reverse strand, counting down.
AGGACATAGCACGCGACCTGATACGCCTCTACAGCCGCCGCCGGCAGGAAAAGGGCTTCCGCTTCTCGCCGGACACATACATGCAGACGGAACTCGAAGCGTCCTTCCTCTACGAGGACACTCCCGACCAGTTGAAGGCCACACAGGAGGTGAAGGCCGACATGGAGCGCCAGCGCCCGATGGACCGCCTGGTGTGCGGCGACGTGGGCTTCGGAAAGACAGAAGTGGCCATACGCGCCGCCTTCAAGGCCGCAACGGACGGCAAGCAGGTGGCCGTACTCGTGCCCACTACGGTGCTGGCATACCAGCACTACCGCACCTTCACCTCACGCCTGAAGGACATGCCCGTAAGGGTGGATTATCTCTCACGTGCACGCTCGGCAAAGGACACCAGGGAACTGCTCGCCGACCTGAAGGACGGAAAGATAAACATCGTCATAGGCACGCACCGGCTCATAGGCAAGAGCGTGAAGTTCCAGGACCTGGGCCTGCTCATCATCGACGAGGAGCAGAAGTTCGGAGTCTCCACCAAGGAGAAACTGCGCCAGATGAAGACCAACGTGGACACACTAACACTGACCGCCACACCCATACCGCGCACCCTGCAGTTCTCGCTCATGGGGGCACGCGACCTGAGCGTCATACAGACTCCCCCACCCAACCGCTACCCCATACAGACACAGGTGTGCTGCTTCTCGGCCGACGTCATTGCCGAGGCGGTAAGTTTCGAGATGAGCCGAAACGGACAGGCCTACATCGTGTCCAACCGCATATCCTCCCTGCCCGAACTGGAAAGCATAGTGCGCAAGTACGTTCCCGACGCCAGAGTGGTGACAGGACACGGACAGATGTCGCCCGAGAAACTGGAGGAGATTATCCTGGGCTTCGTGAACCACGACTACGACGTGCTCATCTCCACCACCATCATAGAGAGCGGCATAGACATACCCAACGCCAACACCATCATCGTATGCTCGGCACAGAACTTCGGCCTGTCCGACCTACACCAGATGCGAGGACGTGTGGGACGAAGCAACCGCAAGGCATTCTGCTATCTGCTGGCACCTCCGTTCTCAGGCCTGAACCCCGAGGCACGCCGACGCCTGCAGGCCATAGAAACCTTCTCCGACCTGGGTAGCGGCATACACATAGCCATGCAGGACCTGGACATACGAGGGGCGGGAAACCTGCTTGGAGCGGAACAAAGCGGCTTCATTGCCGACCTGGGCTACGAGACCTACCAGAAGATTCTCTCCGAGGCGGTGAAGGAACTAAGAAACGAGGAGTTCCAGGACCTCTATGCCGAGGAAGCCAACAAGGTGGCAAGCGAGGCACAGGCCACGGACTTCGTGGACGAATGCCAGTTGGAGACCGACCTGCCGGCACATCTGCCCGAAACCTACGTGCCCACCAGCAGCGAGCGCATGCTCCTCTACCGCGAACTCGACCAGATGGAGCAGGACCACCAGATAGAGGCTTTCTGCACCAGATTGAAGGACCGCTTCGGCCCCATGCCCAAGGAGGCCGAGGACCTATGCAACCTCGTACGCCTGCGCCGCCTTGGCAAACAACTGGGTGCCGAGCGCCTGGTGCTGAAGAACGGCCAGATGCGCCTCTACTTCGTCCAATCCGAGCAAAGTCCCTATTACCAGGGCCATGCCTTCGGCCAGATAGTGGCATACTTCACCATCAATGCCGCCAACTGCCAACTCTCCGAGCGCAACGGGCACAAGTTCCTCAACATAGCCCGCGTGGGCAACGTACGGACAGCCATCGCCACACTGGAAAACATCCTGTCCATAACACTATAATATATAATAGGTATGCCTACCGCAAACCATCATACACCAAAAACAATGACATCCATTTCCATTCTTCCGAAGTTGGCCCTTACGGTCCTCATAGCATCAGGCACATGTACTTCAATCCACGCACAGGAGTTCGGCAAGCGGTTTGACAATGCCACACTAAGGCTTGACTACATCTTTGCCGGAAACGACAATTCCCAATCCATATACCTGGACAGGATGAAGACCTTCAGCGGATGGTACGGCAGACGCACCAATATGGACACCCATCCTCTGCAGGGAAATGGCACTATCACCGTCACGGACATTACGGGTACGGACACTCTCTACGTACATAGTTTCTCCACCCTCTTCCAGGAATGGCAAGGTACGGAAGAGGCAACACGAGTGGCCAGAAGTTTTGAGAACTCGTTCCTCATCCCAATGCCCAAGGAGAAGGTGCAAGTAACTGTAGAACTTAAGAATATGCACAATGCCACGAAGTCTTACTTGAAGCATACTATCGATCCTGCCGACAGGTTGATATGCAAGCATGCCGATAAGGAGACCCTGCCATACCGTTACCTGCACAAGGCCGGGGACAGCAAGGAGAAGATAGACATTGTCTTCATTCCCGAGGGTTACAGGACAGACGAAATGGAACAGTTCAGCAAGGACTGTATGGAGAGCATGGAATCCATCTTCCGCCACCAGCCTTTCAACAGGTTGAAGAACAGATTCAACTTCATCGCCGTGGAGGTGCCCTCGGAACATTCCGGCGTGAGCATACCCAAGAACAACGACTGGAAAAGCACGGCAGTAGGCAGCCACTTCGACACGTTCTATAGCGAGCGCTACCTGACCACCTCCAATATCAAGAAACTTTATGACATTCTGGACGGCATACCATGCGAGAGCATCGTCATCCTTGCCAATACCGACGAGTATGGTGGCGGAGGCATCTACAACAATTACATGCTGAGTGCTTCACGAGGTCCAGGCTACAAGTCGGTAATTGTGCATGAGTTCGGACATTCCTTTGCCGGTCTTGCCGACGAATACTTCTATGACGACCAGTACGTGACCATATACCCTGCCGGCATAGAGCCTTGGGAACAGAATCTGACCACCCTTACCGACTTCGGCAGCAAGTGGAAGGACATGCTTCCCAAGGGCACGGAGATTCCCACCGTTGCCGATGGAAAGGACAGATACACAAAGGTGGGAGTCTACGAAGGCGGCGGATATCAGTCCAAGGGAGTGTACCGCCCCACACAGGATTGCCGCATGCACACCAACCAGGCCCCCGACTTCTGTCCCGTATGCCAAAGGGCTATAGAAAGACTTGTTAATTTCCTCTGCCATGAAGACTAAGGACAGATACGACTTCCTGATACGTTACTTCCAGGAAACGATGCCCGTGGCGGAATCGGAACTGAACTACAGCACGCCCTTTGAACTGCTGGTTGCCGTCATACTCAGCGCACAATGCACGGACAAGCGCATCAACCAGATAACCCCGCCTCTCTTCCGCGACTACCCCACCCCCGAGACCATGGCACAGGCAACTCCAGACATTATATATAAATATATAAGGAGTGTGTCTTACCCCAACAACAAGGCAAAGCACCTTGTGGGCATGGCGCAGATGCTCGTCAGAGATTACGGGGGCATCGTACCGTCCACCGGCGAGGAACTGGAGAAACTGCCTGGCGTGGGACGCAAGACGGCAAACGTAATCCAGGCCGTCATCTTCCAAAAGGCACGCATGGCCGTGGACACGCACGTTTTCAGGGTGAGCCACCGCCTGGGACTTGCTGGCGAAAAGTGCACAACTCCGCTCTCCGTGGAAAAGCAGTTGATGAAGCATCTGCCCGAAGAAATCATCCCCCTGGCGCACCATTGGCTGCTTCTGCACGGGCGCTACGTATGCCAATCCCGAAAGCCCCAGTGCGAAAAGTGCGGATTAAGGGAGGTTTGCAAACATTTCTTGGCAAAAGGTTTGCAGATGTAAATCCTTTTAGGTAACTTTGTATGCAATTTCGTTTAACTACAAACAAATAAACATTCAAGTTATGACAATCAATCAGTACAACTTTGCCGGCAAGAAGGCAATCGTTCGTGTGGACTTCAACGTGCCCCTGGACGAGAATGGAAACATCACCGACGATACCCGTATCCGCGGTGCTCTCCCCACTCTGAAGAAGGTTATTGCCGATGGCGGTGCCGCCATCATCATGAGCCACATGGGCAAGCCCAAGGGCAAGGTTAACCCCAAACTTTCCCTGGGTCAGATCCGTGCTGCCGTAGAGGCCGCTCTGGGTTGCCCCGTTGCATTCGCCGAGGATTGCGCCAAGGCTGCCGACGCTGCCGCCGCCCTGAAGATGGGCGAGGCTCTGTTGCTGGAGAACCTGCGCTACTATCCCGAGGAGGAAGGCAAACCCGTTGGTGTTGAGAAGGGCACTCCCGAGTTCGACGCTGCCAAGAAGGAAATGAAGGGCCGTCAGGCTGAGTTCGCCAAGACTCTGGCCAGCTATGCCGACTGCTATGTAATGGATGCCTTCGGTACCGCTCACCGCAAGCACGCTTCTACTGCCGTTATCGCCGACTATTTCGACGCTGACAACAAGATGCTGGGTTATCTGATGGAGAAGGAAGTTGAGGCTGTTGACAACGTTCTGTCAAACATCAAGCGTCCCTTCATCGCCATCATGGGTGGTTCCAAGGTTTCTTCAAAGATCGGTATCATCGAGAACCTGCTGGGCAAGGTGGACAAGCTCATCCTCTGCGGTGGCATGACCTACACCTTCGTCAAGGCTCACGGCGGCAACGTAGGTAACTCTATCTGCGAGCTGGACAAGCTGGATGTGGCTCTCGGCGTTGAGGAACTGGCCAAGAAGAACGGTGTTGAGTTGGTTATGGCTCCCGATGCTCTCTGTGGCGACGACTTCAAGAACGACTGCAACACTCAGGTATGCCCCTCTGACGAGATTCCCGAAGGCTGGGAAGGTCTGGATGCAGGTCCCGAGGCTCAGAAACTGTTTGCCGAGGCCATCAAGGGCTGCAAGACCATCCTGTGGAACGGTCCTGCCGGCGTATTCGAGATGGAGACCTTCACCGGTGGTTCACGCGCTATCGGCAACGCTATCGCCGAGGCAACTGCCGAGGGTGCTTTCTCTTTGATCGGTGGCGGTGACTCTGTTGCTTGCGTTAACAAGTTCGGTCTGGCCGACAAGGTATCTTACATCTCTACCGGTGGCGGTGCTCTTCTGGAGGCTATCGAGGGCAAGGTTCTGCCCGGCGTGGCCGCTATCAAGGGATAATTCGCAAGACACGAAAACCAAGATACGATTACATAAGTTGAGGGACGTGCTCCGGTGCGTCCCTCTTTTTTAAAACCAAGGAAACAAAAGCACATTCCTGTGCACATACATCCCTCATGCCTCGTTACATCAAAGATTTCCTCGCCATATATCTGTGTTCCTCCATCCTTGCGTTTTCTTCTTGCACAAACGCAGACGACACCAGTACCCGATTCGGCTCTGATGCTACAGGGGGTACGGATTCATTGTCCCTTCGTGTAGCCGTCCTTCCCATAAAGGAGTGCGACATCCTGCGTTATGCACAGGAAAGCGGCTTGGCCTCAGGAATGGGACTGGACATGACGCTGGTACCTTATGATGCAATGATGGACATGGACACAGCCGTACTATCCGGCATGGCACATGTCTACTTTGAGGACTCCCTGCGCATTTGCCGTATTCAGGCGGACTCCATCCGCCCTTCTATGCTCCTGCCAATACCCGTAGGATTGAAACTTCTTGCCAACAAAGACAAGGGCATCGAGAACATTCATGGATTGAAGACCAATATGGTCGGACTTACACGCTGGAGCCAACTGGAAAAATGGATGAACAGCATTATTGACTCCATCGGCATGGAGGAGATGGACGTGTACCATGCACAGGTCAACAGTCTTCCCATAAGATTCAGCATGGTAAAGGACGGGCTAATAGATGCCGCCATCTTACCCCAGCCTTGGGCAGATTCCATTATTAACCTTGGACACAACACCCTTGGAGATACTATTGTCTGTGGCATGGGATTCTTCGTCAGCCCAGTTACACAGAACGATTCCATTCGCCAAAGGCAGATCTCGCTCTTGAAGAAAGTCTACCTCGAGGCTCTGAAACAGACAACAGAAACCAGTACAAAATAACACACACTCCTATCAGCATCCTATGCCCCTTTCCGTATTACTGTCATACCTTTTTATAGATTGGCATGTCCGCAGTGGAAAAACCACGAGATATGCTACCCTCGTAACATTCATGAACATCTGGATGTGGGACGGGAAGGAGGATTCGTACTTCCCCGAACTACAGACAAAGATGCTGATGAAGTGGGTGGAACACGAGGAACGCCAGATTCGTGCCGTTGCTCTCAGCGGTGCCGTACTGATGGTAATCAGATACGGAGACAAGTTACCAGAATTCTTTACAGATGCCTTTAGCCAATGGGCGGAAAACGAGCAGTTGAAGAATGAGTTTATAGAGGTACAGAAATTCCTGCTCACCTCAATCACAGGTCTGAAGATGCAGAAGAAACTGCATGACGAGGTCTTCGACAAGATACACAAGGAACAGCAGATCATGCGTGAAAAGTTGGGGATGGAGGACGACGAGGAAATACGCATGGAAATTGCCGAGGAGGGCAACAAGCGTATGATGTCCTTCGTGCAGAAACTGAACAACATGATGCAGGACGGAATAGACATGAACATTGGCAACTTCGCCACCCTTCACAGAGTGGAGTTCTTCAAAGAACTGAAGAACTGGTTCATGGACTTCGACATCAACCACCCCCATTTGCAAAGCCTCGGCGACAAGAAGAAGATAGCTGAAACCCTGTTCGGGCATGCAGAGATGTGCGACCTCGACAAATATGCCTTTGCCTCCGTTGTCGACAAGATTGCAGCAGCAGACTCCATTACCAAGCAGATTCCGCAACAGGTACTTGCCAAACTACCGGAAGAGGAGATGAAGATCTACCTTCACAACGAACGTGAAAGGAACGCATACCGCTACACATTCCAGACGCTTTTCCGTTTTTTCCAGTTCTCTCTGTGGAAAGACCAAACCGTCAACCCCTTCCGCCTCGGTCCGTTCCTTAGCGACCACAGCATACTTGCACCCATGATAACTGACAAGTTCCTTTGGGAGAGTGCAAAACTTTTCATAAAGAACTCCTTCTACAGCCATCCTGCCACATATCTTCGCTCGTGGATGCACCGCAACGGACAGACTGACGAAGCATTGGAACTTTTGGCACATTGCGACAAGTACCTTGGCGAGAACACCGAGCGTCTGGATTGTCTCATGGAACTGGAGAAAAGACATCCCGACAACATGCGTATGGTTCAGGAAGTTGGCCTGGGACTTATACATGAGAAACGCTACGAGGAAGCCCTGCAACGCTTCTTTCATCTGGAAGTAACCGAGAACTATCTGCATGGTTCCGCACGTGCCATAGCATGGTGCTCCATGATGACGGGCAACATGACACGCGCCAAACGCTATTACCAGAAACTTATGGACTGGGAAGGAGGTCCCAGTTGGGAGGACCTGCTGAATGCCGGACATTGCGCATGGTTGAACGGCGACCCTGTGGAAGCGTCAAAACTTTACCACAAATATCAGTCTATACACAAAGACGAACTACAGGCTTTCGACAACGACCGCGACACTTTGATAGACCTTGGTCTCAGTGCCGATGACATCAGTCTGATGCGCGATACCATAATTATGTAACAGGATACAGTTCCTTACGCATTGGGATATAACCAATGTCTATATACAAATCAGATAAAATTTACCTCCGGACTTATCCTTATTCCAAAGTTCTCAAAAACATCATTAATTATCCGGTCAGACAGGATTTTGATTTCTGTTCCTGTAGCACCCCCTAAATTAACGAGTACCAAAGGCTGATTAACATGTACGCCTACCCTACCAAGAGACTTTCCCTTCCATCCGCTCTGCTCTATCAGCCATGCGGCAGGTATTTTCACATGACCACCATCTACGTCATATCTTGGCATATCAGGGTATTGTAGCAACAACCTTTTAGAAACAGATCTGTCAACGACTGGGTTCATAAAGAAACTTCCGGCATTCCCCAACACATGAGGGTCCGGCAGTTTCTCTTCGCGGATATTTATTACAATATCCCGCAGTTCAAATGCCGTAAGATTATCCGGTTCCTTGCCAATAGCAACAAGTTTTTGGCGAATCCCCCCATAGTTCAACTGAGGTTTGAATGCAAGGTCCAGCCTGTACTCCACACTACACACGGCATATTTTCCTCTATATTCTTCCTCTTTGAATATACTATGCCTGTAGGCAAAGTTGCATTCATCATGCGAGAACCTCCTTACGGTCCCATCCTCCAGCGACACACAGTTCACAGCATAAATATAGTCTCCTGCCTCTACTCCATACGCACCTATATTCTGTACGGCGCTTGCTCCTACCTGTCCTGGAATTTTGCTTAAGTTCTCTATTCCATACCATCCATGCTCCAATGAATAGGCAATGAACCTATCCATATTCCATCCGGCACCAACCCTGACAATGACATGTCCATTACCCTGTTCAAGCACAGACAACTCCCTGATTCTGCTTAAAAACACTGTACCGGGGAAATCATGCATAAAAAGAAGATTGCTACCTTCACCTATATGCAACAATGGAAGAGGCAGTTGCTGCTTGCCGTTGCGCAGCAACTCTGACAGTTCCTCTGCATTATCATAGGAAACTATCGTATCTGCCAAAACATCCATGCCAAATGTGTTATGTGGCAGAAGCGAAAAATTGTGTTCGATTTGCATCTGTTAATACATTAAGTTCAAGGATAAGGTTTATGATGATGCTCAGTTTTCGTAGCCTACCATTTCCCATTTCCTTCCGTTCTTACTGAAAAAGAATGTTTCCGACATACCATTGCCCATGCTAATCTTCTCCATCAAGATGTTTCTGGCACGCTTATATCTCTGTCCATAACGGATATTGGTTATTATACCCTCCGGTATGCCTCCATCCACTGTAATCCACTGGTCCCGAGTTATAAATCCTTCTATCGTCTGAGTATCATCTTCAGGATCTAACATTGAAATACGGATGGAGCGTGCCAGGGATTTGCTCCGAAAAACCGTATCCTGGGCAAATCTGGAATAAAAACTCAGGAAATCCGACAGGTCACTTTCCTTAAAATTCAGATTCCTTACTGATGACAGAATCCATTTCCCGTCTTCCTTGACAAAATCATAAGACGTGACCACATGCTTCACGAGGTCTATCCTTTCCAGCGAAGCCTGCGTCAAGGACGTATCCTCCGTTATACTTTTCTCTTGCTCATTATTGTAAATGGCTGTAGTGTATTCCTTGTCCATGAATTTGAACGCTTCATGCCACATATCCTCGCTTACCGTCCTCATGCTACCGTCTGAAAGACGCTCCTTTAAGGGGAATTTGGTCCGTTTATGCCGCAAGTCCATGTCATGGACATAGTTGTACAGGAAGTCGTCAAACAACTCGTCTACCTTATTACTGTATTCTGTCTCACCAGCAAGTTCTTCGTCTGTCAGAAGCAATTGTGCCTTAACGCTTTTCACAGGTACGGCAACCGAAGCACTATCCACTCCTTCCTGTGCATGCTTCTGACTGTTGGAGCAAGAAACAATTAGCACACAAAGCATGCATATTCCTATGGGATATATAATGTATTTTGGATACATAGCCAACTAATTGCCATTATGGGCTTTTATATGCAAAAGTACACTTTTCTTTCGATATAGGGTCCATTTATAATCTAAATTTATTAACTTTGCAGAAAATTTCAAACAATCATGATTACAAAGATAGAACAACTGACAGCAGAGATTGGCAGTTTGCACGCCAACACTGCAGAAGAAGCAGAACAACTAAGAATAAAATATCTGGGAAGAAAAGGCATAATGAATGACCTCATGGAGGAATTCCGCAATGTTTCCCCAGAACAGAAAAGAGAACTGGGCCAGCGCATCAACGGTCTTAAGCAAGCAATTACCGCCAAGATTAACAAACTGAAGGAAAATGCTGCCGTAGAATCAAACTGTAGTTCTTCCGTTGACCTGACACGCACACCATATCCCATCCATCTGGGCACACGCCATCCTCTGACAATTGTAAAAAATGAGATAGTAGATATTTTCTCCCGTCTTGGTTTCACTCTGGCAGAAGGTCCCGAGGTAGAAGATGACTGGCATGTATATTCCAGCATGAATTTTGCCGATGACCATCCCGCACGCGACATGCAGGACACTTTCTTCGTAGAAGCGCGTCCCGACATTATCCTGCGTTCACACACAAGTTCCGTACAGGCACGTGTTATGGAAAGCCAGCAGCCTCCTATCCGTGTCATCTGTCCTGGACGAGTATATCGCAATGAGGCAATTTCTGCCCGTGCGCACTGCTTCTTCCATCAGGTAGAAGGCCTGTACATTGACAAGAACGTGTCTTTCACCGACCTCAAGCAGGTACTGCTGCTCTTTGCCCAGGAAATGTTCGGCGAGGAAACACAGATACGCCTGCGTCCTTCCTACTTCCCCTTCACAGAACCCAGTGCGGAAATGGACATATCCTGTCATCTGTGCGGAGGCAAGGGATGCTCTTTCTGCAAGCACACCGGATGGGTGGAGATTCTCGGTTGCGGCATGGTAGACCCCGCTGTATTGGAGGCCAACGGAATAGACAGCAAGATATATACAGGCTATGCATTTGGCATGGGCATAGAGCGCATAACAAACTTGAAGTATCAGGTCAAGGATTTGCGCATGTTCTCTGAAAACGATGTCCGTTTCCTGGATGAATTCAAGTCAGCCAACTAAGGCAACTATTACCCCCCAATCGGCCACCATATTGTTACGCGCTAACGACTGGTTTGGGATTAAGGAAATATATACGGCTCAGTTGCAATACCGCAATTGAGCCGTTCCATTTTCACCGAAAGGTATTTTCCTATTCTGCCAGAACCTCCACCGTCATGCTGATGTCCTGCTTGGGGCGGTCGCCACGCATGGTTTCGCAGGATTGGATACGCTCTACCACGTCGAGTCCCTCTACAACCTCACCGAAGACAGTGTACTGTCCGTCGAGATGGGGAGTGCCGCCTATGGTGGTGTAGACTTCGGTCTGTTCGGGTGTAAGGTGCGGTTTTTCCATTTCCTGACAGATGGCATGCGTTTCGGCATTCAACCGGTCCTGCAATTCCTGAAGACCTGTCCTATCGCGGTTCTTGCGCATCTGAATTATCTCTGCCCTGTGCTCGGCCACAAGGCGGTCAAACACAGCCTGTTCCTGTTGCATCTGCATCTGGCGCTCCATCTGCTTCAGTTGGCCGGCATTGTACTTCTGTCCCCATACAATGTAGAACTGGCTGCCGCTGCTCTCACGCTCGGGGTTCATGTCGTCGCCCAAACGTGCAGCACTCAGGGCACCGCGTTTGTGGAAGAGTTGGGGATAGACTATCTCGGCAGGTATGGTATAGTCCGGTCCTCCCGTGCCAAGCATCTTGCCGGCAGGCGCACCGATGCTGTCGGGATCGCCGCCCTGAATCATGAAATCCTTGATGACACGGTGGAAGAGCGTGCCGTTGTAATAGCCCTCGCTTGCCAACTTGATGAAGTTGTCCCTGTGCTTGGGTGTCTCGTCGTAGAGGCGCACGATGATGTCGCCCATTGCGGTGTGTATCTTGACTTGCGTTGACATATCAATTAGAATTGTCGCTTCTTAAAAAAATGGATGTAGCGTACATGCACTACATCCATTCACTGTATTCGTTATGATACCTTATTATTATATACTAAGGTTACTTCTTCTCGGCAGCCTTCTTGGCGGGAGCCTTCTTGGCAGCAGGCTTCTTGGCAGGAGCCTCTTCCTTCACAGGTGCCTCGGCCTTTGCGGGAGCGGCCTTCTTGGCAGGGGCTTTCTTTGCAGGAGCCTTTTTGGCGGGAGCGGGTTCCTCGGCCTTCTCAGCCTTGCCCTCATACTTCTCCAGACGTGCACGCAGAACGCTTACTTCGTTCTCCTTGACGGTGAGTTCGTCACCAAGGTTGGCAATCTGTGTGTAGAGTGCGTTCAACTCGTCGTTCTCCACGTTCTCAGAGAAGAGGTCGTTCACTCTCTTCAGGAAGTCGCCCAGGATGTTCATGTAGTTGGTGAAGGCATCGAAAGCGCTGTCATAGAAACTACGCAACATGGGCACAGCCTGAGGCTTGGTGGTCATGTACTGGAAGTTGTTGGTTGCCTGCAAGCGGTCCCAGTCCTGCTTGATACGACGGTCCTTGCATGCCAGGATACGGCCAACGAGTTTCTCCTCGTACAACTTTGCGAAAGCCTCGCGCTGCATGGTGTTACCCAACCAGCCTGAGATGTCGCGCTCCTCGTCGTTCCAAGACATGGGGTAAGGAACGTCGATGGTGTCCACTGCCTTGCGGTTCTCAACCAACTCTGCGGGAGTGGCGAAACCGATGCCGCGCTGTGCTGCGCATACGGGCAGAGCCTTGATGAAGTCCAGGATGTTGCTGCTCAGGGGCTGGAACATACCGATGGCGCAGAGTTCCATACCGATGGTGATAACCTCCTCGCTCTGGGGCAGGTTAGCAATCCAGTCGATGTACTTGTCGGCCATGAGGGGATATTCGTTCCAATTGCTGTCTGAGAAACGCAGGCAGATGTCGTCGCTCAACTTATAGTCGCGCATGAGGACAGAAATACGGTTGTCAACAGCGCAAGAATATACGTAGTGGGGGCTCTTCCAACCGAGGATGTGCTTTGCACCCTCAACGATGATACCCTTGTAGCCCATGTCGGCTGCCATGCTGCCAATCTCGTCGCTATAGATGAGATTGGAGTTGCGCATAACCTTAGGCTCTACACCGAACAGTTCCTTAACGCGGCCAGCCAGACGGGTAACCTCGTTCTTGAAACTCTCCTCGCTGCCGATAGAAGCCAAACCATGGCTGTAGGGCTCTGCCAGGAAGTCGGCCTTGCCGGTCTCTGCAATCTGCTGCAACAGGTCAATTACCTCGGGAGCATACTGCTCGAGCATCTCGATGGCAACACCGGAGAGTGAGAAACAGCACTTGAAGTTGTCGTTCTGCTTGCACATTTCCAACAGGGTGGTCAGTGCGGGAACGTAACTGTTGTCGGCTGTGTCGCGGATAGCGCGCTCGTTCTCATAGTCATCGTAGTAGTAGTGGTCCTTGCCGATTTCAAAGAAACGATAGCGCTTCAGATGAACAGGCTGATGTATCTCGAAATATAAACAAATCTGTTTCATAACTTGAATTCTTAATCTTTGATTTCTAATATGTTTAGCGTAGTCGCTTCTTTAATTACTTTATATTCTTTACTGCGTTGAGGTAGTCATCGTTGTTGAAGTATCCGCGGCCGCAGAGTTGGTTGTAGCACTCGCGAATGCGCAAGCCCACCTTCTCCCAGGTGATGCGGTCAACCTCCTTGATGCCCTCCTCTGACAGATAGTTGTAGAGAGCCTCGTTGGTGCAGACGCTGTACATAGCATCGGCCATGGCGTCGATGTCCCAGTAATCCACCTTGATGACGTTGTCCAGAATCTCGCCGCAACCAGACTGCTTGGAGATGATGGAAGGACAGCCGCACTGCATGGCCTCAAGAGGTGCGATACCGAAGGGTTCGGACACTGAAGGCATCACGAACACGTCGGAGTTCTTGTATGACTCGTACACCTGCTTGCCCTTCTGGAATCCGGGGAAGTGGAAACGGTCTGCAATGCCGCGCTCTGCCGCCAACTGAATCATGGCGTTCATCATGTCGCCGCTACCTGCCATGCAGAAGCGGATGTTGCGTGTACGCTGGAGCACCTTTGCGGCTGCCTCCACGAAGTATTCGGGACCCTTCTGCATGGTGATACGGCCAAGGTATGTCACAACCTTCTCGCCGGGAGTCTTGTTGGGAACGATGTCCAGCAGGTCCTGGCTGAGTGGATAAACGGCATTGTGCATGGCTACGCACTTGCGCGGATCCTGGTGATACTGGTTGATGACGGTCTGGCGTGTATGCTCTGATACGCACATGATGCAGTCTGCATGGTCCATACCGTTCTTCTCTATGCTGTATACGGTGGGGTTCACCTTACCGCGTGAGCGGTCGAAGTCTGTAGCGTGAACGTGTATGCAGAGTGGCTTGCCGCTTACCATCTTGGCATGTACGCCAGCGGGGTATGTCAGCCAGTCGTGTGCGTGTATCAGGTCGAAGTCCTCGCTTCGTGCGAGTACGCCTGATATGATGCTGAAGTTATTGATTTCGTCATGCAGGTTGCTGGGATAGCCTCCGGCAAACTGTATGCAACCCAGGTCGTCCAACCCCTGCAGGTAGTTGAAGTCTGCATAGAGATGGTCGCGGAAACGATAATAGTCCTCTGCCGTGTGTCCCACGAAGCGGTCCTTTATCCAGTCGTAGTTGGCATCGCGCCATACCACGGGCACCTGGCTCATGTTGATAATCTTCAGGAACTTTTCCTCCTCGCCTGTAGGTTTGGGCAGGCAGAAGGTGGTTTCCACGTCACCCTGAAGATCCAGTCCTCTTGCTATACCATAACTGGCAACTGTGAGACCTCCGTAAATCTTAGGAGGAAACTCCCAACCGAACATTAGTACTTTCATGTATGTGTCCTCCTTATTTAATATTCGTTATACTGGTCCAAAAGTTTCACTACTCGCATGATCTCTGCCACGTTCATTGCAAATGATATTGCACCACGTCCGTGGAAGGGAGGATTGCCGTCGAAGAGTTCGGGTATAGTGCCGATGCAGTGGTAGAAGAGTTCCTCTTCGTAACCCACGAGCAGGCGATCCACGAAACTTACGCGAGACATCTTGTGGACGTTCAGGCATGCCTCCATGTAGAAACCTGCCAGCCATGGCCATGCGGTACCCTGATGGTAAGCATAGTCGCGCTGCACCTGAGGACCTACATACATGGGGTTGTAGCCGGAACTCTTCGGAGAGAGGCTGCGCAGACCCTTGGGTGTGAGCAACTCCTTGGTACAGAAGTCCAGTACGGATTTCTGCTGCTTCTTGTCCAGAGGACTGTAGTCGAAGGCTACGGCAAAAATCATGTTGGGACGTACCAGATAGTCGCGATAGCCATCCACGCAGTAGTCGCACAGATAGCCGTGTTCGTTCCAGAACATGCCCACGAAACTCTTGCTTACCTGCTCTGCCAGTTCGGAAAGCATCTTCACGTTCTTGGCGTCGCCGGTGTGTGTGCAGAGGTCGATAGAGAACTTTATGGCGTTGTACCACAGGGCGTTGAACTCTACGATGTAGCCTGTACGGGGCACTATGGGGCGGCCGTTGGCGGTGGAGTTCATCCATGTGATGGCCTTGTCGCGGCCTTCGCTATAGACGAGTTTGTTTTCCATCACCTTGAGGTTGGGATGGTTGTTGCCCAGAATCCAGAGCATTACGTCGCGTACAAGGGCGTTGTACTTCTCCACGCAGGAGTCCATGCCAACGAACTTGCCGTACTGCTGTATGCACCAGATAGCCCACAGAAGCACGTCGGGCTGGTCCATTTCCTGGATGCTGACCTCAATCTTCTCGCCCTTCATGAATGCGCGGATAGCCTTCTCGGCGGTCTCCATCACATCATCGTACTTGGTGAGTTCGTTGTTGGTCAGGGTCAGGCCAGGCAGGGCAATGAACTGGTCGCGTGCGCGGCACTTGAACCAGGGGTATCCTGCCAGCACATAGTCTTCGTGCTCGCGGTGCACGATGAACTGGTGTGCGCTGTTCACCAGGGTGTTGTAGAAATTGTCGCGCGGTGTGCGGATGTTCACCTCAAACTCTGCCAGTTCTGCCAGTGTCTTGGTGTCAATCTCGCTCAGGCCTGCACTGAAGACTACGCTTTCGCCCTTCTTGATGTTGAACTCGAAGTAGCCGGGCACGTAGAGGTCTTCGTTGCTTGCATAGCCGCGTTCCTGCTCCTTGGGGTATTCCACGCCCTTGTACCAGTTGGGGTTGTAAACGAAGTTGTTCTCCTTGTCCAACTGCATGAACAGTTCGGGATAGCCTTCGTACATGCAGGTGCGGATACCGCCCTGCACCTCGTGGTACTCGCGGGAAGCGAGGCTGTTCTCGTGGGTGTACTCGCGAACGCTGCGGAAGGCCAGGAAAGGCTGCAGGCGCAGGGTGGTTTCGCTGTGTGCATCCACCAGGGTGTAGCGGATGATGATGCGGTCCTCAAAGTGCTGGAACATCTGCTCCTTCTTCAGAATCACACCACCCACGCGATAGATTGTTGTGGGAACTTTCAGTGAGTCGAACTCACGGATGTACTTGTGTCCACGTGGAGAAAAGTTGTCGCCGGAGTACTTGTGCAGTCCGAGGTTGAACTCTGCTCCGTGCTGGATGACGGTGGCGTCCAGGCTGGAAAGAAGAACGTGGTTCTCCTGATCCAGTTCGGGCACTGGCACTACCAGCAGGCCGTGGTACTTACGAGTGTTGCAGTCAACGATTGTTGAGCAAGAATAGGCTCCGGAACGATTCGAGCGCAGGACTTCCTTTGGCAGGCTGTCCTCCAGATTCGTCATCAGAGTCTTGTCAAAACGTAAATAACTCATAGGTATTATATATCTGGGTTAGTCTTTAGCACCTCAAAGTTAGCACTTTTATTTGAGAAAATTTTGCCAATCGACATAATTGACGTAATTTTGTGCCCAATAACATATTTTCAACGGTATAAATGGCCAAAAAGAGGGTTCCCTGGGAGGAATATCTGGATAAAATCAGCGATATGCTGGACACTTTGACGGACGAGCAACGCGAAAATCTGCTGGAGCACGTCTCAGTGGTGAAATTCAAGAAGAACGAAATTATATATAAGGAGGGTGACCTGCCCACCAACCTGCTCTGTCTGGTGAGCGGAAAGGTGAAAATATACAAGGACGGCGTGGGAGGCAGACCCCAGATTATGCGTGTACTGGGCGAGACGGAATACTTTGCCTACCGCGCATACATGGCCGACGAACCCTTCATCACGGCGGCCGCGGCCTTCGAACCCTGTGTGGTGCTGAAAATACCCTTGGGCATCGTCACCAAGATGATTCAGGAGAACGCACACCTGGGATGGTTCTTCATCCAGAAACTGGCGCACGACCTGGGACAAAGCGATGAGCGCACCGTAAACCTCACACAGAAGCACATACGCGGACGACTGGCAGAAAGCCTGCTTTTCCTGAAGGAATCCTACGGACTGGAGGAGGACGGTTCCACCTTATCTATATATATGTCGCGCGAGGACCTGGCCAACCTCTCCAACATGACCACTTCCAACGCCATCCGCACCCTCTCTGCCTTTGCCAGTGAGAAACTCGTGGCCATAGACGGACGCAAGATAAAGTTCATGAACCTGCAGGGGCTGGAAAAAATATCCCGTATCGGCTGACACCGCCCCCACCCTTTTTTAGCGGCACGCACAGACACAGAGCACACACATGAGCAAGTACCCCGTAGACCTGATTACCATCCTCGGCCCCACGGCCAGCGGCAAGACACCATTTGCCGCCCGTCTGGCACATGCCATGGGCGATGCAGAGATAATCTCCGCCGACTCGCGCATGGTGTACCGAGGCATGACCATAGGCAGCGGCAAGGACCTGGACGACTACATAGTGGACGGCGAGCAGGTGCCCTACCACCTCATTGACATCTGCGAACCGGGATACCGCTTCAACGTGTACGAATTCCAGTGCGCCTTCCAGAATGCCTATATGGACATCACCGCGCGCCACCGCATGCCCATCATGTGCGGAGGCACAGGCCTATACATAGAAAGCGTGCTCAAGTCCTACGAACTGGGACAGGTCCGCTTCCCCGAGCGCAAGAGCCTCACCATAGGCCTGAAGATAGACCGCGACCTCAGGCGCGAGAAGATAACACGCCGTCTGAAAGCCCGTCTGGAGGAAGGCATGATAGAGGAGGTGCAGACGCTCCTGAAGACCGTCTCCGCCGAGCGCCTCATCCGCTACGGTCTGGAGTACAAGTACGTCACCCTTTATTGCATCGGCCAGTTGTCCTACGACGAGATGTTCCGCCAACTGGAGATTGCCATCCACCAGTTTGCCAAGCGCCAGATGACCTGGTTCCGCGGCATGGAGGAGCGCCGTGGCATCCCCATCCATTGGATAGACGCCACCCTGCCCCACGAGGAAAAAGTGCGTATGGTGATGGAGATGCTTTGAGAACGGGAAAGGGGACTGGGACAGATTTTCCCTGCCCTCGGAGTTTTCGGAAAAATCAGAGTAATCAAAATACTCAGGGTTCTTAGATTCTTCTCATAATTTTCCGCTTTACCTCTCCGATTCATCGCTTCACCCCGTAAGTTTCCCTATAGGAGAACTGCAGTTTCCCCACGAGAAAACTGGAGTTTCCTTATAGGGAAACTGAAAGGGCCTACGGCTGATGCGATGTATACGGCAGCCGAGTCCATTTTGCTTGAATCAATCGGACACGGCATGCCGTGTCCCTACCATGTTCTCGCTTACTCGCAGTTTTTTGACTTTACCCCCCCTACGCGCGTCGACCGGTTCCGCGTTCCGTTCCCTTCGTCCTGCCACAAAGAAATCCCACCAAAGGGATTTCTATCCGGAGTCATGCAGTCTTTTCCTGCTTTGCGGTATCTATCGTTATAGGGAAACAAAACAAGAAAAGACAATGCAGCAACGACATCTGAACCGCAAACAATACTTCTGTGAATTAGCCAACACTACACGGACATTCTGTATGGAATACCTGAGTACGCACTTCAAACTGACACCGGACACCCGTGTATTGGAAATAGGCTGTGGCGAGGGAGGCAACCTGCTCCCCTTCGCAGAACAGGGGTGTAAAGTGACAGGTATTGACATCTGCGAGGAACGTATCAATGAAGCACGAACGTTCTTTACGGAATATCACCATCATGGAACTTTCATCTGTCATGATTTTCTACTTTCAAAGGAACCAAGGACGGAGGACGAACGCTATGATCTCATACTTGTTCACGATGTAATAGAGCACATAGAGCCATCCTACAAACGAGACTTCGTTCTTCACATAAAGTCATTTCTCAAACAGGACGGCATTGTTTTCTTTGGTTTCCCTGCATGGCAGAACCCATTTGGCGGCCATCAGCAAATAAGCGTCGGTATGGCCTCCAAACTTCCTTTCATTCATTTGCTCCCAAAGCCGCTCTACAAAGGCCTGTTGAAGGCAAGCGGAGCCACGGCAAACAACATTGGCGAATTGATGAGCATACGAGCCTCACAGATGAACGTAGAGAGATTTGAACGACTGGTTTCCGAAGTTGGCTATACTATTTGCCAACGCACTCTTTGGTTCATCAACCCGCACTACAAACAGAAGTTCCACATAAATCCTCGCCGCCTATGGACTTTCCTTGCCTATATTCCATATCTGCGCAACTTCTATACCACATCAGCGTGGTATATACTTCGGCAAACTCAAAAATAACGAAAAGATGAAAAGACCATCTCAACGTTTAGCAGGCACACGATGTCCATAGAGGTCGTAGACAGCAGTTTCCGCATTTATTCACCTGCATTCATCAAGTTCTGCAAGTCCGCCTTCAGTTTTACGCTTCAGTTCACCCTGCCAGAAAAAAAGACGCCCGAAGGGGTAACCTTCGGGCGCCATAATGTTATAACGGATTGTTGGATTAGCCGTTAACCTTCTTCATGTGTGCGATCAGCTCGAGAACCTTGTTAGAGTAACCGATCTCGTTGTCGTACCAGCTAACAACCTTAACGAAGGTGTCAGTCAGAGCGATACCAGCCTTAGCGTCGAAGATAGAGGTGCGAGCGTCACCCAGGAAGTCTGCAGAAACAACGTCCTCGTCAACATAACCCAGAACACCCTTCAGCTCGTTCTCAGAAGCAGCCTTCATTGCCTCGCAAATCTCAGCGTAAGTAGCGGGCTTAGCCAGATTTACAGTCAGGTCAACTACAGATACGTCCAGAGTGGGAACGCGGAATGCCATACCGGTCAGCTTGCCGTTCAGCTCGGGGATAACCTTACCTACAGCCTTAGCAGCACCTGTAGAAGAGGGGATGATGTTGCCAGCAGCAGCACGGCCACCACGCCAGTCCTTCAGAGAGGGACCGTCAACGGTCTTCTGAGTAGCAGTGGTAGAGTGTACGGTGGTCATCAAACCGTCCTTGATACCCCACTTGTCGTTCAGAACCTTAGCAACGGGAGCCAAGCAGTTGGTGGTGCAAGAAGCGTTAGATACGAACTGAGTGCCCTTCTCGTACTTGTCGAAGTTTACACCGCATACGAACATGGGAGTAGCGTCCTTTGAAGGAGCAGACATAACAACATACTTGGCACCAGCCTCGATGTGAGCCTGAGCCTTGTCCTGAGACAAGAACAGACCTGTAGACTCAACTACATACTCAGCCTCAATCTCATTCCACTTCAGGTCAGCAGGGTTGCGCTCAGCAGTTACACGGATAGACTTACCGTTAACGATCAGCTTGCTGTTCTCAACGTCAGCCTCGATGGTACCGTCGAACTGGCCGTGCATTGTGTCATACTTCAGCATGTATGCCAAGTAGTCAACGGGGCACAGGTCATTGATACCTACGATCTCGATGTCATCACGAGTCTGAGCAGCACGGAATACGAAACGACCGATACGGCCGAAACCATTAATACCTACTTTTGTTGCCATTTCTTTACTTTTTAATTAGATTTTAAAATGAAAAACTATGGTTTACTAACTCTATACTATTATAATATATATATATGCCCTTTCAACATCCTTTGGCTGGCGCCAGTGAATGGCGTCAGTGGTCCGTGCATCAGCCGCAATTACAGTATTCTGCACTCTTGCATGCCACGACAAGCATGAGTATCGCCATACTCACAAGGGCATAAACTAAGTTTTTACTCACTTTTCTTTCTTTTCTTTGCGCAAATTTACAAAATTCTTTTTAATTTCGCACCGCAAATGAAAAATAAATTTTAACAAGACAACATTATTAAACACTAAAAAAATCATTTTAAATGGCAAAGAGTACATTTTTACAGGACTTCAAGGCCTTCGCGATGAAGGGCAATGTGATTGACATGGCCGTCGGTGTAATCATTGGCGGAGCCTTCGGAAAGATCGTTACCTCTGTGGTAAACGACCTGATTATGCCCACCGTGGGCATGCTGGTGGGCGGTGTTAACTTCACCGACCTGAAACTCACCATGAAGGAGGCTGTTCCCGAAAAACTGAACGAGGCTGGAGAAGTTATAGAGGCAGCCGTACCTGCCGTGACTCTGAACTACGGCAACTTCCTGCAGCAGACCTTCGACTTCCTCATCATCGCATTCTGCATCTTCCTGATGGTCAAGGGCATTGCCAAGCTGAACAACCTGAAGAAGAAGGAAGAGGAAATACCCGCGCCAGAACCTGCTCCCGCGCCCGAACCCGAACCCAGCGCAGAGGAGAAACTGCTGACCGAAATACGCGACCTGCTAAAGAACAAGAAGTAAAGAGGTACATAACAAAAAAAGACAAGCAAGCCCACGCTCTATGCCACGGGCTTGCTTTTTGTTGCTGTCCAGTAAAAGGGGATTCCTGTTCGACTGGAGTCCGGTAAACGAGACAATATGATTGAGTTATAGGCGTTTATATTGTGCCAAGCCTCTATTTGGACATGGAGGAAAGTACAGACCCCTCCGTCGCGTTGCGACACCTCCCCTAACTTAGGGGAAGAAAGTGGGTTTAGGCTGCTTTCAGGTTTCTGAGTTTCAGGTGTCCCGCTACTTTGTCCTCTATAGCAAGAGGGCGAAGAGGAACAAAGAATAGTGGTTTTATAAAAACATCGCCAGCGAGCTTCTAACGCTGGGGGTGCTGAGAGGATACAAAGAGGGCAGAGGTTTATCCCCTGCCCTACTCCTTTATCATTATCAGTTGACTGTAATCTCGTCCAGGAACACGAATGAGGGATGACCCTTACCGCCATGCCATTCGGGCAGGCTATGCTCGGGCTGTACATACACCTTGATGTAACGGGCAGTAACGGGCATGAAATCCAGTGTGTGCTCGTAGATCTGGTTGGGGTTGTCCAGAGTCATGGCAGGATAATCCTCGGCAGCTACCTCGGTGAAGTTCTCACCGTCCTCGGAAGTGGAAACGGCAAAGCGGCGTGCATCGAACACCCAGTCACCCTTCTCCACCAAGGTAGAGATAGAAACGGTGCTGAACTCAGTGGGCTGCTTCAGGTCGATGACAGCCTCCATGTCGTTCTTGAAGAAGGCTATCCAACGACCAGTCTTGTAGTTGTGGTTACCCTTCAGACCGTCCAGCAATGTGCCGGCACCGTCAAATTCGTACTGACGGTTGATGGGCTGGAGCATGGTGATGGGCTTGAAACTGGCCTTGTGGATATTTATCTCTTCCTGGAACACACGGCTGTTTCCTGTGGGGCGGATGGCAATGGCCTTGATGGTGCATGCCTGGTTGATCTTCAGCGTGTCGGTGTACTTCTCTGACTGAGCGGTGGGCTCTGTGCCGTCCAGAGTGTAGTAGATGGGGCTGTTGTCAATAGTCTTGAAAGCAACTTTCAGTACCTCCTCCTCGGTATCGGGAGTCATCTTGGCGGTGATGTCAAATACATGTGTGGCATAGTTGTACTGCTTCATGTCGTAGATTTCCACCAACTGGGGCAGACGGCTCAGGAAGTCCTCATAGTCCTTCTTGTCGGCAGCGCTCCACTGTACCTCGCAAAGGGCAGCCATACGGGGCATGAGCATGTATTCCACATGGCTGTAGGTGGGAACGTACTCTGTCCACAGGTTGGCCTGCACGCCGATGATGTGCTTCTGCTCTTCGGGAGTAAGGTGAGCAGGCTGGGGATCGAAGCTGTACACACGCTCAACGGGAACATAACCGCCGATGGCAAGAGGTTCGCCCTCAACGTCCTTTGTCTGGTAGTAGTCGAAATAGAAATAAGATGTAGGAGCCATGATGGCATCGTGTCCCTGACGGGCTGCCTCGTAGGCATGGTTCTCACCGCGCCAAGCCATAACGGTGGCATTGGGTGCAAGACCGCCTTCCAGGATTTCATCCCAACCAATAATCTGGCGTCCCTTCTCGTTGAGGAACTTCTCGGCATGGCTGATGAAGAAACTCTGCAGGTACTCCTCGGCAGTGTGCTTGTCGTCACCCTTTATGCCCAGCTGCTTGATGCGAGCCTGACACTTGGGGCACTCCTTCCAACGGGTCTTGGGGCACTCGTCGCCACCGATGTGGATGTATTCTGAGGGGAAGATTTCCACAATCTCGGTCAGAACGTCCTCGATGAAGCGCAATGTGGCATCGTTACCGGCACAGAGAACCTCCTCGGAAACGCCCCACATGGTCCATACGTCGTAGGGACCGCCTGTGCAACCCAGTTCGGGATAGGCATGCAGGGCACCCATCATGTGGCCGGGCATGTCAATCTCGGGGATGATGGTTATGTAGCGCTCGGCAGCATACTTGACGAGTTCCTTGGCCTCTTCCTGAGTGTAGAAGCCGCCATAGGGGATACCGTCGTACTTGCCGGAATTGCGACCGATGACGGTCTCCTTACGCATAGAGCCCTTCTCGGTGAGCAAAGGACGGCTCTTGATCTCTATTCTCCAGCCCTGGTCCTCGGTCAGATGCCAGTGGAAGCGGTTGATGTTGTGCAGGGCCAGCATGTCGATATGACGCTTCAAAGAGTCCATGCTGAAGATGTGACGAGACACGTCAAGCATGTTGCCACGATAGGCAAAACGGGGAGCGTCGTTGATTTCCACACAGGGCAGAGTCACGGTTGCGTCCTTGGCATCGGCAACTGACTTGCGCAAAGTCTGGATACCATAGAACACGCCAGCCTCTGAACCGCCAGTGATAATTACCTGACTGGGAGTAACCTTCAGGTTATAACCCTCGGGCTGTTCAGCATTGGGAGCCAGTTGCAGGACGATACCGTTGCCCTCGGTGCCTTCCATGGGTACCAGTTTCTTGCCAGTCTGCTCCAGCATGTACTCGGCCAGGAACTCGGCATTGCGCTGCATCTTTGCATTGCCCTCGGGATAGAACACCTTTGTGCCGTCGGTAAGCACAAATGCACCCTCATCGCCCATTACCACCTCGGCAGGGACAGGGATGACATTGTAGTCGGCCTGCTTCACTTCGGCAGAACAGGAAAAGAGCATACAACCCGCCGCCACAATGGCGGCAAAACTGATAAATGTCTTCTTCATAGTGAAAATTAGATTAATAATTTATGTTAACGATAGATTTTACGGAAGGTAAAAGTAGTGCTTTAATTTGACATACCCAAACAAAAGCGCGCGTTTTGTGCAAAAACGGATCAAAAACAAAGGAGACAAGCGCCCTTGACAGACACTCGTCTCCTTTATATGCCGACAATTTCAAAAGAAATTGCCCTATCATGTCCGCACGGAGCGGATTAGAACCATGTTACGTAGCAGAAGTCCTGACGGTGAGGCAGGTTCTCGTTCTTGGGGAACATACGCAGGGCAGACTTGTAGCTGCCGGCGTTGTCCAGAACGTGAGTACCCTCGAAGGTGAACTCGTTGCCGTTCTTGCCAGTCATCTTCATGGGCTCAACGCTGTAGATTGCCTCTACGCCGTCCTTGTCGGTGCGCACGGTAACGATTTCGATACCTACAGCATCGTTCAAACCAGCCTCGTCAACAACAACCTTCACGTTGTACTCCTTACCGGCCTCTACCTGACCGTTCATCAGAGCCTCGTTGGCGTCAACGCTGAGAACCTTGATGTCGTTCCACTTGGTAGCAACCTCTTCCTTCCATGCAGCAATCTCCTTGGCCAGCTTGTTGCCGTTGGCACGCAGGGCGTTGCCACGGTCGCGCAGCTTGTTGTAGAACTTGCTATAGTAGTCGTCCAACTGACGCTTCATGGTGTAGTGAGGAGCGATAGTAGCGATAGAGTTCTTGATAACCTTCACCCAACCAGTGCTGTAACCCTTAGAGTTGCGTGCATAGTAGAGAGGCATGATCTCGTTCTCCAGCAGGCTGTAGATGGTAGCGGCATCCAGCTGGTCCTGATGGGCCTGGTTCTGGTATGTACGCTTCTCGGTCAGAGCCCAACCTGCACCCTCGCGGTAGCCCTCGAGCCACCAACCGTCAAGTACAGAGAGGTTTACAACACCGTTCATCAGAGCCTTCTCGCCAGATGTACCGCTGGCCTCGAGAGGACGTGTGGGAGTGTTCATCCAGATATCAACACCGGAAATCAGGCGACGAGCCAACTGCATGTCGTAGTTCTCCAGGAAGATGATCTTGCCCAGGAACTGAGGCATCTGGCTGATCTCGTAGATGCGCTTGATCAAGCCCTGACCTGCACCGTCGGCGGGGTGAGCCTTACCAGTGTATAGGAACTGTACGGGATAGTTGGGGTTGTTGACGATCTTCTCCAGACGCTCCAGGTCGGTGAACAGCAGGTGTGCACGCTTGTAGGTAGCGAAACGACGGCCGAAACCGATCAGCAGGGCATTGGGGTTGATCTTGTCCATCAGGCTTACTACACGTGAGGGATCACCCTGGTTCTTCAGCCAGCTGTCGCGGAACTGCTCGCGGATGTAGTTAACCAGCTTGGTCTTCAGCTCCATGCGTGTCTTCCAAACCTCGTCATCGCTTACGTTGTAGATACCGTGCCAGATTTCCTCGTTGCTCTGGTCGGCCAGATGGTTGGCATCGAAGTGCTTTGCATAGAGCTTGCGCCACTCGTTAGCACACCATGTGGGGAAGTGAACACCGTTGGTAACGTAGCCAACGTGGCTCTCCTCGGGATAGTAACCGTTCCAGATACCGGCAAACATCTTCTTGCTGACCTCACCGTGCAACCAGCTCACGCCGTTAACCTCCTGACAGGTGTTGCAAGCAAAGGTAGACATACAGAAGCGCTCGCCCTTGTCCTCGGGATTCATGCGGCCCATGCCGATGAACTCGTCCCAAGAGATACCCAGAAGCTGGGGATAACCGCTCATGTACTTAGAGAACAGCTGCTCGTCGAAGTAGTCGTGACCTGCAGGCACGGGAGTGTGAACGGTGTAGAGAGAGCTTACGCGAACCAGCTCAAGAGCCTCGGTGAAGCTGAAACCATCCTTAACGTAGTCAACCAGACGCTGTACGTTGCACAGTGCTGCATGACCCTCGTTGCAGTGGTAAACGTCCTTCTTGATGCCGAGCTGCTTCAGCAGCAGAACACCACCGATACCCAGCAGGATCTCCTGCTTCAGACGGTTCTCCCAGTTACCACCATACAGAGCGTGGGTGATAGAACGGTCGAACTCGCTGTTCATATCGTTGTCGGTGTCAAGCAGATACAGCTTAACGCGACCAACGTTTACACGCCAAACGTATGCGTGAACAAAGTAGTTCATGTAGGGAACATCCACAACCATGGGAGTGCCGTCAGCGTTGAGCTGCTGCTCGATGGGCAGTGAACCGAAGTTCTGAGCCTCGTAGTTGGCAACCTGCTGGCCGTCCATGCTCAGGGTCTGTGTGAAGTAACCGTAGCGATACAGGAAACCTACGGCGCACATGTCCACGTTGCTGTCAGAAGCCTCCTTGATGTAGTCACCGGCCAAGATACCAAGACCACCAGAGTAGATCTTCAGCACCTGGTTCAGACCATACTCCATGCAGAGGTATGCAACGGAAGCGCGGTTCTTGTCGGGCTCCACGTCCATGTACTGACGGAACTGTGAGTACACGTCGTTCATCTTCTTCACGATGGCCTTGTCCTGAGCCAACTCCTCCATTCTCTCATGAGAGAGACGCTCCAGCAGGAGAACGGGGTTATGACCGCACTCGGCATACAACTTGGGATCCAAGCTGGTAAACAGGCTACGTGCATCGTGATTCCAAGCCCACCACATGTTATGGGCCAGTTCATTCAACTTCTCAAACTCGGCAGGGATGTTGCTCTTTGCAGAGACTGCTCTCCATGCAGCCGCATTGGCGTTGCTTGCTTTAATTCTCATAATTTTTTGTTTTTATTTGTTTAATCTTGTATTTTTCAATAAGGTAGAATAAGGTGGTTATTTTGAAGCGACACGGATGTCGCGGTTCTTCAGTGCTATATCGTAAGCCTCATAGTAGTACTTGATGAAGTTCTTCCACAGGGCCTTGTCAGACAGTTTCTTGGCCTTCTTGCGCACCTCCTCCACTTCCTTGTCGGAAAGACGGGAGAAGTCGGAAACGGTCTCCTTGATACGGTCGGCAACCTCGCTGTAGTTGTAGTCAGTGCGACGGATTACCTCCACACCGTCCATAATGGTGGAGTTGCCACCCTTCACGCTGTTTGCCCACATGCCGAAACCGGAAAGGCTGGTGGTAACACAGGGAACGTGGAAAGCCACACTCTCCAGGGGAGTATAACCCCAGGGCTCATAATAAGAGGGATATACGCTGAGGTCCTTGCCGATGATGACATCGTAATAGCTGATGTTTATCACACCGTCCTTGCCATCCAGATAACAGGGAACGAAAATCAGCTTTACCTTGTCCTCGGGACGGTTCCACATATCATGATATTTCATCATGCCGGTAACGTTGTCATGACTCATATCGTTCAACCAATGGGTGATTACAGGACATTCCAAAGGAGTATCGAACTTGTCGGGACTGCAAAGACGCTCCACAAGGTCTTCACGGGGTTCGCCAACCCAAGCGGGTACCTCTACCAATGCCAGAACCTGCTTGTCCAGGTTTCTGTCGCGGCTGAGACGGTTCATTGCCTCGATGAATACGTCAATGCCCTTGTTGCGGAACTCATAACGTCCGCTTGTGCCGATAATCAAAGTATCCTCGGGGAAGTCGCAGCCTGTCAAACAATTTGCCATGTGCAATATCATTTCGCGGGCTTCCTTGCGCTTGCGCTTGAACTCTGCCGCCTTGGGCACGAAATCAGCCTCAAAACCATTGGGCAGGACGGCATGGCACTTCTTGTCCATCAGTTCCTCACATTCGTGTGCAGTAACGTCGCTGACGGTAGAGAAGCAGTCAACACGGTGAGCGGTTTCGCGCTCAAGGCTGTGCTTGGCCTCCACGTTCAGTTCCTTGGACATCTGTGTGCCGTTGTAGGCCCAGAGATAGTCGTACAATGGTTTGTTGTTGCCTGCTATGCTACGGCCGATGGTTGTGGCATGGGTGGTGAAGATAGTTGCAATGGCAGGTACGTTCTGCTGGATGTACATTGCACCGAGACAGGTCATCCATTCGTGTGCCTGATATACCACGTTCTTGCATGTCTTCTCCAGAGAATGACGGTAAAAGCTTTCCACCACAAGACCCGCAGCATAAGAGTACATATTGGCCTCGTCATAGTCACCGTAACCGTTCATGCTGTCCACCTTGGCATACTCCCAAAGGTTGGCATACAACTGGTCGCGCATGGGGAAGTATTTGTTGAAGGCTACCAGAACCACGCATGGCTGGCCGGGAATGTTCCAACGGCCTACACGTACTTCCAGTCCTTCCTTGCGAGCCTTGGTTGTCCAAGACTTCCACATCTTCTTGTCTTCAATGAACAAAGGATTTTCTTTTCCCTGCCAAAAATCGGGGCCAATAAAAACAACCTTGTCAGGCATGGCATCCTGGAGGGTTTTGGCACGAGTAGAGAGGACGGTATATATGCCACCGACCTTGTTGCAGACTTCCCAACTTGACTCGAAAATGAAGTCGGGAGAGAGCTTTGTATTTGCCATTATGATAGTTGTTGTCTTAAAAAATATCTTAAATCGCGTGCAAAGATACAAATTATTATTTAAAAAACATAAAAACCGCTGTCATTTTATCACTTATTCTCCCTTTTTGAATAACTTTGCAAGGCATTTGCAAATATAAGCACATACGGAAATGAGACATTTTTTTGCATTACTTGCATTGTCGCTATGCCTTGCCATCCATGCCGGCAAACCATGGAAACTCAGTTTAACCGACCCGAAAGAAAAGATAACCCTGGACATTGACTTGTACGAGGAAAGCATTGAAGTCCCCGGCATGGAGATGTTCGGTCCCATGAACGGTTACCTGGGCGGAAATATTTACGGGGTATGGACAGTAACTTCGTTTCAGATAAAGAAGGACAAAGCCATACTCAGGCTTTCCAACGACATGGGCAGCGAAACCCAGGAAGCAGAACTGACTCAAACATCAGATTCCACATACACGCTGAAACTTCTCGGTTCCACCGTGGTAAAAAGAGCAGAGGGGCGCAAACTTCACAAGATTACGCCCACTCTGAAAATGATTAAAAACCGAGATTGACCTGCCACCCCATCACCAGGGCAACCATATACAGGACGTACAAGGCAATCATTACCGCGCCCTCCATTTTTGTTATCTTGTGGCCGGTGCCTCCGAATACGAACAGCACTATGCCACTGCCCACCAGTGCAATCCAGTCAAGCGTTCCGATACCCTTGATGTTCATCGGGCAGATAAAGGCACTGGTACCCAGTATAAAGAAGATATTTAACAGGTTACTGCCTATGGCATTGCCCAACGCCAACCCCTTGCTGCCCTTTCTTGCGGCAACAATGCTGGTGGCCAACTCCGGCAAACTGGTACCCGCGGCAAGGATGGTAAGCCCCACTACCCTTTCGCTCATTCCGCACGATGTGGCCAAAGACGAAGCGCTGGACACAAGCAACTGGCCACCGCCTACAAGGCATACCAAACCAATCAGCATATAGAGCAAGGTCTTGCCCCAACCATATATAATTCCGACGCCATCTTCCTGCTCCTCTCCGCTACGCGCAACATTATATGAATATATCATGTACATGCTGAAGCACATCAGCAGGACAAGTGCGTCCCATCTGCTCAATGTTCCGTCCTGAGACAATGCTACCAGGATAAGCGAGGAATATATCACAAAGAGAATATCTCTCGTCAGCAGTTTCTTTGTCAACGACATGGACATCATCATCGCAGACAAACCTACAATCAACAAGACATTGAAGATATTGCTGCCAACGACATTGCCCACACTCATGTCGGCACTACCCTCCAATGCGCTGAAAAAACTTACCACAAACTCGGGCATACTGGTGCCCATGGCCACCACCGTAAGACCGATTACCATCTCACTGACATTCCATCTGCGAGCCATGCTGGACGCTCCGTCGGTGAACTTGTCTGCACCCCACACGACTACTGCAATTCCAACTAAAAGCAAAACGATGTCCAAAAACATTGATTTAATCTCCTATACCTATTTAATATTATAACGTGCATAGCACGGTTTTACAAAAATTGTGTGCAAAGATAGTGTATTTTGGATAATTTGACCTTCTATTTGGACTATTTTTTGAATTTTAAAGGAACGAACCTACCTTTTATGCAGAAAAAGCACTACCTTTGTGCGCAACATGAGAAAGATAGTCTACATATTCACAGTACTTATCTGTGGAATGAGTATTGGAGCATGCCACAACGGGAGGACCTCAGACGGGCCACATCAGCCAAACACCCAAATTAAAAAGCCCGACGCGCCTTCCCGCGACACCCTGTTGGTCATAACCATGCCAGAAGACGCCTTGTGGGGACATTTGGGAGAAAGAACCGGAATGAGCGTACTGGAATTCATCACCGACAAAGGGGATACACTCTACATCAACAAGGAAAGCGAAATTACCGGAAAACCAGGTATCATCTACGGTAGCATCAGGAACTATACTGACCGTTTCTGCCTTACCACCACCGACGGAGGAGAAACACTCGTAAAAGCCGTAAACGTCACAGAGATGCAGGAACTTTGGACCGAGAATGTACGAATGGAAGAATAATCACAAAAAGAATATAACAGACAATTATGAAAATCAGAACACTTGCTTTTGCATGCCTGGCAACATTTGCATCTGCTGCCATGGCACAGTTTGAAGGAGCGACCATCGACGAGAGAATTGCGGCCACAGCCGGCGAAGACAGCGTTGTTGTAGGTCGCGGACACATCAGCAGTTTCCAGATGGGCATTGAGAACAAGAACTGGAAAGACGCCCACATTTCATGGAAATGGCTCATGAAGCACGCCCCATACGCCATCTCTGGCCTCTACAAGGGTCATGCCCCCTTCATGCTTTACCAACTGATTATAGCCGAACAGGACCAGACCAAGAAGTTGGAATACTTCAACGACCTGATGTACATGTTCGACCAGCGTGCAGCCCGTTTGGACACCCTCAACAGCATGGAGAAGAGAGAGAACCTGAAGAGCACTCTTGGTGACGTTCTCGCAATCAAGGCCGACTACTACAACTGGACCGCTCCCTCTACTCCTGGTTCAAACTACACCCTGAACACCAGCTACAAGAACTATTCCGACGCTATCCGCATGATTAACGAGAAGGGCGGCCGCGAGGTAGAAGGTTCCGTGCTCCAGAACTTCTTCCTGACCTCAGACGCCATGTACAAGAGCGCTCCCAACGCTCTGCGCGAGCAGTATCTGCAGGACTATCTGGACTCTAAGGACGCTTGCGAAACCATGCTCCAGCTGGCCAAAGAGGCCAAGGCTGCCAGCGATGATGCCAAGGCACAGAAACTGCTGGCAAAGTACGAAGGCCCTCTGGCTCTTATCGAGCAGACCTTTGCAAACAGTGGTGCTGCCGACCGCGAACAGATCATTGCCATCTACACCAAGAAGTTTGATGTATACAAAAACGATGTAGCCAAGTTGAACTCCTCTCTGAACCTGATGGCCCAGAACGGTTGCGACAACGACTCCATCTATTTCGTATATGCCAAGGCAGCCTACGACATCCAGCCCACTTTCACCGCCTCCATCGGTCTGGCACAGAAGGCACAGAAGGACGGCAAGGCTACCGAAGCCCTCTCCTACTACGACAAGGCTCTGGAACTTGCTGCCGATGACGCCACACGTGGCAGAATATGCATCAAGGTTGCCCAGGCTCTCATCTCCAGCGGCGGTTTCGCCAAGGGTGAGGAATACATCAACAAGGCAATCGCCTTCAACCCAGCCCTCACCGGTGCCGCTTACTGGCAGATGGCCATGAGCCTCATCAAGGCACACGACCTGAAGGGTGCTGTTGCCTATTGCGACAAGGCTGGCCAGGCCGACATCACATACGCCAACCGTGCCGAGGACATGAAGAAGCGCCTCAACGAGGCCATTGCACAGCAGGCTACCAACGCAAGAATGCAGGCCGAGTACAACGAGTACATGCGCAAGAAGAAGGCCGAGGAAGACTTCTGGAACCAGAAGTAAGCCAACATACGACAACATACAAAAAGCAGGATTGCACCTTGAACGTGCAATCCTGCTTTTTGTACTATTCAAATAATCCCAAATCGGTCATTGCGTTATGATGCTAATGACCATTGAAACCGAGAAGCGATGAAAGAGAAGGGGAAAATATGCCCTCATTAGCTAGTAACAGTCTAATGGATGATTTGGATTAATAATTATTGGCGTCCGGTAAAATAATATATCTATGCGAAAACACTCGCTGTCCGCCTTATTCTCCCCAGTGCCAGTTCACCTATTTTGTATATATAGCGCAAACTAAGTATTGCTATATTCGAATAGATGCCATTTTCCTTCAAAGCACGCAGATGTTCGCGATTAATTTGTTTATGAGCGGCCGAACCGCTTGAACTTGCACCTCCATGTCGCATAGTGACAAAGTCCTTCCAGATATAAGCCGTCTTAATCTTGCCACAATACAGCATGCGAAGCAAGCATTCAAAATCTGCAGCAATCTTATAGGTCGTATTGAAATATGCACAATCCGTTTCGCCTTTCCATCCATCTATGGAAGAAACATTCAAACGAAAGTTCTCATACACACTCTTTCGGCAATAGAACGAGGGATGGGCGGGCATAAAACCCAGCCTCATCCAACCCGGTCTGAACAGACGGGAGGAATAGTAACGCTTAAGTCGTGTGGTATCATCCCAGTCAACATAATGAATATCACCATAAACCGCATCTATTTCAGGTGTACGTTCAAACTGGCGCGCAATGGCCATCAGCACGTCAAAAGATGTGTAGAAATCGTCAGAATTAAGAATTCCCACCACATCACCTGTTGCAGCCTTTATGCCCTGGTTCATGGCATCATACAATCCCTTATCTGGGCAAGATATTATCTTCATTCTGCCATCAAAAGCAGGCTCGTATGAGCGGCAGATTTCCAAAGTGTCATCCTTACTCCCTCCATCCTTTATGATGAGCTCATAATTCTTGTAACTCTGCCTCAGCAAGCTCTCCAACGTATCACTAACTGTAGCAGCACTATTATAAGTAGCAGTAATAATGGAAATTTTCATAAGTTATGCTATTTTCCCTCAATGAGAGATAGTTTTACTCAATTCTGTCCCTCACTGAGAGGGATTATTATATTTGGAGGAGGTACTCCAAACATTGTTAACATCCGCGAAACATTCTTCTACACCCAAAAGCAAGTGAACAACAATGTCGTCTCATCACGTCCCTCAGGCCTGTGCATTTCGCAATTTTGTCCTGATCTTGTCCATTACCCAATACCTGATATAGGCATCAACTTCACTTGGGCATAACCGCCTTACTCTCATCATATGCCTAAGAGCAACGGCATACGATTTCATATTATTCCAATGTCTGTTCCTAACAAAACCATCCATCACTCCTGTTTCCAAGCCAAAGTTCCCCCCCTCCAATATCACCTTCAGCAACAGTTCTCCGTCTTTTTCCACCTTTCGGTTGTTTATATCCAAAGGAATAACCCCAGAAGGCAAACCCAAATAGTTGACCAAAATCCATGTCAAGGCACTCATGCACCTCTTTATTGGCAGCGTATCCACCACCTTCAAGAACAGTTCCTTATCAATATCCTTTTCCCCCTCCTTCCATAAGCAAGCCCAATCACAAACCTGACGCAATCCAACACCAGTTTGCAACAGATGATGTTGCAGATGTAGATAAAGGTAGATTGCATTCATCTGGGGATTCAGTACCGTCAAGGGGAAAGTTCTGCCATCATCATTAGACAAATCTACACGTTCTGTTATATGAGAACAATTGGACATGACTGACTCCCATGCTTTCTGATTTTTCTTGTTATAGAAATGCACGAGACATCTATGGTTCTCTATCTCTTGTCCAGAAACGGAAAAAGACTTATGGTATATCGTTTCCTCATGCCCTCTGGCATTTGGCAAATTCCCTATTATAGCATTAGCCTCATCATAAGCATCTTTTAAATACAAATCAATATCTCCACCTTGCCTATGTTTTGGATTACGATAATATTGGGCCACACTCTGTCCTTTCAGTAAAACTGGTTCAATTTTATTTTCCCTATATTTGGATATTATTGAAACAATAGCATGGTACTGTACATAATTTGTGTGTTCAATCTGTTGAACAGACGAGAACCACTCCATCAACAGTTTCTTGTCTGGTTTGCAAGATTGCAAATGCCCCAATCCATCAATTGTTATACCCAGACACGCCTGCTCCCTTGCCACACGCATAACCTCGCTCCAGTCCACATCCGGATGGAATATTTGTTCGTTCTCCGGCTTGCCCCATAAACCAGCACGCAGAAGAGCCAAGAACTGTAGATATGTCTTATCCAGAAAAGGCATTCTTTAAATTAGGGATTGTTATTCTTTATTATCTTAGCCGGATTTCCTGCAATTATCACATTGTCCGGGAATGAACCTGAAACGACACTTCCGGCACCGACAACACAATTCTTGCCTAAAGTTGTTCCTTTTAAAATGATGGAATTGGCCCCAATGAAGCAACCATCACCAATCATTATGGCACGTTTCTTTATATCCTCTGTTTTCTGATCAACACGCAAAGAGGCAGGTAACGGATGAAAGTCATTGTCAATTATCTTGCAATTACCACCAATAAGCACATTATCACCTATAGTAATTTCCTTCATTGCGTATATTGTAGAACCGCTTATACCACATCCCGAACCAATAGAAACCTTACCGCCATAACGGGCAACTATAATGGTACGCTGGTACAAACCAACCATATTGCTAACGAAATCACTATTGATAACAGTTTTTATATCGCCAAGTTTAAAGTCTATTTTACTATCAGGAAAAGCAAAACATACCGTATAACCATTAAAAGTAACAGCATGACGATACCTTATCTTAGCAAGCCAATACTTGGCATATAAACCTAATTTACGTATTAACATCTGTTATTGTGAAGATATAAGTTCGTTATATAAATCAATATACTGTTTAAAGCATTTATCCTTATCAAAATAAACTTCTGCCCTTTTGCGGCATGCCTCAGAAGACAAAGGTTCTTTCTTTAGTTTGAGAATTGCTTCTGCTAATGCCTTTAAATCACCTTGAGGCACAACAATGCCAGTATTCTCGTCTATTGCTTCTGGAGAACCACCAGTATTGTATGTGATTACAGGAGTACCGCATGCAAGGGCTTCAAGGTTTACAGTTGGGAAATTATCAGCATACGTCGGATTAATAAAGACATCAGCTTCATTGTATAACTGTACTAATTCACCAACATTCTGTGTGCGTTGGATACCGATTACGCCATCAGGTAAATTCTTCTGCTGTTTTGGAGACACTCCTACTAATACTATCTCGATATCTTTAGGAAATAATGCACGCAATTTACAGATATCAAACAATCCTTTCTCTTTTGTCCATACACTTGATACAGCTAATACCTTAAATAATTTTTTATTTTCTTTATTAGCAGATGATGGTTTGAACACATTTAAATCTACTCCATTATGAATAACCAGAATCTTCTTTTCTTTCAAAAACGATTCTCTCACAAATTCTGCAATCCAATCGGAACAAGCAACTATATTCAGATTTTTATTTGCACTAAATAATGACCTCTTCAAATCATAGTTCTGTGCTGACCTATCCAACAAAGATTTCGGATATTCTCCCTTTTGCGGACAATGATGACAACCGTTTTTCCACCTCTCACAATTCTTGGTAACGAAATGCATGCAATGTCCTGTGAATGCCCAGCAATCATGAAAAGTCCATACTACTTTTATATCCGTTTTATTTAGGTATTCAAATAACATCTGATAATTCAGATAATGATCATGTATATTGTGAAGTTGTATGATATCTGGATTTATTCGTCTAATCTCTTTAATTAATTTTCTTGTTGAATATTTAGAGCATAGTCCTTCGTTATCAATAATCCTTTGTGCAGCATAATGCAACAATGTTTCTGTCGTAGAACTTATGCTAATTAAATGAGACTGTGAAGGATTATAATATCTGCCATACGCAATATTACTTTCCCATCCCAGTTTTATTGCACAGATACCAATTGCTTCGGCTATTTTACCAGTAGATCCCCAATTGGCAGTTACGTTTATTTGAAGAAGCCTTGGCATAATGTATTATTTTTATAAACTTTTTTACTTATGGTGTTAAGTATGTATGCTATTATTACACCGTATAAACAATATTTAATTATTTGAATTGGATAATAAGCAAACCATCTTGGAGCCATTGCAAGAAGTAACACAACATAAAATCTCATATAAAATGAAGAATTGTTCTTGTTTCCCAAATTATATAATTTTGACAACACTAATGCTAAAAATATTATCCCCAAATACCCCCCCCATATATAAAAATAAGTTGATATGAGACCACCGCCTCCACAATTATAATAATCAATCATATACGTGGAAAGATTTGCTAATGGAGAGGATACCGGCATTACAGCAGATAATAGAAAATTGAGAAAGGACATCAATCTATCTGTGAAATCCAAATAACCATAATCAAGTAAAAAGTATACGCGCATTGATGAATAAAATACATCATTAGCTGTTGCATTTTCTGCAAGATCTTCTGATGTTAATCCAACCTCAAGATTTCCACTTTGTCGCATAATACCCCAAAAGGTCATAAAGCAAAATCCGAGAAAAGCTAATAACAAAGCACGTTTTAACGATATTATATATTGAAACCTTATACTATAAATAGCTATGCACAAAGACATCGTTTCTATTCTACCACCATATAATAAATTTTTTGCAATATAAATCAACGAAACGACATACACTAAATTACGTTTGACCCTAGAATGAGCAGACACCATGGAAAGCATTAAGAAAATCATACCATAAGCCAATAGCGAATCCCTACTACCAGATTCCAATGCACCT
The DNA here is from genome assembly GCA_017466325.1 of Bacteroidaceae bacterium. GTDB lineage: Bacteria > Bacteroidota > Bacteroidia > Bacteroidales > Bacteroidaceae > Physcousia. Next base: position 7,776 of record JAFTUK010000024.1, on the reverse strand, counting down.
CTGTATCCACCTTCAGAAAAAATGCTACCTCCACTGCCACTAGCAACAATACAATACATTGTTATAGCCAAACAGATTACATAAATAAAATTATTTTTGTATAATTGTAATTGCTGTTTATGCTTAAAATCAAGAGACAAAGGGAATACTATATGAAATAAAAACAATTGCAATGTAACAGCATATATATACTCTGAAGATACTGCATCAAAATAGTATTCAATTATTGACTGTTTAAATACATAATATTCAAATGGAGGAATTGAGAACATTATCATAAATAAATACAATATACACAATTCTCCATTTTTGTTAATTATGCATTTATAGCAATAAAAAATATTATGTATTAGCAATGAGGTTGAAAGAATATGCCCAGAATACTGACCATCTGGAAATAAACATAGGCAACACCAAAGCAATATAAATAATATATCAATAGGTCTACTGATCATCTGTTTTTAAATTGAAACATTTTGGCATAAATTATTTCCAACATTATGCATGTTGCAATGAAGGAATAGCGAAAATAAATACTACAGATAATTAATTTGTGAAATAATGATATATTGGATTTAATGATTGAGGTAATTTTAGGGCATGGTATCTCATCAAATAATTTTTTTCTATAGTACAACAAATCTTTGCATGAAAGATTTAACTTCACAAATACGAGCAAGGCATCAAGGATTATTGCAATTCTCGCATACTCAATTATATCTAAATATAACCCTTTTAAGCGCAATAGCGTTTCTATTTTCTTAAATATATAAACTGATTCAAAATATTTTTTAACGCTCAATGTGTTCGTACAAGAAAAATCATTTGATAGATCATAATTGTACAATGGAACATTGATAGTCTTTACGCTATTTGCACATAATATTGTATATTCACACACAAAAAACCAATCTTCACCATTACTTATGTCATTGATAAATCTTATATTAAATTCATCTATCTTATCTTTTCTATACAGTCCACCAGCCGCACCTATCAATGGTATGCTCCGATTAAGTAAGTCGTATACATATGATTTTTTTGTTATATATTCTTTATGCTTTTGGATTTTTTTTATTTTTCCTAATTTATCAAAAATGAATGTCGCAGAGAATCTAATGATATCATAATCCTGTAAGTATTGTGAACAAATGAACAATGTTGAGCAATCGAGCCAATCGTCTGAATCAACAAATGTAATCCAATTACTTACTGCATTATCAAGCCCCATATTCCTTGCAGAACTAACTCCTCCATTTTCCTTATGAAAGACACGGACACGAGAGTCCTTTTTAGCATACTCATCACATATCTCACCACTTCGGTCGGGACTACCGTCATCAATCAATAGAACCTCGAAATCGGTGAAGGTCTGGGCAAGGATACTGTCAACACAACGATGCAGGTACTTTTCTGCTTTATATACGGGGACTATGACACTTATTTTGGGATTCATTTTTTCAAGGCACTGGTTAGGAAGTTCATACTATCTTGTCTTTGTTTATCAAGAATATAGTCAACTCGTTTCCAATCAATGGGGGATGTTTCTAAGGATTGGAGTTGAGAAACATCGCCCATCCTATGCTCCAATCCCAAGGGACAGAGCAATGAGGCAAAGCGTGTGCCTCCACGTGCTACATTTACTATTGAATAGAATTCCCTGTGAAATAGGATGGAAAAGACTGTGCCGTGAAAGGAGTCGGTAACTACCATGGAAGAGTTTGCTATCATAGACAACCAGTCTTCTACGGACAAGGTGGCATTCTTGTCCGCACCTCGAATGATAAGTTTTAATCCCTTGCTCTTTGCCATACTTTCGACGTAAGCCTGCTTCTCGGGTGTGATGTCAAGGATATAAGCAAACAAGTAATCTGGACCTTTTTTTTCCTTTAGCAATGTTTTATATGCATCTACTCCAGCCAAAATAGTAGGGTCTAAGACGCATGTTGCATCCACACCAAGATAATCCTTGCAGATGGTAACACCTGTGCTCTCACGCACACTGACAGCATCAAGTTGATTGGCACACTTGGCACATCTCCTTGTCTGACGTGAATTATATTCCCATGTGTCTACACCAAATGAGGCTGCGTATGCTATCTTTTTAATGCTATCAGGAACGAACTTCAGGTACATGTCTTCTATATACCTATTATATATAGGTCGCCAGACTTGATCGCTGCCTGTTATAATGGCATCAAAGTGCTCCTCATTTATGATTTCCTTGGTGTAAGAATGGACTATCCTTGTCGTATCTATATGGTTGTTCACGAAATCAGTCATTATGGGATTCCTGAATGTTGGTATGGCAACATAAGGCCTGATTTGGGGACGTCTGCACTTTAATACTGATATCAGCAACTGCTTGCAGGTTGAAAGCAGATACCTCATGAAGGAGATACGTACTACGAAGTCTATCGTCTTAGGTTCATGGCCGAGGCGTTTAAGTATCTGCTGCAGGGCATAGTTCTGCAGCAGACCTCCGTAGTTATTGTACAACGGTTGGGTTACTATTCCTATTTTCATAATTCATTTAGCATGTTATTATACGAACCATGCATATCTATTAACCCTTACCAAGTAAATTTTTGATTTTTTTAATACCAGACTCTCCTGCAACAGAACGAATGGCATCCGCAACCTTATATTTTGCGTCAAACGTGATTGATGTCATCAATCTCAATGCTTCATTCTCGTTTTCATGTGTAGTGAACACTTCAAGAATCATAGGTTTGTCCGTGATACTAGGATTCGCAAATGTTTCTAATGCAGTAAGGAACTCTTCCTTGTTTGTTGCAGACAGATATTGGAAGCCTAAATCTTCAGAGAAGTGCTTTACAAGAACAGGAGATTTTGCTCCATAATGTCCTGCGGCAGCCATATATTTATCGGCATCATCTCTAAATGTGTAACAATAATGTTGACTTATCTTAAATTCTGCTCCTATAGCATTATTTATCAACAATATTCGAATATTATTCCCAACATGCCTGTTACCCAAAGAATTCAAATCGTAGAAGAATGCCAAATCACCTGTCACCAAATAACAAAGACGTTCAGGACTGGCTAATGACGAACCTATCAAACTACTTGTGCAACCATCAATACCACAGCATCCGACATTACTGGTACACTGGACACCCTCTGGCAAATGGAACATATTCCAACAACGGCGACTATTCGAAGCACTGATATGGAACAAAGACCCCTTAGGCAAACGTGCTGAAAGTTGAGATGCTGTCCAGATATTGGAGAAAGGAAGTTCTGGTATGTGATTATAAATTTCTGCAAATGCCGTGCGATACTTGTCTATGGACGTATGTTTGTCAGCCTTATCTTTTCCATAGTGCATAAAGAAAGATTGCTCAGACATTTGAAAAACGGTAGTAAGTTTCTTGAAGGGATCGCGCAATTCACCATCCTCGCTTACACGCCATATTTCTTTTACAGGGATGGTTCCTGCAAAGGTAGCCGCAGAAACTTCACCTATATGAACCATCAAATCAAATCTTTCAAACAATGTTTCTTTCCGTTGAAACTGTGATAATGTAGGAAGCAGGAAATACTTGCCATAATAACCGCTCGTATGGTCACAAATAACCACAGCATCATAAGTGGCACAAAAACGGTCTACAGCATCAGTTTGCTCTGGAGTGAAATGAACATGAGAACCAACATATACACATATTTTTCCTTGGGGAATTTCAGGCATCGTCTCCCATGCCTGAATACGTTTCATCACACGCACTGGAGGAAGTTCCTTTACAGAAAAATCCTTGCTGTATGTAGTAAACATATTGATATGAACTGGCCCACCTCCATTTCTACGCAGTTCCAATATCGCCTTGTTGGCCTCCATCATTACATAGGCTTCATCACGCTCGTCCTTAACAACAGGGAGTTCCACAGACAACTTTACAGCATCGTGGGGAGGATTGCTACGATCAATGTTTTGGAAAATCAATTGCCCCAAGCGGTCCTTGCCTTGATGCGAAGTAATTGCAAGAACTGGGAGCTTGCGATAATAAGCCTCTGTCAAACCTGGAAGATAGTTACGTGAAGCGGTTGATCCTGTACAAGTCAATACTACAGGTTCACCACTTTCTGCAGCTATACCACAGGCAATGTATGCAGCAGAACGTTCGTCTACAGAGGAGTAAATTTCAAAAAAGGGGTCGTTTTGCAAACTGCCCACAAAAGAGAAATTAGTTGCGCCAGGAGAGGCTACAATTTTCTTGATATTATTTGCCTTCAAAAGTGAAATCACTATCTGAATGTTGCGCTCGTTTGAATAAAATAATTCGTTTGCCATATGTAAAAAACTATTTAATAATTCTAAAAATGAGTTTGCGGACTAATATTGCTAATTTATATATAAGTTCTAAATTGTAACGATAACATATGTAAGTAAACTTCGCTCCTCTTCCCCTTATTTCCCCCAGAGGCGTGAACTCTTTAGATGCTTTATCTTGGAGTGCTTCTAAATCCCATGGTATATATTGGAACATCGGATTTTTCAAGAAATCTTCCAAACATTTTTTTAATCCTAATTGAGGAGGAGTGAAATCATTGACATCACAATATTGAGAGATTTTACTATTATCAAAAGTGCGATTGAAATATCTACAATAGATAACTTGATATATTCTCCATTTAAATTTAAGGTTTACTGATTTCTTTGTCATTACTACGCGTACATCCTTACCTAAATGTTCCTTAAGAACTGAAAGATATACTTGCAAGACCTCACTCCAAGGCAACGATATAGGACTTGTGATATGAAATACCTCTCCTAAGGCACTATCCTGCCCAATTACTGACGAAATCCCCTTGGAAACATCGTCCCCTAAAGTCATAGTTGTAATCTTGTCATTAATATCCTCTGAAAATACGATACTTCGACCTTTCAAGGCACGATACAACCAATTTTCCTTCTCCAAAACGCCCAACTGCAAACGATGGGTATTGTATGAAATTGTTGGTCTAATGATTGTATAGTTCTTTCTACCGGATTTTAGTAAAACATCTTCTTCACGAGCTTTAGATAAAGCATATTCCTTAGTTTTTAGATACTCTTTATCCGTCGATGCCTCCAATAATCTGGGAGTTGTTTCTGTTATCAGCCCTTCGGTTTCTGCATACACTCGAGAAGAACTAATGAAGACGTATTGCTTCGTGTTATCTAAAAATAGTGGTGCCAGGTCCTTGAGCGTTTCCTCACTACGTACCATGAAATCCACAACAGCATCCCAATTCTTTCTACAAAGCACATCTTCTAAAAAAGTCCTATTTTGAGCATTTCCGCAAATATATTTAATCCTCCCTGTTGACGCTCTTTCTTTTCTACTTGTAACATATACATCATTTTCACAAGATAATATCTGAACAAGTGGGAGACCCATTGCACCAGTACCACCTAATATTAATATTTGCATAGCAGATTTCTATCTTTTGATAATTTTTGAAAAAAGATTGCTGGATTTTTGAATAATCATATTTCGTTCAATTCGTGTCATACCAAGGAATAATACAGAAACTATTACTGAAATAGCAGATACTATAAGCAGTATAAAGAATCTTAATATGTCTTCGTCCATAAAGATTATTATTAAGATTGGGAGAATTATGGAGAATAATGTAGTCAAGACTATCGGAAAAAACACTCCTTTTATATACATTAAGCAGTTAAGTCCAATCATACGTTGCATTAAATACATACGAACAAACAATACAAGAAGTTTTATCAGTATGTATAAATAATATGAACTTTCAACAGACGCTCCATAATAAAATAGCAACCATGATAATGGGAACTCTAAAACAATCAGTGGAGTCAATGTTAAAGAATACCTTTTCAATTTACCAGTAGCCATGCATGCTGTATATCCTGTAGTACCGATACAATCACACATTCCCATAATCATAGACAATTGTACAAATATAACAGTATGTTCTGGAACCTTAGTCAACCATATACTTAATATTTGATTTGCTTCTAAGATAATAGGTAATGAAAGTATTAGCATTGAAAAAAAAGAAAACTTAGCACCTCGACATACTAACTTATACATACTATCCAAATCACCATTTGCGTAACTCTTCGTGATTTGTGGGTTTAATGCTGTTGTGAAATTATTTACAAATTGCAGAACAGCACTTTCTACTTGAATTGCAATACCTCTCGCCGCATTTACCGTTACACCGAAAAATACATTCATCAACATGCTTACGCCTTGGTTGTTGAGGATAAATGAGGTGTTATTGAAGAAACTCCAGCCTGAGAAACCAAACATCTCTTTGAAAATAGTTTTATCAAAAATGAGTTTTGTCCTTGTTTCTTCAAAATGCTTGTGACAATAAACTGTATATGCCAAACGAATTAAGGCAGCGACTACGGTTAGCAATATGGCATAAGTAACCAAACTATCGATTGGCGAATAAACGATCAAAAATAAGATTCCTAATTTCAGTACAGTCTCAACTACACTAACATAAGCAAATGCCTTCATGTGTTCATGGGCAATGATGCACGCATTATAAGGAATACTCAATAGATTGAGACAAAAAGTTAAAACAGAGCAATGCAACACCCATTCAGCAGCCTCCAGTCTCCCGGCAGGAATCTGCATCTCTGTGTGCATAAACCACAATCCACCTATTTCAACTGCCAATGCGACTATAACACACAGGCACAACTGAATGATGATACTGGTGGAAAAGATCCGTTTCAATCGCTCCACATCACCACGCCCTATTTCAAACGTGATAAAACGACTGATGGCAGAAGACAATGAACTGGATATGACAGAGAACATTGCCACTAATCCACCAACAACCTGGTATACGCCATAATCCTCTACACCTAATACTTGCAATACCACACGACTCGTGTAAAGGGATATTAGCATTACAAATAGCGTGCGAACATATAGCATCAATGTATTCTTGGCTATTCTCTTATTATTTGCTGATTGATTCATATGATGAATTGAAAACAATTACGTTCATTGCCATCCGCTCAACGTTAAACGTTAAGCGTTAAATGAGATGTCTTGCCTTGATACAAGAAATTATGCTCAAGGTGGTGGTTTTAGAGTGGTTTTTGGGGTTGTTTTATGCTTAAGGCTATAGAGTATAAGAGTATTACTATACTCTATTAATTAAATTGGCACTTTATTATATTAATATTAATTAATTAAATACTAATAAGATAAAAGTCTATAGTTTACATTTATCTGTTGCCTATTGACAGAGATGTACAATGCCAATGAAGTTTCACTTAACACTTAACGTTTAACGGTGAGCGGATGAGCGGATGAGCGGTTAGCGGAGTGTTAAACGAGCAAACGTTTTTAATTCGTTCGATTCGTGTGATTCGTGGTCTATAAATATCTTGCTCACCGTAAATTCGTCAATCGTTAGATGGCCAAATTTGCACTTTCTCGCGATGTTGCAAAACTTTCCTCCTCGTGGAAACAAATTAGGGTGGGGGGAGAGGTGTTAACTGTTAAGTGTTAAGTTAGATCGATTTTGAACACGAATCACACGAATCGGACGAATCTATTATTATCAACACGATTGTACGGATTTAAACGGAATTATTTTTCGCACACATAATCCACGGAAGGCACAGAATATTAGAGATTTGGGATTCATTTTCCTTTGAATAACTTAAACCTGTTTGGATTCTTCTAAGGATAACTAATCGGGAACAAGGTCCCGGTGCGTTGCACCTTGAATCTCTAATATGGAATGTCTGTTTAAGATCTGTTGAAT